>CAZAFH010000018.1:70387-79632 GCA_964484265.1 uncultured Singulisphaera sp.
AGCGTGATGGCTGCGGTAAATGACCTACACCCGCGTACATATCGATGCCATTGGATACGAGTTGCCGCCGATCGTGGTGACGAGTGCCGAGCTGGAATCACGCTTGAGGCCGGCGTATGAGCGCATGCGGTTGCCGGCAGGGCAACTCGAAGTGCTAACAGGCATCGTGGAGCGCCGTTGGTGGGAGCCGGGCTTCGCGCTTTCGCGCGGCGCCATATCGGCGGCACGGAAGGCGTTGGCTCTGGGGCACGTTCCGTCCCCTGAAATTGAGGTGCTTATTTACGCCGGGGTTTGCCGCGAGCAGTTCGAGCCGGCGACGGCGTGCCGAGTAGCGGCGGGGCTCGACATCAGCCCGTCGTCGGCAGTGTACGACATCAGCAACGCATGCCTGGGCGTCCTCAACGGCATGCTCGATATCGCCAACCGCATCGAACTGGGCCAGATCCGCGCCGGCATGGTCGTTTCCTGCGAGTCGGCTCGCGACATCAACGACATCATCATCGAACGCCTCAACGAATCTCGCGACATGGAGTTCTTCAAGCTCTCGCTGGCCACACTCACCGGCGGATCCGGCGCCGTGGCCGTGCTGCTGACCGACGGCACGTTCAAGAACCGACAACGGCGTCGATTGCTGGGCGGCGTGACGCAGACCGCGCCGCAATTTCACGGCCTGTGCCGATGGGGCGTCGAGGATCGGCCCACAGGTGGCTTGCAGCAGTTCATGTCCACCGATTCGATCGCCGTGCTGCGCGACGGCGTCGCCCTTGGAGCGCGCACCTGGCAAGCTTTCCTGGCCAGGCTCGGCTGGTCCGCGGACCGCGTCGATAAGACGATCTGCCATCAAGTCGGCGGGCCGCACCGCGATACCATCATGCAAGTGCTGGGCATCTCTGCGGACAAAGACTTCTCGACGTACCCGTTCCTCGGCAACATCGGCACGGTCTCGCTCCCGTTGACCGCTGCCCTGGCGGAGGAACGTGACGCCCTCGAACCGGGCGACCGTGTCGCCTTCCTCGGCATCGGCAGCGGACTGAACTGCATGATGCTCGGAGTCGAGTGGTAGCCGGGGAAGATAGTGACGAGTGACAAGTGACAAGACCAAGCTGGTGCGTGATGAATGAGCTATATCCGTTTGCAGAGCATTTCTTCCAACTAGCCACTAGCCACCAGCCACTAGCCACTCCGCCCTCGTCACTCGTCACTCGTCACTCGTCACTGCGTCTGCACTACCTCGACGAGGGTTCCGGGCCGCCCGTGGTCATGGTGCATGGCAATCCGACCTGGTCGTTTTATTACCGCAATGTCGTGCTCGCGCTGCGCGGCTCGTATCGTACCATCGTGCCAGATCATATCGGCTGTGGCAAATCCGACAAACCCGATGATTCGCAATACACCTACACGCTGGCGCAACGTGCCGACGACCTCGAGGCGCTTCTCGATCAGCTCGGCATCGTCAAAGACATTACGCTGATCGTCCACGATTGGGGCGGCATGATTGGCATGACCTATGCCACGAGACATCCCGAACGCATTCGGCGAATCGTCGTGCTGAACACGGGCGCGTTTCATTTGCCGAAGTCGAAACCGTTTCCGTGGTCGCTGTGGTTTTGCCGCAATCCGCTGGTTGGGCCGTTGCTGGTGCGTGGGTTCAACGCGTTCTGCCGTTCGGCAATTACGATGTGTGCGAAGCGCCGCCCGCTGCCTGCGGAGGTCAGCAAGGCGTACCTGGATCCGTATGATTCCTGGGCGAATCGCATCGCCATCCTGCGCTTCGTGCAAGATATCCCGCTTCGGCAAGGCGATCCGAGCTATGACCTCGTGACGATGGTGCAGGATGGCCTGGCGAAATTGCGCGGAATCCCGATGTTGATTTGCTGGGGCGATCTCGATTTCGTTTTCGATCGCCATTTTCTCGCGGAATGGCAGCAGCGTTTCCCCGACGCCGAGGTGCATCAATTCGCCGACGCGGGCCATTACGTGCTGGAAGACGCCGGTGAGGAGATCGTGCCGTTGATTCAGCAATGGCTGGCGAAGGCGGAGCGCTTGGTTCGGATATAATGGAATTGAGTTATACTTTTCGCGATAAAGATTGAAGCATTTCCGAGCCGCGACCGTGAGGGAGCGGCCACCTGGATGGCGTGCCGGTACATGCGTTGTCGGCCACTCCCTTACGGTCGTGGCTCGGAAATGCCTTGCTCGATTCGCGAATGCGACAATCTCTATCGATGTGAAGTTTAGCAACGCGGTAATTGAACTCCCATGACCCACCCCGCCACCCTCAATATCGCCAGCCACCTCGAAACGATTGCCGGGCACCAACCCTACACGCTCGCAGTGATCTTTCCGCACGGGCGCGATGGTACGGGCCGCGTTAGCTATACGCACTACACCTATCAGCAACTCAACGACGCCAGCGACCGGATCGCGCATGGTTTGTCTCGCATCGGTATCGGCCGCGGCGTACGCACGGTGCTGATGGTCACGCCGAGCCTGGAGTTTTTCGCGCTGACGTTCGCTCTGTTCAAAGTCGGCGCCGTGCCTGTGCTGATCGATCCCGGCATGGGAATTCGCAACCTCAGCCAATGTTTGGCCGAGGCGGAGCCGCACGCGTTCATCGGCGTGCCCAAGGCGCATGCGGCTCGCGTGGTCTTGGGATGGGGCAGGGCGTCGATTCGCACCTGCGTGACCGTTGGCCGACGCTGGTTCTGGGGCGGATCCACTCTCGCCGACGTGCAAAAGCTCGGCGCCGGCGCAGGCCGATTCCCGGTCGCTCCGACGTCTCCCTCGGAAATGGCCGCCATCTTGTTCACCAGCGGCAGCACCGGCGTGCCGAAAGGCGCGGTGTACACGCACTCCATCTTCGCGGCTCAGGTCGATATTCTGCGCCGGCTCTACAACATCCAGCCCGGCGAGATCGATTTGCAAACCTTCCCGCTGTTCGGTCTCTTTGCTCCCGCGCTCGGCATGACGACAATCGTCCCCGACATGGACGCGACGCGCCCGGCTGACGTCGATCCGCGCAAGATCATCGAAGCTGTCGAGAATTTCGGCGTCACCAACCTTTTTGGCTCTCCCGCATTGCTTAATCGCGTCGGCCGATTCGGCGTCGAGCAAAACATCAAGCTGCCGTCGCTCAAGCGTGTCCTTTCCGCCGGCGCGCCGGTGTCGGCCGAGATCATGGAACGCTTCGCGACGATGCTGCCGCCGAGTTGCGAGATTCATACGCCTTATGGCGCCACCGAGTCGCTGCCGGTCTGCTCCATTGGCAGCACCGAGGTGCTCACGCAAACGCGCGCCCTCACTCGCCAGGGAGCGGGCGTATGCGTTGGCAGACCCGTCGCCGAAATTCGCCTGCGCATCATCCGCATCACCGATGAACCGATTCCGACGTGGTCCGACGAACTGGAACTACCCCCGGGCGAGATCGGCGAAATCGTCGTGCAAGGCCCGATGGTCACGCGTGAATACTACCACCGCCCCGAATCGACGGCTCTCGCCAAGATTGCCGACGGCGACACGTTCTATCACCGCATGGGCGATCTTGGCTATCTCGACGAACAAGGACGGGTCTGGTTTTGTGGCCGAAAGTCGCATCGCGTCATCACGCCTACGGGCACGTTGTACACGATTCCGTGCGAAGCAGTCTTTAACACGCACCCGAAAGTCTTCCGCACCGCGCTCGTCGGTGTCGAAGGCAAACCGGTGCTATGCGTGGAGCTGGAGAAGGACGCAGGCCACGTCGATCCCGACGCGCTCCAGCGAGAGCTGAGGGACCTCGCCGCATCGCAGCCACACACGCGCGGCATCGAGACGTTCCTGATTCATCCCGCGTTTCCGGTGGACATCAGGCACAACGCGAAAATCTTTCGCGAGAAACTCGCCGTGTGGGCAGCGAGGAAGTAGGAGTCAGGAGTCAGATTTGGAGCGCTAAGTCGTCATCGAAGAATTTGGTCCTGTCCCCTGTCTCCTGTCACCTGACTCCTGGAGGAAAACGACATGCACGCGCTCGTCACCGGCGGCGGAGGGTTTCTTGGCAAGGCGATTGTTACCCGCCTGCTCGCGCGAGGCGATCGTGTGTCCAGCTTCGCGCGCGGCGACTATCCCGAATTACGTGCGATGGGCGTCAATGTCGTGCAGGGCGATCTTGGCGATGCCGAGGTTGTCAAGCGTGCGGCTGTTGGGTGCGACATCGTCTTTCACGTCGCGGCAAAGGCCGGCATCTGGGGGCCGTACGAGGATTACTATCGAGCGAACGTCGTCGGCACCGAGAACGTCGTCGCGGCGTGTCGGGCCAATGGCATCGCGCGGCTCGTTTACACGAGCACGCCGAGCGTGGTGTTTGATGGCAAGGATCAGGAAGGCATCGACGAATCGGCGCCGTATCCGGAACACTTTCATACCGCCTATCCGCAGACGAAAGCGATTGCCGAGCGGTTGGTGCTGCAAGCGAATGACAGCCAATTGGCGACGGTCGCGCTGCGCCCGCACCTGATCTGGGGGCCGGGCGACAATCATCTGGTGCCGAGGATCTTGGCGCGAGCCCGCGCGGGGATGCTTCGGCGAATCGGTTGGCGTGAGAATCGTGTCGATTGCGTGTACATCGACAACGCCGCCGACGCGCATTTGCTCGCTGCCGATCGGTTGTCGCCGGGCAGCGCGATCGCGGGCAAGGCGTACTTCATTTCGCAAGGCGACCCCTGGCCGCTCTGGGATCTGGTGAACGCGATTCTGAAAACCGCCGACCTGCCTCCGGTGACGCGCACGGTGCCGGCCTCGGTGGCGTATGGCGTGGGTTGGCTGATGGAGATGACATACCGCACGATGGGCTGGACGACCGAGCCACGCATGACGCGCTTCCTGGCGAAGGAGCTATCGACATCGCACTGGTTCAATATCGCCGCCGCCCGCCGCGACCTGGGCTATGAGCCGACGGTGTCAATCGAGGAGGGTCTGCGGCGATTGGGGGTTGCGTTGCGGGGATGATCCTCATTCAGCCAGCGCGGCGGCAACTGCTTCGGGGTTTGCAGCCGCCACGCGCAAAAGTGCTTGTGCTGGGCCATCAGGTCGGCGCCGGCCTTGCTCCCAGTTTTGCAGCGTCGAGACGCTGACACCGATCATGCTCGCGAACTCTGATTGCGATTTCCCTAACCTTTTGCGGATTGCCTTGACGTCCAATGATGCATATTCGGAGGAGCGACTCGGCTTTGCTTCGCCTCGGCGAATTCGACCTGCTTGCCTGATACTTTCAGTCAGATTGTCAAAATCTTCCTTTTTCATTCAAATTCCTCGCTAACCAGACGGCGCAGAGTTTTCAGTTGCGCTGCTGATAGGTCATCTTGGAAGTTCTTTGGATAAACGTATAGCATGTAGCAAGTTTCACTGAGCTTATCCCAATAATAAATAACACGAAGTCCGCCGCGCTTTCCCTGCCCTGGTAACGGCCAACGCGCTTTTCTCAAGCCCCCGCTGCCGCGTATTACCGCATCTCGGTCCGGGCTATGAAGACAAGCGGTGCCCGCATTTCGCAACGCTCAATACCAGCGCAGTTTCGCCCTTTGCAGCGGATCGATGGCGGCGGCCTTCTCCCTGGGCAGCGATCTCGCGCGTTGCCACCATTCGTGATAGGCCTTCGCGGCCGCCTCCTGATTCCGTGCCGACACCTCGTCCCAGTTCTTGTCGGTTCGGACTTCCGGCAAGCACAACGCGTTCAGCGATGGGAAGCCGCCCTTCGCTTGTTTGCGGATCCCTTCCACAAGCCACAACGCCACCATTCCCTCCGGACATTGCTTCTGCGGCTGAGAGGAGAACGGATTGCGGGGAAACGTCGTGAGGGCTCGCTTGCTGGCGCTCAATTCGAGCAATGCGGGTATGTCCTCCCACTTCAGCTCGGGAAAAAAGACCTCGGCGTATTTGTCAGCACGCATCGTCTCGAACAGTTTCTGAATTCGCTTGTTGGACACCTTGATGTCGCCCTTGGCCGACTTGTCCTGAGCATACGCTGAAACAGTGACAGCAAGCACGATAAACACCGACACGCCGTTCTTCATCATTCGCTCCATTTTATTTGCCTTCCCATGTTTCAAGTTCCCGAGCCCGACTTCCGCCTTTCGGCAATTCGGCCTACCCGCTCAACGCCCGCTGGAGTTGAGCGAGCAAGCTGGGCGACACATCCGCCGGTCCCGACCCGGCGACGGCAGCGAGCGTCTCGGGAAATGGCCGCCCGGCCGCGAGCGCAATCCCCGCTGCCGCCACGCACACGGATCGACTCATGCCCGCGGAGCAGCACACCAGGACCGGAACCTCGGCCCGCAGCAGTGACGCGACCGACTCGGCCGCCATCCGCAGCAACCACGCCGGATTGTCCCCGCCATCGGACAACGGGAACCGAAGCCGAACAAGTTCGCGCGGCAAGACAGCCAGTTGCTCGCTGTCAGCCAACTCGACGACAGCCTCGACACCTGCCGCCATCAGGCCCTGAGCGGCACGAAGGTCGCCCGCGTTCCCCAGCCACAACGAGTGCCCGGCGACTTTCCGCATCGGCCGCCTCAGATGAGTTTTGCTGGATACAAGTAGAAATCGGTACGAAGCAGTCGGCCGAGGACCGGAGCGAACGCACCAGTTCACCCGCCGGGGCCGCCTGCAACACCTTGACGCCGCGCGAAACCGAGATGGCGGCCCCGGTCAGCTTCATCCGTTGGTTGGATGCCCTACCGCATAATCACGCGATGTACTCTCAACTCTTCATGGCGAGACGCAATGCCGACCTGGTCGGCAAAATGCGTTGCCACGGGCTTGCCCGGCTCCACGGAAGCAATTCGCGAGAGCACAAAGCCCGCTTCCCGGAAAGTAAACGCAGCCAATTCCGCGAAGCCCGACTGAGCTACTTTTCGGGCGAAGTCCGCAGCCGAGATTTCCGGGCATTGGTGAACTACACCGACCTCGGTCGGCAAGCCCGATTGACAGCCGACAAAAAAGTTCACCGACTTGCGAACACGGCGTCGCGCCTGGGCGGCTTTCGGAGCAGGCACGAGCAACTCGCCGTCGGTCGCATAGGTATTGCGGCCCAGTCCTTCTTGGCAAACGATCACCTTTGTGAAAACCGCAGATGCCTCGCACTCGAAGGCCGGAGGAAGCAACCACGCATTTGTCCGCTCGGCGGGCTCTTGGGCAGGCGTACTTTGAAGGTCCGCGCCCTCCGGCAAGTTCAGGACGACCTCGCAGTCGCAGAAGCCCCCGTTCGCTTCAAGGATGTCGAGTAGGTCATGCCAATTGATGGACTCCTGACGGGCCCATTCTTCCGTGAACCGGTACGTGTGATCGCAGCCGTCGCTCCGAACATGACGATCGACGAACGAGATCAGACTTTCGATGCGCGATGCGTCCAGTGTGAGCGACATCTCCGTGCATCCAACGAATGAGCTCACCCGCGGCGGCCGCTGGTGAGACGTTGAACTCTGAAAAAACGTAATGCGGCCGCTGTCGGGTGGAGCGACTTGATAGAGCAAGCCCTCAATGACAATCGGAATAGCCACCGATTTTGCCGCAGTGACTACACCGGAAAACAAAAGCTGTCGGACCACGTTGCCGGTCCAGGGCTTCAAGATAGGTTTCGGTGTCCATTCCATAGCGACCTGAACCTACCTCCTGACGAAACGCCGCCACCGCCTCTGGTCCGTAAGACATTAGCTCTTTCCACCCGGCTGGTCCGAGAAACACGGCCGCATCGCCGCAGTGCGTCCACCAGCGTTCTTGTTGCCAGCCGTTGAAACAAGGAGTGCGAAACGCAATCTCCTCGATTACTTCCGGCGAAACGGACTCCCAGGAGCCGTAATCACCGATGCCTGCTGCATCGACGAATTCGGCATCGAACTTCTGGTGTGCGGTGTCATCGGCAATGCACCACGGACAAATAGACTCTTCGAGTTCTTCTTCGGCGTACACAGGGCCGACGTAAACGTAACCCTTGGCAGCGCCGCAACACGCGCATTTCCTGTCAGACGGTACGACGCTACCCGTTGCGATGGGATCCGGATGACATCTGAATTTGGGCAGCTCCATGCCATGATCTCGCTGCTCGAACGATAAGGATAAGCTGCCGGGGCCGCCTGCAAACCTTCAGGCCGCGCGAAACCAGTATGGCGGCCCCGGTCAGCTTCATCCGTTGGTTAGCCCAAGCCGACAGGGATTTCAAGCAAAGGCATGTACAGCTTTTGAAGCCGCTCGAATTTCCGCTTGAGATCTTTCCACGGGGACAATCCAAGCTCCGCAATAAGGAAATCCAACAGCTTTCGTTGATGCTCGTCTACACCGTATCCGACTGCGGCATCCCAATCCGGAGGACGGCCCTCAACTTCGCTCAACGGCCACTTGCCTGATGAGTAGGCCTCAAAAAACCTGTCTGACGAAGCAGTTTCCAGTGCGAAGTAGCCGCGATGGTATCCTAGGCACAAGAAGTCGAACAGTGATTCCCCACCGACAAAATTCGGATTATCGGATGGCTCCGGAATGGTGACGACGATAGGGCTTTTCTCCGTAATCATCCCGTCCTGAACGAGAAAACTGAAATGAACGCCGCCGCCCCCAGTTCCTGCGAAGGCCAGCGTATTTGTCGGGGTGCACCAATATCCGCCATTTTCGGGCCGAGAATACAGGATCAGACCAAGCGAGCCAAAGCCCGACCTGAAGTCCGCAGGGAATCGTTTGGCTGCGATCTTGTCCAGCTCGCGCAGCCGAGTCCAGAGCGGGTGATCGATAGTGGGGCGTTTCTGTTTCATGGTGTCCGTTGTGGGCTAACTAGAATTATAGCGCGCCTGCGCGCTCTAGCAAGGTGCTGCGCGCTATAGTTTTTGTGCGCGCTATAGCATGGGATGATTTCACCAGACGCCTGGGTGTTTGTCAAGCGTTTTCTGTTTGAGATTGGCGTTACCTCACCCCCAGGAATCGCTGCGCTCATCCTGGGGCTTGGGGGCGTAGTGCGAGGGGGTGCTGATGGTAAATTGGTTCTCGTTCCCTTCTCCGCTTGGGAACGAGGAATCAACCCGTCCAGCGCAGCGGGGACCACGGACTGGTGTCGGAATGATCCCAAGGGTTCGCTGCGCTCACCCTTGGGCTTGGGGCATTTTTTCAACATTGTAACGCGCAGGAAGACAGCGACGCAAAGTCAGTAGGGGTGCTTTTTTCGATTATTGCAAAAAAAACTGCATGCAGATGCACCCCCCTCTCCCCCCGTGCCTGTTGGCCAACAC
>CAZAFH010000019.1:0-78525 GCA_964484265.1 uncultured Singulisphaera sp.
TTTACTCCACTCTCCCTCCGGGAGAGGGGCTGGGGGGGAGGGGTGGACGCACCGGCCCTTCCCCCTCACCCCCAACCCCTCTCCCGGAGGGAGAGGGGAGAAAATGCGCTCCTCTCGCCTTCGAACGAAAGCTTTACGTAATACGCAAGCTGATCGAAAGCGCCGTAAAGCGATCGAGCATTCCGCAGAAAGAAATCGTCTATCTGCCGAGCCTGTCGTCGCGCACGCTGGTCTACAAGGGCATGCTGAACGCCGTGCAGGTCGATCCGTATTTCCCCGACCTTCTCGATCCGATGCTCGACTCGGCTCTCGCGCTCGTTCATTCGCGCTTCAGCACCAATACGTTCCCGAGCTGGCCGCGCTCGCATCCCTATCGCTACATCGCGCACAACGGCGAAATCAACACGCTGCGAGGCAACATCAACTGGATGCATGCACGCGAAAGCATGCTCGCCTCCGACCTCTTCGGCGCTGACATCCGCAAGATCATGCCGATCATCGACGAGACCGGCAGCGATTCGGCAATGTTCGACAACGTTCTGGAACTGCTCGTCTTGAGCGGGCGTTCGCTGCCTCACGCCATGATGATGATGATCCCCGAACCCTGGTCGGGCGACCCGACGATGAGCGACGCGCGGAAGTCGTTCTACGACTATCACTCCTGCCTCATGGAACCGTGGGATGGTCCCGCATCGATCGCTTTCACCGATGGAACCTGCATCGGCGCCGTGCTGGACCGCAACGGCCTTCGACCATCGCGGTACTACGTCACCAAGGACGATCTCGTTGTCATGGCGTCCGAAGTCGGCGTTCTGGATATCCCTCCCGAAATGGTCAAGCAAAAAGGCCGACTCCAGCCAGGCCGCATGTTCCTCATCGATCTCGCGCAAGGTCGGATCATCGACGATGAAGAGCTCAAAGAAAAGCTGGCAAACGAACACCCCTACGCGGAATGGCTGGAAGAAAACGTTGTCGATCTCGACGATCTGCCCGAAGTGCCGGCGCCGCACGAACCCGACCACGATACCGTGTTGAAACGCCAGCAGGTGTTCGGCTACACCTCGGAGGACGTCCGCATCCTGCTCGCGCCAATGGCGAGCGATGGGACGGAAGCGATCGGCTCGATGGGCAACGATGCCGCGCTTGCGGTGCTCTCCGACAAGCCGCAGATGCTGTACAGCTATTTCAAGCAACTCTTCGCCCAGGTGACGAATCCGCCAGTCGATTGCATTCGTGAAGACTGCATCATGTCGATGGCGACGACGATCGGGCGCGAGTATAATCTGCTCAGGCCGACCCCGCAGAACGCCCGGCAGATCAAGCTGAAGTCGCCGATCTTGCTCAATCATGAGCTGGACAAACTGCGCCAGCTCGAAGGCACGACGCGCGGGCGGTTCAAATCGGTCATGTTGCCGATCCTGTATAACCCGCGTGAAGGCGCAGCAGGTCTGGAACGCGAAGTGCTCGCGCTGTGCAAGCAAGCGAGCACTGCCATCGCCACGGGCGTCGAGTACATCATCCTTTCCGATCGCGCGGTGTCGCCGAATTACGCGCCGATCCCGGCTCTGCTGGCGGTGTCGGCGGTGCATCACCACCTCATCCGCGAGGGTACGCGCACGCAGGTGAGTCTCGTGCTTGAGTCCGGCGAGCCTCGCGAGGTGCATCACTTCGCGCTGCTCATCGGATATGGCGCCGGCGCGATCAATCCGTATTTGGCCTTCGAGACCATTGAGGACATGATCCGCCAGAAGCACATCAGGCCCAAGGGCGAGATGTCCGTCGAGGAGTTCCACGAGAAGGCGATCTACAACTACGTCAAATCGATCGACAAGGGCGTGTTGAAGGTCATGTCGAAGATGGGCATCTCGACGGCCCAGAGCTATTGCGGCGCCCAGATCTTCGAAGCGATCGGGCTATCCAGCGAGATCATCGACAAATACTTCACGAAGACGCCGTCACGCATCGGCGGCATCGGCATGGACGTCATCGCTCAAGAAGTGCGTGCCCGCTACGACCATGCCTTCAGCGAACGGCCCACGAACGGCAAGACGCTCGACGTCGGCGGTCATTACCAGTATCGCCGCGAAGGCGAATACCATCTATTCAATCCCGAGACCGTCCACAAGCTTCAGCACGCCTGCCGCACAGGAAACTACAAATCCTACAAGGATTATTCGAAGCAGGTGGACGACCAGTCGGCGCGCGCTTGCACCCTGCGCGGCCTGATGACGTTCAAACTCGAAGGCCGAACGCCCGTGCCGATCGAGGAGGTCGTATCAGTCGAAGACATCATGAAGCGATTCAAGACCGGAGCGATGTCCTACGGTTCCATCAGCCAGGAAGCGCATGAGACGCTCGCGATTGCCATGAACCGCATCGGCGGCAAGAGCAACACCGGCGAAGGCGGCGAAGATCCTGAACGCTACAAGTGGTCGAACGAGCGAGGCGACTCCAAGAACAGCGCCATCAAACAGGTCGCCTCGGGGCGGTTCGGCGTGACGAGCGAATATCTCGTCAATGCCAAGGAACTACAAATCAAGATGGCCCAGGGCGCGAAGCCAGGCGAAGGCGGGCAGCTTCCAGGGCACAAGGTGTATCCGTGGATCGCGAAGGTGCGTCTTTCGACGCCGGGCGTCGGTCTGATTTCGCCGCCGCCGCACCATGATATCTATTCCATCGAAGATTTGGCCGAGTTGATCCACGACCTCAAGAACAGCAATGAACATGCACGCATCAGCGTGAAGCTCGTTGCCGAGGTCGGAGTCGGCACAGTCGCTGCGGGTGTTGCGAAAGCGCATGCGGACGTCGTTCTCATCTCTGGGCATGACGGCGGCACTGGAGCTTCGCCGCTCACCAGCCTCAAGCATGCTGGTGCGCCTTGGGAACTCGGCCTCGCCGAGACGCAGCAGACGCTGGTGCTGAACGATCTGCGCAGCCGCATCGTCGGCGAGGTGGATGGGCAGCTGAAAACGGGCCGCGATGTCGTCATCGGCGCGTTGCTCGGGGCGGAGGAATTCGGCTTTGCAACGGCGCCTCTCGTCTCTATTGGCTGCATCATGATGCGTGTCTGCCATCTCAATACCTGCCCCGTAGGCGTTGCGACGCAGGATCCGCGCTTGCGCAAAAAATTCACCGGCGACCCCGAGCATGCCGTCAATTTCATGCGCTTCATCGCTACCGAAGTGCGTGAATGGATGGCCCAGCTCGGCTTCCGCACTTTCGAGGAAATGATCGGGCACAGCGAATTGCTCGACATGCACAAGGCGATCGATCACTACAAGGCCCTGGGTCTGGACTATGCCAGCATTTTCTATCAGCCCAAAGTCGCCGAGACCGTAGGCCGATGGTGCAGGGAAACGCAAAAGCATGGTCTGGAAAAATCGCTCGACAAGACCGAATTAATGAGCATCTGCCAGCCGGCACTCGAACGCGGCGAGCCGGTTCGCGCCACGCTGACGATCAAGAACACCAACCGCGTCGTTGGCACGATCACAGGCGCGGAATTGACGAGGCGCTACGGCTCCAAGGGGCTGCCCAACGACACGATTCAGCTTCATTTCAAGGGCTCCGCAGGCC
This sequence comes from uncultured Singulisphaera sp., assembly GCA_964484265.1. GTDB lineage: Bacteria > Planctomycetota > Planctomycetia > Gemmatales > Gemmataceae > SIAQ01. The sequence goes on from CAZAFH010000019.1 coordinate 3,577, forward strand.
AAAGCTTCGGCGCCTTCGTGCCGCACGGCATGACCTTGACGCTCGAGGGCGATGCCAATGACTACGTCGGCAAGGGATTGTCCGGCGGCAAGATCATCGTCTATCCGCCCAAAGGCTCGACGTTCATCCCCGAAGAAAACGTCATCATCGGCAACGTCGCGCTCTACGGCGCCACCTCCGGCGAGGCCTATATCCGCGGTCTCGCGGGTGAACGATTCTGCGTGCGGAACTCCGGCGTCAATGCCGTTGTTGAGGCCGTCGGCGATCATGGTTGCGAATACATGACCGGCGGCCGCGTCATCGTACTTGGCCCGACGGGCAAGAACTTCGCCGCCGGCATGTCGGGAGGCATCGCCTACGTACTCGACGAGCACGGCGGCTTCGAGCGGCGCTGCAACAAGGAAATGGTCAAGCTCCTCCACCTGGTTGATGAGGCCGAGATCGAAGAAGTGCGCGAGATGATTCGCAAACATGCCGAGTACACGAAAAGCGACCGCGCCTGGAAGGTGCTGAGCCTGTGGGAAACGCTGGTGCCAAAGTTCGTGAAAGTCTATCCGAACGATTACCGCCGCGTGCTCGAGACGCAGAAGCGTTTCAAGTCAAGCGGACTTTCGGACGAGGAAGCCATCATGGCCGCGTTTGAAGAGAACGCGCACGATTCATCGCGGTTGGGCGGGAAGTAGATAGAGGTTGAAGAGCCGTGAATCGTCCATTGATATTTGGCATTTTTTTATCGAAGGGTATCTTGCTCTATGTTCGTAAGACTCGCCTCTGAAATGGCAGGATGAATCTGGAGGACGTGAATAATGACAGCCGTACTGGCCCCGCTGGATTTGCAAACTCCGCTGCCTACGCATCTCGACCTTCCGGAGAAGGATGGTGTTCCCGTGCGCAATTCGCTTGAGCCGTGGCAGAGTTCGTTGTTGAGCGAAGCGCTGGAACCAGTGCTGCGAAAACGGAATCCCGAAGGCGATTACTTTATCGGCCAGGACTGCGGGCTTTATTGGGAGAAGACAGTCCCGCCAGGACTCGGCTGCAAGGCGCCCGATTGGTTCTTGGTGCTTGACGTGCCGCGCCTGCTCGATGGGATGATGCGCCGATCCTACGTGCTCTGGCAGGAGATGGTGTCGCCGTTCATGATTCTGGAATACGCCTCCGACGGCGGTGACGAGGAGCGCGATCCAACGGCGATGCGAGGTAAGTTCTGGGTCTACGAACACCGAGTGCGTCCGCCGTATTATGGTATCTTCCTGCCCGAAACTGGTCAAATCGAGATGTATCATCTCGTCGAAGACCGATTTGAACGTATGACGCCGAACGCAAACGACCGCTTTCCGATTCAATCCCTAGGCATCGAACTCGGGGTGTGGAATGGTCGTTACGCAGATTACCATCTGCCCTGGATGCGATGGTGGGATTCTCAAGGAAGCCTGTTATTGACCAGCGACGAAAGAGCCGCTCGAATGGCGGAGAAATTGCGAGCGCTTGGCGTTGATCCAGAGTCGCTTTGACCTGGGCGTACGAATCATCAGCGAAACGGATTATTAGTGTGAGGTTGTAGTTCAATGGGTAAACCGACAGGCTTCATGGACTTTCCGCGTGAGTTGCCGCTCGATCGCTCGCCGACGGAGCGCATTCGCGATTGGGATGAATTTCACGACCACCAGGACGATTCCGCCCTGCGCAACCAGGGCGCTCGCTGCATGGACTGCGGCGTGCCGTTCTGCCACACGGGGACAGTCATCGCCGGCATGGCGTCGGGCTGCCCGATCAACAACCTCATCCCCGAGTGGAACGATCTCGTCTACCGCGGCCTATGGCGCGAAGCGCTCGATCGCCTGCACAAGACAAACAACTTCCCGGAATTCACGGGTCGCGTCTGCCCCGCTCCGTGCGAAGGATCATGCGTGCTCGGTATCAGTGAACCGGCAGTAACGATCAAGAACATCGAATGCTCCATCATCGACAAGGCGTTCCAGGAGCGCTGGGTGCAGCCCGAACCGCCGCCGTTTCGCACGGGGCGCAAAGTCGCCATCGTCGGCTCAGGCCCGGCCGGTCTCGCCGCGGCGGCGCAGCTGAACAAGGCAGGCCACTGGGTCACCGTGTTCGAGCGCGCGGATCGCGTCGGCGGTCTATTGATGTACGGCATTCCCAATATGAAGCTCGACAAACAAGCCGTCGTCGACCGCCGAGTCAAACTGCTCGAAGCGGAAGGCGTGCGGTTCGTCGTCAACACCGAAGTCGGCGTCAATTACGATGCGGCTTCGCTGGAGAGCGACTTCGACGCAATCGTCCTGTGTGGCGGCGCGACGAAGCCGCGCGACCTGCCCGTGCCAGGCCGAGAGCTGAAGGGCGTCCATTTCGCCATGGACTTCTTGACGAAGAACACGAAGAGCCTGCTCGATTCCAATCACGCCGACGGGCAGTTCATCTCCGCCAAGGACAAGGACGTCCGCGTACTCGGCGGCGGCGATACCGGCACGGACTGCGTCGGCACGTCGCTGCGCCACGGCTGCAAGAGCCTCGTGCAATTCGAGATTCTGCCCAAACCGCCCAACGAACGCGCCTCCGACAATCCCTGGCCGCAATGGCCGAAGGTCTACAAGATGGACTACGGCCAGGAAGAAGCCGCCGCGGTCTTCGGCGCGGACCCCAGGCAGTACCTCATCAGTACGGAAAAGTTCGTAGGCGATGCCGACGGAAACGTCAAGGAGATTCACACCGTCCGCATCGAATGGGTCAAGGATGCATCCGGGCGATTCACGATGCAGAAGGTGCCGGGCTCGGAAAAAATCCTGCCCGCGCAGCTCGTGCTCTTGGCAATGGGATTTCTCGGTCCCGAAAATCCGGTGCTCGAAAAGCTGGGCGTCGAGATACAGAAATTTCCCAACGGGACCCAAACCGCGAAAGCGGAGTACGGGAAATACCAGACCAACAAGGCAAACATCTTCACGGCCGGCGACATGCGGCGAGGCCAAAGCCTGGTCGTCTGGGCGATCAACGAAGGCCGCGGCGCCGCCCGCGAATGCGACCGCTGGCTGATGGGCGAGACGGGGTTGGTGTAGCCGCAATCTATGAGCAAGCGTACGGCATCAATCCAAGAATCATGGAAACCGACAAATTCTTCTGTGAGCTTTTGACCTGTTTGCCAGGAACGCTATTTGAATTACTTGGTCTGCCCGGCGAATTGGCACGGGATTACCAGTTCAGTGCGCTCGAATTGAAAAAATCGTTGCGGGGCGATGGCGCATTCTTGCCGCGCAAACTGGATCTGCCGGCCTATGTCGTCGAGTTTCAGTTCTATCCGCTGGAAACGTTCTCCGCCAATTTGTTCGCCAAGGTTTTCGTACTGCTGAACGACAACGCCTGGCTGAACGAATGGAACGCAGTGCCGATCTTCGGGAGCCGCGACATTGAGCCGAAGAATTTGACGATGTACGAGGATCTGCTCGAATCGAAGCGGGTGAAGCGTGTTTTTCTCGACGAGTGGCGATTGCCGGCCCACGCATCGCCCGGATTGATGCTGCTGGGCATGGTGACGGAACCGGAAGCAACTTTGCCGTCCCTCGTGGAACGTGTCAAACACGGTGCGGCATCAGAAATTGCGGACGCCACAACAGCGCGGAAGGTGATAGAATTGATGGAGGAGTTGCTAATCCGCCGATTCGCAACCATGAACCGCGAGGAGATACGCAAAATGTTCCGACTCACCGACATTCGCAAGACGGCCGTCTGGCAGGAGGCCCTCAACGAAGGCCGAGAGGAAGGCCGAGAGGAAGGCTTGACACACGGAGAAGAGCGTGCCAAGCTGAACCTCGTTCGCAACTGGCTTGCGCGCGGAAAGACGGTCAAGCAAATCGCGGAGTTACTGGACATCACTCTGGCACAAGCTCGGCATCTTGTCAAGAAAGCACAGAAATCGCAACATTGACGCAACCCTCAACAGTCGGCGATTACCGCAACCGTCGCGCGGACCGTGGTGGCTCTCCATTGAACAGCAGGGATGCAAATGGTGACGACCTTCGCTCGACCATAACGCGGAGCGTGATGTCTACGATAAGCGCCGACTACCGAGGGTTGCGTCAACCAAAGGTCGGTGACCCTGCAGACGCAAGATTTATTGGAATGAAATGGCATCCGCATACACAGAAAGTAACGAGCGTTACACAGAATCGATTCTGTCTAATGATCGTTCGGCACTTTGGAGGCCACATGAGTTCAACCGACGAGCCCCCGAAGGCTGACGCCGGGCCATCGATTCTCGGTCGGATCACCAAAGTCTTGCTTTGGTCTTGCTTGGTCGGCGGAATTGGCGGCGGGTTAGTCGGCGTGGCATTCGTGATAATCGCATCAATGATCGATCCAAATAGTGCTCGAGTTGGAGGAGCCAACGACCCTGGCGGTCTTGCTGTCCTGTTTTTTTTCGCCTGGGGATTAGCGGGGCTGCTCCTCGGTACCACGGTGGGGATCATTGGCTCCATTGTCATTGCGATTCGCCGATAACATTGCAGAGTAAAATGCCGAACCGTTATCTGGCCCTTGAAGGTTGAGGTACGTCCCTTTCACGTTGACACCTCGGAATGATTCCGCGTCGCAATCGTTGCAGTCGGATCAGGCCCCCATGCGGCAACTCACTCTGCACTGCGCCGGAATGGTTCAAGCAACGGCGTGTTGGCCCCACCAACCCGGAGCGCCAGCGACGGGATGCCTGGAATCCTTCGGGCCACGGTATCCCGTCGCTGGCGCTCCGGGCTGGTGGGGCGATCGGAATCCATGATCGATAGCCTTGTTAGCCCGAAGCGAAGGGCGAAGTCTCCGCGGCTTCACGCTTCGCTTCGCTCTTCTCGCATTGTGCCAGTTCGGCATTCTGATACAATCGTAGAAGGACTACCGCCTGTGTTCCTGCCGCGTTTCTTGCATGCCTCTCCGACACAATCAGGAGTCGATGATGATGATGCGAGCCATGCTGTTCGTTGCTTTGGTTTTCGCCGGTCTTACTCAATCGCTTCTGGCTCAACCCCCGATGCCGCCGGCGCCGAAAACGACGCCGTACTGGAATGTCAATGACGTCAAGGCAGGCATGAAAGGCCAGGGAAAAAGCGTCATCAAGGGCGTGAAGATCGAAACCTTCGACGCCGAGATTATCGGCGTTCTACGCAACGTCAGTCCAGGCCGCGATCTGATCCTTTCACGCCTCTCCGGCATGAATCTCGAAAAGTCCGGCGTCATCCAGGGTATGAGCGGCAGCCCCGTTTACATTAACGGCAAACTTCTCGGCGCTGTCGCCTACGCCTGGCAGTTTGGCAAGGAGCCGATTGCCGGCATCACGCCTTTCGCCCAGATGGTCGAATACGCTGCTGCGTATGAACGGCGCGACGTGGCGGGCGACAAAAACAAACCCGCGCGCGTCGGCCTGGCGTCGCCCATCATCATCGACGGCAGACGGTTCGGCGAAGTCCTCGTCTCGCAGGACCACCAGGGACCTCAACCGACCGCCGCCGATGGCATGTGGCTCGTGCCCCTGAAAACGCCCGTAATGACCTCCGGCATGTCGCCGCGAGCTTTGAGCGTTTTGCGCAATCAATTTGGCGAACTCGGGCTTGTTCCCATGCAAGGCGGCGCCGTCGCGGCAAACATCCCGGCGGCGGAACGCAACATCCCCCTCGAAGCGGGCGGAGCGCTTTCCGTCGCGCTTATCACGGGTGATTTCGATATGTCGGGCATCGGAACGGTCACGCATATCGAAGGCAAACGCGTCTACGGTTTCGGCCATCCGTTCATGAGTCTCGGAGGCTGCGAGATGCCGCTCATGACCGGCTATACGCACACGATCTTTCCGCGGCTCACTCTGAGCTTCAAGATGGGGTCGCCCTTGAAAACCGTGGGCGTCATCAACGCGGATACGAGCACGTGCATTGCCGGTTGGCTTGATCGCCAGCCCGACATGCTGCCCGTGGCGATGACCGTTCGCCGTGAACCGGAAGGCAAGACCTTCGCCTACAACGTCAAAGTCGCCCGCCTCCGTGGGTTGCTCGGACCGCTGGTGAACGCGGCTCTGACGAACAGCGTGGACATGGAAGGCAATTTTCCCGACGAGATGTCCGCCCGCGTTCGCTGCCGGATCGAAATGGAGGGGCATGAGCCTCTCGTTCTCGACGACTGGTTCGCGGGGCCTGGACTGACCGGCGATCGCATTCCGCAGATACTCTACATGCCCGTCGCGCAGATGATTCAGACAGTGAACAACAATCCGTTTGAGAATATCAGAATCAAAAACGTCGAATGCACGACGGATGTCGTGCCCGTCCGCCGAACCGCGGACATCGAATCGAGCGAACTGGAATCTGACACCCTTGCTCCGGGCGATACACTCAAGGCCGTGATCACGCTGCGGACCTTCAAGGGCGACAAACAACGCGTGAATCTGGAACTCAAATTGCCCACGGATATTTCGGAGGGCTCCTACAACGCATTGATTGGCGACGAACTCAACAATGTACGGATGGACTTGCGCGACAGCCCGCAGCTTGGCCTGCCGCAGAACATCCAGGCGCAATTGCAGGCGTTACGCCTTCTCATGAGCGCGAAGCGGACCACGCTTGTCATGCGTCTGCCGCTCAACGGAGGGTCTGGAGTGTCGGTCGGGGGCAAGACGCTGCCCAACCTGCCGCCGAGCATGGTGCAGATCCTGTCGTCGAGCCGGCGAACCAATGCCCAGACGATCTTCCGAAGCATCACCGATCGCGCGGAGACTAATTTCGTGATCCAGGGCGCCGACACCTTGCGATTCACTGTCGCGAAGAACAAACGCACCAATGGCAGCTGATCGTGACCTGACTACCCCGATTGATCTTTATCATGTCAACCACCGTGACTCCGCCGAAACAACCGCCCGTATTCAATCTGCCCAATCAGCTGACGGCGGCACGCCTCGGGCTTGGAATCATTCTGTTCGTGCTCATCGAACATCACGAATGGCGATGGTGCATTGGCATCTTCGCGCTGGCCGCCTTTACCGATTGGCTCGATGGTTACATCGCGCGAAAGCAAGGCCTCGTCAGCACGCTCGGTCGAAATCTCGATCCGCTCGTCGACAAGGTCGTCATCTGCGGCGCCTACGTCTTTCTGCTCCGCCAGCCCGAATCGGCCCTCACGCCCTGGATGGTGGTCATCGTCATTTCGCGAGAGTTGATCATCACGGGCCTGCGCAGCTTTCTGGAGAATCTCGGCGCCAACTTCGGTGCGGAATGGCTCGGCAAGATCAAGATGACGCTCCAGTGTGCCGCGCTGTTCGCGATCTTCCTGGCGCTTGAGTTCGAACGCAACGAAATCTTGCAACGGTCGCGCGACATCCTCGTGTGGTCCATGCTGGCCGCGACGGCTCTAAGCGGCTTGCAATACCTCTGGAAAGCGTTCGCCCTGCTGCGAAACGAAAGGTAACCCTACGGTGGAGATCGCACCAAGCGTGATGCCCACGATGATCCCTGTTTGATTTTTTGGGCGTCCTCGAGAGCGAATCCAATCGGGAGAGCAAAACGTGAACTCAGAGGCACAGCAAATGGTACTCCACGTTGGTGCTTTGCTGTGATGTCAAGCGAATAACGCGTCTTTTTTCACCATCGTAACGCGCAGGCAGAGAGAAATGCAAAGTCCGTTGCGAGGCGTTTTTTCGTTTTTCCCAAAATAGTCTGGATGCAGTTGCCCCCCCTCTCCCCCTCGGGAATTTGGCCAACACCCCCTAAAAGTGCAAAAAAAGGCCGAAAAAGTGCAAAAGCGCTTGGCCATTTGCTGTTGGCCAAGCGCCTTGCGAGCCATTATCCCAACGGTTCGCTGCGCTCACCATTGGGCGTGGGGAACGATCAACTCAGTGGCCGTTGGTTCCACGGAATGGGCATCGTGGGCGGTTTGCGGTGGCGGTCTTTGCGCACGTCTTTCGGGCGGTCCTTGAAGTATGACACGTATCGGCACAGTTGCTTCACCGATTCCTCGTAGGCTTCTTTGCCTTTCTCCGGCGTTGCCAACTCGGCATCGCCGAGGACGCCGGTGTCAGAGTAGCTGCTCGTCCACGACACGGTCGTCGCGGGGCCGGCGCCGAATAGATCGACCCAGTTGAACGGATTGTCTTCGTTGTTGAAGCTGATCGTGCCGCTCTTGATTTGATCCTTGCGCACATTGTCGCCGTCGAGGTACATGTAGAGCGACGTCTCCAGTTCACACGCATGCGAACAGCCGCCGGGGAATTTGCTCTGCCGCCAGCGCGGGAGGAACGTCTTGTCCACGGTCAAGAGGTTCCACCAGGCGATGAGCGTGCATTCCGCGTCGGTTTCAAGGTTCGTCCGGCGAGCAACGAGGTCGAGGTTCGGCATGTTCGAACCATGGCCATTGAGCAGGATGATCTTCTTGAATCCGTGGTAGGCGAGCGACTTGGTGATGTCGAGCACGTGATGCATGAAGTGCTCGAAGTCGTTGTTGATCGTGCCGGGAAAATCCATGACGTGCCCGGTGTAGCCATAGGCGACGATCGGCAGCACCAAGATCTTGTCGGGCATGGCGAGACCGGCACCCTTGGCGACGCCGCCGGGACAGACGAGATCGACATCAAGCGGCAGGTGATGGCCGTGCTGCTCGACGGCGCCGCACGGCAGGATGCAGACTTTGCCAAGATCAACGGCGTCGTTGATCTCGGGCCAGGTGAGTTTTTCGTAGCGGTATTCGGTAGCGGCACGGGATGGCATGTCGGTTGGCTCCTTGTTGGTGATGGATAATCATTCGGGTATAATATCGCAAGATGCGCTGTCTGCATCGAGATTGGCTGTGCAAAAGTTACCTCTAGCCCAGGTGTTCCATGGAAGCAAAATCCTTCGAGAAATCACTCCGTGCTTTTACCTCGAGAAAGCCTTTCCGCTCCTTTCTCATCGAATTCGTCAGCGGAATAACGCTCGTCGTTGACCATCCTGAGACCCTCATGATTCGCGGCGGAGCGGCCGTGCATGTCGACAAGGACAACGAATTCACGTTGTTCGATCATTCCACGGTCGGCAAGATCACGAGCAAGAAAGCTGCCGCGGGTTCGAAATAATGTAACGGCGGAATAGGCAGTCACCCATGGCCAAGGCGATCTCAAATTCCCCCCGCAAGTACCTCGCCTTCGATATCGAGACGGCGAAGGAGATCGACGGCGATTTCTCGCTCTGGCGCGACCATCGCCCGCTCGGCATCTGCTGCGCGGCTACATTGCTCGACGGCGCCGAACCGATACTTTGGCATTCCAGGACGACCACGGGGCAACCCGCGCCGCGGATGACTCCTGACGATGCGCGAAAGCTCGTCGAGTACCTGTGCGAAATGACTCGGCAGGGCCATACCGTACTCACCTGGAATGGCGCGAGCTTCGACTTCGACGTGCTCGCCGAGGAATCGAAAGCGACAGACGAGTGCCGGGCGTGCGCTCAGGATCATGTCGACATGATGTTCCACATCGTGTGTCAGCTTGGCTATCCGATCAGTCTGGAGAAGGCGGCTCTCGGCATGGGTGTGCCGGGAAAGACCGCGGGCGTATCGGGCAGCCAGGCGCCGACGCTGTGGAAGGCGGGCGAGTTCGACAAGGTGCTCGCTTACGTTGCGCAGGATGTGCGCGTCGCCGCGAATATCGCGAGAGAGGCCGAGAGGTTAAAGCAATTCTCGTGGATCACGCAGCGGGGCAGCAAGAAGAGCGAACCACTCGCCGCGGGTTGGCGTAGCGTGCGCGATGCGATGAAGCTGCCATTGCCCGATTGTTCGTGGATGGCGAAACCGATCGTCCGCGAGGATTGGCTGGCGTGGATGATGAAGTGACGTCCCTTCCTATGGCCGAATGGCAAAGTAGAAACATCTCGAACCCGACAACTCGATCCGCGTCTGTATAATGCCCGCTACCGACGCTGGAGCGACTCATGAGTGATTTGGCCCAAACGAACGAAATATTCATAAGCACCGAGCAACTGGATCGCGTCTTCAAGCTCTATGAGCAAGGGCTATACGTCCAGGCATACAACCTTGCCGAGACGATGGGGCCGCTCGTTCATTGGCGCGGATCGGCGGCGCGCGTGCTTGCGGGTCGGCTGGCGGGAAATCTCGGCTCGCTGCGAATGGCGGACTGGCATTTCATCCACGCCTATCGCAAGGATCCGCGCCATCCCGAGGCGATGTGGTTCTTCGCCCGGTACTTGCTGGGCCGGCGCGGGCCATACGCCGCCTGGAGGTTCGTCCAGTCGCACGAATTTCCCGCGGATGCGTCGGCGCTCTTGCGCTCGCATTGGCTGTCGCAGAAGGCGGCGATTCACGGCTTCTTTCGCGATTTCGACACCGCCGAGGAATGCCTGCGCAACGCCGAGGTGATTGGCGAAGAAGCCTGGACGTGCCTTGAGTGGGCCAACCTCTATAACCTCGAAGATCGCCACGAAGAGGCGGAGCACGCGGCCCGGCGAGCGCTGCAAAAGCACCCGTGGTATCGCCCGGCCGTGCAATGGGTGGCGCATTTCCTCGTGCAGAAACAGCGTGACGACGAGGCGATCGACCTCATGACGCAGGCAACCCAGCGCCTTGAAAGCGGTTCGCTCCATGCTCAGCTTGCCATGCTGCTCTACGAATTGAAACGCCACGACGAAGCTGCCAAGCACCTCGACGCATACGAGCGTTTGTCGCCGTTGATCGACAAAAACGAAAGCCAGTGGCTGTTGGCCCGGCGCTGTGATCTTGCGTGCCGAGTCGGGCAGTTCGACAAGGCGCTCGAACTGGCGAAACAGGTCAAAGGCCCGTTTTACGAGAGCATCGCTAAACGGCTTGGCGTTCAAACGCATAGCGGCTCGCGCGTCGAGTTGCCGGTCGGTTACGTTCGCCAGCATCATAAGACCTGCGCGCCCGCCACACTGACGTCGATCGCGAAATTCTGGTCGCTGCCGGCCGAGCAGGTCGAAGTCGCGGAGGAAATATCATATGCGGGCACGCCGAATCATAGCGAACGAAAATGGGCCGAGGATCACGGCTTTTATACCAAGGCGTTCACGGTCACGTGGGAAAGCGTCGTCGCGCTGATCGATCGCGGCATGCCATTCACGCTGACGACCACGGAGGTTCTGTCGGGCCATTTGCAGGCCGTCATTGGCTACGATGTCGCGCGCGGCACGCTCATCATTCGCGATCCGATGGAACGCCATCTGCGCGAGATGCCGTTCGACCTTTTACACGAGCGTTACCGTTCGACCGGCCCGCGCGGCATGGCGATCATACCCGTCGCGGAAAAAGAACGGCTTGCGCGGCTGGAGTTGCCCGATGAAGCGATGCACGATCTGATGCACCGCTTTGAAATCGCGCTGAAGGATCACCATCGCGAAGAGGCCGAAGAGATCGTGCGTTCGATGATCAAAACGCAGCCAGGGCATTTCATGACGATCGTCGCCCAGCGAACGCTGGCGTACTACGACAACGACCCGCAGAAAGCGCTGTTCCATACGGACCAGTTGTTGAAGTTATTCCCCAATGACGCACGCCTTGAGTACGACCGTGCCTGGTCGCTGCGCGTGCTCAGCCGGCGTGACGAGCGGTTGGTGATCCTCAAGCGGCTCTGCGAGAAAAAAGAATCCGACCCGGCGTACTGGCAGCAATACGCAGCCGAGCTGATGCAGGATGCACGCGAATATCCGCAGGCTCTGTACCTTCTCCGCAAGGCGGCGCGCACCACACCGATGGCGCCGCTCATCTATAACTCGCTGGCGTGGATTCGCAACGGCCAGCGGAAATTCGACGAAGCCTATTCGCTCTTCCATTTCGCAGTCTGCCTGGAGGAACGCGACGAGTTCCTCGTTCGCGACTACATCCAGGCCGCGCGCGCTCAAGGCAAGATCGATAACGCTCTGCAGTTGTTGCAGCAGAGATTCCATCGCTTCGGATCGAAATCCAGCCAGCCGGCGCGCAACCTGTTCTACGCGCTCGAACAGGCACAGCGCATGACCGAAGCGTTCGACGTGCTCGATCGCGCCATGGCCCAACGGCCCGAGGACGGCGAACTGCTCGTCAGCGCTGCCGAGGCGTGCATGCTACGCGCGGAGTTCACGAAGGCCGGCGAGTTGCTCGATCGCGCCAATGGCATCGCCAAGCCAGGAAACCTCCTGCGTTCGCAGGCGCGATTGGCCTACAATCTGGGCGAGATGGAGCGCGAGCGCGATCTTTGGCGGCAGGTTCTCAAGCTCGAACCGCTCGCCGAGGACGCTCACCGCACCTACGCCCAGACGCTTGCCGAGAAAGAGGGCAAAGCCGCCGCCATCGCACACATCCAGGCGGCTTGTCTTCGCTTCCCGCACCATTTTGGCCTGAGCCGATTGTGGTACGATCTGCTGTTTGACGAAGGTCCGCAGGCGCGGGAACCGATATTGAAGCGAATGATCGAGGCGCATCCCGCTGATGCGTGGTCTCGCCGAGAGTACGCTCTGAATCTGGCCGACCAGAATCGCGTGGAGGAGGCGATCTTCCAGTGCGACGAAGCCGAGCCTCTGGAGCCTCAATCGCCTTACCTGTGGAGCACTCGGGCCTACGTTTTCAAAAAAGGTGGCCGTTACGAGGATGCCAAGCACGCCTATCGCGAGGCATTGCGGCTTTCCATCGACCTCGACTTTGCGATCCAGGACTTGATCGTCCTTTGCGACAATCTGCAAGATCGTCGGGATTCCGTCGCCTTCATCGAGCAACAGTTGAATCGGCAGGTGACATTTGGCAATGCGCTGCTCGCGTTTCGCAATGCCGTGGCGTTCGTGTTCCCGCCCGAGGAACTCCTCGCCAGCCTGAAGCGCAGTCTAGTCGCGCGTCCGGATCTTTGGCAAGCATGGAGCGCCGTGATCCGCCAGATGATCTACATGGAACTGGCCGGCGAAGCGCTGACCTACGCCCAGAGGCAGGTACAGCGTTTCCCGCACCTGGCCGGCGTTTGGCTAGATCTCGGCGACGCTCATCGCGCCAACAACAACGCCGAGGCGGAACTGCTCGCGCTCCAGCGTGCCGTCGAGCTCGCGCCGGCCTGGCCGGATGCACGCCGGATGCTCGCGGATGCGCTCGAGCGCGGCGGCTCGATCGACAAGGCCAAGGCGATCCTCGACGAATCGATTCAGCGTGCACCGCTGGATAGCTTCTCCCAGTTCGACTATGCCGCGTTCCTCTGGCGTCAAAATGATCACGACGGCGCCATCGCCAAAGCTCGGCGTGCGTTGATACTCAATCCGCGCCATGACTTCGCCTGGGGCCGTTTCTGCGACTGGTGCTCGCAGCTCGACCGCTATGGCGAAGTCGTCTCGCTTGCGCGCGAATGGACGGAGAAGCGCCCGGGCGAATCGCTGTCGTGGTTTCGACTCGGACAGGCGCTGCAATGGCAGGGCGAGCGCGCCTCAAGCAAGGAAGAGACCAAGCGCATCGACGATTGCATCAGTGCCTACGACGAGGCGATTCGCCGCAATCCGCATTTCGCCGACGTTTACGACATGAAGGCGCAAACGCTCGCCCTGGCAGGCAAGCATGACGACGCGCGGCGGACCTGCAATGCAGCCGTCTGGAAAGGCAAAACGCCCCTGTTCCTGCGCGGCCGACTGGCGTGGATCAAATCGATCGAGGGCGACTACGCCAGCGCCAAGGCGGACATGGTCGAGCTGCTCAAAGAGGATCCGAACTACCAATGGGGCTGGAACCAGCTCGTCGAATGGTGCTGGGCGACAGCGCAGCACAAGGAATATCTCGACGCCGCCAATCAGATGCTTCGCGTTTGGCCGCAGTCGGCGCAGGCGATGGCCTACCGCGGCGAGGCGCGCGTCCGCATGGGAGAGCGCGAGGCCGGCATCGAGGACCTCAAGATCGCCCATCGCAAGGATCCCTGCAATACTCTTGCGGCTTTTATTCTGTTCGACGAGCAGATCATCGACAACGACCTCGCCGGCGCCGAGATCACCCTCGCCAGCATGCAAAAGAGCATCGGCGGCGATGCCGTCAAGGCGCGGCAAGTCCAGATGCTGCTCAAGCGCGAGAACGCGGACCTGGCGATCGAAAAGTTCAAGGAGCTCTGCGCGACTCGCTCTCCTGTTACGATGCCGCTCGACCTGGCCATGCGGGCGTTCGATATCGCCAATGCCCGCGAACGAGCCGAGAATGTGCTGCGTGCCGCGATGGAACAGCCCAACTGGAACATCCATCTCGCGCTGCTCTTCGCGGAGCGATGGAACCCGAATTTGCCGAACGATCTGCCTGAACGCATCGCCGTGATCGATCGCGCCCTGGAACGCGAGCCGGAATCTTTCCGTTTCCTCGATCTCAAGGCGGATCTGCTGGGCAAAGGCGCTCAGTACGAGCGAGCCTGGCAAGTTTGCAAGGAAAAGACGTTTCCCCGCGATCAATTTCTGCTGGAGGGGCGTGCCGCCTGGGTGACGTATTGTTCCGGCCGAACCGATGATGCTTTCGCCGCCATGCGTGCCTTGTTGAAGGAATATCCGAAATATTATTGGGGCTGGCAGCAACTTGCCGATTGGCTGAGCCGAGCGCAGCAATGGGTGGAGGTGCTTTCCGCAGCCGAGCAGATGGTGCTCATCGCGCCGCGCGATCCCGTCGGATTTGGCTGGCGCGGACTCGCCAAGCAGAACCTGGGCGACATGCAGGCGGCACGAACCGACTATCTGCACGCCATCGATCTGCAGGCCTCCTACACCTATGGCGCCTGGCAGCTCTTCGATATTTACGTGCGCAGCGGCGAATGGAAACGTGCCGAGACGCTGCTCGACAAAACCGAGAAACACGCCGACCCCGCCGACATCTCCTGGCGGCGTGTCGATCTGCTTGTTTACCAGAACAAGAAGGCGAAGTTCCCGGCGGAGTTCGAGAAGCTGTGCAAGAACTCCACGAAGATGCCGTGGATCGTCGACCATTCGCTCAACCTGCTTTGGCAGGCGGGCTGGGCCAGCGACGCCGAGCAGGTGCTGCACCGATGTCTCGACCTCGGCGCCCATATCTGCGACGCCTGGGTTCGGCTGCGCGTCGGCCTCGGCGACCGCATCGTCGGCAGCGATATCCAAAACATGTCGTCGCGCCGGCCGGAACGCGTCAATTGCATCGCCGCCTACGCCATCGCGCTGGCGTATGCGAAGGATTCGACCGGCCTGCGCAACTGGGTCGCCGCCCACGACGACGAACTTCGCAGCGACACGCCGTGCTGGGCGAAGGTTGGAGCGGCCCTTTCGATCGTGGCCGACTGGCAGGGCGTCTGCGAATGGATGTCCGATTGGGATGAGCATTCCAAGGCGCTGCCGAGCAACCTGCTAACGCTGGTAAAGGCGCTGCGTTCGCTAGGCCGCACTGGCGAGGCGAATGAAGTCAGCGAATACGCCCTGGCGAAACTGAATCCCGATTATGCGAGCTCTTTCCACAAGATTTGGCTCATGTTCGATCAAGCCCTGGCAGGCGACGTTATTCAAGTGCAGCGCTATTTCGAGAATGCCGACCTGGGCGGGTTCGACCCGTATCACAACATGATCTCCGCCATGGTGCGAGCATTGCTCTGGACGACGACGGATCGGCAAGTGGGATTTTCGCAAGCCCGGGCGATGCTGTATCGGGTCGCCAAGTTCGGTCAGCCGATCGTGCATGATCCAGCGATTGCCAAGAGTTATCAGATGTGCGTGTCGCGCATGGCGGAGTTGGAAGGCACGTTCGGAGCGAAGCTTTGGCGTGCCTGGCGTTGGCTGTTCCCGAAACTACCGCCGCCCCCGCCGCCGCCGATACCGATCAGTGCGCCCGCACAATGAGTGGACCGAATGCGCGTACGAATCAAGATATGCGGCATCACCACGCCCGGCGACGCATTGTCTGCCGCGGCACTCGGTGCGGATGCGATCGGCGTGAATTTCTACGCCAAGTCGCCGCGCTGTATTGACACGGAGACGGCGAAGTCGATAATCGCCGCGCTGCCGCCGTTCGTCGAACCGGTGGCGCTTTTCGTCAACGAAACCCACGCAGAGGTTCAAAGGCGAAGCACCGAAATCGGCGTGCGCTCGGTGCAAATACATGGCGAAAATCTCTCGCCCTTGCCGATCGATTCGCGGCGATGGATTCCCGCGTTCTCGGTAAAAGACGCGGACAGTCTCGCGAAAATCAACGCTTACCTTGAATCGTGTCGTGATGCTGGTGCGTTACCCGCCGCCGTCTTGCTCGATGCACATGTCCCGGGCATGTTTGGCGGCACGGGCAGGATGGCGCCATGGCAGCTGCTGGCCGACTTCAACCCTGGCGTGCCGATCATCCTCGCCGGCGGTTTGACGCCCGACAACGTCGCCGAGGCGATCCGCACGGTGTGTCCGTGGGCCGTCGATGTCGCCAGCGGCGTCGAATCGTCGCCAGGCCGAAAGGATGCGGAATTGGTGCGGCGATTCATCGCAGCAGTGCGGGAAGGCGATGCTGATTAATGCGCTACGCGACGGTAAAGGAAATCGCCGATGTCGAAATCAATCCTGCGCGGACTCGTTCGAAATTTTCCGGAAAACGGGCCGAAGCTTTTACTTGAGAATCCGGCAAACATTCGTGATTTATTGACGCTTCTCCGTGAGCCAGCCGTTGACGCCATTGACTTTTCGGAAATGACGGTCGAACGAACGCACTTTGTCAAGGCGGACTACGCCCATGTCGCTACCGATATTTTATTGAAGGCGCCGTTTCACTCGCACGCTGGCAAGACGCGCGAGGCGGTTTTCATCTACCTTCTTGTGGAGCACCAATCCAAGCCGCAGCGTTTTTTGCAGCTTCGCCTCGCCGATTATGTATTGGAGGCGTACAAGATGCAGAAACGGGCCTGGGATCAGCGCAACGCTTCGGATGCGGCCTTGGCGCTCTCCGCAGTTCTGCCGATCGTGCTCTACACAGGAGAACGTTCTTGGGCAAGGATCGAACCCTTGGACGAACTTGTCCATGAGGGGAATCGGTTCAAGAGCATGATTCCGCAGTTCACTCCTCACTTTTTGAACCTGCGAGACGTATCAACGAGCACGCTCGAATCCGAGGGTGGGTTTTTCGGCTCGATATTGCATTTGATCAAGGAACAGCACACGGATTTCAGT
The DNA here is from genome assembly GCA_964484265.1 of uncultured Singulisphaera sp. Lineage (GTDB taxonomy): Bacteria > Planctomycetota > Planctomycetia > Gemmatales > Gemmataceae > SIAQ01. The sequence continues at coordinate 20,691 of CAZAFH010000019.1, forward strand.
GCCTTTCGGGTGGTGATCGGCAACGTGATGGAGCGATTGGAGGCGATGCCCGCGAGCGAACGAAATCGTTGGATAGAATTCTTGTCCTATGCATTGGCTTTGGTGTATCATGCTAGAACAGAGAAAGAGCACTCACCATTGGTTGCAGCCATCGAGACCTCGGTTCAGTCGGACCCTCATCGCACGGAGTACGGAAAAATGGGACGAACGATCGCACAGATGTTTATCGACCAGGGAGTCGAAAAGGGAATGCGAAAAGGTTTGCAGAAAGGCGAAATCAAGGGCGAAATCAAGAGCCGGCAGACAGTGCTGTTACGACAACTTCGGAATCGATTCAAGACCGTGCCGCCAGCCGTCCAAGCACGCATCGCGGAGACGGAGGATGTGCCGACGCTCGACGCTTGGCTGGACCGTGTTCTCGATGCAAAAAAACTCGCGGATGTTGGGATTGATTAGCCGATCTTTGGCCGCATTCCAATGTTGCCCATTCGTTCTCAGTTTGTAAATTAATTGTGACGCGATTCACACCTCGACCTCGGTCGGGGTTCTTTTTCGCGGTAGTTCGTGAAAATAAGCACAAACTTGCACGAGGCCCGGGCGATGGCCGAACCGGATTTCGATCTTGCGACCTACTATCCGATCTTTTTCTACCTCGTCGTGCTCATCGGGTTCGCCATCACTACGCTCGTTATCGCTCACGGCTTTGGACCACGCCGAGAAACCGCCCGCAAGCATGTACCCTACGAATCCGGCATGGACCCGGTCGGCGATGCGAGGCAACGCTTCGACATCAAATTCTATCTCGTCGCGATCATGTTCCTCGTGTTCGACGTCGAACTATTGTTCTTGTATCCCTGGGCGGTCGTGGCTTATCAGAAGTATCCCGATGGAACGACCATGATTCCGCCCGAGTTGAAAGCACCCGTGTTTCTGTGCGTGCTGACGTTCATTGCCCTGCTCTTTCTCGCCTACCTGTATGACTGGAAAAAAGGGGTCTTCCGATGGCGTTGATGATCCCCGATGTGATGCTCGCGAAGCTCGATCCGCTTGCCAACTGGGTGCGGTCGAACAGCCTTTGGCCCATGCCGTTCGCCACCGCGTGCTGCGGCATCGAACTGATGGCGACCGGCGCGTCCCGGCACGACATCGCTCGATTCGGCGCCGAGGTCATGCGTTTCAGCCCTCGGCAATGCGACCTGATGATCGTCGCAGGCCGAGTCGTCATGAAGATGCTGCCCGTGCTTCAGCGAATCTGGACGCAAATGCCGGAACCGAAATGGTGCATCTCGATGGGCGCTTGCGCCTCTTCGGGCGGCGTGTTCGACACCTATGCCGTCGTGCAGGGCGTGGATCGCTTCATCCCCGTGGATATGTATGTGCCCGGATGTCCGCCAAGACCCGAACAGCTGTTGCAGGCGGTGATCGATTTGCAGCACAAAATCCGCAATACGGGAACCCTGCTCGGGACGGAATTTGGCGAACGCACCACGCACAAAGGGCCATTGCAAAATGCCGAGGTTCCTGGAGACGTGGTCACCGCTCCGGGCGATTTTTCGAAATCCCGGCGGATCAGTCTGAATTAGCAATCAAGCCCAGTGGTGAGCGCAGCGAACCGCTGGGATCAGTACCATTATCCCAGTGGTTCGCTGCGCTCACCACTGGGCTTGAGTTGTTGAGATGCCATTCGATGCCATCGTGAATGCTCTGAAAACGAAATTCCCCGACATTACCACGTCGGAATTTCGCGACAATAAACGCATTCACGTTGCGCCGGCTCAGTGTTTCGATCTTCTCGAAGCACTCAAAACCGAGCACGGTATGGATATGTTGTTCGAATTGACGGCTGCCGATTACCTAAAATACCCAAACGCCACCGACCGCTTTGGCGTTGTCTACGGGCTGGCGAACACGCAGACGGGCGAGCGCGTCTTCGTGCGGACGTTTCTCAACGAACCGGAGTTGTCGCTGCCGTCGGCTTTTCCGCTTTGGAAAGGCGCCGACTGGCTGGAGCGTGAAGTCTACGACATGTACGGCATCGTCTTCGACGGCCACCCGGACCTGAGACGAATCCTGATGCCCGAGGCGTTTACGAGTTTCCCCCTACGCAAAGATTACCCGATGCGAGGCCGCGGGGAAAGGCATAATTTCCCCGTGCTGACGCGAGCGGAGAGCTGAATTCACCATGCCGCTGGAAGCGATGCGAACATTGCCGGAAGGCGCCGAGCAGGATTACCTGTGGACCCTCAACTTCGGTCCGCAGCATCCAGCCACGCACACCACCCTGCGCCTGATCCTCACACTCGACGGCGAGACCGTCGTCAAGGCCGTGCCTGATATCGGCTACTTGCACAGCGGGTTTGAAAAGCTCGGCGAAGATCTCGATTTCAACCAGTACGTCACCATCGTCGATCGGATGAACTACATCTCTCCGGTCGTGAACGAGCTTGCCTGGCATCATACCGTCGAAAAGCTGATGGACATCGAGTTGACGCCTCGCTGCAAATACATTCGTACGATTCTCAACGAGCTTGGACGAATCAGCGATCACTTGCTCTGCACGGGCGCGCAGGCGCTCGATCTCGGCGCGTTCACGGCTTTTCTCTACGGCTTTCAGCAGCGCGAGGTCATTTACGACATCCACGAAACAATTTCGGGCCAGCGGTTTCACCCGAGCTACACGCGCGTCGGTGGATTGCTATTCGACGTCACGGATGAATTCGTCCGCAAGGTCCGCAACTTCGTGAAGGAATTTCCGAAGACGCATGCTGACATGTGCCGACTGCTCAACCGCAACCGCATCTTCGTCGAACGCACGCAAGGCATCGGCGTGCTTTCCAAAGAGCTCGCAATCAGCCTGAGCTGCACCGGGCCGATGGCCAGGGCGTCGGGCGTGGTGCGCGACGTTCGCAAGGACGAGCCGTACCTGGCGTATCCCGATTTCCAGAACGCGTTCAAAGTTGTTTGTTCAAGCGAAGGCGATTGCTACGCTCGCTACCTGGTCCGCATGGAAGAAATGATCGAGAGTCTAAAGATCATCGACGCGGCCATCGAGAACCTGCCCGCAGGTCCCGTCAACGTGGACGTCAACGGAAAGGCGGTCTTCCCCGATCAGCAGGCGGTTTATCGTTCGATCGAGAGCCTGATCCAGCACTTCGAACTGGTTATGCCGAACCGCCAATGGACGCCGCCGGTGGACGAAGTCTATGGCTGCATCGAATCCCCCAACGGCGAACTCGGGTTTTACATCGTGTCCGACGGCAACGGCAGCGCCTATCGGGCGCGCACCAGGCCGCCATCGTACATTCACTTTGGCGTGTTCCCCTATCTGATCGAGGGACATCAGCTAAGCGACGTGGTGGCCGTGCTAGGCAGCATCAACATCATCGCCGCGGAACTTGATCGATAAGAGTTTAGCCACAGAGGTCACAGAGAACACAGAGAGTGTAATGAGTGATGATCTCACCGAAAGAATCATTGGGGCGGCAATCGAGGTTCATCGGATTCTCGGACCCGGATTGCTTGAATCAATCTACGAGGAGGCTCTTTGCCTTGAGCTTGAGCTTCGTGGAATAAAAGTATTGCGTCAGAAGGAAATTGATGTCATTTACAAGGGGCACTTGATAAAAGGACTTCGTATTGATCTATTAGTAGCGGATGAAGTCATCGTAGAAATGAAATCTGTTTCCAAGTTGCCAGACGTTGCAACTGCTCAGGTGCTTTCGTATTTGAAATCTACCGGACTCAAACGTGCCCTACTAATTAATTTCGGTCTGTCGAAACTGATCGATGGCGTCAAACGACTTTCTCTGTGATCTCTGTGTCCTCTGTGGCAAAATTGGTTCGGAAATTAGGCGAAGACCATGGCATACTTGCCGGATGTCATACGACAACAGATTTTGGCTTATATTCCGCGCTATCCGTCGAAGCAGGCGGTGACGTTGCCGGCGCTGCATATCGTTCATGATGCCATGCGGTGCGTCTCGAACGAGGCGATTCGCGAAATTGCCGACATGCTCGACCTTAGCCCCGCTCAAGTGCATGACACGATGACGTTCTACCAGTTCTTCCGCGAGGCGGACAAGCCGCTGGGTAAAACGCGGCTCTGGGTGTGCCGAAGCCTCGCTTGTGGCTTGCGAGGCGGCGATGAATTGCTCGAAACATTCTGCAAGAAGCTGCACGTTGAACCCGGCGGGACGACTCAAGACGGCAAGATTACGCTCGAATTCGCCGAATGCCTCGGCGCCTGCGAAGGCGCGCCAGCGGTGATGATCAACGATGTGCAACGGCACAACGTGACCGAAGAGCACGTGGACGCGCTGATTGCGGAATTGACGTCGTAAACCATGAAGCCCCGATGTGAGCGCAGCGAACGTCGGGGATTGCTGAATCCCAGAGGTTCGACTTCGTCTCACCTCTGGGCTTGGAAATGAGTATGCCTGATTTCGAACCCGTCCTCCTGAAACGCATCAACGCCGGCGCGAGCCGCACGCTCGACGCCTACCGCGCCGATGGCGGCTATCGTGCCGTTACCAAGGCGCTCGGCGAAATGACGCCAGCGCAGGTCGTCGATACCGTCAAGGCCTCCGGGTTACGCGGCCGAGGCGGTGCGGGTTTCCCGTGCGGCCTGAAATGGACGTTTCTGCCCAAAGATCACCCAGGGCCGATCTATCTCTGCATCAACGCCGACGAATCCGAGCCCTGCACGTTCAACAACCGTATCCTGATGGAGCAAGACCCGCACCAGGTGCTCGAAGGTATCATCCTCTCCTCCTACGCAATCAAGGCGAAAACCTGTTACTTTTACATTCGATATGAATATGGCGACGCCTATCGGAATCTACAAACAGCAATCGATGAACTCTACGCGGCAAATCTGCTGGGAAAGAACATTCTCGGCAAGGATTTCGATCTCGATGTTTACTTGCACCGCGGCGCCGGCGCTTATATATGCGGCGAAGAGACCGGACTGATCGAATCGCTCGAAGGCAAACGCGGTTGGCCTCGCATCAAGCCGCCGTTTCCCGCTATCGAAGGGGCGTTTCGCAAGCCGACGATCGTCAACAACGTCGAGACCATGGCCTGCGTCACCCACATCGTCGATCGCGGCGCGGACTGGTTCAAGTCGATCGGCGTCCCACCCGATCCGAAGAACCCGCGCGACGCCGGCAGCTATGGGCCGAAGCTCTATTGCATCTCGGGCCACGTCAATAAACCGTGCTGCGTCGAACTGCCCCTGGGCGTGACGGCACGCGAACTGATCGATAAATACGGCGGCGGCGTCTGGAAAGGCCGCAAGGCTAAGGGATGCATCCCCGGCGGAATCAGCATGGGCATCATGACCGAGGCGGAATTCGACACGCCGCTCGATTTCAACGGGCCAGGCCGGGTTGGGTGTCTGGGTCTCGGGACGGCGGCGGTCACGGTCTTCGACGAGACGACCAGCATAGTCGATGTTCTCTACAATATCTGTAGGTTCTTCGCGCATGAATCGTGCGGCCAGTGCACGCCGTGCCGCGAAGGCACGGGCTGGATGATGAAGATCATGGAACGCATGCGCCGAGGGCAAGGCCGACGCGAGGATCTGGATATCCTTGACGAAGTCGCCAAGTCGATCGGCATCATGCCGGGTACGACGATCTGCGGCCTGGCGGACGGCGCCGGTTGGCCGGTCAAGAATGCCGTCGCCAAATTCCGCCCGGAGCTGGAATCGTACATTCGCAAGGGCGAGCGCACCACGCTGCCGTTGGCGCTCGCACATTAGTGGATTACCGCCATGGCTATCCGCATGACCTGTTCCGGTTGCGACTCGGCCTTGAACTTGGCGGATAATCTGCGCGGCAAAAAAGTCCGCTGCAAGAAATGCGGCGAGTCGCTGAAGGTTCCCGCAGACGATGACATCGACGACGTGGATGATGTCGAAGACGTAGACGACGATGCCAATGCCGTGCAGGAAAAACCGAAACTCAAGGTGAAGCCGGCGAAATCGGCAAAGCTAGATGACGACGACGAAGATTCCGACGACGACGAGCCAAAGAAGAAAAAGAAAAAGAAGAAAAAGAAACAGAGCGGTTCAGGCGGAATCCTGATCATCGCCGGCGTCGCTGGGTTAGTGTTACTGTTGGCGGGCGGAGGCGTGTCGGCATTCTTGTTGCTTGGAAGAAAAGGGCCGGCCCAGAATCAGCAGGCGAAGGTCGATACGAAGACCGACGAGGCCGACAAAACGCCCGTGCGGATTTTCCCGAAGGTAGAGGATGGCAGCCCGACCAAAAAGGGCGGCAAGGGTGTCGTCAATAATGTGAGAGGCGCCGTTTACCGTACAACGATTCGCAATGACCTGGCGAATTATAACAAGATGTATTCGTTCTTTGTCAACGAGACTCCGAAGAACCAACAAACTCGAGCGAAATATCTCGAGTACATCAAGCGCGATTTCAAGACGGGACACGATTACCTCGTTGAGGGATACTATCGCATCAACCTGAAAGCTCAGCCAGGCTCAACAGATATTTTCGCGGGGGAACGCGACGAAGATAACCAAGGGCACCTCGTCGTTCGATGCAATGGCGCGATCGAATATGTGCCCGCGGCGGAATGGAAAAAGGCGATGGGGTTATGAACGTTTTTCGCTTTCCATGTTTAGGAAAACGATTAGCTTTGCAAGATAGGAATGTGAATCACGAAAGGTAGAAAGTACGAAACGCACGAAAATTGCCCGAGAATAATGGGGATAGCAGGAACAGCCTTACAGCCTTGATTTCTGGCTATCTTGTATTTCTTTCGAAATTTCGTTCTGTCATGCTTTCGTGTTTCCAGTGAAAGTTCATCATGCGGCGGATGGTGGTTTACATTCTGAGTTTCTCGGCGGTCCTCCTGCTCGTCGCTGGCTGCGGCGGCAGGAATCGTCCGAAGCATTCGCCCGTTCTGGTTGCGAGCGAGTCCGATTATTTCTTCGATACCAAAGTCAATACCTCCGAGGATCTGGTCGAGCTGCTCAAGCCCGCGAAAGGCGCCGCATCCGAATTTGAAGTCGAGCCGGAGATGCTGCTGCCCGATTGGCGTTGGGACAACAAGTACCTCACACGCAATCCGCGCTGGCCTGAGAGCGGTGATGATTCCAAAAAAGCTGACGTAATCGAGAAGGCAAAAGCTGCCTATGAGAAAGCATTGGAAGTACACAAAAACAAACTGCGAAATGACGATCTCAAAGCCGTGGGTAAGCTCTACCACACCTACGCAACGAGCGTGAAACCTGAAAGAACGCAGCAAACCCTGGACAACTGGAAACAATATCTTCGTCGCCAAGGCAAGGAAGGCGTAGGGCTTCGCAAAAAACTGGAATCCAACGCGTTCGAAATGGCGGGAATCTGCGACGTAACACAGCCTGGTCAAATTGTCGCTTACTTCAAAGAGGCCGAGAAGGATGGCAAGAACCTGACTATCGTTACGGGCAAGGACCCCAATGAGCCCTATCAATTATCGGGCATCAAGTCCGACACCGTCAAGGATAAGCTCGACGAGCAATTCATGGCCAACCTCAGTACGGCCTACCTGAGTTACGGCGCGGACGCCGCCAAGCGAGGCGCGAATGCGGATGTTGACGGGTTTAAAGATTTCATCAAACAGACTTACTATCCCATACTCGCAGAAAGCATCAAGGATAACTCGATCATCATTCTTGACTTCACGCAGCCCAAGGCGCTTTACGCGGCTCTGGCGCCAAAGCTAACCAACGCCAAGGGCGCCCTGGTGTTGATGAAGAGCGGCGCTACCACTCGCCTGAAAGAAAATATCATTGAAAAGCTGATCCCGCCGCCCAAGACTCCGGATGCGCCGCCTTGATCTCAACCGCAACGCATGAACGAAACGACAATTATCCAATGGCAGGATTCCTAATTACATGGCTGTAGTCTTCATCAATGACAAACCGGTCGACATCGGCACGGATCGGCTGAATCTCGTGCAGGCGGCGCAGAAGGGCGGCACATTCATCCCGCACTATTGCTGGCACCCGGCGCTGAGCGTCGTCGCCAGCTGCCGTATGTGCCTGGTCGAAGTCGGCGAGAAGAAGCCCGACGGCACCGTCGCCATGCAGCCGCGCGTCGTGCCCGCCTGCCAGACCCCGGCCAAGGACGGGACGGTTTGCATCACGAACAGCGAGAAGGCCAAATTCTCCCAGGCCCGCACGCTCGAATCGCTCCTGCTCAACCATCCGCTCGATTGTCCCGTTTGCGACAAGGCCGGCGAATGCATGCTGCAGGATTTCAGCTACCGGTTCGGCAACTCGACGAGCCGAATGATCGAACCGAAAAACACCCCGCCCAACAAGCCCAACATCGGCGAGCATATTTCGCTTTTCACCGACCGCTGCATCATGTGCTCGCGCTGCGTCCGCTTCACGCGCGAAATCGCGGGCACGGCCGAGCTTCAAATCGTCAATCGCGGGCATCACTCCGAGATCGACATCTTCCCCGGCGACCCGATCAACAACAAGCTCGCGGGCAATGTCGTCGATCTCTGCCCCGTGGGCGCGCTGGCGAACAAAGATTTTCTCTACAAGCAGCGCGTCTGGTTTTTGAAGACGCAGGAAAGCGTTTGTGCCGGCTGCTCGACAGGATGCAGCATCCAGATCGACCACAACAAAGATATCGTCTACCGCATCAGGCCGCGCGAGAATCCCGAGGCCCAGGGTCATTTCATCTGCGACGAGGGCCGATTCGACTACGAATACGTCAACGCCCGGACACGGCTAGATCGGCCGATGTCGAGGGTTGGCGAGCAATTGCTCGCCGGCGAGTGGGCGCCGATCCTGGCCAGCGCCAATGCTGAACTGGCGAAGGCGGCGACGGAGCGCGGAGTGGCCGTGGCGGGCGTCATTTCGCCGATGCTCACCGTCGAAGAGGCCTATCTGTTCGCCAAATATATCAAGGGACTGTCCGAAGACGCCAGGCTCTACCTCGGCTGGGTTCCGACGGTCGGCGCGGACGAGAATTTTCCGCAGGATCGCAAGGGCAATCCCCTGGGCGCCGTCAAATTCACGATCCGCGCGGAGAAGTGTCCAAACCGCCGCGGCGTCGAAGAAATTCTCAAGCACTTCCAGGGCGAAGTGCTCGATTTTGACCGATTCCTGGGCGATGCCGAGAAACTCAAAGCTGCGTTTATCACCGCGAGTTATTCGCCTCGGCTCGGTCCCTGGCTTACCGAGTCACAAGTGCAACTGTTGGCCAGCGTGCCGTTGTTGGTCGTTCAAGATCTGCGCTTGTCGTCCGTCTGCGATTCGGCGCGGTTCGTATTGCCGTCGGCGACGTTCGCGGAGAAAGACGGCTGTTTCGTAAACGCAGCAAATCTCGCTCAGGAGTTGCACTGGGCCGTGAAGCCGGGCACGCTGGGCCGAACGGACGGGCAGGTGTTCGCGTCGCTGCTTCAACGGCGTGGATTGATCCAGGCCGGCGCGATTCGCCGTGAATTGGCGGCCGAGGTCCCGTATTTCGCGCCGCTGGCGGCAGGCGTGCTAGGACGATTCGGCGTGAGGCTTGGAACCTAGGAATTCCGTTTAGAGTGTCACGCGCTCGCCACAGTCGAGCGGTTAAACGCAATCGAGAAGAAACGCACGGACGATTTCATGAACATCATCTTGGACAATTGGCCGACGATTCTGACCGTGCTCGTCGTATTCGGCGCGCTGCAAGGTCTGGGCGGCGGACTCGTCTACGTCGAGCGGAAGATCTGTGCGTTCATGCAGAATCGCATCGGGCCCAACCGCGTTGGGCCGTTGGGGCTGTTGCAAGTCTTGGCGGACGGACTCAAGTTCATCATGAAGGAAGAGTTCGTCCCGAGGTACGCCGATCGCGTGATCTTCCTCATCGCGCCGACAATCGGTTTCGTGGCTGCGATGTTGTCGTTCGCGGTCGTGCCGTTCGGTCCGACAGGCGATCCGACCAAGAGCGGTTACGCGAATGAATACCAGTTCGTCATCGCCAAGAATGTCGATATCGGCATCCTGTTCATCTTCGCAGTTTCGAGTCTGACGGTGTATGGCATTATCCTGGGTGGGTGGGCGTCGAACAACAAATACAGCCTCCTGGGCGGATTGCGTTCCAGCGCTCAGATCATCAGCTACGAGATCCCGCTCGGGCTTTCGATTCTCGGCGTGACGATCCTCAGTGGTTCACTGAATCTCGAACGCGTGCTTTGGCATCAATCGTCGGGAATCGCCGCCTGGCATATCTGGACCCAGCCGCTAGCCTTCTTTCTGTTCATGGTCAGCGCTTTCGCCGAGTGCAATCGCTTGCCGTTCGATCTGCCTGAGACCGAACAGGAACTCGTGGGCGGCTACCACACCGAATACAACGGCATGAAGCTGGCATTCTTCTTTCTCGGCGAATACACGCACATGGTGACCACGAGCTTTCTCATGGTGATCTTGTTCTTCGGCGGCTGGCATTTTCCGTTCATAGGCGAGCAGAATTCGCCCATGGCGTTGAAACTGCTCGCGTTCATCGGCAAGATGTTCGTGTTCATCATCTTCTATATGTTGATCCGCTGGACGATACCGCGTTTCCGGTTCGACCAGCTGATGTCGTTGGCTTGGAAAGTGTTCATTCCGATGGCGTTGCTGAACCTGCTCGCAGTAATGATCGTGAAGGAATTCAACCTGCCGCTCTGGCTGTTGACGCTGGTATCGCTGGCGATCATGGTCGGCGCGGGGTTCATCACAACCAAGCCGCCTGCGCCCGTGATGAAATCAGCGGTATGAAACGGATTTTGTTTATCGTTTAGCGCTCGCACGACGCCATGCGGCAGCTAAACGATGAATAACTGTCGAGATGATTGGGAGCCAATATGCCAATAGCCGATACGGACGTACGCTGGGTCAAGGCGCCGACGATGGGATTGCTCGATCGTTTGTACGTTCCCGCGATTATTCAGGGATTGGGCACGACGATCAAGCACGTCTTCCAGCCGAAGGTGACGCAGCAGTTCCCGGAGCAACGGCCTGACCTGCCCGCGAATTATCGCGGCCTGCATCGACTCAATCGCGATGCGGAAGATCGCGTGAAATGTGTGGCGTGCTACATGTGCTCGACGGCATGCCCCGCGCGGTGCATCGACATCGTCGCCGCCCCGTCGCCATGGCCTGACCGCGAGAAGTACCCGGAGATGTTCGTCATCGACGAGCTGCGCTGCATCTACTGCGGCATGTGCGAACAGGCGTGCCCGTGCGATGCGATCGAACTCACGTCGCTCTTCGACCTCACAGGCCTGAGCCGGGAGGAGATGATGTTCGATAAGGAAAAACTCTTAAGCGTGTTCGACGAGACGGTAAAAATGGGCAAGGATCCCGTTCGAACGCAGGCTGGCGCATTGAGCTGCGCGTCGGACCCGAAGGTTTGATCGGGCGTAATTGATCGTGGGGCATGAAAGACCCGTCACGAATGGCGGGCTGTAGGAATGGATTGGGAGGAAAGGTTCACGATGTCGTTTTTGTTTGCCGACACCGAACGAGTAGGGCGCTTGCTGCCTTTTGTTCGCGAGAACTGGCTGGTGCTGCTGCCGCTGATCCTCGGGTTCGTCGGGATCTACCTTCTGCTGCCGAGCGCGCGTCGATCGAAGTCGATCTTTGGAGGCCTGTTTTCGGCTGCGGCACTGGTTCTGGGCGGCGTGTTCCTCGTTCACAGCGAGGCGGTGCTCGTCGAACGCGTGCTGTTTTGCGCTTTTGCGGGCATTAGCCTCGCGTCCGGCGTGATGATGATCACGCAAAAAAATCCCGTGCATGCGGCACTGTCGTTCGCGATGGTCGTGTTGAGCACCTGTGGGTTGTTTCTGCTTCAGGCGGCGCCGTTCTTGATGGCGGCGACCATTATCATCTACGCTGGCGCGATCGTCGTGACGTTTCTGTTTGTCATCATGCTCGCACAGCAGGAAGGCGCGACCAACGCCGACACGCTGTCGCGCGAGCCGTTCCTGGCCTGTCTCGCCGGCGGCGTCTTGCTCGCCTCGCTCGTTTGCATCCTTCACAAGGCGCACGACACCGCCAAGATCGACACCGCCATCGCTGCCACCCGGCAGCTAGCCGAGGCCAAGGATTTAGAGGAAGCGAAACAGGCCTTCGGGGATCTGCAGCCAGGCAACGCCACGCCGGTGCTCATTGCCCAAATCCAGGGCGTTGTGTCAACGACTGATTCGATTATTCAGCCTGACGTGGACGAAATCCGCCGAGCGATGAATCGCGGCAAAAAGGCGAAGCTTGAGGTCATTCAGAAGCATGCCAAGAATGTTCAAGATTACCTCGAAGCCAAACGGCGATTCGCTTCGAGCCTGAATCTCGATAGCGTACCCGGCAAGGTGAAAACGCCAGGCCATTTCACGCCAGGCAAGTTGCCCGCGGAAAACGTGGCTGCGCTGGGCCGAACGCTCTTTACCGACTACTTGGTTGCAGTTGAACTGGCGGCGGCACTGCTGCTCGTCGCCACGATCGGAGCAATCGTGATCGCCAGCCGTCGCGCGGAGGGCCTGCGATGACTCCCGGAACGCTCGAAAGCTATCTGCTCGTCGGGGCAGCGATGTTCGTGCTTGGCCTGGTGGGGTTTCTCACTCGCCGAAACATGATCATCATGTTTCTCTCGGCCGAAATGATGCTGCAAGGCGTCGCCGTCAACCTGGTCGCGTTCGCCAAATTTCGCGGCGACCTCGGCGGACAGGTGCTGGTGATGTTCATCCTCACCGTGGCGGCGTGCGAGGCGGCGATCGCGCTGGCGTTGATCTTGCTGTTGTTCAAGCGAAGCAAGTCGCTCGACGTCAGCATCTGGCAGGATTTACGCGAAGCCGACCAGGATCCGATCGAGGACGAGGGCACGCCGCCGGCGCAGCCGCAACCGCTTGAATTTCAGCATTTGACCCCAGCCGGCGTCGAACCGCCTGCCAAAAAGGAGGCGGAAAAAGTCAGCCATGTCTAGCGTGTATTTATGGATGATATTGCTGCTGCCGCTTCTTGCGAGCGTGTTCATTGCGACGATCGGGCGCAAGCTGATTCCGAGTCTGTGCCATCTGCCGTGCATCGCCGGCGCCGTCGGCGCGTGCGTTTTCGCCGTGCTGACGCTGATTTCGGTGCTGCAAAGTGACGCCGGCGCCATCGCGACAGGCAGCGACGTCGTCTGGATGAGCGCGGGGAAAATGACCGCCAACGTCTCGCTCCGTGCCGACGGCCTGACGGCGATCATGCTCGTCATGGTCACGTTCATCGGCTCGTTGATCGCCATCTACTCGGCCGGGTACATGCATCACGATCCCGGCTATCCGCGCTTCTTCGCGGCCGTCAGCGGGTTCTTGTTCTTCATGCTCGGCCTCGTGCTCGCCAACAACTTCATTCTGCTCTACGCCTGCTGGGAAGGCGTGGGCCTGTGCAGTTACCTGCTCATCGGGTTCTGGTTCGCCAAGCCCAGTGCGGCGGCGGCGGCTCGGAAGGCGTTTCTTGTCACCAGGCTCGGCGATATCGGGCTGCTCATCGGCGTTCTGATTCTGTGGCACAACTTCGGGCATTCGCTGGAATATGACGTCGTATTCGCCAACGTACGGACTCAGTACGAGGCTGGCACGCTCGATGAAAATCTGCTGTTCTGGGCGTGCGTTTGCTTGTTCATCGGTGCGGCTGGGAAATCGGCGCAGTTCCCGCTGCACGTCTGGCTCCCGGACGCGATGGAAGGCCCGTCGCCCGTCAGCGCGCTCATTCATGCTGCTACCATGGTCACGGCCGGTGTTTACCTCGTGGCCCGCTGCACGCCGCTCTTCGGCCTCGTGCCAGACGCCCAGATGCTTGTCGCGATCATCGGCGGCTTCACGGCACTGTTGGCGGCGCTTATTGCCGTCACGCAGACGGACCTCAAGCGCGTGCTGGCGTATTCGACGCTCAGCCAGCTTGGCTACATGTTCCTCGCGCTCGGCAGCGGATTGAACCTTGGCGAACACAAGCTCGCATCACTTGCAGTCACCGCGGCAATCTTCCACCTGTTCACGCATGCCTTCTTCAAGGCGCTGCTGTTCCTCGGCGCGGGCAGCGTCATGCATGCAATGCATGATGTGATCGACATGCGCGAGTTCGGCGGCCTGCGGAAGTCGCTGCCAATCACGCACTGGACGTTCCTGTGCGGCTCGGCCGCGCTAGCGGGGTTCCCGTTGCTCTCGGGTTTCTGGAGCAAGGACGAAGTGCTGGCGACAACCCTTGGCGCCTGGCAGCACAACCACGGGCCGCGCGGAATCGTTTATGCGGTGCTGTTCTGCTCGGCGATCTTCACCGCGGGATTGACGGCGTTTTACACCTTCCGCGCGTACTTTATCACGTTCTGGGGCGAGGAAAAATTGCCTCACGGCGTCGAACATCCGCATGAATCACCTGCGATCATGGCCTGGCCGTTGCGCATCCTCGCCGTGGGCGCAGTGCTGGTTGGCGTGGTGCTCGGGCCGACGCATCTATTCGAGAAAGTGATCGACGAGAAATGGGTCACACAGGCGTTTCCGCATCTGCGAGGCGAGCATCACCCGAACTGGGCGCTGATGGCCGGCAGCAGCGTCATCGCGCTCGCGGGTATTGGATTGGCCTATCTGTTTTACGTGAAGCAGCGTGATCTCGCTGGGCGGGTGGCTAGCGCAATGTCGGCACTTTACGAGATGTCGCTCAGCAAGTTCTATTTCGATGAGATCTACGAACTTACGATCGTCAAGCCGATGACGATCTTCGCCCATGTGTGCCGCATTGTCGATAGTTATCTGCTCGACGGCGTGGTAGATCTGCTCGGGCAGATTCCTGCGTTTTTGGGGTTCCTGGTCAGGCCCGTGCAAAATGGACTGGTGCAATTTTACGCTCTGCTGATGGCGCTGGGCATGGCCGGCTTCGCGCTATCGGTGTTGTTGCGATAGGTATGCAACAAGCCCAGGGGTGAGCGCCGCGACCCCCTGGGGTGATCTCTTGCAGATGCATAACCCAGGAGTTCGCGGTGCTCACCCCTGGGCTTGGGATACATATGCCAACGCTTCTCTTGATCCTGCTCTTTCTTCCGGCGGCGGCGGCGGTCGTGGTCGCGTGCCTTGGGCAGGCGCGTGCCCAACTTGTTCGCCAAATCAGCCTGTTGGTTTCTGTCGCCGGCGTGGTGATTGCTCTCGTACTCGTCGCGGGATTTCTCTCCGAACGGGACAATAGCAAGCAAATTCAGCGGTACGAACCACGCTTCGTGCCAGGCAGCAATGCCGAATCGCCGCATGCGACAACCTGGAACCTTATCGATCTGGGTATGGGCCGAAAGGCTGGCGACGACAAGACGGGAGCGAAATCGGGGGCTATCCAATTTTACATCGGCGTGGATGGACTGAACATTTGGCTTGTCGCGCTGACTGCCATCTTGATGGTGTCGTCGATCCTGATCTCCTGGAATGCCGTGGAAGAACGCGTACACGAATTCCACGCCTGGCTGCTCGTGCTCAACTTCGGCATGATTGGCGTCTTTTTGGCGTTCGACATTATCCTCTTTTACGTGTTCTTCGAGCTTACGCTCGTGCCGCTCTTCTTCCTCATCGGCATCTGGGGTGGGCCCGAGCGCAGATACGCGGCTCGCAAGTTCTTCATCTACACTCTGGCCGGCAGCGTGCTGACGTTCCTCGGATTGCTTGCCGTGGTGGTGCTCTGCTTCCAGCGCGGGATTCCGCGCGAGCTGACGTTCTCGATCCCGGAACTGGTCACGCGATTCAACAGTCTGTTGGAATCGGCCCCGGCTGCGGAACGAGCGTTTTTCGCGAGTTTTCAGTTCTGGGTGTTCCTGGCGATGATGGCGGGCTTCGCGATCAAGGTCCCGCTCTTTCCGGTGCATACCTGGCTGCCGCTCGCTCACGTCGAAGCGCCGACGGCCGGCAGCGTGCTGCTGGCGGGCGTACTCCTCAAGATGGGCACGTACGGTTTTCTCCGGCTCTGCCTGCCTCTCGCGCCGGATGCCTCGATCACGATCGGCGTTCCGATCATTGGCACGCTGTCGGTCATCGGCATAATCTACGGCGCATTTTGCGCCAAAGCGCAGGACGACATCAAAAAGCTCGTGGCGTATTCGTCGGTCAGCCATCTCGGGTTTTGCACGCTCGGAATGTTCGCCCTCAACAGCGCGGGGCTGACGGGCAGCCTGATGCAGATGATCAACCACGGCCTATCGACTGGGGCGCTCTTTCTCATCGTCGGCATGATCTACGAACGCTACCACACGCGCATGGTGGGCGATTACGGCGGGCTTGGCTCCAAGCTGAAAATCATCACGTTCTGCATGGTGTTCGTCAGCCTGTCCAGCGTCGGCCTGCCGGGGTTGAACGGATTCGTCGGCGAAGCGCTGATCTTCTTCGGCATGTTCGACCTTCGGCCCGTGCTCGCGATTCTGGGCACGGGCGGGATCATCCTCGGAGCGTGGTATTTGATGACGATGCTGCGCCAGGTCTTCTTCGGCGAGCTAAAGGAACCCGACACGCATGGCCACGAGGTGAGCGACATCAACGCGCGCGAGGTGGCGGCCCTGGCGCCTCTGCTGGTGCTGTGCTTGCTGTTGGGCGTTTACCCGCAGCCCGTGCTCGATTCGGTCAAACCCGAGATCGAGGTCGTGGAACGGATACTGCAAAAACGAATGGACAACATGAACGTGGTCACAAAGGTCGCGGACGGGCGATAGAAGTTTCCGTTCCCTGTTTAGCGCCCGCATGGCGCCGTGCGAGCGCTAAACGAAATGCAATTATTTGAGTTTCCCAACATGCATCCATATGCGTCGCAATTGGCTGAGCTGTTTCAGCATCTTTACCCCGAGATGGCTCTCTTGGCGTGCGCCTGCGTCCTGTTCATCGGCGGGCTTTTCAAGACCGACCGCCGATTGTGGGGCGGTGTCGCCCTGGCGGGCCTGGCAGCGGCCTTCGCACTGACGTTTGTCACCCCGGCGAATCAGAATTTGTCGGACTCCGCCATCTTCGGCGTTCCTGTCGTTTTCGACTCTCTGGCGCTGCTCACGCGCTATCTCGCGCTCGCCACGGGTGCGGTATTCATTCTGCTCTGCTGGGAAGAATCGCCCGAACGGTTCGTGGCCGACCATCACGCGTGCTTCTTGCTCATTCTCGCCGGTGTGAGCATGGTCGGATCGGCCAATGATATTTGCGTCTTATTTCTGGCGCTCGAACTTATCAGCATTCCTACCTACATCCTGCTGTACCTTCCCAAGCATGATGATGCTTCGCAGGAAGCGTCGATGAAATATTTTTTGCTGAGCGTGTTTTCGTCGGCGTTTTTGCTGTTCGGCTTCAGCTATCTCTTTGGCATCACGGGCACAACCAACATTGCGGGCATCATGCAGGTGATGCTGAGCGCGAGTGATGAAGAACGCCGGGCTGTGATGGGGATGGCGCAGATTAGCATGCTTATGATCGCTGCCGGGCTATGCTTCCGCGTGACGGCGGTGCCGTTCCATTTCTACGCTCCCGATGTTTACCAGGGCGCCTCGACGAGTGGAGCGGCGCTTCTTTCGTACATTCCCAAAATCGCCGGTTTTGTCGCGATGTTGCGTATCTTCGGCTTCGTGCTGCCGCCTGGCGTCGACTCCGACGGGCATCGCGCGATCGGCATGGCGTTGAGCGACCAGACGCCGACGCTTTTTTGGTTCTTGGCGGCGCTGACGATGACGATTGGCAACATCCTGGCGATCCTGCAGGACAACCTCAAACGTCTGCTGGCTTATTCAAGCATCTCGCACTCTGGTTACATGCTCGTCGCCCTGGCGAGCGCTCCGTATCTTTCCGCCCCTGGCTCCGGAACCAATGGCGTGGCGGCGCTGCTCTATTACCTCGTCGCCTACGGCGCGATGACCTTCGGCGTCTTCGCGACCTTGCTGATGCTCAATCGCTCTGACAGACCGGTCGAGAGCGTCGATGATCTCGCCGGACTGGCAAGTTCGCATCCTCGTGTGGCACTCCTTCTGACCGTACTGTGCTTGAGCTTGCTCGGCTTCCCGTTCACCGCGGGCTTTACGGGCAAGTTCTTCGTGTTCTTCGGCGCGCTGTCCACCGAGGCGCCGGCCGGCGCGACGCGCGATCTGCCGCATTGGCTTTACCCCACACTTGCCGTCATCGGCATGGTGAATGCAGCGATTGGCGGCTGGTACTACCTCCGCCTGATCTCGGTAATGTATTTGCGCACCGCCATCAAGCCGATCGAGACATGCGGGTCAATCCCCGGCCTGGCGACGCTGGTAATCTGCGTCGCGCTCACGCTCGGCCTGAGCGTCCCACCCGGCGCGAATTGGCTTTTGCGCTCGATTCGGCAAACGACGAATCCCGTAACGCACGACGGGCAGCAACAAGCAAGCAATCGCTGAACGAATGCCCTACTCGCCGCGAAAAAACACAGAACACCCAAGAGTAAAGGTGACTTCGCTGATCGTCGCCAAGAGATTAACCACAGAGGCTCGGAGACGCAGAGAAAAACCGAAGAAATGGGTGCGAGTGCATTTGCCAGACTACGCTGACCTCCATTCATTCGATTTTGGTGAGGAGTTATCGATCCTTCCCCTCGGTTATCTCTGTGCCTGAGAATCACCGTAATGAATTTCTGAGTGGCGATCAGCAAATACTGTCCGAGTTTTTTCGCATTGTGCGTTTTTTCGCGGCTTCTCTCCCTAAACCCGAACGGTAGGCCATGATTCGGCGAATTATTTTCACTTTCGCACTTATCGTCCTTTCTCTGCGACCGATCCACGCGGGCGAACATTGGCCGATCTGGCGAGGCCCAACGGGCATGGGATTTACCGATGAAAAGGGCCTGCCGACCAGCTGGGGCGGAAAGGCGCAGGAAAACGTGCTCTGGAAGGCCGCGTTGTTTCCGTCGGACAAAGTTCGCCGGGATCAGAATCAATCGAGCCCGATCGTCTGGGGCGAGCGCGTATTCGTCACGGTCTCCTATTGGCCCGATGGCGCGAGCGAGAAAAGCTACCCCGAGCACCACGTGATTTGCTTCGCGACCAAGGATGGTGCGAAACTCTGGGACACGAAGATCGAGCCTGGTCCATGGAAACTCACCGACCTTCGCGGCGGCTATACGGCGCCGACGCCCGCCACCGATGGCAAGCATGTCTATGCCGCGTTCGGGTCAGCGGTGGTCGCCGCCGTCGATTTTCAGGGCAAACTTGCGTGGCGCAAAGAGATCAATCCGCACGATTTCGATGTCGCCTGGGCCGCCAGTCCGGTCGTGCATGACGGCGTGGTCTTCGTCGTCTGCGATCAAAAACGCGGACGCAAGGCTTCGGTCATCCATGCGCTCGATGGCGCCACCGGAGAACCACGCTGGGAGAGGAAACGCCCCGATATCGACTGGGCGCACAGTACGCCCATTATTGCCACGATCGAAAAGAAGCTGCAACTGGTCGTCGCCACTTCCAATGGACCGCAGGGAATCGACCTCGGCTCTGGCGACGTCATTTGGTCCGCACAGGTTCCGCAACGTGTCGGCGATACGGTGTCGCCGGTAGTGGCGGGCGATGTCGTGTACGTCGATTCGGGCCGGGGCGGCATTGGCGTGACCGTCAAGGTTTCGGGCAAGGGCGACCTCTCGAAGACCGGCGTGGGCTGGAAGATCCCAGCCCTGGGCGAGGGCTTCTCTTCGCCAGTGATCGCAGGCGGGCGGATGTATCGGCTCAATAGTCCCGGTGTTCTCGGTTGCTGGGATTGGGCCTCGGGCAAGGAAATATTCAAAGAACGCCTCGAAGGCATCGACCCAGCCGTCAGCCCGATCGTCACTGCGGATGGCTTGATCTATTGCGCAAGCGCCAACAAGAGCTGGATTCTGAAGGTAGGCCCGAAAGTCGAAGTGGTCGGGCGAGGTGACCTGGGCGATCCCGGCCGAGCGTCCCCCGCTGTCGCCGGCGGACGGATTTATCTCAAGGGTGGGCGATATCTTTTTTGCGTGGGGAAGAAGTGACGGACCGCGTTCGCCAAAAGCGAGCGGCTAAACGAAACGCTTACTTCGCGGCGGTTTCGATCGCAGGCTGCAATCCGTCGGTCATGTAGCGATAGCCGCGGCGCTGGAGCATTCGCCCGATGCGCCGGTGGGGCCAGGACCAGTATCGCGCGCCTCTCAATATCATCCCGCCCGCATGGACCATCGCGCGGCGCCACCAGCCAGAGGTCCCGGCGGCGTAAATAATCGGAGCTTTGCTCAAAACGAGCGGATCATGGAACGGCCGACCGTCGACGAGTTTTAAGCCAAAGCGACCGTAGAGTCTCGCCAGGCTGCCGCTGTGCTTGACATTCGACGCCAGGTGCGTGGGGAACTCGGCTCCCACCGCGAAGAACGGCGCGCTGACGATCAAGATTCCGCCAGGCTTCAGGCAGCGAGCAAGTTTCTCGACGAGGTTAGCCGGTTCGGGCACGTGCTCCAGCACATCCAGGCAGACGATCGCATCGTACGACTCCGCCGGCAACGCATCGAGATCGTGACGAGATTCAAAGGGCATGCCCGCGACTGCGAACAACTCCTGCGCGAAGCGTCGGCTCAACTCTCCCAGATCGCAATAGGTCACGCGATGCCCGGCTTGCGTCAAATAGAGGCTATCGCAGCCGATGCCGTCGCCGTAGGTAAGCACGTCGAGCGAGATCGCCGGCATGCGACCCAAGACTCCGTGCATCCATTGCCGAATGGCGATTTTGTTGGCGTTGCGGTTCCAGACGACGAGTTCGTAGAGAAAGGCGTCCGTCTGTTCGTAAAACCGCACGAGATCGTCGGTCCATAGATACGGCTCGATTTGAAATTGCCGCATGGCGGCGTTCACATTGGTGCCAATCTGATGCTCCTCGGCGAGCAGCCGTTCGCGCACCTCGGCGACGGGCCGATCGGTTAAGCCGGAGATAACGTTCACCAACCAGGCGTTATCGGTCAATGGAGCAAGCAACGGATTGGGGTGAAGAGAAAAAACGGGAGGGGCCGTCATCGGTTTTGAACTCGCAGAGAAAAGAGGATCGAGATCGATAGAGGATCACTCGCATCCCTGCGGCTTGGCGAGAAGATATGATATGGATTCTTCAGGGAGATTCATGCGCGGCGTCTGAAACCCGAAGTGTGACATGGAAATGACTTTGCACTTCGCATCGCCTTGGGCTTTTGTGCAACATTACTTTGATTGGTTTTACTCTGCGGCCGATGCGTATTTGGTGTGATCTTCTTTTGCCTGAGGAATACTACCGCCCTCGCTCCGTCAGCAGGTAGACCGCGAACGAAGCCAGCCAATGTTCGCCGGCGTAGTCGCCGCTCGTGACGTGGCGGAGCGCGGCATCGGCATGACGCTCGGCGGCGGTGAGCAGGGCGGCTCGCTGCGGGGCGTCCTTCGGCAAGGCTCGCGCGATGCCCAGCATGCACCACGCCCGGCTCAGGTTCAAGCCGTCCAGGTGCACGATCTGCGGATCGCTGCGGTCGGTGACTGTTGCTGGTTCAAACAGATTTTTCGGTTCGCTCTTCGCCAGTCCCGGAAGGTAGCGGTCGAGCCATTTCGCGAACTCGTTAGGCGGGAGCACGCGGCGCATCAAGTCGGCTTCCATCAGGCTGGGCGAGAAAAAGTCGGCGCCGTCTGGTTCCCAGCGCGCCGGCGCGTCATGATCGTTGCCAAAGTAGGCCCGGCTACGACTGACGATCAGATCGCGAAGCGGCTTGTTCTCGGTAGTGATCGCGTAATCGAGCGCGAATGCCAGGCCGAATGCAGTATTGGGATGCACGCCGCTGCGAATCGGATAGGTCTGCTTCGGCAGAAATGCCAGGTAGCGAGCGACCATCGTATCGGTGAGCGGCTTCAGATTCTTCGCCCACGCTTTGGCGTCGGTGTCGTCCCAGGTGTGCAGTTCTTCCGCGAGTTTCAATAACCACGCCCAACCGTACATGCGCTCGAACGATTGTCGATTGGGCTGCGCGAAATACTCGGCCTCGGCTTTCAGATTCTTTGCAGTCAGATGCGTGCTCAACACAGCGCGAACCTGCTCGCGTTCGGGCAGGTCGGGATAGGTACGCAGCAGGCGAACGAGCATCCAGTGGCCATGCACCGATGAGTGCCAGTCGAACGAACCGAAGAACGCGGGATGGAAATCGCGCGGGCCTCTGATGTCGTGTTTGCCGTTGAGCACGGTACTGGGTTTGTTCGGGTACTCTTGCTGAATGCCCTTGAGTGCCAGCTGTGCGAAGGCGGAAGCTTGCTTGGGAGTGATGCGAAGGATTTCCATGCGTGGCGTCTCTCTGGTTTGGCCAAGCGCGAGCGTGGCGGCGAGAAGAAGGTGAGTCATGGCACGGACCTTTCCTGAGCCTGGCGAAAACAATTGATTGGCCACCCGTTTGTTTTCGAAAAACTTGCGTTATAATAGGATAATAAAGATTTGGTGGATTTTTCAACCAGGATGAACTTTGGGGGAACAGGCATGGGCCTCTTGAACTGGTTGTTCGACAAAAAAAACGCGCAAACGTCGGCAAATAGCTGGAAGATGGGCGACCGCGTCCTGGCCAAGAAGATCGATTCGTACTTCTACCCTGGCCAGGTTCGCGAGACTTCCGAAGTAGGCTGCCTCATCGTATTCGACGATAACGATGCCGGCTGGGTCCACTGCGCCCACGTGTTGTCGCCGGACGTTCGCATCGGCAGCCGGGTTTTTTGCAGAAACAAGCAAGCGCCGAACTTCGCGCCTGGAACGGTCAAGCAACAAAAGGGCGAAACGATCCTCGTCTCCTACGATCACGGCGGCGAGGAATGGACGAGCGTCAGCATGGTCCGCGTGCAACGGCCGATCGCGCCTGTGAGCCCCGAAGCGCTCGCCAGCGCGAATGTGCCTGTCAAGCAGATGATCGATCTGGGCGATGCCGTCAAGGACAGCAACTGGCGCGTCGGCGATCGCGTTCTCGCCCGCTGGATGGATTATTTCTGGTATCCCGGAACTGTGCTGAATCTGGGCGAGCGCGGCATTCACGTGCTGTTCGACGACGGCGATCAGCGCGTCGTGCAAGAAAGCCAGATCATGCCCCTGAATATCGAAGAAGGCGAGCAGATCTTCATCCGCCCGAAGATGGAGCCTCAAAAGATCTACATGCCCGCGACGGTATCGCGCGTAGAGGGTGAACGTATCGACGTGGACCTGGAGGACGGCGAGTCCGAGCAAAACACGCGCGCCTCCCGCGCTCGATTTTGGCGTTGCCCCGTCGGCATCGGTGCGGTCAATCTGGAAGAGGGCGACCGCGTCCTCGCTTATGACAGCGACGAGTGCGTCTACCCGGCCGACGTCGTGTTGATCGAGGATGATATCCGCATCATCGTCCAGTATCTCGACGGGCTAGAGCGAATGCTTACGCCTGAGCTTGTCAGGAAATTCGATTTGAAAACCGGCGCAAAGATCGAATGCCGATGGGCGGGCGGCCCGCACTACTTCCCGGGCACGCTCGATCGCATCGAGGGCGAACGCGTTCACGTCAAATACGACGACGGCGACGACGAATGGACCAGCCTGCGTTTGCTTCGCATTCCCGCCAAACGGCCGCCGATGCAGTAACTACTTTGCAGGCGGCTTGGCGCTCGTAAAAGAACCTTTGAGCGCCAGGCCGCAGCCAGCATGCCGATCTCGCCAATCTTTTTCCGTTCCGTTCACATTTCGCGCTCTTGACCATAGAACACACGTAAGAAAAATTCCGATTCTGTAATGCGCTACAAAGCCTCCCCACGCGCAGCGAACCACGAACGAGGGCACGCAATCCATGAGCACCGATGCCGCCAAACCTACCAGCGTGCGATACATCATTCTCGGGCTTACCATCTGCGTGGCGGTGCTGCTTTACCTCGATCGCTTCTGCCTGGGTTTCGTCACACCGTACATTCGCGAGAACCTGCGGCTGACCGATTTTCACGCCAACTTTCTTCTCGGCGCGTTCTTCTACACGTATGCTTTTGGCCAAATTCCGTGCGGCTGGTTGAGCGATCGTTACGGCACGCGCGTGACACTCGCAGCCTACCTGGCGACATGGTCGATTCTTACCGGGTTCATGGGCTTTGCGAACAGCTTTTTTGTTCTGGTGCTCTTTCGATTTGGCTGCGGGTTATTCGAGGCCGGCGCCTACCCTGCGTGCGCTGGCCTGATCCGGAGTTGGATCCCGTATGAACGCCGGGGCTTGGCGAGCGGGTTCATCTCGATCGGCGGGCGCCTCGGCGGGACCATTGCTCCCGTCGTGACGGCCTACCTCATGGTGCTGTTCATGCCGATTTCGCACTCCTCCAAGGTGAACGATGAAATCGATCTGCTTTCGCCCAGTAAACTGGCGCGCGATGTTCTACTAAAAACCGAAGAAGGCAAGAAACTGCAAGAACTCGTGGTGGAACTGGCTCCGCGGTTGCAGAATAGTCTCTCCGCGGGAGAGCGTGCGATCTTGGAGCGCGTCGCGGAAAAAAAGGGGACGATTACCGAAGGCGAACAACAAACGCTGCTCACGATCCTCAACCGATGGTTTGCCGACGCGAACCTGTTCAACGATGTTGACCTCACGCCGCTCTATCCAAGGCTCAGCAAGCAGGCGATTGCGTTGATCGAGGCCGACGACAAAACGCAGTCGACCGACGAAATCCAACGGCGCAATCGGCTCGTGCTCGAAGTGCTCTTTCGCGACAGCATCCGCAAGCTCAGCGGCGATAGCTGGCAGCCCGTGTTGCTCATCTATGGCGCGATCGGTGTCGGCCTGGCGGTGGTTTTCTTTCTCTTCTATCGCGATACGCCGCGCAAGCATTTTCTCGCCAATGAAGCCGAGGCGAAACTCGTCGAAGCTCACGAGAAAACCAACGAGACGGCCGCGCCGCCGCTGCCTGCCGGGGTGCTCTGGGGACGCATTTTGCGCAATAGCGGAATGTGGGCCAGCTCGTTCGTTCAGTTTGGCACGAACTTCGGATGGATCTTTCTCGGCAGCATGATGCCGACCTACCTCGAGCGCGTCTACGCAGTCCCGGAAGTCGAACGCGGCTGGATGTCGAGTTTGCCGTTCCTCATCAGCCTGCCGATGATGATCTTCGGCGGCGCCTGGACCGACTGGATGACGGCACGCTTCGGCGCCTACTGGGGCCGATGCATTCCGCTCGCCTCGACACGCTTCATCGCGGCGATCGCCTATGTCATCGCGATATTTCTGAACGATCCCTGGCACATCACGATCGTCTTCTGCTTCTTCTCCGTGTTCAGCGACATGGGCCTGCCCGCGATATGGGCCTACAACCTTGACGTCGGCAAGCGCAATGTCGGGTTGGTGCTGGGCTGGGGCAACATGTGGGGCAACCTCGGCGCTGCCGTCTCGCCCATGATGCTCGGCTTCGTGCTCAAGGGGTTCGTCGATTTCGACAAGTCGTTCACCCCGGAGGATGCTCGGGCCGGCTACAACGCCGTCTTTCTCACCTGCGCCGCCGTCTTCACCGTCATCGGTTTCGCGTCGTTCTTCGTGGACGCAACCAAGCCGCTCGAACCGAACGAACCGGTGAAGTGAATCGTCTATATTCTTGACAACCGCTTGCGGCTTGGCGCTCCGCATGGCACGCCGTGGAGCGCCAAGCCGCAAGCGGAGACTCGTCGAATCATCCGTTCGGGAACATTACCATGCTCGCACTCGCATCCCTTGCCGTCCTTCTCACGATTGCGCAACCTGGCGATCTCGACACCTTGCTAAAAAGCCTCGATAGTCCCGATCGCGAAACTCGGCTTTCAGCCATTATGGGCCTCGCCGATCACGGTCCCAAAGCGAAGGCGGCCGTGCGCGAGTTGGTTGCGACACTCAAGCAGAACGACGAGGAACTTCGCCTGAATGCCGCGATCACTCTCGGGAAGATCGGCGGCGACGCGACTCCCGAAGTCGCCAAGCTACTCGACGGCATCGATGTCGATTCGCGGTACTATGCGCTGGCGGCGCTTGGCTGGATTGGTCCGGGCGCGAAGTCGGCGACGGCGAAGATTCTGCCGATCACATCCGACAAGGACGCCGGTTTGCGCGCCAAGGCCGCGTTCGCTTTGGGCCGGGTCGGCGCCGAACCGAAGGACGCGATCAAGCCGTTGCTGAAACTACTGAACGACGACAACGAGGCTGTGCGCCTCTCCGCCGGCGATGCGCTGGGCCGATTCAAGGCCGCGGCAGTTCCTGGGTTGACGGAAGCATTGAAGGACGACGCCATCGGCATCCGCGTCGAGGCTGCCCGGGCGCTGGGCGAGATCGGCGCCGACGCGAAGACTGCCGTGCCCGCGCTCCAACATGTTGCCGGCGATGCCAACGAGAAATCCGCCGACGAGGCCGTGCGAGCGCTCGTCAAGATCGGCCCGCCGGCGTTTGGGGCCGTCGCTATCCTTTTGGAAGACGAAAAGCTCGAAGCAAGGCAACGCACGCTGAAGTCGCTCGAGAAGGCTGGCGCGAATGCGTCGGTTGTCCTGGCGAATGCGTTGGCGTCGAAACATCTCGACATTCGCCGTGGCGCGTCGCGCAGCATCCTGTTGCTGAATCTTCGCGAAGAGGCGATAATTCCCGGCCTCATCGAAGCGTTGCGTGATCCCGATGTCGAGGTTCGCCGGCACGTGATGCAGGCGCTCCATCGCGTCGCCGTCGGGGCGCGGAAGGCGATCCCGAATCTCATTTTGAATTTGAAAGACGCCAACACCGACATTCGGCTGCTCTCCTTGAGCGTGTTGCGCGAGATCCCCGGCGAATCCGCGGAAGTGGTACGCGCGGTCACGCCGCTGTTGCAGGATCCGGATGAAAATATCCGCAAACTCGCCAAGGAGGTGTTGGCGTTCCAGGGCAAGCCGTGACAATTCGTACGGAATTTGCCGATTTTCTCCGCGGTTCTGGCATTTCGCGCGAAACGACGGGGCCTTTCACTCACTCGAAGCCAGGCGTTTGGCCGATGCTCCTGCCAAGGATTGACATTCTTGTGGAAGGACCCCAACATGAACCGGCACCTCGCCATTGGTATTCTGCTTATCGCATCCCAGGGACTAGGCGCGCAAGAAACGGTGCGTCCAAAACTTGGATTCGAGCCGGCCAGTTCAACGCCGCCGTCGGATTATTTTCCGCGAACGATCAATGGCGTACTGACGGGCAAGCCATCAACCAAATTACCCGAAACGCGGCCGCCGGAGGAATTGGCTGCGCCGGCGGCCATGACTTTCAACGCTGACGTGAATGAAGGCAGCGTCCTTCCGCGCTGGGCGCGCATTAGCCTTCGCGGCGATGCGGGCGATGGAGTCGGCTATCGCCGGGGATTTTCGTATCTCGAAGCGATGGTGCCAATTCTCGAAACGCCGTCTCGGCTGCTGTTCACCGATGTGCGAATCGTCAATTTCCTCGACAAGGATCGCTGGGAATACAACCTCGGCGGCGGCTATCGCTGGCATAGCCCGGCAAACATCGTGTTCGGCGTGAACAGCTTCTACGACATGCGCAAGACCGACTACCACTTCTACCAACAAGGTGGCGTGGGCTTCGAGGCCCTGACGCCGCGGCTGGAGTTTCGCGCCAACGGCTACTTCATCGCCGGTCCTGCCCACCGCGTCGTCGGCGACACGGGCTTCGTCAACACGGGCACAATCATCAACAACAATTTTATCTTGCAGAGGTCTCAGCAAACCGAAGTCGCCCTCACCGGCGCGGAATGCGAGATCGGCGGCCGACTGCCGTTTCTCGATCGATTCGCCCCGCGTGCGTACCTGGCGTACTACACCTACTCCGCCGAGGGGATCGCTGTCACGCATGGCATTCGCAATCGCGTCGAGGCACAGCTCACCGAGCGAATCTCGCTGCATTTTCAGGCTCAGTACGATCACCTGTTTCAAACGACCGTCACCGGAGGCCTGGCGATCCACCTCGGAGCGCCAGCGTATCGGACCGGGAACCGGGGCCTCGCCACCTGGCGAGACGTGATGCACCAGCGCATCAATCGCGACGTGAACATCGTCATCATCAACGGTCAAACCGACTCGCAAGGAACGCAACCGGTCCCGCCGCCGCCAAAGCCAAAGCCGCCAGATCCCACTTAACCTCGGGTCTCGCGACGCTATCATGAACTCTGACAGCTTGCATTGAATCCGCAGCTGGCAAGGAGTTTCGGATGGAAATCAAGTGGCACGACATCGACCCTAATAGCGGCGCGCGGCGCTACCTCCGCGCCGCCCGGTTCGCGGGGGAATGGACCTTCTCGTACAAATACCAGCGGCGCGGCGAGTGGAGCAAATGGTACAATCCCACGCGTGAAATGTGGGAACATGTCGTCGATAGCCTGGAACGCAGATACTGGCGCCGCGAAGGCGTGGAGTTAAGCGATATCGAACAGGCAAAGAAGCTGCTCGCCAAGGTGGTTCGCGAAGAGGAGAAACGCAACGCGCCCGATGTTGACGAAAGCAACACGTCGTCAGCGCGATCTTCGGCGTCCGCCTCGCCCGATGACTGATGACTCGCCGCGAAGCAAATCGATGGCCCAGCAGCCGCGAATATGCGGATTCGAGTCGCGGCAGTGCTGCAAGATGGCAGCGTCATCGCAACCGGCTTCTTCCAGCGCATCGGCGAGGATCGGCAAGTCGCCGAAGCGATGCTCGGAATAAATCGCTTCCGCCAATCGGCGTATCGTTTCGCTGTTCCACGTCATCCATTCCGGTTTGACCTTTGGTTCATCAAACGGGTTCGGAAAAACATCTCGCAGCACAACGGCACGCAACTTTTCCGAACTGCTACTCGCAACGGCTGCGCGAGCGCCCACGTAGGCGTACCACTGCGGTTCCGCGGCAGTCCAGACGTCACGCGGAACGGCTTCGAGTTCGCCCACTTCCCATGCCGTGCTCAGCGCGACATAGAGCAACCGGCCAACATCCTCTTGCGGATAGGTCCGCATCGCGTTCGTAATGGCGCGGTGGATTTTTTCGCGAGTGACCGGTTCGAATGGCAATGCGCTGGCGATCAGAATTTCGCGTGTTTCCGCCAATTCAGGGGCGCTGATCGCACCGTCGGCGTACTGTTCGGTTCGTTCCACGGCGGCGCGGTATTCGCCATCGGGCAGGTCGTGCCACAGCCGTCGGCAGAAACCGCAGGCAACGAGCCGAAGCTTGCGCTGAGCGGCCGGATCGCTTTTGGCGACTCGACCGAAAAAGTGTGGCCGACGGCGTTGGAAGCGGTTCCCGAGGAATGTGAGCATCGTCGTCGGGGATTCGCACTTTTCCCAGTCGGCAGCCGTCGCGATGATGGACATGAATCGCTCCCACCAGAAAAGAAAAAGCCCCGGAACGCGTTGCTCCGGGGCTTTCATTGAATGTTGAATTACCGTAGCCATCACGCGGAGCGTGATGGCTACGGTGAGCGTTCGCCTTATTGCAGGATGCCGCGAACCACGTCGCCCTGCACGAGTTCGCGCGGCTGGTTGAGGTGGTTGTAGGCGATGGTGTGCGGGTTGATGCCCAAGCTGTGGTAGATCGTGGCGAGAAGCTCACGCGGATGCACCGGGTTGTCCAGCGGCGCGGAAGCCGTGCCGTCGGAGCGGCCATGCACGTGGCCTCGGCGAACGCCGGCGCCGGCGATCAGGCCGGTGTAGCAGTACGGCCAATGATCGCGGCCATCGGCGCTGTTGTTATTGCCCGACGTGCTCACGCCGCGGAGCGGGCTGCGGCCAAACTCGCCGACGGCGACGACGAGGGTCTCGGAAAGCAGGCCGCGATCATCCAAGTCGGCGATCAGCGTGGACAGGCCGGCGTCGAGCATCGGCGCTGCCTGGCGACGCATGCGGTCCGGCAGGCCCTGGTGAACGTCCCACGAGTGATTGTCGGAGTTCGCAACCTTCGGCCAATTGATCTGCACGATGCGCGTGCCCGATTCCACAAGCCGACGTGCGAGCAAGCAGCACTGCCCGAACGTGTTCATGCCATAGCGCTCGCGAATGGCAGCGGGTTCCTGCGCGAGTGCGAAAGCGTTTCGCGCCCGGCCCGAGAGCACGAGATTGAGCGCCTGACTGTAGTATTCAGGCAAATCGTAGCGGGCGACGGCTCGCTCGATGTCGCCCATCCCCGCAGAAAGCTGATCGCGCAGTCGGCCGCGGCGTTCCAATCGCGACGCGGATACTTCCGGGCGAAGCTGAAGGTCTTCGACCGAAATGCGGTTCATCTTGTTCATGTCCATATCATCGCCCGAGGGGAACAGATAATACGGATCATAAGCTCGGCCGAGGAATCCCGCCGTGCCGCCCTTGTTTACGACGTTGCTCTCTTGCAGCGGCCGAGGCATCATGACGAAGGGAAGCGTCGGCTGTGTTGGCGGACGCAGACGCACGACCTGGCAACCGTAGTGCGGATAGTCGCGCGGTGTCGGCGGTTCCAGCTGGCCTGAAGGGCTGACGGCGTCGGCCTGGTAGCCTGTCATCATCTGATAAATAGCCGCCGTGTGATTGAACAACCCGATCGGCGTGTAGCTCATCGTGCGCAGGACGGTCGTCTTGTC
This sequence comes from uncultured Singulisphaera sp., assembly GCA_964484265.1. Lineage (GTDB taxonomy): Bacteria > Planctomycetota > Planctomycetia > Gemmatales > Gemmataceae > SIAQ01. Next base: position 51,202 of record CAZAFH010000019.1, read on the forward strand.
CACGATGCCTGCGATGCGCGGCAGCAATTCCGTGAACTGCGTGCCGGCGATACGCGTATTGATCGGGTTGAAGATGCTGCGCACGCGATCGGTGGCGTTTGGCTTCGGATCCCAGAGGTCGAGATGGCTCGGCCCGCCTTGCAGGTAGATCATGATGACGCTGCGAGCGCGATCCCAACCCGGACCGCCGTTCGGCGCCGCCGGTGCGCTGGCTGAGGCCTTCGCGGAAAAAACATCTGCCAGGGACAATCCGAGCATCGCCGATCCGCCGACGCTTAATAGCTCTCGGCGAGTTAGGCCGTCGCAGGTTGCCTTACCTTGATCTCCAGGAATCACGAGCATCGAAACGTCCTCCGAGGGAGTTTTTTCGGTGGGAATGTATTTCAACAGTTTACCGGATTTCCGCCTGTAATGGAAGTAAAAAAACCCGGAATCTGATTTCGCTTCGGATCGATGAGACTCGATAGAATGAACCGGAAATCATTCATTTGTCAGCCCAGCGAGAGGGAGTTTCCATGCGAGTAGCCCTATTTGCCCTGTCACTCTTTACCTTCGCCGTCGCCGCAGGCGGACCGGGCGATCAAAAACAGGAGCTGAATCGGCTCCAGGGCACGTGGCGTTTGGTCTCCGTCGAAGTCGATGGTCAAACCCTACCTCCAGAGAAATCGCCCAAAGAGATCGTCATTGCCGGAATGAAGCTATCGGGCGTCGGCCCGGAGATGACCATCACCATCAACGCAGCGAAAAAGCCAAAGTGGATCGATCTCGCGTTCAAAAAAGGAGAAAAGGACTACCCCATCAGGGCCATTTATGAACTGAACGGCGACGACTTCAAACTTTGCTTCCCGCTGGCGCCCGTCGGAAAAACATTCGAAAACGAGCGTCCGGAGAGTTTTGAAACCAAAGGCAAAGGCGTCGTTCTCTTCAAGGCGAAACGCTCGGCGAATTAACGCGATCCGCGATCTATCGATGATTGGAATGCGGGCGGTCCGCTTCATAGCTTGAAAAGTGACCTCGCGTTGCCCTCGAATACCGCCTGGTGATGCGGCTCGTCAAAGAGTTGCCGCACAAAATTCGGATAGACGTTCATGGGGGCCAACGGCCAGTCGGTGCCATACAGGAATCGGTCGGGCCGTTCGGTGAACTCGATGGCATACCGCACTCGCTCAACGGTACGCGATAAATATCCAGACGCCGTGATCTTGGCGAAATGGGCGGCGTCGCCGACAAGGATCGCGCACACGTCTGCCCATACGTTGTCGTTCTTGAACATCACCTCGGCTGCGTCCATGCACCACGGGTTGCCGAAGTGGGCCATCACGAACTTGACGTTTGGGTTATCGACGGCAACCTCGTCGATGAGCAACGGATGCGCGAATTTGACCTTGGCTTTCCGAGACCAGTTGTCCCCGGTGTGGAAGATGAACGGCACGTCATAGCGGGCGGCCAGTTCGAAGTACGGACGGTACCCGGGGGAGTCCGGCCCGTGATGGAGGTAGCCAAGGTAGCCCTTGAGCGCCACGACTTTGCCGGACCGAAGTTGACATTCGACTCGCTGCAGATGGTCGGTCCCAGTGCGAGTCGGATCGGCGATACCGATAGCGCGTAAGGCTGGTAGCCGTTCAGCGATGCGCAAGGTGGAGGCAACGCCGAGTGCGTCGTCGCCCTCGCCGCCCAGGTGCCCCATCCCCAATAACACTCGCGCCCCGGACAGCTGCATCTCCTCTTGCAATGCCTCGACCAATTTCTCGATCGGGCCGTCATAGAGATCGGTCAGCGGTTTCACGCCTGGCAGGTTCGGATGGACCGCGTGAATATGCATGTCGATCATGACGCCCCTTGTTAGTTTGATAGATCCGCTCATGATCCCATGCGTCAAGCGGATTTAGAGTTTCGGGAGACCTACGGCCGATTCGCGCGGCATGATCGGAGACAGTGTCATTACGAGGAACGCCGTTATTTCTTTGCAATGTTTCCAAAGCAGCGTGCGACCCAGGCGGATAGGTCGGGCAACGGGCCAGTGATTGGCGTCGTAACCGGGTAGCCTTGAGCGTCCAGGGGAACTGTGACAAACTCCGGCGGTTCCGGACCGTTCACATGGAATCGGCCGATCGGTGTTTTGGTTTTCCAGTTGACGACGCAAACCTCCAATGCGATTATCTGGCTGCCGATTCGGAGCTCTTGCGATTTGACCCCGGCGAGTGGAATCGCCTTGGTCTTCGCCACATAATTGCGGTTGCCCGGCTTGTAGGAATGGCCAACGACCTGGAAAACCACATCGACGTCGTCTGGGTTCGCACGCAAGGCAATCGGCAGTTTCTCGTGATCCAGATGAAGCGATAGGGCATCCAAAATCGCTGCCTTGCCTTTCAGACTTGTTGGCAACGTCGTGGTGAGCACCGTCTCGTTCGATAGGGTCCTGGCTTCCTTCGCGAGTTCCGCATACTTTGCACTTCGAAGCGCGGCCGCCTTGATTCGCTCCGCTTCTTCGCGTTTTTTCTTTTCGGCGGCGAGGCGAATCCCTTCCTGGCGTTCCACCTCCAGCAGCAACGTCCCCCGTGCCTCTTCAATTCGGCGTTTCTCAGCTTCATCCTTTTTGCGGGCGCGCTCGGCCACCGTTTCATTAATGCGTGTTTTCAGATGGTCAAATTTCGCTCGGATCGCCGCTGCCTCTGAAGTTCCGAACCAAAGTCCGTCGAGCCGACGTGTGTCGCGCTCAATTTCTTCGAGCCTGAAAGCAAACGATTGTGTGCTCCACCAATCCGGAAATGGTTGATTGACATCGACCCAGCTTAGCCGGCTGACAGTTTGGGAATCGTCCCACCATTTGTACCCGACGCCGCCGCCCGCAACGATCAGGCCGATCACAACAAGCACAATGAGGGGTTTCTTCATGGGCAGCTCCTCCGAAAGCACGCAGATCAGATGGACAAAACTCAGCGTTTAGGGTGGCTTGAAAAATAACTTCCGTATCTGCCGCTTGCGGCTTAGCGCTCAGCATGGTGCCCTGTTGAGCGCTAAGCCGCAAGCGGCAAACGCAAATCGGGAAGTTATTCTTCGCACGATACCTAGCGAAGAATTTCCTCGATCACACTTCCGGAACTCAACGGCCAGGGCCGGTTCAGGGCGTCGCGGATTTCGGTGTGCGGGTCGATGCCGAGCTGGTGATACATCGTTGCGGATAGATCTTCGGGCCGGCAGGCGTCGCGCGATGGGTAAGCGCCGATGCGATCGCTGACGCCATGCACATGCCCGCCGCGCACGCCGCCGCCTGCCAACAGCACGGTGTAGCATTGTGGCCAATGGTCGCGGCCGGCGATGTTGTTGATACGCGGGCCGCGCCCGAATTCGCCCGCCCACACCACCAGCGTTTCATCCAATAGCCCGCGCGAATGCAGGTCTTCGAGCAGCGTCGGCAATGTCTGGTCGGTGATCGGCAGCAGATAATCGTTGAGGATCGGATACATCGGCACACTGTTGAACCCGTGCGTATCCCAGCCGCCCGATACCGTGGATTGTCCGCCGATCGAGGCCGCAAAATATACAGTCACGAACTTCACGCCGACTTCCACCAACCGCCGGGCGAGCAGGCAACTCTGCCCGTACGGCGTTCGGCCATAGCGCTCGCGCATGTGGATCGGCTCGCTCGCCAGGTCGAACGCTCGGCGAAAGCGCGGGCTGGTCAGCATCGTCAGTGCTCGGCGATTCAGCGCGTCGATGCCACGCGCCCGCGCGGAGATCTCCAATATCTCCGTCGAGCGGTCGATCAAGTCCATCATCTCTCGGCGATTTTGCAAGCGCTCCGCAGTCAAACCCGCCGGCAAGCTGAGTTCGGGCAGGCGGAAGTCGTCGCTATTCGGATCCTGCTGAATGAAAAACGGATCGTAGGTCTGCCCCAGAAAGCTTGCGTGCTGCCCCGGCGTAATCGAGCCATCGGCGATGACGTAGGGATACGAAACAAAACTCGGTGTGCCCGGTTCCGATGGAGCGAAGCGATCGACAACCGAGCCATATGCCGGCAAGAGCTCGCGCGAATCGCGCAGGCGCTGATCGTCCGTTGGCGGGGCGAAACCGGTGAGGCTGTAGTAGCCGGCGGAGTTGTGGTTGCGCATCTCATGCCGAACCGTGCGGATCAGCGTCACCTTGTCCATGTGCGGGGCCAGGCGCGGCAGCTTTTCGCAAATCTGAATGCCCGGCGCCGAGGTCTGGATCGGCCGATAGATGCCGCGAAACTCCGGCGGCACGCCAGGCTTCATGTCGAAGGTGTCCACATGGCTCGGACCGCCGTACTGATGCAGGAAGATGACCGACTTCGTGCGTGCGCGACCGCGCCGCGGTGCAGGCGACGCCTCGACGAGCGGCGCCAGCTGCGTGCCGAGCAAACCGAGACTACCGATTTCGAGCAACGAGCGGCGGGTAAGGTGCATGAATGTCGCCTCGGAAGCGTTTTGTGGAAGGTAGTTATTTATTGTCACTCAGAAAGAATGAGCAGGCAAGGGGAAAACCTATTTCCCTACGTCTACTTCATCCCTGGCGCGTCCGAGCACTTCCAGTCGGTGCGGCGAATTCGCGGCGATGAGCACGGCGCCGACCTCCGGATGAGCCTCGCAGAAAGCGCGAGTCTTTTCGATGCCGAGAATGAAAAACGCCGTCGCCAAGGCATCCGCCTCGGCGGCGATAGGCGCCGTGGCCGTCGCGCTCAGCATGCCCTCAGCAGGCCAACCGCTGCGCGGATCGAGCAGATGCCCGAGCGTTCGGCCCTCGTGTATGAAATGCTGCTGCGTCGCGGCCGACGTCGCCATCGCGCGATTGCGTAGGTGTACAGTCGCCCGACGAACCGTCGGGTTGCGCGGGTCGGTCAAGCCGATAGCCCAGCCGAGCCGATCCGGCCCGCCATCACCCTGGGCGAGCAGACTGCTATGTCCGCCGTGCAGAAAGATATTGGAAGCATCGCCCAACTCGCGCGCGACCGCCAGAGCGCAATCGAGTGCATAGCCCTTGCCGATGCTGCCGAGATTGATCTCGACGCCCGGCTTGCGAAACGATACCGTTTGCCGATCCGCGTTGAGCAACACATGCGCCCAGCCGCTCTGTTCCCTTGCATTGACATGCTGGTGCGAAGTAGGCATCCGGCCTTGCCTGCGGAAGAAACCCCAGGTCTTGATCAGCGCGCCGATGGCGATGTCGAACGCCCCTTCCGTTTCGCGATGCATTCGTTCCGCCAAACTGAGCAGGTTGAAAAGATTCGGCTCGACGCGCATGGCCCGATGTGCCGCCGTCGCATTGAGCCGACTGACTTCGCTCGAATCGCGGTAAACGGTGAGCTGCGCTTCGAGCCGATCGATCTCGTCAAGCGCGGCACCGGCAACGTCGTTGGCCTGATCGGCGCCGAACGGGAGAATGACCTCGAACGTCGTCGCCATCGCACGCCGGGAAAAACGCAGCAACACCGGGTCGGTCGGCGCGGGATCGGGCGCGATCTCATCGGCGATGCCAAGCACCGGACCGGCTACTTTCGCCACCTGGCGCGGATGGAAAAAATCTCGGCGATTCACATCGACCCTCCGAATTGGTAACTTCAATGTATCGCATCGCCGACGATTTGTAAAACATCTACCTATGCCGCTTTCGTTGAACATCCTCGAACCGCCGAGCGTGCCGATTCGGCATCTCGACGCGCTTTGGTTTCAGGTCGCCGGCACACGGTGCAATCTCACGTGCAGCCATTGCTTCATTTCGTGCAGTCCGCACAATCATAGCTTCGGGTTCCTCGACCTCGAAACCGTCGAACGCCATCTCGCGGAATCGGTCACGCTCGGCGTCAAGGAATACTACTTCACCGGCGGCGAGCCATTCCTCAATCCTGACATGGTCGCCATCCTCGAACGCACGCTCTTGATCGGCCCGGCGACCGTGTTGACCAACGGCACGGTGCTGCGCGAGGATTGGCTGCGCCGGCTACGCGCGGCCGCGGATGCCTCGATCTACAGCCTCGAATTTCGCGTCTCGCTCGACGGCGCCTGCGCGGCTGACAACGACCCGATTCGCGGCGAAGGCACGTTCGCCCGCATCCTCGCCGGCGTGAAGCGGCTGCTTGACTTCGGCTTTCTGCCAATCCTCACCGTGACCAGAACGTGCGATGAGCAAGACGATGCCGAGTTGTTCGCCGAGTTCGTCGCGATGCTCAAGGCGATCGGCTACTCGCGCCCGCGCGTCAAGATCCTGCCGACCCTTCGCATCGGGGCCGAAGCGTCGCGCCAGCGCGGCTACCATGGCGACGAGCGCGTGACCGACGAGATGCTCGCCGATTTCGACGCCAGTCTGCTCGTATGCAGCAGTAGCCGAACCGTCACCGATCGCGGCGTGTTCACATGTCCGATCCTGATCGAATCCCCCGCCGCGCGATTGGGCATGACGCTTGCCAAATCGCTTCGTCCCGCCCCGCTCGGCAGCGCGGCATGCCACACCTGCTGGCAGCATGGTTCACTCTGTTCAAACGTGACGCCGAAACCAGAATGAAATACCCAAGCCCCACCATGAGCGAAGCGATTGGTGGGGGTGAATACGCCAAATGATCACCCCCAGGAATCGCTGCGCTCATCCTGGGGCTTGTAGTAGGATAATTTGTATCATGAACACTGACGCCTACAACTCGTCGCTGAAAACCACCCAAGGACTGAATCATGCCTCCCGCCACGGAACAGGTCTGGACGTTGGGTGCGCTCCTCGATTGGACGGCAAAGCATCTCGCCGCGAAGAACATCGAATCCGCACGCCTCGACGCCGAGGTTCTGCTCGCACATGTCTCAGGCTGCAAACGCATCGATCTCTACGGCATGCGCTTCGCCGAGGTCGCGTCGCCCGAGGTTCGGCAGCAGTATCGTGATCTGATCCGCCAACGCCTCGAAGGCTGCCCGGTCGCCTATCTCGTGGGGCGTAAGGAGTTTTACGGACTCGAATTCAAGGTCTCACGAGCGGTGCTGATCCCGCGTCCTGATAGCGAGCATGTTGTCGTGGAGTGCTTGAAGGTGATGAAGCCGATGAAAGAACCTCGCATTCTTGATATCGGCGTTGGGTCGGGCAACCTTGCCGTCAGTATTGCGAAACATGTACTGACAGCGCGAATCACGGGCATCGACAAAAGCCCGGAGGCCCTGGCAATCGCCCGCGAAAATGCCGACACGCACGGCGTTGCAGAGCGAGTTCGCTTTCTCGAGGGCGATCTGTTCTCGCCGCTCGGCGCGGAAGAAACGTTCCACTGCATCGTCAGCAATCCACCATACATTCCCGAAGGCGACGTGCCGAATCTGCCGATCGGCGTGCGAAATTACGAACCGGTGACGGCATTGGCGGCGGGGCCAGATGGGTTTGGCGTTTTCGACCGTATCACCGCCGAGGCAGGCGCCCGATTGGAAGCTGGCGGCCATCTGATCATCGAGATCGGCTCGCCGCAAGAGGCGCCGGCGCGAGCGAAGCTGGAAGCGATTCCGGCGTTGTCACTCTTGCCGACGATCATCGACTCCGCCGGCCACCCGCGCGTACTGCATGCGGTGCGGCGGTAAGTCCAATGAGGCGGGCGCAGACAAAGCCATTCGACGCATCGGCTTGAAGTGTTCGTCGAACTTCTCACAATGCACAAAGTCTCCGCCATCGCGGATTTGCGGTCAAGTCCGTATAGCCGATTCAATCCGCAATTCGATATTTTTCGCAAATAACAAGGGCCCTATCCCATGTCCACGGCATCGCTGAAAACCGAATTCAAATCTACGCCCGATCAGGATGATCTCGCCCAGATTCCGCGCGACTTGCGGTTCTACCCAACTTGCAACGATCACCCGCGCGTGCTCTCCCGGGCCGATATCGAGCAGTTCAACCGCGAGGGCTACCTCAATGGCCTGACCGCCTACAGCACCCACGAAATCGCCGACATCCGGCACTACTTCGATCAACTCCTGAAAAAGGTCGTGGCGGCGGGCGGCGATAGCTATTCCATCAGCTCCGCCCACCTCAAATATGGCCGAGTGTGGGATATCTTGACGAACCCGACGCTCGTGGCTCATGTGCGGGATTTGCTTGGCGAGAACGTCATAGGCTGGGGATCGCATTTCTTCTGCAAGATGCCCGGTGATGGCAAATCGGTCGCCTGGCATCAGGACGCGAGCTATTGGCCTTTGACGCCGTCCAAAGCCGTGACCGTCTGGCTGGCGATCGACGATGCCGACGTCGAAAACGCCTGCATGCGATTCATCTCTGGCTCGCACCATTTCGGCCATCAGACATTCCGCTCCAGTGATTCGCGGGAACACAACGTATTGAACCAGACCGTCGAGAATGCCGAGCAATACGGTACGGTGGTGGATGATTGCCTGAAAGCGGGACAGTTCTCCATGCACTCCGATTTGCTCTTGCATGGTTCCGAGGCGAACACGTCCACCCGGCGCCGCTGCGGGTTGACGCTGCGCTATGCGGCGGCCGAGGTGCGTGCTTATCTCGATTGGAACCAGAAGGGCGTCTGGGTCGCTGGGAGCGATCCGACCGGCCACTGGGCGAATCGCCAGCGGCCCGAATCGGACTAACCTGCATTTCTCACCACAGAGAACTCTTGGTGATCTTTCTGGTGAGAAATCCGGACTAAAGTTGCTTTCTATAAGGAAGGCAGGAACGAATAGGCAAATCAATTCCGGCTTTCCTTGTCCGATTCGTGATCCGTCACGAAAATTGTAACAATCGTAATGTCAGCCTGGCCAGGGGGCGCTTGGCCAACAGCAAATGGCCAAGCGCTTTTGCACTTTTTCCGCCTTTTTTTGCACTTTTAGGGGGTGTTGGCCAACAAGCCGGGGGAGGGGCATAGGAGTTTCTTGCTTTTTGGCAACAATCATGCTTCGCAATTATTTTATGATCTCCGCCATATTTGTGGAATTGGATGTGCGCCCAGAGGTGGGTTGATGAAAACCAAACGAAGCGTTAACCCGAAAAGTGTTGCGCATTTTCTCCCCTCTTCCACCGGTAGAGGGGTCGGGGGGTGAGGGCCGCAGGTTGTCTGCAATGCTGATATTTTCCTGGCATTGCCATCGGCAAGCGGCCCTCACCCCTTCCCTCTCCCGGAGGGAGAGGGAGCGCTTCGCGCAACGATTTCGGACGTCGGATGCTGTCTCGTCAGTGCGAGTTTTCAACGGTTTTCATCAGCCCAGCCCAGGGATGAGGTACTCCGAACCCCTGGGATGAACGCAAACCGGCGACTGCGTCTGTTATCGCATCGCGACACATCCTCATCATTGGCGAATTCGAAATGAAAAATACCGCGGATTGCCGCAAGAGCGAGATTCCTCTTCGTAGTAGCCCGCGAGAACCAATCAGAACTTTACCGGATTTATTATCCCCGCGCGATCTGTCGCGTCAAGAAGATTCTGGCTCGCGCCGGGAATCTCCGCACGCTTGCGACGGCCAGCATTCGGGGTTTCGGGAGACGTGCGGTCGAATTGCGGCGGAATGGCCGGAGAGAATGCCAGAACGATGGGGTACGGAAGAATGGGTTGCCGTCAATAGGCGGGGGCTTCTTTCGTGAGAACGATCATTCTCACGGTCGGGTGATTGGACGCGCCGAGAAGATCGGCGGGCCCGTTTTTCTCGGGTGCGGAAAGATAGAAACTGGCGGTGGCGCCGACATGAATCTCATCGCTCGTCGCGGTGTAGCCGGGCTTGGTTCTGTCGCTGCCGCGTAGTGCCGTCTTTTCCGCTTCGGTGTATTTCTTGGGATTGCCGGTATCGTCAAACTCGAACGGCAGGTACATTTTCCGGTAGATTACCTTGTCCTGCAATGCGAGTGTAAAATCCTTGGAATGAGCGACTTGAATGAACGGCTGGTTGTTCGGGTTGGATTTTGCCTTGGCACTGGCGCTGGCCATTTGTTGGGCCATCCGCATCTGGGCCTGCATTAATTGTCTCTGCATCTGCATCATCTGTTGGTAAAGCCGCATCTGTGCCTGCATCATTTGCTGCGGAGTTTGGCGGCCCGTGGGGCGACGGTTGCGGTATTGCTGCTGCATCTGGCGATAATTCTGGTACGACCGGTGATTCGAGGCGGCCTGTGGGTTGTAGCCGCGCGATTTGGGATTGAGCACCGGAGGCTTGTACTTGGGGTTGGGCTCAAGGTTGGTGAAGGTAACGCGCACGGATACCGATCCGCTGCCATCGTAGGCCAAGATCGTCCCGGCCAAGGCCTTGCTCTGCGTGGCCCACTGGTAGTCCGCTTCGTTGGCGTGCACGGCCTGCGAGGCCTTCTTTTTCTGGGCCTGCACGGAGTTGGGGCCGAATCCCAGTAGTGTGGTCAAGACAACGAATAGCGCGAGCCAAAATGAATAGGTACGCATCGGAACCCCCTATCGATCGGGGCGACGCTTAATTATATTAATATTTCGACAGGTTTGTCAAATGGATATTCCGCTTGCACGGCACTCCACGGAGATCGAGCTTGACATTTTGTTTGGCCTGTGCGTGGTACGGCGACGTTTCTGGGGCGCGACGTTTCCAAATTCCCCTGGAAGGGAAAGAAAGCTTCGCCGTCGTCGCGTGGGAACACGCGTCGGCCTGATCCCGTATAGCTGTTTGGCGCCGTCTCGGTGTTTTTGCTTATAAGTAAAAACACGGAAGAATGGACACGGTTCCTTGAACCATCCCGGTGCAGTGAACGACGACTTCAACGTGTGAACCTGAACCGATTGCAACGATCAAGACGCGGAAATTCATTCCGAAGTGTCGCCGAGAAAGGAACGCACCTCAACCTTCAGGGGCCAGAAAACTGTCGCCGAAAAAGGAACGTACCTCAATCTTCAGGGGCCAGATAACGGTTCGGCTGGCCCCACAGTCATTTGCCGCGACTCCATATTGCGAGGTCGCTGCTCGTTGCAAACACGAGGCTTCGGCCCGTCGGCGAAAATCCAAACGCCCGAACTTCTGAATATACGGCTATCTTGACTAACTCACTTGGCGAGTATCCGAAACCCCAACCCTGGCGCAGCAGCAATGTTTCGTCCGGCCACTCAAGGGCAAGTCGTTCGACGCTCCAGCCATCGCGCGTCGCGCGGGTTAAACCGCCTCCACTGATGCCGGCGGTGCGGATGTGTTGGCCGGCAAGCGGGCCGATGCCGACCGCCCACAGATCGAACGGGTCTTGCCAATCGGGGCCGACTCCTTCCGGCTCGGATCGGTCACGGGCCACACGTTCCCCCGTCAGACAGTCGAACACACCGCGTCCTTGCGAGGAGACAACTAAAAGCAGGTCGGAGCCGGGAGCGAAGCCCACTTCAGTCAAGCCACCGACTGCAGAGCCGCCGGCGAGCCTCCACGGCGAGGGCGGCTGGTCGACGGGTAGGTCGAGGACGCACTGCATCTGGCTTCGTAAGTCGGCTCGCACGTCGCGATCTCCCATCATGGACCCGAGCCCATTAAGCAGTTGCGTGAGGGACCTGCATCCGCTTTTGCCGCCGAACGAACCAAGTTAAGCAGAATCGCCTGTTGGCGGCGATGCGATTGCCATTCGGCGACGAGCCGAGCTTCCGAATCTCGATTCTGCTTCAACGGGTGGTTAGACCTCCCAACCAGCAGGCTGTAGTTCCTGTGCCCGAGATAGCAAGGGTTGATTTCATCAGACGCCTGACTGTTTGTCAAACATATTCTGGTTGAGATTGGCATCAATTCACCCCCAGGAATCGCTGCGCTCATCTTGGAGCTTGACGAGGCCCAATCAACAATCGTAACGCGCCTGGGCTGGCGCTGTCAAAGTCGGATGCGGGATTTTTTTTTCGATTGCACGGTCGGGGCGAGCGCTAAACGTAAAACCGGTCCCTATACCCCGACCCCGGCTTGTTGGCCAACACCCCCTAAAAATGCAAAAAAAGGCCGAAAAAGTGGCAAAGCGCTTGGCCAACAGCCGATGGCCAAGCGCCCGGTTGGCCAGGGGGTGCGTATCGATTTGGGCGGCTCGTGAGCGTCGTCCTTTCGAACTCGTCTTGACTCAGACTGCCCAATTCAACTACGCTGCCGGTTGAAAATGAGCTTTCAAGTCCGGAGTACCTCGCCTCGGTTGTTCTTGGAATGGAGTCCTAGCGTGTTCACGTCGCTGTTGCGCATCGCCAGGCGTTGGGCCAGGCCGCCTGTTTTACCTTCACCGCAGTTTCCGCCGTGCGTGCCTGAATGGTGCGATGCGATGGCGGAGCATCAGTCGGCGATCTGGTGGAAGGTCAAGCCGCACACGATGACGAGCGTCGAACGCGTCGTCGCGCTGTGCCAAAGCATCGCGTATCTCGAACGGCGCCAAATCCCCGGCGCGATTGTCGAGTGCGGCGTCTGGAAGGGCGGAAGCATGCTGGCAGCGGCGCTGGCGCTTGAATCGCTCGGAGCCACCAACCGCGAGCTTTTCCTTTTCGACACCTTCGCCGGCATGACCGAACCCGACGACCGCGACGTCGATTGGCAGGGCCGATCGGCACGCGAACTCTTGAAGCTCCACTCCGCAGAAGGCGAAATGTACCGAGCACATGCGTCGCTGGCGGAGGTCAAGCAGACGCTGATGAAGTCGCGCTATCCGTGGGAGAAGATGCGCTTCGTGCCAGGCCGAGTCGAGGACACGATTCCGCGGCATGCGCCGGACCAGATTGCATTGCTTCGTTTGGATACCGATTGGCATGGCTCGACGCGCCACGAACTTGAACACCTCTTTCCGCGTTTGGCCGAGGGCGGCATTTTGATCATCGACGACTACGGCCACTGGCGGGGAGCGAAGCTGGCGGCCGATAGTTATCTACTTCAGCATGGCATCGATGCCGACTTGCGCGTCATCGATTTCACGGGTCGCTTGTTGGTGAAGAAGACGGCAATGCGTGCCAGGGCGAGGGCCGCGTAGTTTCGCCGTTCAACTGTCGGGATCAACCATGACGACCACCACGACGACAGGACTTCGGCTGCTCAATCTCGGCTGCGGGCGGCGGTTTCATCCGGAATGGACGAATCTCGACTTGCATCCAGCCGATCCAGCCATTGGGAAGTGGGACGTGTGCACGCCGTTACCTTTCGCGGATGGCTCGTTCGATGCTGTCTATCATTCGCATTTGCTGGAGCATTTGCAGGCCGATCGCGCCGTCGGATTCTTACGCGAATGTCGGCGCGTGTTGACGCCTGGCGGGATCCTCCGTGTCGCCATTCCCGATCTCGAAGCCATCGCTCGGCTATATCTTGAATCGCTGGAAAGGGCGTGGGAGGGCGATCGCGAGGCATTGCGCGATCATCATTGGTTGGTGACGGAGTTATTCGATCAGACCACGCGCGAATCTTCGGGTGGATCCATCGCGGCGCAGGCCAGGCCGACCGGCGATCTCTGCACGCTCGCCTGGTATCGTCTGGGCGAGGACGGCGCGGTCCTGAAGCGATCCGTCGAACGGCATTCGGCTCCGCCAACCTGGCGGGACCGCCTTCGTGGCTGGCTGTTCGGTTCGTGGCGCGAACGCCTCGTGCGCTGGCTGCTTCGCGATGAGTATGCACTTCTGCAAATTGGCCGATTCCGAAGGTCAGGCGAAATCCATCAATGGATGTACGACCGCGTTTCGCTGCGTGCGTTGCTGACTCAGGCGGGATTCACGAGCTTTCGCTGCGTGTCGGCCGATGAGAGTGCGATTGCCGGGTGGACGTCGTATCACCTCGATACCACGGTGGAAGGCAAAGTGCGAAAGCCCGATTCGCTGTTCGTGGAGGCCGAGGCGTGAAGCGGACGGTTGCCATCATCTCGGATTACGAGACCGCAGGCGGGGCGGCTATCGCTGCGCGCCGCATCGAGACGTCGCTACGGTTGGCGGCGCCGGACTGGCGGATCGCTCGTGTCGCGTTTTTCGGCGATGACGATGAACGCTCGGCCAGCGATCGGCATATCCTCCAGCCGAACGAATCGCCGTTGGCGACGCAAATCATGCGCTTGCCTCGCAAGGTAATGCCGGATCGATTTCCGCGTCCGGCATCGCGCGCGTTTGCCGAGAGGAGATTGACGAAGGCGCTCCGGACGATTCGGCCTGACGTAATTCATTTGAATAATTTGCACGGCGCCGCGGCCTGGGGCTGGGGTCCATGGATCGTCGAAACATGCACGCAGTTTGCGCCGGTGGTATGGACGTTGCACGATATGTGGAGTTTTACGGGCCGATGTGCGTACGCCTACGACTGCGACAAGTTTGTCGCCGGTTGTGATGCGAGCTGCGAGACAGCCGGTGAATATCCTCGTCTCGAGCCAGAGCGGATCGCCGCGGCCTGGCGTGAACGGCGCGCGCTGTTCGCGCGAAATCGTGTAACGATCGTGACGCCGTCGCGCTGGCTGGCCTCGCAGGCGCGGCGCGGATTGTTCGCGGATCACCGTATCGAGGTCATTCCGTACGGCGTGCCAAGAGCCGAACCAATTCCCCGCGACGAAGCGCGGCGAGAACTTGGGCTTCCGGCCGACGGGCTTGTGTTGCTCCTGGCGGCCGTCGATCTGACCGAACGCCGCAAGGGCGCGGAAATTCTGCAAACACTATGGCCCAACGTGGCCTATCGTCCGCTCACCTTGCTGACGATGGGCAAAGGCCAGGTGACCGTGGGCGATTCAACGATCCGCGTGCATTCGCTCGGCTTCGTCACTGACGCGCGGACCAAGGCGCTCGCCTACGCCGCGGCGGACGCGTTGCTGCATCCGGCGCCGGCCGACAACTTTCCGAATACCGTGCTCGAAGCGATGGCCAGCGGCACGCCGACGATCGCCCTTCCCAATGGCGGCCTGCCCGAACTCGTCAGGCCCGGCGAGACCGGTTGGCTGGCGGAACGACCAACGAGCGCTAGTCTCGCCGAAGCGATCGAACAGGCAGCTCGCGGGCTTGATTTTGGCGTCGACCTGCGCCATCGTTGCCGAGCCATCGCCGAGACGGAATACACGATGGAGCTTCAGGGGCAGCGCTATCGCGCGTTGATCGATGGGTTGACGAAAGCAGCAACGGTGGGTGCGGTACGAAATGACCTGATCGCGCGGCTGGTATCATCCTGCGCATTGTAGGGCGAAAAAGTGTTGCGAGATTTTTCAAACTTCCGCCGGTTTTGTTCTCTCCATGAATTTTCGGCGCTATAATAGTGAGCACGGGCGAAGGGATCCCGGTCGGAACAGGACACCGGGGCGGTGAAGAGGCAATCACCCTGAGGCAACACAGTTTCTCCCGTGGCGCTTTACGCGGATTGAATGGGCGATAACGTTGGCGACGACTTGTTCCTTTTCTGCCAATCTTTCCGGTGGGATTGGAATTTCGTCATTGCCGTGGTTGGTTTAATCGGAGTGCTGTTTCTCGGAGTCTGGGCAATTTGGCAGGTCAAGCAATGGCGCGAGGGCGAGGCGCAAGCCCCTCCTCCTGCTGTTCCCGAGCAATTGGACCACTATCGGAACATGGTGGACCAGGGGCTGCTTGATCCGGCTGAATTTGAGCGAATCCGCGAACAACTCGACAACCAAAACCAGGGGACACTCTCCCCGCCTGCCCAACCTCCCGCTTCTGAGCCACCGGAACCGTCGGCATGAACTTGATGTTGTTTCCGTTCCCCATTCAGACGTTTATCCTTGATCGATGAGCGATCACCACGTAGAATCGGCATAGCGTGCAATTGAAGGCCGTCCTCCTGTCTTGACGAGCCTTCCCGATCGGTGCGGACTGTTCCCCCTCTGCATCCCGATCGTCTTGGACCCATGCCAAAACGGACGGACGGCCAAACCCCCTGGCCTCCGTAAGGAGATTCGATGTCCATGAACACATCCGGTTCGGGAAATGGCGGACGTAAACAGGCGCCAACAGGCAGTTCGGGCCGCAATCGCAACGCATTTTGCTCTTTCTGCCGAAAAAGCTATCGCGACGTCGGCCCCTTGGTCGAAGGGCCAGGCGATGTCTATATCTGCGGCGAATGCGTCGAATTGTGCCAATCGATCATCGATCAAGAGCGCAAACGCCGCGGCATCAACAAAAATTCCATCACCAATATTCCCTCCCCACGCTCGATCAAAGAAAAAGTCGATCAATACGTCATCGGCCAGGCGCGGGCGAAGAAGGTTCTCTCCGTCGCCGTCCACAATCATTACAAGCGTCTCAGCATCGGCGATGAAGGGCATAGCGACGTCGAAGTCGATAAGAGCAACATCCTTTTGATCGGCCCGACCGGCAGCGGCAAGACCCTGCTCGCGCGGACCTTGGCGAAAACGCTCGACGTCCCGTTCGCCATCGGCGACGCCACGACCCTGACCGAAGCCGGCTACGTCGGCGAAGACGTCGAAAACCTCCTGCTCAAACTTCTGCACGCTGCCGACTTCGACATCGAAGCCGCACAGCGCGGCATCGTTTACATCGACGAAGTCGATAAAATCGCCAAGACCTCCCAGAACGTCAGCATCACCCGTGACGTGTCCGGCGAAGGCGTGCAGCAAGCCCTGCTCAAGATGCTCGAAGGAACCGTCAGCAATGTGCCCCCGCAAGGCGGACGCAAACATCCCGAGCAGCAGTATATCCAGCTCGATACGACGAACATCCTTTTCATCTGCGGCGGCACATTCGTCGGACTCGAAGACATCATCGCTCGCCGGCTGGGCAAGAAAACGATCGGCTTCGGCGCCAGCTCCGAGCATCGCGAACGCCAGCTTGGCGAAATCCTCAGCAACGTCACCAGCGACGACTTGATCGAGTTCGGCATGATCCCCGAGTTCATTGGCCGCATGCCGATTCTGGCCCCGCTCGATCCGCTCGACGAGGATTCTCTCGTCCGCATCCTCACCGAGCCGCGCAACGCACTTGCTCGTCAATATCGCAAATTGTTCGAGCTGGAAGGTTGCGAACTCGAATTCACCGAAGGCGCGCTCCGCCTGATCGCGAAGATGGCGCACGACCGCGACACGGGCGCTCGTGGTTTACGCAGCATCGTTGAAGATGTCATGACCGATTTGATGTTCGAGCTGCCCGAATTGCAAGACAAGGGCAAATTCACGGTCAACGAAGCCATCATTCGCCGGGAAGCGAACCTCTTCGACAAGGCGATCATGCCCGACAAGAAGAGTGCGTGATCGATGGTTGTCAATGTTTAGCCGTTCGCTTTTGGCGAGCGCGACCCGCATCCAAGCGAGATGCCGATCGCGCTCGCCAGAGGCGAGCGGCAAACCTTCATTTCTCACCACGGAGAACACGGAGAACACGGAGAAATGCGAAGTAATTGACACGCGGCAACTGGCAACATTGAACCTCTGATCGAGAAAAAGACGATGGGCTTTTTATCGATCCTCTCTATTTTCTTGGTATTCCTCTCTCTGTGCTCTCGGTGCTCTCTGTGGTGAAAAATCCGAGCTAAACGCATTTTTACTGCACCGTCAACGTGTACGGTCCGTTGGCGCCGGCTCCGAAGCTCGTCACGATGATTCGGAAAAATCCATCCGCCTGCGGTACGAAGATGATGCGAGCGTGGGGAAATCCGCCGCCGTCGTCATCTTGCGCGAGCTGTACGCCTTGCGCACTCTCCAGGCGCAGGTAGCTATCCCAGGTCGCGCGCAGGTCGATCTGGTAGCGCTGCCCCTTTTTCATGTGTATGGTGTGGACCACATGGTGATGCTGCGTGCGAACCCTGTCGAATGGGTCTTGCGTCGTCAGGACGCCCTTGACCTCAAAGGTCTTTCGATTCGGGTCGGCCTGGATCTGCGCGATGGCGGCCCGCGCGATGCTTTGCACGTTCCCGTCCGAATCGCCGCTCGCTTTTTGCAACGCCGCGATCGCCGACTTCGCCTCCGGTCCGATGTTGCCCAGCGCTCGCGCGGCAATCATGCGCACTCGCGGCGACGGGTCGGCGAGCGCCTTCACCATGCCGTTGATTCCATCCTTGGCAGGTGGTCCGATCGTCGATAGCACCTGGAGGCAGGTCAGGCGGATGCCCGGCGCGTCATCGGCATCGAGCATCTTGATGAGTGTGCTGGGGGATTCAGGCCCGACCTGGTACACGACCTGTGCGGCCGCGGCGTGAAGGCTTGTGTCTTTGCGGCGCAGCACCTTGAACATGGCGGGCAGCAGCTTGCGCGGGTCTTCGCCGACCTGCCTCAGCGCCGCGAGTGCCTGGGCGCTGACGGCGTCATCGGGATCGTCGAGCGCGGCGATAAGCTCTGCCGCCGCCTGCTTGCCGCTGGCGCCGTAGCGTGCAATCGATTCCGCCGCCTGCCGTCGCACGCTCGGGACTTTGTCTTTCAGCCCGGCGATGAAAATCGGCAGCACGACGTCTTGCTGAAGGCCACGCAGTGACAAGGCATGGGCCGCTTGCATTTTCAGAGCGGGATCGCCGGCCTTCAGACCATCGAGCAGAATCGGCTCGGCCAGGGCGACTTCGATATTGAGTTGGGTCATCAGGCTTGCGGTATTGATACGCGTCTTCAGATCGCCGGTGGCGAGCGCTTTCTTCAAGCCCGGTTGTGGATCGACACCGATCGATGTCAGCACGTGAAACGCATCGACGCGAATCACCGGATCGATATCCACGAGGAGGGCGACGACATACGGCTCGGCCAGCTTCGCGCCGGTTCCCATCTGTCGCAACGCCATAAGAGCGTTTTTGCGGACCTGGAAATCGGTGTCCTTGGTCGCGAATCCGAGAGCGATGACGATCGATTTATCCTGCACGTTGAGATGCGATACCGTGCCTGAGATGGTGCGCCGAACCTCGACATGCTTCGAGCCAAGCAGGTCCAGCAGCACGGGAATCGCTGGCGCGCCGACCTTGGTCAGGCCGCGCAAGGCCGCGGCGCGGACGTTGGCGTCGGTTTCATCGGCGGCGGTCTTCAGCGTGGGAATCGCCTCAGCGCCGATGCTGCCAAGCACCTCGGCAGCGAGCGACACCAGGCCTTGATCGCCGTTCTTAAGGAGCTTCGCCAATTCCGGGATCGCGGGCGCCGCGGCGCTGCCGATGT
The DNA here is from genome assembly GCA_964484265.1 of uncultured Singulisphaera sp. Taxonomy (GTDB): domain Bacteria; phylum Planctomycetota; class Planctomycetia; order Gemmatales; family Gemmataceae; genus SIAQ01. Next base: position 70,184 of record CAZAFH010000019.1, read on the forward strand.
CGCCCAGAGTCTTGACTGCAAGCGTGCGCTGATTCGCCTTGTCCGTGTCCATCGCCTTGATGAGCGCGGGGACGGCGGCTTTGCCCAGACCAGGCACGGCCTTGGCGGCGGTCTCGCGCACGTCGGCGTCGGCGTCGTTCATCGCCGTCACTAGAGCTGGCGCCACCGCATCCGGATCGGGATCGATTCGGCCCAGAGCATACGCAGCCTTGCGGCGAACCTGCGCCGTCGGATCGCCGAGGGCTTTGATGATCTGCGTCGTCGAGATTTTCGCGGGACTGCCGACAAACGCCAACCCCCAGGCCGCATAGAAACGCACATCGGCATCGGACGACGCCAGCGCCTTCGTCAACGGCTCCACGGCCGGCTTGCCAATCTTGCCGAGCGTGATCGTTGCATTCAGGCGGATGTCTTCGCTCTTGCTCGGCAGTAGATCGACGAGCGCGGGAACGGCTAGCGCCGCTTTTTCGCCCATCGCCGCCAACTCGTCCATCGCCTTGAATTTGTCTGCGTCGGCCTTCTTGAGATCGCCGATCAGATCCGCTACAGGTCGCTGCCCCGCCGACGCCGAGGCGGGCGCGGCAATAAATACGCCGAGAACTACAAGCCAGAGAGGAATGCGCTTCATGGACAGTCCTTTGCTTTTGGGGTTTCTTGAAAGCGATGCGATGCTGCCTATTCCCACGAGAATGAGACGAAAATGCCGTACATTTGGCGCGCGAAAATCCGATACAGCCGCGAAAGTTGAATTCATGGGCGAGCCTGGCCGCGTGAGCGGCAGGTAGAATATACGATTGCTGGTTCAACCTGCCTCTCACGCGGCCAGGCTCGCCATAAATCTCGATTCATACCGCGTGGAGTATATTTCCCTCGCGGATACCATTTGCATGATTGCGGCTCGGCGAAGTCATGATATGCCTACCGCAAGGAACAGCAAAGGTCACAGCGTCGAATCAGCCCACCGCCAGCCGCGTGATGGCGATGTCGCCGGCGAAGCAGGTGGCGACGTCGCTGCCTGGATTGCGAGCGCGCCCGTGGTAGTTGCCGTCGTAGTGGATGCCTTCGTCGTGATCGCGAAAGCTCAACGGCAGCGGCGCCGTATCGAGCGGGCAGCGGACGATTCGCGGCTCCGGTTCGTTCGGCGCGAGGTGCGGAAAGTTGACGTTCCAGAACACGCCGAGTTCGTTCGGTTCCGCCAAAAGTTCGAGCGCCGTCACTTTCATCCAGTGTTCGATGCGAGGCCAATCGATGTCGAGACCGCGCTTTCGATACTGCGAAAACGCAATCGCGCGTTTGCCGTGCAGCGCCGCCTCGCGCGCCGCGGCGACAGTTCCGGAATGGTAGACATCGACCCCGAGATTCCCGCCGGCGTTCAGGCCGGAGAAAATCCAGTCGACGTCAGGCGCGAGGCGAGCGAGGGCGACGCGCACGCAGTCGGCCGGCGTGCCATCGATGGCCCAGCGCGAGGCGTCGCGTTGCATCAGCCGGATTGGCCCGTCCGTGGTGACGCGATGCCCGCAGCCCGAGAGGTGCGAATGCGGCGCGACCCAGAACGCATCGCCGAAATGCGCCGCGACGCGCGCGAGCGCCGCCAGACCGGGGGCATCGATGCCGTCGTCGTTGGTGAGCAGTATTTTCATGCAGTGGTGCCTCCGGTGTTATCATACAATTCCCTCGCGGAGTTCGAGATTCCTTCAGGCGCTTACGCTACTGGCTCGCCAATTTTCTTGGGAGAACAATCTTGCATCCTTTTATCCTTGCCGAGCAGACGCACGCGTTTATCCGCTCCCAGCAATGGGAAGTCGCCGTGCTGCCGTTTGGGGCTACCGAACCGCACAACCTGCACATGCCGTACGGGACTGACAATTACCAGGTGGAAGAGATCGGCAGGCGCGCCTGCGAACGCGCCTATGCCGCCGGTGCGAAGGTCCTGCTCCTGCCAACGATGCCGTTCGGCGTCAACACGAACCACCTCGAAGTGCCCGGTGGGCTCGCGCTGAGCGTCACGCCGACGACGCTGCTCGCGCTCATCAGCGACATCGTCGATTCGCTCGAAGCTCATGGCGTACGCAAACTCGTGCTGCTCAACGGGCACGGTGGCAACGAACTCAAGCCGCTCAGCCGTGAATTGCATCATCGCACGAGCGTGTTCCTTTGCGTGTGCGACTGGTTTCGCATGGCCACGGACAAATACGTTGGATTATTCGAGAAGCCCGGCGAACATGCCGACGAGATCGAGACAAGCCTGGGCCTGGCGTTTTTCCCGGACCTGATGAAGACCGAACTCGCGGACAATGGCGCCGCCAAGCCGTCGCGCTTCGAGGCGATCAATCGCGGCTGGGTCAGCATCACCCGGCCGTGGCACCTCGTGAGCGAAAACACGGGGTTGGGCGATCCCGCCGCCGCCACCGCCGAGAAAGGCCAACGGCTCATGGAGATCCTTGTCGAACGCCTGTCGTCGTTCCTGGTGGAACTATCCAATGCCGACCTGGACGAGAATTTCCCGTACTGAAAACGCCACTTACGGTTCTCAGTGACTCTTTCCTTTTCATTGTTGAACCAAGGAATAAAAACATGCGTTCGATTGCACGCCGTTCGTTCGCTCCTCGATATTCTCCGCCCGACCACATGCCGCGAAATCATTCGCTGCCGATGATTTATCGCCAGGCGCTGGAAACCGCATCCGGCTCGGCAAGCTCCGATCCGCTGGCGCGGACGGACACGCTGGCCCTGCTCGAAGCTGTGCTGCTCATCGCCGACGAACCGCTGCCGGTGCGCAAGCTTGTGCAAGCGACCGGCATGCCCGACGCCGCCGTCCGCCACGCGTTGCGATCCTTGCAGGATCTCTACGAACGCGGCGAATCGGCGTTTGAACTGGAGGAACTTGCCGGCGGCTTTCAACTCATGACGCGCCCGGTGTACCACCGCTGGCTGACGACGCTTCGGCGAAGTCAACAGGACCTCAAGCTCACGCCCGCCTCGCGCGAAACGCTCGCCATCATCGCCTACCGACAGCCGATCATGCGCGCCGACATCGAATCGATCCGCGGCGTCCACTGCGGCGAAACTTTGCGCCTGCTCATGGAGAAAGGTCTCGTGAAAATCGTCGGCCGCGACACCTCCCTCGGCCGCCCTGTGCTTTACGGCACGACGAAGCGCTTTCTGCAAGCCTTCGGCCTGAAATCCCTGAAAGACCTGCCAAACACCGACCAACTGGATCCAGGCCAGGCAAAGGAAGACCGAGGATCCAACGTTTAGGATCTTCTCGGAAAAAACTTCTCGATTTGCATTTGCCGCTTGCGGCCTGGCGCTCAACAGGGCGCCATGCTGAGCGCCAGGCCGCAAGCGGCAGATTCGGAGTTTTTTTCAAACCTCCCATGCCGAGTCAATCGGCTCGGCTCTTCAGATAGACATGAAGCGTTCGCGCCAGATCGCGGCCAAGTGCCCGGGCGCTCTCGTCGGTGACAGCTTTGCCGTTCGCGTTGGCGTAGGCGACTTCGATCGTCGTTGCCGCGCGCACGCCGGGAATCTCCGACGCGTACCACGAGAACGGCTTGCCGGTGTAGTTCGCCTTGCCGTTCCAGCCTTTGCCGTAGGGCAAGTTGTTCTTGCTGGAGAAGACGAGCGGACCGGATTGATTCTCTTCGAGCACTTTCGAGAATCTGGTCACTTCCTGAAAGATCTTCGCATCGGGAGTGCCGACGAAATACACGGTTTCATTGTTGTCGCCGCGGATCCATGGGCAGTGCATGTCCATGGCGAAGCGCAGCTTCCCGGCAGCCCAGGCAGACAGCTTCGCGCGAATCGCCTTTTGGGCGGGGTAGATGCTATCGCCGTCGTAGTCGCGATTGGGATCGCGCGGCTTGCGGTTTTTGCCCTGATCGCCGTCTTCGACGCCGTCTTTGTCGATCATTGGCACGATGAAAAATTCGACGTTGCCGCTCAGCCATTTGCCTGCCGCGCCGTCGGCCAGGACTTCGTCAATGATGCCTTCGAGCACGTAGCTCGCCATCATCTCGCATGCGTGGTGTCTGCACGTGAGGACGACGCGCTGCGAGGCTTTGCCGTCGAGTCTGCCGAGCTTGAGCAATTCGATGTCGCGGTTTTTCTTCGACTTGCACAGCAATTCGACGCTGAGGCGGGGATCCTTGGCGTGCCTCTTCAGGAAGGCATGGAGGTTATCGCCGACGTAGGGAAAAGCGAAACAGAAGCGAACGTCCATCGCATCCTTGGGCACGTTGAATTGGAAACTCGCGCCGCGGACGGCCTGGGCGCCAAGCCAGCGCCAGGACTTGCCGGCGTCGATGCTAACTGCGGGGCCGCGCACGCCGATGGGATTTCCTTTGGTGAAGTGAAACGTCAAGCTGCGTCCCTGGCCGCCGCGAGCGCGGAAGTACCAGTAGAACCAGTCGCCGGCGGTATCGCGCAGGTCCTGGTGGAGGAAGATTTCGTCGCCTTTGATTTGATCCACGACGATATTGCCGCCGGGAAACGCGGCATCGATTTGCACCTTGGCCTCGCCGGCGTGACTGCGAATCGCCAGGGAAAACAGCAGCGTGAGAGATAGAACAGGTTTCATGCGGACTCCTTTACCGGATCGCTTTGAGAAAATCTTGATAGGCGCTGGCGGGATCATAATCGGCTCCGGTGTGCAGCACGGCGCCGAAGCGTAGCCGAAAGGCCTCGCCGGGCGCGATCGTTACCGTGCTGCGCGCTCCCTGGCGCATGGCGGCGCGGCCGAAGGGGTTGGCGACGAAGACGCCGTAATCGCGGTTATGCCACCAGCTGGCGCGGAAGTTGTCCGGGGCGGGCATGAGCGTGATGCCAACGGGATGACCATTGGCGGAGCCGGAGTAATCACACCAGAGCGCTGCTTTGCCCCAGGTTGCCTTGGCGGTTGTTTGACCCAGGCTGCTGAGGATTTTTCCGCCGGCTTTTTCGGTAAAGCTCGTTGCGACGCGAGCGCCGAAGCCCATCTCCTCCTGATCGCCGAAGGCAATCGCCGAGTCGCCCGCGCGGAATGTCGCATCCCAGACGACCAGCCAGGCGTTCTTGCGAGCCGAGAGCGTGAAGCGATTCGATAGCCGGGCGATCGTCTTGTCTCCGGTGCGAAGCCGGCATTCCTGCACGAAGCGCACCTCGTCGGGCTTGACGTTCGGCGGTTCCGGAAAGCCGACATGTTCGATCCGGCCCTTGTTCCGCCAGAAATCGACCCCGCTGATGTCGCCGAAACCAAGCCAGATGCCGGGGTGCATCGTGTCATGATCGGTGGCGTCCTTGCCCGCACGCGGCGGATGATGACGCGTGACCTGAACGTTTCCCGGCGCGTGGACGTTCGCGAAATAAGGCCGAAGGATCTTGGCATCGTCGAAAACGAAATCGGCGACAGCTTGGCCGGCGTGCGTGATGGTGAGTCGATCTTTCTTCTGGGTGATCGCGAACCCGCCCGCGGCCTTGGCAGTTTGATCGATTGAGGCGTCCTGATGATAAAAAACGCGTTCGAGCGCTCCCCAAAGAAACTCGTCAGGGCCTTTCGCCTGAAGGATTTGGGCCGGGACCGATCCCAGCATGGAAATCGATGCGAGCATCAAAATCAATTGAATTCGCAGCATGGACCGGGTTTCCGTGAGTAGTCGTAGGGGTCTCTTTTCCATCATAGGAACGCATCTCAGATCGATGCATACAATTCCGGCATGAGAACTTTGATAACTACATTGATAATGCTCGTCGCGGCGCGTTCGGCGGCGGACACACTGCATCTTGATGCGCGCGAACTATTCGCCCGGTCCGTGGCGACAAGCCTTCGGCTCTCGAACGACGGCAAGGCCATTCAGCTCGGACGCGACGAACTCCTCGAGGACGATGGGCCCGCAGCCGGGTACTCCTACAAACCCAACGAGGAAAAACTCTCGGCCACGACCTGGATCAAAAAAGATTTTGTGATCGCCGACCCGCGCATGCAGAAGGCGACGCTACTCGTCGGCCCCGGCGGCGCGTTGCAAGCGATGATCAACGGACGACCGGTGACGCTCCATAATCCAACGAAGACGGGGCAATACTGGCAAGCCTTTGACATACCCACGGACGTGTGGAAGGCCGGAAGGAACGAAGTGATACTGCATGGCAGCGGCAAAGTCTGGATCGCCCGCGCCGATGAATTCGCGGCCGGTTCTCTTGTCAGGCCACGCCATCCCAAGCATAGCGCCAAGAGCACCGATGCAGGCAAATCGTGGCAACGGGACTGCCTCGGACCTGCCGGTAGCATCGAGGGCGAATACTACATTCGCCTCCTCCTCGATCGCTACCGCGCTCAAGGCACGCTTACTTCTCCCGTGCTCGACGCGGCCAACTTTTCGGATCATCCGGTAGGGTCGCCTATCACAGCGCTCGGCAAGGTGCGTATCCGCGCGATCGGCGACGGGACGTTCCTGCTTCGCGTACGCACCGGCAGCACTTTCGTCCCCGACGTCAGACACTGGACCGGCTGGCACGATCTCGACGAAACCGGCACGCTCGAACGCACCAGCGGACGCTATATTCAGCTCGCCGTCACTTTGAGATCCGACAATCCGCTGCAAACTCCCTCACTCAAACAGATCACCATCGAAGCAAACCCCGATCGGCCTGTCGACTGGACCAAACGGATTCGCGTGATCCAATCGCAGAACCCTGAGATCCAGCGATCCTCCATACCCTTTGCGTATGAGCGTTTCGATCATCCCCGGCTCAAGAAACTTCGCGCCGATTTCAAGCTCGACGATGTCGTACGCGGCGCAAAGACCGACTTCGAGAAGATCACGCGACTGGCGGCCTGGTCGGCTCGGCAGTTTCAACGCGGCCATCTGCGCGACGCTTACCCGCCCTGGGATGCCCTGGAAATCCTCAAACCTCACGCCGACAAGACACCCGTCGGCGGGTTCTGTCAGCAATACAACATCGTGTTCTTGCAGGCGTGCGAAAGCTTCGGCTTCGTCGGCCGGGCCGTGTCGCTTGGCGCGGGCGATCATGGCGCCAAGATCCGCAGCGGTCATGAGGTCGTCGAGATCTGGTCGAACGACCACGGGAAGTGGATATACGTCGATGGCCAGCTCGCACGCTACCACATCGACGAAAAATCAGGCGTTCCCCTATCGCTATGGGAGTTGCGCGAACGCCAGGTGGCGCTGTTTCGCGGCAAGACTCCGCCGGCAGTGAAGGCGATCCAAATTGCGGACACCGAACCGTGGCAGGGGCTGACGGGCTTTCCGCCCTTTTTCGAAATGCGACTGATCCCGCGCAGCAACTTCCTCGAACAGAAATCGCCCTTGCCCTTGAACCAGGGCATGCGCGGCTGGTTCTGGACCGGCCACTACGTCTGGACCGATCCAGACTACCCCGCCAGCAAGCTCTACAGAAACCGGATCACGAATCGCCGCGACTGGGAATGGCCGTTGAACCAGACCCACTGCAAACTGGAGGCGACTGAAACCGCCGGCGTGCTGCGCGTCCACCTCGACACCGAGACGCCAGGATTCGACACGTTCGTCGGCGACATCGATGGCGCTGGAAAACGCCCGATCGCAACAAGCTTTCTCTGGCGCCTCCACGCTGGCCGCAATTCCCTGGAAATCCGATCCCGCAACCGCGCCGGCAGCGAAGGCCCCCCAGCCCGCCTCGTGCTGAACTTTGCGAACTGAGGCCTACAACCGCGCGTGATGCGGGCCTCACGAAATCGAGCGCGTCGTGCCGCTCAGCCCCAGCGACCTCGTTCGCAAGAAGGACGCGATTTTCCGCCATCAATCTAGGAAGGATCGCGCGATGTTCCCCGGCGGCAGCGACAAGCGCGAGTTCTGGCAGCGAGCCGAGGACCGCAACTTCGGCACGGCAAAGACGTACGATTCGCTAGGCCTGCCGGAGTTCTACGCCCTCGAAGGCTTCGTACAGTGGCGGGAGCGACCAGGGCGCTTGGCCATCTGCTGTTGGCCAAGCGCTTTCGCACTTTTTCGGCCTTTTTTCGCACTTTTAGGGGGTGTTGGCCAACAAGCCGAGGGGGAGAGGGGGTGCCTCGTTTAGCGTTCGCGCCAACTCTGCAATCGAAAATTATTCCACGACTGACTTTGACAGGGCCAACCCAGGCGCGTTACGATCATGAATAGTACCCGCAAGTCCGCAGCGAGCCTGCGGGCTTATGCGAAGCACGCGATTACCGTAGGCATCACGCTCCGCGTGATGCATTTCATAGCGTTTAGCCGAGTATTAGGCGCGTCGAACCGCAAGCCGAGGTCATCGAACAAGCGCGAGGCGAGAGCACGAGTTAGCGGAGGAGACGAGTTCGGCGAAAAACAACGAGCCACGCGCCCGAG
>CAZAFH010000020.1:0-74413 GCA_964484265.1 uncultured Singulisphaera sp.
CAAGGCAGTCGAACCAGTGATTGTCGCCGCGCTCTGGACGTTGCTTCCATTCATCCACGGTGCGACCGCGTCCTTCGGTCTTCACGCGGTACTCGGACGTCAAATGCTCCGCGAACAGACGATGCAGGTCCGGTTTGTCGCCGAAGAGTGACAGACAGCCCTTGTCGCCCATGGGTACGGCAAGCCGGGCGTGGACGAAAGACTTCCAGTAGTTCGTGTCGTAGACGGCGTGGCGCACCGCCCGCTTCCCGCTGACGTTGGGCATGCGCCAGTTGTGCCCGACGCGGTCGCCTGGCTTGCGTTTGTACTCTGAGAACGGTTGGCTCGACGCGCCGACGAAGCGACCGTGGCTCGGCAGCACTACTCCCGCATGAGCCGATTGGCGGCAGAACTGGTACACGATGTCCGTCGAGGAACCCCAGTTGGCATCGATCATGCAACGCTCGATTCGCAGCATCGCGCCGTCGTCGCGTCGCCATTCGCGGCCGAGGAAGGACTTCGTCAGCGAGTCCAGGCCCGCGTAGATCGCTCCTTCGAGGCCAGTGGCCTTCGTCGCCGCCGAGAGCGTGAAACGCGCATCGCGGAGCGTGAAGTACGGCCGTTTCTGGTCCGGGAAGGTGCCGTAGTCGATTGCGTACCCAGTGAAATCGTCTTCCCAGGCCGCCACGACGTAGAAGAGAAGGTTAGCCTGCACGTCGATGAACATCGTCAGGTGGTTGCACCCGATCGGCACCTCGCCCCGATTCATGCGATTCAGCTTGTCGATGATCTGATCGACGGTCAATTCATCTTCATCCGCCGTTTCCGCGGGCAACGGTTCGTTCTGGTATTCGGCGTGGAACGCCGCTTCGTCCTGGAGCTTGAGGTTTATCGCATGCTGGATTGCAGAGAGTTCGTCGTGATTGAAACGTTCTGGCCAGGCGATGTGGGAACCCGCATCCATTGCATCTCGATTCTGGCGATAGAACTCCGTTGCTTCGTCGCCCGCGTTGCCTTGCCGCATGCTCTCCGCGCGGATTTCGGCGTAGCGCTGCCAGAGCTTTTCGTCGGTTGGGAACGAGTAGACCATCTTGGTCCGCTCGCCGTTCCATTCGGGGTGTCTGTCGCGGTCGAGGATGTTGTCGGCCATGTCGCCTGGCCGGATCACCGTACATGGCATGATGCCGGAGATCTTCTTGCCGGGACCCGATAGACCCAGAACAGCGCCGGCGAGGATGCTCTCCCGCGTGGCGCACTGCGAAAGCGACCGCGCTGACTCGTCGGTCTGCGGATCGTCGAGGACGACCAATGTGGGTCGCACGGTTTTGCCGTCGGCGCGCTTGTACTTCATACCGCGAATGCGCCCGGTGATACCTGCGACCTTGATGATGGCGCCTGAGGCCTTGCTTCCGGCGATGCTCGGCAGCACGATCTCGCGGGCGGTCCATCCGATGTGCGTTCGCTCGCCCTTGCAGAGCTGGCCGTTGCAGCGATTGGCGATGCCGTCGAGACACTGGATCGGATACACGACCTCGGGGAAATCCTCGAGGAGCAGGTCGTTGCCGTCGAGTTCCATCTTGATGGAATCGAGCATGTCCATTGCATGGCCTTCGTCGGAGCCGATCAGACAAACGAATTCGCAGTGCCCAAAGAGAACAGCCCAGATGCAGGCGCATTCGCAGATGGTGCTCTTGCCGCTGCCGCGCGGCATGGCCATCGCGAAAAGGCCGCCGCGCAGCACCGCTTGTTCGATCTTGGCGATAACCTTCAGGTGATCTGGCGACCATGCGAGGTGAAATGTCAGAGGGAAGTATTGCTCGCAGAAGAAGCGGAAATCAGACGCGGCCTTCGCCTTCCGCTCTGGATTTACGACGACCGGCAATTCGCCTATGTCCCGACCGGCCAGGGAAAGTGCAACGTTGCGAGCGCGGGCCCGCTCCTTCAGCGTGGCGTAAGGATCGGCATCCGGTTCTGGCTTCGGCGCGTGTCGGACTCGGACGAGCCAGCCGACGTAGCGCAACAGGTCAACATGACGGGAGTCGCCGATCCGCATGCCGGCGCGGGTGCGATGGCGGTGTAGCTGTCGCTCATTGATCACTTCCCCGAGGGGCGTCGAATTGAGCAATCGGCATAGGTCGCTCGGTCGAAGTTTTCGCGGATCAATCACGGCTTCCCATCTCCCGCACGAGCCAAGCAGCGTAGTGGACCAGGTTGATCGACCCGTCCACGTTGGCCGGGGCGCCGGCCTCAAGATCGGCTTGCAACATCTCGACGGTCACCGGTTCTCCGATTGACCGTGTAAGCAGCCGGGCCGCGTCCGTGACCGTCAAGGACATTGGATTCAGCGCCGGCTTGCCGTTGTCGTGATCCATTGGTGCCCCCTTGCTGTTCCGGCTGTCTCGTCATCTGCGTCATACCGTCATAGCGCGGTGTAAACCGTGTTGCGACCAGCCGTTGGGTGGTGACGCAAACGACCGCTTCGATGACGCGGAAGACGGGGCGGGCACGTACCGTCATCGAGGTCACCACGCAACGCACCCCGCCATGACGCAAGTGACGCGGATGACGCATCTGCCGGTCCAAGCCTCGCCGCCTGCCTGAATTCGGCGATCTTCCCGCCGTCGAGAATTCTGAAGATTCTCGGCGAACCGCGCTTGAACCCTCCCGCCACGCGAGGTAAGTCACTGACCCTGCGAAGCATCGCGATGTCCGCGACGCCGCATACCGCAACACCGTAACGGGAGAAACATCATGGCCAAGAAGAACACCGCCACCAAGCTGAAGGTCGTCGCTGCTCCGGCGGACGCCACACCCGCCAAGAGGGCCAAGGCCGCGAAGCCCGCGAAAGCCAAGCCCGACGCCGAGGTCAAGGAGAAGAAGCTCAGCGCCATCGACGCCGCTGCCAAGGTGCTGGGCGACGCGGGTACGCCGATGAACACCAAGGAGATGATTGAGGCGATGGCGGCGAAAAAGCTGTGGACAAGCCCCGGCGGCAAGACGCCGCACGCCACGCTCTACTCCGCGATCCTTCGCGAGATCAACACGAAGGGGAAGGACGCCCGTTTCACCAAGACCGAGCGCGGAAAGTTCGCCGCCAAGGCGTAGCTCGCCTACGCCACGGTTCGCCCACGACGCCGCGACACGCGGCGTCTTCTCGTTGGTCGCGTTGTTCGTCACCTCGCCACCTCCGTCGCCACGGACGCCAACGTGGGCGTTCGCCACCGGTCCACAAGGCTCGGCTCCACAAAATGCAAAGGCTTGCCTAACGCGCGGGCCAGCGCGATCTCCGCTTGCACGCCAATGCTGTCGATCCAGCCGTCAAGCTGCAACACGATCATCTCGTCGCACCGCGCCAGCAGGTCGCGTCCCCATCGCTGCCAGAACAACCAATCGGACGGCAATCCATGTTCGACCAGCGGATGGCCATGCACGATCGGCGAGATCGCCAAGTGCCCGTCCCGCGCCAACCCTGCCGCCGCGCGACAAGCAGCAACAAACCGCTGCTGGCGTACGGCGAGGTCTGGATGCGAATACGGCGAGATGACGTAGATCATGCCGATGCCTCCTGGGGCACGGCGCTGATCCGTTCCGCCTTCCGCCCGGTGAACTTCTCGAACCGCTGCACGATGACGTCGCAGTACAGCGGGTCGAGTTCCATCAGGAACGCCTTACGGCCCGTCTGCTCGGCGGCGATCAGCGTCGAGCCGGACCCGCCGAACAAATCGATCACGTTCTCGCCGACCCGCGAGGAATACTGCATTGCACGCACCGCAAGCTCGACCGGCTTCTCGGTGAGATGGATCATCGACTGCGGATTGACCTTCTTGATCGACCAGACATCGACGGCATTGTTCGGACCGAGGAATTGATGCGCGGCGCCGAGCTTCCAGCCGTAGAAACACCATTCGTGATTGCCCATGAAATCCTTGCGCGTGAGAACTGGATGTTCCTTGACCCAGATGATTGCCTGCGAAAAGTAAAGCTCCTTCGCCTTCAGCACCGGCGGATAGTTGGCGCAGTTGGCATACCCGCCCCAGATGTAGAAGCCGCGCCCCGGCAGCAGCACGCGGGCCATGTTGCCGAACCAGGCGTCGAGCAATTGATCGAACGCCTCCTCGGAAACGAAGTCGTTGGCGAGCGGCCGATCTTTGGGTCGCAGCTTCTTCTGGGTCGGTTTTGATTTCTCAGGGTGCCGAGCAAGATCCAGGCCCTGATGATGCTTGGTCCCCTCGAACGACGACAGGCCCGCGGCGATGGCGTTGTTGGATCGAGGCTCGACCTTCACGTTGTAAGGCGGATCGGTATTGACCAGGTGGATCGGCGCGCCGTCGAGCAGGCGGTCCACATCCTCAGGCTTGCTGCTGTCGCCGCAAAGCAAGCGATGGTTGCCGAGCAGCCACAGGTCGCCGGGCTGGGTGATTGCTGCGTCCGGTGGCGCCGGCACATCATCGGGATCACACAGACCGTCTTGGATGCCGGGGTCGAGCAGCTTGGCCAGTTCGTCCTCGTCGAAGCCGAGCAAGCCGAGGTCGTAGTTCATGCCCTGCAGTTCACCCACCTCGATTGGCAGAAGGTCGTAGTTCCAGTCGGAAAGTTCGGACGTTTTGTTGTCCGCGATGCGATACGCCTTGATCTTCTCAGGCGTCAGATCCTTTGCAACGTGAACCGGCACCTTCTCCAGTCCGAGCTTCTGCGCGGCCTTGTAGCGGGTGTGGCCGCAGATTATTATGCCGTTGGCGTCCACGACGATCGGCTGGCGGAACCCGAACTCGCGGATCGACGCCGCCACGGCATCGACGGCGTCGTCGTTCAACCGAGGATTCTTGTCGTAGGGTTTGACGCGGGAGATGGACCAGAGTTCGACTTTCATCGCGGAGCGCACCTCAAGCACGGTTGTGCTGGTGGCTCCGAGAAGCGGAGTGCGGCCTCGGCAATCCAAGGCGGCGGGCAGGACTACCAGAAACGACCTGCCGCTGAGAATGGCTTTTGGATTATATCAGAAGGACGACGAGAAATGAAAATCTAGGTGGCGCGCCGGAGCGACGAAATCTGCATGACCTCTTCTTCAGTTAACTGCCATGACCGGCAAATGCGAAGTCGTTCTTCCTGGTCCGGGTCCTTTGCCGACGCAACAGCACGTGAGTCGTCAGCTTCTGCGGCACCAATTGCCCGCCACGTCGAAGCTACTTGAAGTTCTCTGTCGACTTCTTCTTGCGATGCTGGGTGCCCAACCATGAATGGCACATAATCTGGGGATGCCGGATCGAAAATATAGGTGAAATCCATTGACCACGGTTCGTGCTTGCGTGGAGGGATTTGGCCTTGCTCAAAAAACTCCGCTCGAATTGCATGGTCCGTGTGCAAATAGCCAGCATACGAACCGCAGTCTTTGTCCCCCAGTTTTTTTCCACCTGGCAGTTCAGTGTCTTCCGTCCATGCGAATTCTCGAAATGGTCTTCCCGCAATCTTGTCCATCAGCCAAGTAGCAGGGCCGTGTGGGACGTCCTTGGCTGCGTTATCGATTGTTAACATCGCCGTTCTCAAAGCCCACTCAATTTGATCAGACTCACCGCCATACAATTCACGGTATCGTACCATGTGTCCCAAACTGTTCGCAGTAAACGCGATTCCCGCTGGGATGCGGTGATCATGCCACCACTGCCGATCCGCCGCGGATGCAAAGAAATCTACGGAAAACACAAACTTCACGATCTTGCCATCAGGCTGCCGCAAATAGAGCCATTCATCGACTACCTCGGCCTCTTTGACATCAGGGCGACCGCGCCAACCCGCCAAATCCTGTGCATACAATGCGAACTGCCGCAATTGCGTGTCAGCGCGAGCGTAGGTTATTCGTGAACTGCAGACGCTTAGAATGAACGAGTGCTTTGGGAGCCCGCGAAACGCTCGTTGCTTCCAAAGTCGTTTTGAATCTGCAATCTTTGCTCGAACACCATCGTCGTCGAGCGTGTTGATGTCTTTCTCCGAAACAAAGCAGAAATGAATCCCGTCTCGCTTCGCCGCGATGTTACCAAAAGCACATCGTTGATGCCGTTGAATCCAACCACTCAGCGCGTCAATCCGCTGTGGATCGTTGGTATATGGGAAGTTTATCGCGTCACTTGCGATTCGGATATCTTCGGAGAATCCTTTTGTTTGCCGTTCCTCATCAAGATTGAGCTGGTAGAAGAGATCGCGAAGTCTGGTCGTCATGGTGTGGGCCTTCGGGGATAAGTTAGGCTGTCAAGGGGCTGAACTGACCGGTCTTCTTGACTAATATAGGGAAGCCCTCCCATCCTTTGCTTAAGAACGCGTATTCCTTCGGCTTAAGCGTGCCCTTCGTGTAAACATAAATGCAATCAGCGCCGTCAAACTTTCCAACTCCGACCGCGACCAACCAAGACGGTTGATTCAATTCGAGCAACAGTTGATTGGCGGCTTCTTGAACGGTCATGGTCAGACCCCGTGAGAACCCACAAGCGTGATCCCACCAAAACACTTCGCGATAAAACTCATCGGGATGATAGCGGTCTCACCATAAGGTGAAGTAGCAAAAATCATGCCTACGGCGGTGCTTTCGTCGTCATCCTTGACGACTAGACTGCCAGAATCTCCAGGCAAGGCAAATTCTTCCCCGTTTCCGCGAATGGACCATGCCTCCTTGAACCACACGGTGGCACTAAAATGATTGGCCTTGTAAGGCAACGGAAATGGACTCAGCTTCGCCTCTACAACGCCTTTGGTCAAACCGGTTGTCCTGCCAACCTTTTTGACCTTCATGTCAAAGTCAATTTCCTCGATTGCAGTCGGGGTATCGTAACCGCCAAGATTGGCTGCTGGGCCTTGCCATGATGTAACCTTGTTTGCATCGGTAACAGAGGCGATTGCAAGATCCTCCACACACGGATCTACAAAAGTCGGGTCACCGCTTCGCAACGGGCAGATCTCAGCGTGCCGGCCAATTTCGCTTGGAGCGGTGAGAAGCTTTCCACCGTCTGCGCTGCTGGGCGACATGATCGGCATCCCCTTCGGAACGTGATTGCACGCAGCAAGGATGTGGTTATTGGAAAGTATGAATAGCTGGTTCTTTGGGGTTCCCTTTTTGTGAACGAGCGCGCCGAATGTTCCAGAATAAGCTTCGCTTGTGGGAGCACACGAGCTGCCACACGCTATCCGATTTTTGTGGGTGAAGAATTTACCTTGGTTCGTTGATGAGGACGCTTGCTCCGGATTGATGATCATCTTGCCGATACGTCGAATGGAAACAGGGATTGACTCGTTCCCCAACTCAATCGCGGACTCTCGAGATCGCCCTTTGGTCAGATAGACGATGATTCGCGGTCCTGACGTGCCCTTTGAAAAGCCCACGGATTGGACCGACAGTCCGTGAAAACCGTGTTCGGAGAATGCGGAGTCGATTCCGTCGGCCGTTTGAGCAGGCGTCATTCCTTTGGCGTCGGGGCCGTGTCCCGAGCTAGCGAAAGCGAAGTTCCCGTTGCGAAGGAACGCACGCATCAAATCCGTGGCAACACTTTCGACATCCGCCATGTTCGGTCCCTCGTTTTATCAGAGCGCTACGGCTGATAGCCGCCACGAGACCGAAGCAATCCTCTTATCGCGCTTACTTGACTAGCGCCGTCTCGTATGTTATGGACGTCTTCTCCGTGACAGCACAAGGCAATTCTCGGCCCGTCATTTTAGCCGAGAATCCACGCGCGGACAAGGACTTGGTGTCAATTGCCACCCTCGACCAAGAGCGCGTTGCCTGCGGCCTCGGCTCGGAACACCGCCCCTGGCGGCGCGGTGATAGCAATTCTGCCACGCCGACCGGACCGGCCGACGAATCGTATGGCGATTTGCACGCCGTCCAAGTCGACGATACGAGTCTGGCCTTCGGCGTACCATTCAATCGACTGACACGGTCGCGAGTTGCCTTTACTCGGCACGAGTGCGTCTTCGTTCGCAAAGTAGTTCATCGGGGCCTCTCCACAATCAGGTTGCGAAAATCGGACAACCAAAACAAACTCTGTCTAGCTTGGCGACTGTTCCCGCGGGGGGCACGGGCAAAACGTCGGCCTGGTAGTACCTACGCGGGGCTGGCGGCGTGGCGGGCCGGGTGCGTAGGCGGGGCGTTGGTCGCCTCGGGCCGGGACGACGCGACGTGGGCCAACGTGGGCGGAACGGGCGTAGGCGGGGCTAGCCATTGGCTCCCCCCGTGGTCTGGACGAGCGCGAGGATCGCCGTTTTGATCGAGACTGGTAGGCGTTCCCACGCGGCAACGACGGTGGCTAGATCTGCGGGAAATTGGCGTTCTGGCGGGCACGGCACCACTACGGGCACCTCGGCCCCATCGATTTGCCCTAACTCGCTAGACGGGTCTACACTTGCGGGATCGGGGTTGCGGATTGCAAATCCGCCATCCCCGGTTCGAATCCGGGAGGGGCCTCTTTGAATTTCTTGACATATCCTTCGGATATTCATCGACTTGTGTCATCCTGGCTTGTCGAGCAGTTTCCGCCAGAAGTCTTGGTGTCACGTAAAGTGTCACGTTCCAGCAAACTTTCCCCTTTTGACGGTTCCGTTGCCCTCTGGTAAGCCTCCCAAACCACATCTGCCGTCGCCTGGACGTTCCTCCCGACGTAAAACCGCATGGTGGTTTCGATGCTCTCGTGCCGCATGAGCTGCATCAGGACAGGGGGCATGACACGGAGGGCCCAACGGTCACCAAAAGCTCGTCTGAAATCATGAGCCGAGGCGAACTTCTTCCGGGTGGTCTTTGGATCGATATTTACCACAACCCCCGACTTCTCACCAATCAGGGCCATGATCTTGATGATCCGGATGATGGTCAGCGAGTCTTTTCCTTCCTTCTCGGATGCAGGGCGGAAGACCCGCCCGGTCCGCTCCTCGGGCGGCGTCCTGAGCAGGAGCTCGGCGAACTCGGGAGCGATGGGCAGTAGGCGGTCCTGGTGGCCTTTTTCAAGTTCTGCGGGAATACGGAGCAAGGGCCGCCCCTGGGTCAGATCGATGCAAAGCTTGTCGTCACGGTCCCACCAGAGTTCCAGGGCCTCACCAAGCCGCAGACCGGACCACCACAACCCCTCGATAAGATGCTGCCAGGAGACCGCTCTTTTTGAGCCCACCACTTCCGGAACTGCATCCAAAATCCTCTTGAATTCTTCCTCGGTTGGTGCCCGCCCTTTTGGCTTCTTGAGCAGCTTTGCACGTTTGGGTTTCTTGATTTTGGGGACGGATGCCAGCAGCTTCACACTGACCGCCCAGCTCAAGGCAGCACGAAGGTGGGCAAGGTAGCTTGCGATTGTGGTTTCTGCTCTTCCTCCTTGACGAAGTTCAGAGACAAACGTACTGATCCGGTCGGCGGTCAGGTCTCCCAGCTTTTTTGGCCGGAGGATCCTTTCGACCGCGTCCAGCACGGTATCCGTCTTTTTGACAGTTTTGTCAGCGAGCCCGGACAGAACATCGGCTTCGTATTTGTCGCGAAAGGTGGTCCAAAAAGAGTTGGCTGGACCGGCATACCGTGCGTTCAGAAGATCTGCTCGGAATTCACCCAGAAGCCTCTCGGCATCCTTCTTCTTGATGGTTCCCGTAGATTTTTGGAGGGTGCGGCCCGTCTCTGGATCCTCGTAGCGGATAATCCAGAAGGGACTTCTGCCCCGCTTTGTCAGCCAGATTTTCGGCCCACCATTCTGCATCTAACCCTCGCCTAGCAATCCTTCTGGTCTTGGGACAGGATGACGTACTCAATCCAATCGCGGCCGTAGACGTACGCGTGCTTGTGCTTGTAGTACACACGCAACCCGCCCCGCCTTGCGGCCCGTAACGTGGAGTTGGTGATGCCCAGCCGATGCTTCAGTTCGTTGAGGGTGTAGAGTTCGTCAGGGCGAATAACGCCCCGACTTTCCAGACCGGAAGGTCCTGAGGAGGTACGAGTACTTTGAGCGTGCATTATTCGACTCCTGACCGGTGAAGTTCAAGCAACGTTCACGACAATCACATGGCCAGTCGTCAGAATTGACCTAACTCAGTATTGCTGTTTTTTACCTAAAGCAATGGTAGATCGATGGATATGATTCGAGTGGAAAAAGAGATGCGTATTCAGATGGGATGTGGTTAGTGAATATTCAGTCTCTTTGTGTACATTAGTACACTTTCAGGTGTTCTCGTCGTCCTCATCCGCCTCGTCGTCATTTTGATCTGCGATTGGAACCCATTGGTTGGTTCGGGCGTCATACGCTCCTCCAACCCCAAGCTTGGGGTTCCCACTCCACCGTTCGTATGTGCTCATTCCCCCTTTGAAGAGAGCTGCCATACGGCGTGATGCAGTTGGTTGAGACCAACGTAGGTCTGGAAGAAGATCCAAGATTTGTTCAATGGTCAACGGCTCCCGCACGGGATCTTTTCCGTGTGGGAAGTGGTATTCAAAAATCGCAAGCCGCAACCTTCTTATCTCTTGTTGGATTCGCTCACTTCTACTCTTCGTACCTTTAGCTCCTTTCGGGGCATCCGCCTTCAGAATCTTCTCGTCAACGTATTCGTTGGTGGATTCAAGCAAGGAGAGTTCGCGAAGTGCACCGGATTTGATTCGTTGGTACTCGGGAGATTTGAATGCTGTTTCTGAACCGTAAATCTGATGGGGCGGGTTCAAAAAGAACATCAGAGCCTGGTGCCAGTTTTCCGCAGAATAGGGGTTCAATAGCGGGATGCCAGGCGGAACAAGCACCATTCGAGTCCAAACAAATGGCTGCAGCGAAGGATGGATAGCGTCGTAAGCGTTGGCAAAATCTTGGTCCCATGGATCGCCGATGACGTCCGGAGTTGGATGTCCACGATACCAGTTCTTTCGGACATCCTCTTCGGCCCGTCGCACATGGTCCCAGAAGGCTATGAAAGCCGTTGTTTCTTCCGGAGTCATGCTGCCATTTTACGGCAAGTGTTGATTCTGTTCCACTGGTTCCCGGGCTGATTTTTCAACGAAGCAACCACTGCCGAATCTTGACATGTCGAATTCGTCCTGACTTGGCGGAGAGATCCTGACCCGTGATCAAGGCTTTACGTCCGAGGTAGGATGGGGCCAAAACCGCCTGCCCGGAGGAATTGATGTGAGTCATCTCCTTCCTCTCTACGTCGCTCCAACCTGTGATCCAAGCGATTGGGATCGGAGGACCATTCGGGTCTTGAACACTGAATTCGACGGCACCCACCAAACCAGCATGCCCATTGGTCCCTGGTTTGAAACCGGTGACAAACGCCTCGATCTCGATCCCTCGTTTCCTCTTGATCCAGTGCCCCACACGACGGCCTGGTTCGTAGGGAGCATCAGCTTTTTTCCAGACCGTACCTTCGCCGCCGGTGCTGATGATTCGGTCGTGAATGGCGGTCTTGTTCACGACGAAGCTGGGAACCGTTTCAATGAACGGATTGTTGGTTTGCCGAACTGCCTGCTCCAGGCATTCCTGTCGTTCCATCAGCGACAAGTGTGTCACTTCCTGACCACCGTAGCGGAGAATGTCGAACACATGGAACCGGACATGGGCGTCCTGTGCTTCCTGAACGCGGCGGCTATTCTCCGGTGAAGTAGCCAGGATCGCCATCGTTGCTTGCAGCGACGTTCCGGTGATTGTGCTACCCGTGTCGAGATTACTGACGGGACAAACCAACTCGCCATCGAGGATGGTGCCGGTCAAGTTCGATAATCCTGTGCATAGATGAGGGAGGTTGTCCTGGAGTTTTGAAAGCCGATAGGTGACCTCGGACACGCTGCGGCTGGTGATCCGGACCCGATTCTCTTCAACGTGGAGCAAAGCCCGAACACCATCCATCTTGGGCTGGACGATCCAGGCATGATGATCGTTCTCAATGACTTCCGCTTCGGCTTCGTCGAGGTCCTCCCAGGAACCGAGCAGCATCGGCATGACCTGAGCAGGGAGCGGTTCGTGGGGATGATCCTTCCGCCAATGGAAATTGCGAAGGGCGGCGATGTACGGCTCCTTACTCGCACGTCCTTTTGCTTCCACCTGGATTCCCAGGGCGGCACACTCGGCTTGAAGGTTGGCCAGATTTTTCACAGTCGGGGTTCCTCAAGTCCATCGTTTGTGGTGATGGTCTTGTTACCCAGCCGACCGTCCTGGGCCGATTCGTTTCAGCTTGTAGGTGGTCCGGACAGACCTTCCAGACAGGAGATAAGTTGACGAAGGGATTCAAGAAATCGTTCCCCCTCAGCCAACATTTTCTTGGCATTGGCGATCAGAACGATGGGATCCGGGGAGTTGCCAGATTCATCCCCTACACTGGTCTGGATGGCCGGGAACTTGAAACCGGGCCTGACCTTGTACGCCTGGCACTCGTTGTCGAAAAACCAGGGCACACCAGCCATCGAAAGGGCTTGAAGGTCCCGGTGAACGGTTCGTGGTGAGCATTCGAGTTCACGAGCAATGGCGTCTGCGTCCCATCGTCCTGGACCAAGGATCAGACGAAGGACGCGGAGCAAACGACTCAATCGTTCACACTGTCGAGCACGTCTTTCAGCGTCTGTCCTTTTCTTGGCCATCGGCCTGCCACAACCCAAACTCCGGAAATCCAAAGTGGGAGGGTAGCAGACGACTCCGACACTAGCGGGTCACTCGGTTTTCTTGAATGTAAACACCGGAAGTTTCTCGCCATATGGATTCACATGGATGTCATGAAATGACCCACTGTTGGCGACATGCTGCTTTACGATCTTTGCTGGTTTCTTTCCTGAACAAAGGAGGCCCAGCAATGCCCAGTATTCTCAACGGCTTGGATGAAATCTGTGATTCATGGCTTGGAATTGACGCAAGCTGGAAAGGTGATAGGGAACCCCGATACAAGGATAAAGCCAACCTGCAACGGCTCTGCCAATACGGGTGGGGTGGCCAGTCGGGTCCACAATTGATGAATGAGCTTTACGGCAAGATTTCAAAGAACTGGTCCAGTGGCCCTTGTACTGGACGAGAAAACTGGCGTTTCAAGAAGCAACTCAAGCTGACAGACGGTAACCCGAGCCAGGAGGTTTCCCTGGAGAGAACCATCGCCCGCATCACTGACGACAACTGGGTGAACCAGGTACCGATTGCGTCGGGAATAGACGGGACTCGTGGTGCCCATAATATTGATCTGGTCCATCGTTCTGGGGCAGGCTTCACTTTCATCGAACTCAAGGTTGCCTCCAACCATCCGCTGTTTGCTGCGTTTGAAATCGTAAAGTACGGAATGGTCTACGTCTTTTCGCGAATTCATGCTGACAAACTTGGGTATCAGGTAAAAAAGTTGGAAATGCTCCGAGCGACCGGAGTCCAATTGCAGGTACTTGCTCCAGATCCCTATTACACGACATCAAGCATTGACTGGTTCCGAAGCCTCGAAGAGTGTTTGAATACCGGACTGGAAAAGTTCGCTCGGCAAGAAATAGAGATTCCAATGGGATTCAGCTTCTCCGTTTTTCCGAACGACTTCACGTGGGATTCTACGAGGCAAAAAGAAATCGAAGCCCGGCGAAATCTCCTCTGGGCCCTTCATAATAGAAGGTCCTTGAATGAGCGATAATCCCTTATGAACGAGCCTGTCCGCGTCAGATTAACGATCATATCTCGATGGGCAGCCCATCCTCAAGAATCTGGACGTTTGAGAAGTGCTCCCGATACATCTGCGGCTCAAACGTGTGGATGGGGATCACCTTCCGGGCATTCACCGAGTTGACAAAAGTGACGATGTCGGCGACGTAGGCATGGCCGGATACGTGGGCCCGGATGAAGTCTCCACCGACCTGGGTAATGTGGTTCTGTAGCTCGACCCAATCCGGACGAGACAGGTAACCTGCCCAATATCCGTACAGACAGCGACACCTTGTCGGTAGTGTTCCGTTGAAGTCGAACTCCCTCATCGATGGCCGGAAGACCATCAGGTGTTTGGTCGGTTCGGCGAGGATCTCCTCCAGGCCGATTTGGGAATCGATAAACTTCTCCCGGATGTTGTCGAGTTGTCGTCGCTGGAAAAGCTCGTTGAAGAAGACCCGAATGCCCATGTCCCGACTCGGTTGGGGAACCCTGGTGCGTCTGCCGATCAGGTACAGCACAAATGCCGTGTAGGCGTCAACGACGAAGGTCCGGTTGGTTGCCTGAGCGGCTTTGTACAGGGTGACGATACGATCCACATCCAGCGCCGAGAAGGTGGCAAGCACCAGGGCCGGTGCGGACTGGACCAACTCCCCGATTTTCCCTTGAAGTTGGTACTCGGTCAGCCCCTGTTCTTTCTCGCTGCCGAAGTGGGTTCCCTCGACGATCAGCACGTCCACCGTTTTGGTCTTCAGATGATCGAGAAGGTCCCGGATCATCCCCGGTTTGCGGCCATGATTGCGGAAATCACCGGAGAACAGGATTGTCTTCCCTTCGGCCTCGATAAGAAAGGCCACGCTGCCGTAAATGGAATGATCGACCGCCAGCGGCGTCACAAGGCAATCACCGATCTGGACGGGTTGCTGACTGACCACTTCCCGAAATCGAGTTCGGTCCAGTTCTTTCTGACCAGCAAAAACGGCTGCGGCCAACATCATCTTCGATGTACCACTGGTCGTGTAGATCGGCACGGTGGGAGTGGACAGGTGCAGCAATCCAGCATGATCAAGATGGGCGTGACTGAGAAGGATGGCATCGGGGCCCGGATGATCGGTGTCGAACAAACCTGGAATTGCCGGGATGACCTTCTCGGCCTTCAAGGCGTCTGTTGACTTGGCAAGGGCAGCACGGGAATCGAAGGGTTCACGATGGGCGTCCACCAGAGGAAGACCGAGATCGAGGACGAGCCGGGTCGTTGCCGTCGCCAACTCGACACACGAGCCGCCGATCTCTTTGGTGCCACGATGGATGGTCAGTTTCATGGGCGTCCCTCGTAAGAGTTCACTCTCTCCATAAGATTCTTCAGACTGAGGGCCACCTGGCGGTTCAAGAATCGAGCGGCAGAAACGCGATCCATATTCGCAATCTGCTCCCACCCAAGCATCGACCGATCCGACACTTTTCTACGACTAATTGTTCGATGAAGTTCTGACGCCAGACTCCAGACGTCGAGTTCCAGGCCGATCCTTCTTTGGTCAAACACGTGGCCGACCAACGCATACACCGGCTTTTCATCCAAGCATTGATACTCCATGCCTTCCGGAACGAGAAATAGCCACCAATCAACCAGAGAGTTGATCGTGCGTACGTTCTCCCGTCCTTGAAACTGGTGAACAAGCCCAAAGCCCTGGTCAAGCCCGCAACTACCGAGATCTTCACGACGAGCCAGTCTCAACGCCCAGTCTTCAGCTAGGTCCGCCCTGTGGTAAAAGCTCGTCAGACGGTCAATCATTGCGACGAGCAAGTCAAATTTCACGGGCGGCATCAGATAGTCCTGGCTCCCCAGATGCCGTGCCTGAACTCGTTTCCAGATGGACTGCTTTGCTTCCTGGAGGTTGTGTCCCACACGTGTTATGCCGGTCGAAGAAAGGATCACAACGCGTTCTGGGCAAAATGGATGAAGCCTTTCACGTACCACTGACCATTCCTGCGGTAGGCCCAGCCATTCAAGGCCAGGACTCAGCCCCAGGATTTCCTCGTATTCGACTTGCTCCCTCGTCGGTGGAGGAACACTTCCCCGGTTGTCCAGGGTCAAAGAAGGATCGAGACTGGACCCGCACCTCGTGGCCAGCCCAAGAGTGGATTTCAAGAATCCGCGTCGGTCATGCATGAAAGGTTTTCCCATTGCTCAGTTGACTTCATCATGAACAGTCTTGTTCCAGGGCTTACGTCAGTTCCAATTCTTTCATTCGCTGGTAAAATTTCTCCCTGTATTCGACCAACAGGCGACGGGGCAGCTTCAGCGATACCAGCTTTGCCCGCAACACGTCCCGGTACCAGCCAACATTCAAACCCAAGCCGGTTCCAGCCCGGTGAGGTGGTTTGGAACAGTTCTGGTTCTTGCTCCAATCGACGGCCCAGTATTCAACAACATCCTGAGGCTGGTCCAACCCGTTGCGGTCGAACTGACCGGGCTGGTCCTCGGAACTGGTTGCCTCTCCACTGGAGTAATCGAGCATGTGTTCAAAAGGGTCGTACCACAAGCCCAGCAGGTGTCCCACAAAAGCCTTGGCTTCCCATCCAAGATCACCCATCAGAGTTTGAAACTCGGACGTAAAACAAATCTCATCACGATCATTTAGCTCGGCGATGGGTACCCATTCTTCGTGACGGCTGACTGGCATCTGAACCTCCACATTGGCCCGACCACCATCCGGGACTGGTTCGGTCAGTTGGCACCCCCGGTGATCATCCACCCCTCGGCATCCTTTACGACAAGGTAGCTTCCACTTCGGTTCACGTCCCCGGCTTCCTCCTTGAAGGTGAGTGTCACGAGGATCTCGAAAGCTCCCCCTTTCTGTCGGACACTGCCGATCTCATAACGGCCCAGCGTCTTCTTGGTGATCCGGCTCGTGTCGAAGAACTGGATACCGGGGTGGTCCTTTTCAAACGTCTCCAGGGTGTCGCCAAAGGCCCAGCTATCCAGAACAGTCTTGAGGATGGCTCGGGCTTCCTTCTCGGTGCCCGATGGGGCCTTCTTGGACCCCTTCTCCATCTGGTTCTTCACCGGTGTGGTTTTCTCGGTCGGCGGATTCGAGGCCGGGCTGTTGCTGCATCCGACGAAAGTACACATCAACATGACGACAAACGAAAGACGGACGAACATGGGTTTCTCCGGTGCAAAAGGAACGTGTCAAGAAGTGGTCCGGCTTCACCACTGGATGCCCAGGGCACTGAGCAGGAAGCCAAGAACGATGCTGAACAGGACGATGCCGCCGAAGATCAGGTAGGCGGTTCTCTTGGCCTCGATGAGTTTGTCGTACTCCCCCCCGGATGAGGAAGGAGCGTTCGACCTCTCGGCCAAAGTCGAAATTATCGTTGTCGTTCATGGATGCTCCCTTTCAGTGGCCGCAGGATCGGTCGGCCAAGGTACAGTACCCTGGCCAGCAGCCGGACCGTTGTTGGAATCCGCCCTATTCTGGCAAGAGTGCCTGACAGGAGCAGGTCAGCGTTGAGAAGCTCCCCGTGAAATGCGGTGGGAAGCGAATGTCTCGGCCCCACTTCTGGCAGCACCCGTCGGTAAAATGATCCTTTTGCCAAAGGAGAGAGCCATGCCAGCAATGAGATATGCCCGTCGTTTGAGCCCGCGATTTCTGGATCATCTGGAAAACGGTCCGTTGCGGTTCCTGGTATCGAACGTATCGTCGTGGAATCCTGCCGACCCGTACGCCTTTGACCTTCAGATTCGCGAAGGAGATCGGCTCATGTACTATCACGGTACGACAGCCCTTCTTACCATTCGGCATGATCCTGGTGATGGGGTTCTCGAATGCACGGCTTCGTCGACGTACACCCAGGCAGCAGGGTACGAGCACCTGATGAAACGTTGGCCGGCCACGGATCAGGACAGCCTCTGCACCCTGGTGCCGACCTACTTGGTGTCCGCCGCCAGCCTGGCAAAAGACGGTTACTACCGGAACCGAGAGGAAGGCTACTGGCAAAATCGACTCTGCTTCGCGTTCAGCCAGAACTGGTGCCCGGGAATGGACTGGCTCATCATCGACCGTGAAGCGGTCGTGGGCTTCGGGAGTGACTCGGAAAGGAGGTCCGTGCTCGACCCGATCCAGGTGAAATATCAGAAGGTGAAGGATGACCTGCAACGCAGCGATCCGAAAACATGGGGACAGCCAAATGCCAAGGGCCTCGGAATCGAGTGCGACCTTTTGGCTCTGGGTCCGAGCGGTGAATTGTACTGCATTGAACTGAAGCACGGGTCCAACGCCAGCGGTGTTTACTGGGGATGCCTCCAGGTGGCCGTCTACCGGGAGGTCTTTGCCACTGCATTGCCGCACATCACCGACGACATCAAAACCCTCGTCCGCCAAAAGGTAAGCCTTGGGCTCTTGCCTCGTCAGGCCTTGTCCCGGCTACCGCAAGGGGAGTTCCGAAACGTGCTCCCCATATTGGCCATCGCTGACCCCAATGATCTCTCATCATGCTGGACTCTGCTGGGCGAAGTAATGAGGGGATGTCCGGATGCACGAACCACAGTTGCGGAAATACGAAACTACGAGGATCCCGCACCGGTGATTCGCACGGAACACAGTGGAGCGGAATTCACTCGACATCCTTGAACTTCTCCGCCACGCTTTTGGCCAGATCATGTATTTCCTGACCCTTGGGTCGTCGGCTTTCGCCTTCGATGATGGCGATGAGTTGATCGGAGTATTCAGCAATCAGCTTGGGCCAACACCGACCGACTCTTTCATACCTTTCCAGGATCAACCCCGCCGTTGCCGAGAAATCCCAAAAAAGAACTTCGCCTCCGAACAGGTCATAGGGCGGATCGCACTTCTTCTCGACCCACCAATGCCTGAGCAAATGGAAGGTGACCGCCGATGTGTCCAGGACACCCCGAGTTAGACTCGCCATTATGCATCCCTCCTATCGTTGTCGTGACCGGCCTTGTTACCCGTGGCACGATCACGTCGCCGACTGTCAACATTCCTTAGGGGTCATGCTTTGTCCGACCGTGGCACCCGGCGATAGCTGGAACTGATGCAATTGAAGACGCCCCCTTCCCGTGCCAGGCTCGTCGCGTCCAGGGAAACAACGGGCACCTTCGGCATCAGGTTCCTGAGTCTTTCCAGCGAAACGTGATCGTGTTGACTTCCGAATGCCGGGACAATCACGACTTTTTCGGTGCGGAGGAAGTTCGCGTAACAGCCAACGGCAGATGGGATACCGCCGGTTGACCTTCGTTCGTGGAAGTAGGGAACCGGTTCAGTTGCCAGACCCTGGCTACGAAGTGCTTTGACCAGCCTACCTCCGAAAGGTGGATCGACCTCGGCGTAGTCGTTCACCAACACAGTGTCTTCGTCGAGGAAGCGAACCATGCTGTCGGCGTGGCCGATCGGGTCGTATGGCTCCCTGGGGATGAGAATGAGACGTTCCACTCGGAGCAATTTCTTGATTTCATCTCGTAGGTCACTTCGGTTCAGCCCAGGGTTTTCCTTGTAGATCTTGTCCGTCAGGATCACCCTGGTACGCGACGCCACGATGTTGCCCCCATCCAGGATAATTTGCGACCGGCGGCAACGACCTATGTCTCCGAACGAGTTCACGATCCCGTTTCCCGTTCGTAATCGGGGTTCATCTCGAAGGTAATCGGGGTCATAACGGAATTTGACCAGGAACTTCTGACCAACCTGGACCGGGCTGTAGTCTCTCGTCCAAACGTCACGGACATTGGCGAGGAGTCGGACCTCGATGCCGTGGTTGATCAGAATTTGTTGGATTCGGGTGAATACGGACGGGTGACGGTCTTTGAGCTTGTCGGCCAGGAAGACGCAGTTGTGTTCCCAGTCGGGAATCATGTTTGATAGGCCTCGATGGATTGATGCAGTTGAGCCAGGACCAGGTCTCGAAGCTCGGACGGCTGAATCACTGTGGCTCGGCTACCCCAACCAAGAACCCAACGGACGATTTCATTCAGACCATCCACCTTGAATGTCAGCGTGACGGACCCATCCATGTTCTTCTTGACCTTCTGTGTGTGGTGCAAAATGCCTTCGATCACGGCGCCGGCGGCTTCCCTGGAGAACAGAATCTCCACGTCATACGACCGATCACCGCGATAGACAGCCCATGCGTTGCCGAAATAATCCTTGAGGTCGAAGTTGTCGGGTATCTGGGCATTGGCATCGAGCATCCGCAAGGTCCTGAAACGGGCGACTCGATACGTCCTTGGTGCCTCTTCACCGTCCGGTCGAGCGACCAGATACCATGCGGCCTTGATCAGACACAGCCGATACGGATGCAGATGGAGCTTGACCTCATCGGGTTCATGGGGACTGCGATAGGTGCCGGTCAACTGCTTGCGTTTCACCAACGCCCACTGGATGGTCTTGATAATGTCCCGGTGCCGAGAGTGGTCCGCCAGTTTCAGATCGAGAACAGAAACAAGTTCCCCGGCATCCGCCAGAACCTGAGCAATATCCACCTTGGCCGAACTAGCCAGTTTCTGGGTCACCGGCCTTGCACCAGAATTGATGTCCAGGCCCGGTCCGGCGGAAATGGCGGCAGCCGTTCCTTGTCCCAGGGCTTCGTCTTCGGTGATGTTGAGCGATGGGAACCGAAAGTCCTGCCGGACCCGATAACACCGGTCTTCTGATTCAAACTGGACCGGGATGCCAGCAAGCTCCAAAACCTGCATGTCCCGGTACACCGTCCGCTCCGAACACTCCTGCTCGGCGGCAATGTCCCGGGCATTCCAGCGACCCCTGCTGAGCAAGAGTTGCAGCGTCCTCATTACCCTGGCCAGTCGATCTGCCTGACGAAGGCGACGGTCTCCTTCCGGCCTGGATGTTTTTGCTTCCGAGGGTAAAGGCTTGCTTGGTTTGTTCTTCTTCTGGGGCGTCGTCATTGAGATTGCACTCCCGGTTCACGAGCAAACAGACGAACCTTGATCTTGAACTTGTTTCGAAGAATCCCGGGCCATTGAGCGTCCATCTCGTCAATCGTATCAGGCCACAGCCACCCCAGGTGCTTCATGACCGTCTGCACGTACATCGCCTGCCACGACGTAAAGTCTTTCTTCATCCAGTGCGTGACGACACGAAAATGGTTCGCCTCCATCCATTCTTCAAGTTTCCGCACGGTTCCCAGTGTGGCTTTTGTCTTGTCCCAGACCCAGATCTTCGTAGCCCCAACAGTGGCCGACCGGAGATGCCGATAAAGGAGAAACGAGTGGATGTCCTTGAGCGACGGCACGTCGGCCAGATGCGGATTTTTCGTTGGGTGGCTGTGGAACGTACATGGCTTTGCCATCCACATGCCGGCACAGGACGCATCACCCTTGTGGAAGCGGATCCGCGACCTGGTCAAGTAGCCGATGTACTCGAAGTCACGAGCCGACGGGAGCAGACGATAATTGTCGGCTTCACTGGCACCAGGCTTGATGCGGATTTCCTTCCACTCCGGGACGACATCCAGCTGATCGTCCATCCCTTGATTGAAGGCGTACAGCCGATCATACGCGGCTTCATCCATCGGACACTTCGGCATGTGGGCAATTTCGACCGTCACGATAACAACCTCCCGTTCCACCATTTTCACCGGGAACAAGGGAGATTGTACTTCATGACCTGGCAGCAGTGGGTCAGCGTCCGAACACGGAGCTTTCCTCGTCAACGGATCGACGGGCTTGCTGCTTCCTGAACCATCGCTGGGTACGCAGTCCACAACGATGAGCAAAGGAACTGACGGAATCCTCCGACCGGCCCATTGCCTCGGCGAGCGGGATGGGCCCCTCCTTGGTATACCGGTCGTGGAGCATCTGTACCTCCTGGGCTGTCCAGCTTCGTCGTCTCATGGAATGATCTCCGGAAATGACGGTTGCGTCGTCCTCCCGGAGAAACCTGAAAGTGAAATTTTCACGTCCGAAATTTCATCCCGGACTCGCTCCGAAAATCCTCCCAGATAAACTTCATTCACTCCGGGACTTCTGGTTCTCGAAGATCCAGGTGTGGGCCTCATTGAGCACCTTGCCGAGGAGCAACAGGTCGTCCCGACCAAAGGAGTCGGTGGACTTCCAGTTGTCGCCATCCTTGTAGATGCGGGCAACGGTGACGTTGTAGCGGACCCCATTGTCAGTCTTGTTTTCCCAGATGGCTGCCTTGATGGCACCGAGACGGACTTCATGGACGGGCTGAACAGGTTGCTGCTTCGGCATGAGACTCTCCTTGGTTTGGGTGTGGTTCAACAACCTTGCTACCCGCCGAAGGTGCCTGGGCCGGGTCGAACAGGGAACCATGGGAGTTGATCGGATTCCAACGCGGTCGATTGTTCAGTTTGAATTCCAGGTATGCCGTGAGTTGATCGACCATTTCTCGTTCGGCTCGGCTGAACCATCGCTTCTGGTTCTTGAGGATGTGAACAACGTCGAGATAACCCAGTTCCCCGATGAACGGCAACCTTGGCAATCTCGGAATCAGGTCACTGTGAGGAATGGCTGAGCGGAGCTTCACTGGGTCCCGATACTTGGTCACGAGCGGCTGGCCCTTCTCGGGGCTGATGACCAGGAGAAGAAAGTCCCGCTGCCTCCCCTCGAACAATCTAGGGAATAAAAAGTAACCACATTCCAGCAACCCGACCCGGGCGTTGCGAGAAAGTTGATCGGACGGAAACCCATGTTGACCCTGGTTGCGGGATGTGGTGGGCGACAGATCGCTTCCATATTTCATCTCGATGAAGACCATGGTCGGCGGGTTCTCAAAGCTGATGGTAACATCGACCTGGGTGCTTCCTTCCTCCCAGGGGAGAAGTTCGCGGGGATAACACGGCTTGTTCACCCACGGTTCGATGCGAAGGTTCCGAAACACCTGACGATGATAGGCCTGGACGCCCAGAGCCTCGTTCAACAGGTCAGGAAGCCACCAGCGGGGATTCAGGACTTTCAGCACCTGAAAGAGGTTGCCGGTGACAACATCCTCACTGGTGGGACGCACGATCAACGGACAACGGAGTTTTCCTTCCCGTGCCGGTTGACAGAGACAACCACCCTTGCGATGGGTTTCGACCATCATACAGTGGCCTCAGTGGAAATGACTTCAAGTGGGGTTCTCTCCGGGTTGAGGATTTGGCCCCATTCCCGGCATGGTTGACGATAGGGACAGGTGGAACAGTTGAGCGGGGTCTCAACGGGATAGAAGACGTTGGCCTGAATGGCTCGTTCGATATTCTCCACGATATCGCCCAGACGGGCCAGATCGTCCTCGTTGCGGACGGTGGTAAGCCGTTGAATCTTCGGTGTCTTGGTCTTCACCAGGACGGTGTATTCGACAGCTGGTGGGATCCCCAGGGTTTCCTGGACGGCGTTGACGTAGCACGTCGGCTGCAACGATGTCTCGGCTTCCATCTCCGAGTAAGCCCGGCCACTGGTCTTGAACTCCCGGACCGTCAACTCCTCGTTTCCCTCCGTGATCAGATCGGCCACTGCAACCAGCGGCGTCTCCAGGTATTCTCCCTGACTGTTGTGCAGCGGAGCAATGATCTCCTGTTCGATGGCGACGATGTTCTCTGGTGGCGGCTCCTTGAGATAAAGCTCAACGAGCGAGATGCCCTGAGCCAGCAAGTCAGCCTGATTTTCACCGTCCCGATAGCTGATCCGGGTTTCATTTTCCCGCTTGTTCCAGGTTTCCGAAATGATCTTGTGAAGCTTTGGGATGTCGGTTGGTTCATCTTGCTGGACAGTGCGGTGATACTCGGCGAGAGCCGCATGAACCGATGAGCCCAATACCAGACTGCTGCCGACCATCATCTGTGGCAGTCGCTGGACACGCTGGAAGTAGAAGCGAAGGGGACAGGAGAGATACTGGCTGATGGAAGAATAACTCCAGTGGGGTCGATGATGCATGGTTGACTCTCCCGTGACGGGCCACGTCCACTTTACCCCCGAAGTCGTCGGCGAGCGATCAGACGAGCTAGTTTGCAAGCGTAAATGGCGACCTGCCGGTTCCAGGTACGATCCGTGACTTTCCCATGATTGATGTCCGGGGGTGGTTCACCCATTTCCATCCATTCGAGCAAATCCTCGGCTTGTTCCCGGACCACTCTCCAGTGGCCGGATTCGAGGGCGTCCAGCATCAAGAGCCAGGCGGCCTGTGCATCCATGATGATCTCCCCGGAAACGATCAGCGTCCCTGCCGACCATTTCCGTTCCCGTTGGTCCCATTGGTGGCCTTTGTGAAGGTGTCCAAGACCAGGCCGGCTTCCTTCTTGGTCAGTTCGTACACACCACAGCGGCGGCCGATGATCTCACCGACGCGGCTTTCGAGTTGGGGCGTGGATAACTTGAACCGCTTGCCCATGGTGAGCAGGAACTGAACTTGCTTGTTGGTGGCCATTTCTTCGTTGCCGTTCTGTGCGGGCTTGGGGCCATTGGCCTGGGGCGGTGTCGAACGAGAAGCGGAACTGGCGTTGGAACGGCTGGTTTGACCGTTGCCGTTGCCATTATTCGTGGGATTGGCTGCCGGTCGTTCTTCATCCCGGCGTCCAATAGAATCCTCACTCTGGTCCCGGTCAATTTCCACGTTGAGGGCTTCCTGGGCCAGACTGAAGAGTTCCTTGATCTTCTCAGCGATGACTTCGGGCTCATCCACGGAGACGGGGATTTCCCCATCCAGATTCACGGAATAGCCGGTGGAATTGTAATCCCGAGAAATCTTCCGGCTCAAACCGACATTGGCTCGTAGCATGGTTAACACCTTGGAATGAAAGGGGTGGTTCTTCGTCGATCCTGTTTACCCGCAGAAGCCGGAGAAACACGCCGATTTCGGTGTATTGCGGGCCACAATGTTCTGCCGTGGGACAGTCCTTCAACGAGTGCTTTCGCTAGAATGACTGGAGTCTCTTGCGAGCACGACATGCCAAATAGAAACATTCTGGGAGGGACTTATGCCGGACCTTATGCCTTCAGACATCAAGGATGACGTCCTGAAAGTCCTCAAAGATGCCGAAAAGCGGCACGGAAAGTACCAGGTTTTTCTGACCTCCTATCAGATCCTGGATCTTCTGCCGGATCAGATCAAGAAGCGGTTGATAAACGAACGTGGTCTCGGTGGAGAAGGGAGCGGCAAAAAAACGGGACAGGTTGTTGCTGCACCGAGCATTGTGATGAGAGCTGCTCTGATGCTTCGTCCGACGGTGGAAGTCGCCTACCTTGAAACCACCACGATCGGGTTGTTTGTTGATGAAAAAGAGGTAACTCCTAGCTCAACACGTTGCGGCCTCTTTCGGATCAAGCCACCAGCCGCTCACGTGGTGCCTGAGACGGATGAGGAATGAACACAAACAAGACAAGAAAAACCGCCATTGAAGAACTCCCTTCGACCTAGGTAAACGGCAATCTTGCTACATCCTCTGGTGGAAGGTTTGCCTCCGGTTCGCTGGAGGAGTTCAGAAGAGCCACAGCTGACAATGGTCGTTGGGATTCGACTTGATGGCATTTGGTCTCAGCACCTTTGCCGATTTGTTCTGTACATCCTCGTCGGCTTCAATCAAGGTCATTTGATGAACGCTGAGCGGGTCCTGAACGTCCAACCCGTTGGCGGAAGGTAGCACATGGTCTTCGTCGCTTCCGACAGGATTAGACACTCTGAACCATAACCGCCGGGCATCTCCTTCATCCATCCGATCAACGAGGTTGCGAGCCAACGCGATCTCCATGTTGGCGTCCTCACCGGCCATGGCTGCCAGCCCCTCACTGGAGAACTTGCCTTCCAGGGCCTGGGCAGCGGTCAGCTTTTTGCCCATGAGAGCGATGGCCCGACCCTGCATGGTCCCCTCGTAATAAAGGTAGACCACGCGACAGTCCTTTTTCTGACCGATTCGCCAGGAGCGGCGTGAAGCTTGCCGGAGGGTGAAGAGGTTGTAGCCGGTCTCGTAGAAGACGATGGTGGGGAAGTTGTGGCGGCCGCCCTTGTCGAACAAGTCAAGACCCGTTTCCACCAGCCGGGGATGACTGATCACGACATCGAGACGAGGAGCGTTCTTGCTGATCCACTCCTCACGGCGGGCCAGGGGAACACTGGACCTGAGCACACCGACCCGGAACCCTGCCGACAGCAGGAGTTTTTCCAGTCTGGTTTCGACATCGTGTTTGTCAGTGAATTGCACATAGACCCAAACCTGCCTACGCTGACTTTTCTCGGTGCGGACCAGATCGATGAGAGCCTGTTCCTTGAGACGGACGACATCATCCGCCAGATTGGGTGGCAGGGCCACCGACACAAATTGACCCGCCTTGAAATAGCCGACCGGTCCCCAGCCAAAGGGATAGTCGGGATAGGCAAGCAGCGTCTGCAACATCGTACCCAGAAGTCGCCGGTCCCGTTTCCTCATCATCTCCTTGATGGTTTCAACAAGCGGCTCCTCGACTTCATCCCGGTAGGCTGTTGCCAGTTCCCTGTCCATCCGGACGGAGATACATTCTTCCTCCAGCGGCGGCAAATTCTGAGCAACCTCGTTCAACCCCAAAAAGACACTCTTGTCGATGAGGTGCCTGCCGAAGAGTGGCGGCATTATTCCAGGCCTTACGGTCTTGATCGTGTTCTTGGACCCACGCGACATCCGGTTGTCTTCACCACTTCCCCCGGAACGCTCCGTGATCCTGGTTTCGATGCGACCATAGCGTTCGTTGAACGGAGTGGCGTCCGCCCAGCCCAGACCTTCCTGAACCAGAGAGGATGGGGATAGCCGGAACAACAAGGGTCGCAAGTGTTCCGCATAGCCACCGATGAGCGTTCCAGTCAGAGCGATGACCTTGCGGCATGAAGAAGCGAGGGCTGCCAAAGAATGTCCTTGGGCAGTATCCGCACCTTTCTCCTCATGCAGTTCATCGGCGACCAAATATCGGAAGA
Organism: uncultured Singulisphaera sp.; assembly: GCA_964484265.1. Lineage (GTDB taxonomy): Bacteria > Planctomycetota > Planctomycetia > Gemmatales > Gemmataceae > SIAQ01. The sequence goes on from CAZAFH010000020.1 coordinate 26,492, forward strand.
AGCCTTTGAGCCGCCGCTTGATGTACAAAGCCGGTTCGTACCTGTGAAACTCTCCGGTCATCTGCCAGAGAGCGGAACCACAACCTTCAACCAGCCGATCCGCGTGACCATCATCGGCTTCGTTCGCCAGTTTTGAATCTGAGAGAACCCATTCACAACGGAAACGTCGTTTCCACAAGCCTGTTCCTGACAGACCATTCTTGCCCGGCTGTCCGACCAGGATCGGTTCCCGCTTATCATCGACCAGACGCCGACCACATTGCGGGCACCGTATGAACGCTTCCACCATCTGGGTGCGAACCTGATACGACGGCTTCCACTTGGCCCCCAGCTTGGCCCGGTCCCGGGCAATGATGTACCATTCCATGCTTGTTGGTTTCCGGGTACGGTTCAGGTGCAGCAGGTTTTTCCACGATTCAATCTGAATGACGGTGCCCCCCGGAATGGTCTCATGGATTTCTCGCTCCCACTTCTTGACCAGTTGGCCGGGACAGAAGACCAGGGCACGGTAAGGACGACCGCCGGCGTGAGCATGAATTGCTGCCATTCCCATCAAACTTTTGCCCGTTCCCATTTCTCCCACCAAGAGGGTGCTTTTCTGTCGCTGGAGAGATTTGCGAATGGCCTCGATCACATGGGCCTGGGCCTCGAAGGGTGGCCGCAACAAATCCAGGGGAGGAAGGGTATCGCGACCAGGAACGTGCAATGGTTCGAGAGACCGTTCAGCTTGTTGGCCCAACAGGGAACCATATTCCACCAGGTACTCTTCCAGGGTCTTGATGGCACGGGGCCATGCAGTCCCATTGATCTTCTTGCGTTCGATAGGTTGGCCAGGGATGGTCAAGTAGCCGTTCCTGATACCCCGACTGATCAGATCGTCGAGGGCTTCGGCTTCGGCAATCATCAACCCGGCGTCACAACCACTCTGGGTGATGGGGACGATGATACCGAGCTTCTTCATTTCCTGACGAAGCCAGGGGACCCACTCCCGTAACAGCGGTGTGGTGAATCGATCACCTTGCAGCAGTTGCCATACGGTTGCATCGCTGATGATCGGAAGGAAGCCGTCTCTTTTGGACAGACAGAGAACGTGCCAAAGACCATAAGCCATCTTGCTCCGGTAGACCCGGTAACCATCCGGACATTTTGTCAGATTGGTTTCGTTGACCTTGCCGAGATGAACGGTGTACTCAATTCGTTTTTGGTCCCTGGTGGAGGAACGTAACCCAGCGGTCAGAGCCTTGACACTGGTCTCGGAGCCGATGACTGACAGAAGGAGGATTTCTTTCTCGTGAAGTGCAATGGCGTCACAACGGAGTTTGAAACGGGAACAGGTGGAACGGCGACCTCGGCCAGAGCTGTAGACTTCAAGATCCAGGGAACCAACAACGGCATTGGTCGGCTCTTGCCCCTGCTGCATGGTGAACCTCGCCATGTGAAGGTATTCGCCAGAGGGTGAGCATGGACTGCCCAACCCTAATTCGGCGGGCTTCACTCATCCTTGGCGTCGGTTTCAGAGAATGTCCGGATGCGGCCGCTGCAATCGACGGTCCGGATTACCAGATCAATGCGTTCGGAGATCGTCGTCCTGGTTGTCGTGCTGCCATCGTCATTTTCGATGTCCGTCACGTCGCTGATAAAGGAGTGCTTTTGCGACGTGCCCCGGACCACATGAGGCAGCTTCCCCTCGGGATGAACGATTCCATCCAGATGACCACTGGCCAGGAGCAGGGCCACATGCCCGATACCCAGCGGAAGCGGCGGAGACGGAACTGCCGCAGCGGCGGGAGCCTTCAAATAAGAACGCAGTGGGGAACCAGACAACATTTGCTGTAGTTCGGCCTCGGTGGGATCGATCTTTTCGAAGCGACGGGGACCTGAGCCTGTCGGGATGTGGTAACGGAATCCTTCTGATGCCTGGACCGACTCCCACGGAATCCAACCGGTATCCCGGTTGACGTTCGGCTTGAGCCGCTTGTGACCGAACACGATGACTTCACGGAATGGTCGATGGGCTTCCGGGAACGGGACGATGGCGACGTTTTCGTAGTACCTGGTGAAATGTTGTCTGGCGTTGGAGTATTCTTCCACCACATCCTCGGGACACACCAGGGCCATTACTCCTCCCGTCACGAGCCACTCGGTAGCTCGTACCAGGAATTCATCCTCCACGCGGTATCCGCCGTAGCTGTAATCAAACGGTGGGTTCAACCAGATAAACGAGAAGCTGCCGTAGGTTGCCCGGCAACCGAAGAAATCCGCAGGAGCCAGCACCTTTGCATCGGGGATGTTGGCACGAAGCGTCTCGGCCCTGCTGTCGTCCAACTCAATGGCATGAACCCTGGATTGAGGATAGCCCAAAATCTGGCCGAGTCGTCTGATTGCCATTCCCTCACCGGCACAGGGATCCAGGATCGAGAACTCATTCCCTGCGGGTGCCTGCAAAAAGGACGCAGCGAACGCAACAGCTTCCTCGTGGGCTGGGAAAAACCCGCCCTTGACCTGGGCCGCCAATCTCATGATTTGCCTCAGTTCACGAAACGACGGTCCCCGGCAGAATCTGTCGAGGAGCCATCGCTTCGTTCGGAAGGGGGAAACGTGAAGATGCTTGCAAGAGACCGATGAAGGTATCTGCGGTCAAACATTGGTGGCCATGTCGAGTGCCAGATCCCAGGCTCTTTGTTTCAATCGAGCCCCGGACCCGAACCAGATGGAGTCGAGCCTGCGACTGGCCCGGTCCGCTTCATTGGCTCCCCGCCCTGGCCGGACATGATCGACGAACTCGGTAACGGCGTTGAAAGCCATCCAGGTCGAATGCTTGATGGTCGGCTCATCGTGACCAATACCGTGTTCGAACAGCCGGTGCAGTTCCTGTCGGATGTTGACGGCACGAGCGTTGTCCTTGCCTTCCTCGGGATCGGGATAGATTTCCCGGAAGTAGGCCGACACCTGGGCCTGCGTCGGGTAGTACGAAGCGAGCTGATTGATCCGATCAGCGGCATCATCGTAGAATCTGGTAGCAAATCCCAAGACTTGTTGAGCTTCCCTGATTTTGGCTTCGAGGTCTCCCTTGTGCAGGATGCTGACACCCTGTCCCTGACTTCGACGTTCGGCTAGAGCCAGTGTGTTCTGACACACGACCCGGATCGGCGTGAAGTAAACCCGAAGGGCAGCCGACCCATCGTGGGCGTTGGAAAGCAGAAGGAACTTGTCCACGATGTCCGCCGAGTTCTTGACCTGAATGTGTCCCGGTAGCCGAGCGAGCATCCAGATCTTCTCACCCTTCCCAAGGGCTCCCGCTGTGTGATAGCGAAGTTCACCATCAGCGACGATCGCGTCCAGGAAACCAAATGCCTGGAAGTTCTGAACGGGGACATACCCGTTGCCGACGACCCCGAGGACTTCGTTGGAGTCCATCCGAACGGTGGCTTTTCGGGTAGTGACTTCGGTGCCGTCGTTGGTCTTGAGGGGTTTGAGTTCAACCCGGTAGTTCAGCCCAGCTGCCTCGATGGCTTCCCGTGCAGTGGCTGGTTGATCGAGCTTGGTACCGAGACGATGCCAGGGAAGCTGATCCCCGACGTACATCATCGAACTCTTACCGTTCGTCGTTGCAAGATTGTGTGCCACAGCTTCATCTCCTCGTGTTGGTCGCTTCACCACGAAGAGTCTTACCCGCGGCAGGCCGTGTCCACCGTTAGCTCGTCAGCACGAGCTTCACAAACTCCTCCGTCATCCGATAGATTGGCGTGTTGCCTGGGGTCACATCAACGAGGTAACCACGGTTTTCGAGAATATCGAGCTTCCCACGAAGGTTGTCGTGGTCTTCCTCGTAGAAGATGAACCTCGGTTTTTCCGATCCGCCGAGTCGGTGGCCTTTGTTTCCGAGAACAAAGAACTCCCGCACGAACTGTCCGTCTTCCTGTTGGAGCCCGTCCTTGAATTCTGCGATTAGCTCAGGCATCTGCTTCTTTAATTCCAGGAAGTCGGCGTTTGGGGCCAATTGTCCCTGTAGTTTTCGTGCTGCTTGGTAGCCAGTGTGGGTGACGAGGTACTGGCTTTCATCGACTTGCTTAATCCAGCCGACTTGAACAAGCATGGTGACAGCGTGATCCAAGAGAGCGGCCTGTTCAAGGTTGAACTGACAATCATGAACGATCCCACCGGCTTGGATGGCGAGACCACCATCGTATTTAACATAGTTGATCGGGCTGTTTTCACTTACAGCTGCCTGGAGGATCTCTAACGAAACCGGTGGCAGGACGGGATTATTTGGCTTCCGGTTCACGAACGAGATTTTTAGTGCATCGGCTCCGGGCCTAACAAGAAGAGTCGGGGTCGATTCCTCAGCTATCCCCTGGAGCATTAGAGCCGTCCTACCTTGTTCATATGCCTCTGCGATGGACCTGCCGAACGCTAGAGCTCCGTAGAACGTCGATGCAAACACGATGGCAGCTTCATCACCTATAGCTGCGTTCATCCCAATGGTACTTTCGACTTCCTTACTTATGGCTACGGCTTGGGATTCAGAGTGGCACGCATTCAAAAGTACCAGCCTTATGTTGTCCTTGACGTTACGAAACAAAGCCGCAAGAGCATCTTCGTTCACCGGCTTAGGACGTGCATCCGAGTCTTCCAGGACCAATTCCGCGTGCCTAGTCCCGTGTCCACTGAAATGGACAACATGGGGTCTGACTTCATTGAAGGCTTGAAGCAGGTCCAACGGACGTACTGCCCATCTTGAAACCAGATCAAACGAGTCGCGAAAGTCGGCTGCACGAATTCGGGCGTGTATCTCACGAATCTCCTCATCCAGCCGGAGCTTTGTGGAGTCCTTGGGATTCGCTGCTAGAAACAGTATTCTGACCTTCTCTGTCATCTAGATCCCCCCGATGTGCCACTGATCCGCCGGAATTTATTTTGCAATCTCATTGATGTCCGAAAATCCTAGATCCTTTTCTTCGGATTTGGGCTTCAGCGTCGCCAACGCCCCCACCTTCCGACGGTTGATCATCTCGGCGGCAAGGATCATGGCCGGAACGATCCTCCCGGCTCGGCGAGCAAACTCCTTCTGGAGCTTGTCTGCCAGCTCCGAGTTCAGAGCGAAATTGTCGGATGCGATTTGAAGCTCCTCATGGATAGCGTCTAGGTGCTTCAATTCATCCTCGGTGAATTCGACTCGGGGACGAGAAAAGTCCTGGCTGGCTTCACGACCCAGGCGTTCCCATTTCCCTTTCTTACGACGGGTGATCATGTAGTGGAGAACCTCGGGACAAGGTTCCTTCCGACCGGTCAGGTTGTTCCAGGTATTGACCAAGTGAATTAGGTCATCTGGTCTCTGCGGATACTGATCCGTTGGAATGTTGAACTCTCGGTACAGTGTCCGCAAGAGTTCATCTTCGTGCGGGAGAAGACGGAGTGATTGCCGTGTTCGCGGCATAAAGACATTCTCCAAGGTGTCGCCCCAAGATGGCTCTTTCCTTTATTGGGGGAACGGTATGGTTTCGGTCCCCTCGTCCTCGGGACCGGTGCTTCCTTGAATTCCCATCGCAAAATTTAGTCGTTCTCGGATTGCTTCAGGTCTAACTCCAGCAAGGTCTGCTACTTCCTTTAGGGACATTTTTCCGCTAACCAGAATCTCGTCAATCAGCTGCTCAAACCTCGTGGCCCGATCCGGTCGGACCGAGCCTGGTTCATTGCTTTTCCACCCCCTGCGAGCAAATTCGATCCACAACCACTTCGCCTCATTCTTTGTGATGAAGCCGAGTTTGTCTGCACGGTACACCATTGCGGCCAGAGAGATTCCGAAGCGTTCCTTGAACTGAACCAGGCGAACCATCGATTTTCCCAGAAACGCCTTCTTGAGTTGATTGTTCGGCAGCAGGAAATGGGATGCGAAGTCAAAAGCCCTTTGCTCTGCCTGCTTGGTTTCCTGACCCTCCTTGTCACAATCTCCAAAAAGAACATGGGCCAACTCGTGGGCCGCATTTAGCCGGCCTCGATCATTCGAGACTATTGGATTCAGTACGACCACGTACTCGTCGTCATATTTGGCTGCGAGTCCATCAATCCGCAGTTGCGTGGGTTGCTCCAGCACACGGACCCGAAAACTTTCCAGGACATCGACGACACTGGGAATAGGGTCATCCTCTGAAAAACCCAACAAGCGACGAACATCCCTACTGAGCTCGTCGGGTTCTGTCGTTGCCTGGAAGCGAGTTTCCGTTAACGGCGACGTCAATGGCTTCTTGAGCCGGGTCTCCACGGCAACATAGGCATCCACCCATCGCTGCACATCGGCCTCGAAGCGATGAAGCTCCCTTTCTTTGACCCTCGATTTCAGATTTCGATAGCGAACCCCCGTCAGGCTTTTGCCACGTTCCAGAAACCAGTTGATGGGCCGGTCGTAAAGGTCTGCGAGGGCAGCCAACAGGTCTGTTGGGGGAGTGGACTTTCCGGCCTCGTAATTAGCAATGGTTGCGTGAGAAATGGGGAACCGTGGCCTGAGCTTCTCCGCGACAACCCGGGTGGACAGCCCCGTCAGTTTTCTGGCAGACAACAGCTTCTCGGCGAGGTTCTCCCTCACACCCATAGCATCGATCACCCGTAATGGATGGGTTCCCATCCTGAATTTCCGTAAAGTCAGTTTTACAAATCGGACAAATACAACAACAAGATTTTACATGAATCTGCCACCGTGTCAACGGTATTCTGCAAGAATGGAAGATGGTGACAGATTTACCTGGGAGGTTGCCGGCCGGGATCCTCAATCCCGGTTCGAACGAGCCTGGCCTACCAAGCTTGCTTTCAGGGTATTTTCCGGTATCCTATCCTTCACCTTTTTCATTGCCTTCAAGGAGGTTGCGGTGACCCTTCCCAGCTGACCGAAATTGGTGGTGAGTCACAGGATTCGCCCCGGCCGGGCCATGGTCCCCGCGAGCGAGCCACCACCATGCCCACCCTTCAACCGATTTTCGAGACTTGCCGTCCTCGGGCTGATGTGGAGGCCGGTACCACCAAAGACGAACAGTTCGCGGCCGATCTGGCCCAGGTTGTAAACGGAACGGCACCCAAGGAATACGCTGATCCTGCCCATTTCTTCCGCCACAGCTACCCAACTCGCGGCATGCGAGAACTCCTGAAGGCTGTCCTGACCCGCCTGTCCGGTAAGGGTGGTGAGATTGCCTCCATCATCCGTCTCGACACCCAGTACGGTGGCGGCAAGACCCACGGACTGATTGCCCTGGTTCATGCCGTTCGCGGGATGAAGGGGGTCAAATCTATCGAAGAATTCGTGGACCCGAAGCTCATCCCGAACCACGAGGTACGGGTTGCCGCCCTGGATGGCGAAAATACAGACCCAGCGGATGGGCTTACTCTTGAAAAAGGGCTACGAGCGAAGACCCTCTGGGGAGAACTTGCTTACCGGCTGGGCGGTGCAGAAGGGTACCGTCGTGTTCAAGAGAGCGATCAAAAGCACGTTGCACCAGGGGCCGAGACTCTAAGGGAGATCTTCGGCGGAAAGCCAACCCTGATCATGCTCGACGAGGTTTCCGTTTACCTGAGGAAAGTGGAACGGGCCTTTCCAGGTGCGAGCGGTCAGTTCACAGCGTTCCTCCATTCCCTGTTCAAGGCTGTTGAAACTTCACCGAACGTCGCACTCGTGTTCACTTTGGCGGTAGGAAAGGATGCCGAAGCCAAGGATGCCTACAAGGAAGAACACGAACGAGCACTGGCTGCCCTGGCAGAGGCCGAGATGGTTGCTTCCCGAAAAGCGACCCAGCTGAACCCGACGGAGGAAGATGAAACGGCGGATGTCCTTCGTCGTCGGCTTTTCGATGAAGTAGACCGATCAGCTGCTGATGCGGTGGTTGCTGCCTACGCCGAAACATGGTCCAGGAACCAGAATGACCTTCCGCCATCGGTGGGCCGACCGGAACTCAAGGAACTTTTCCGTCGTGGTTATCCGCTTCATCCTGAAACGATGACCGTGTTGACGGAGAAGCTGTCGTCGCTGAGCACATTCCAGCGAACCCGTGGCATGCTTCGGTTACTGGCTCGAACGGTGCATGTCCTGTGGCGTGACAAACCAGGCGATGCCTATGCAATCCATCCCCATCACATTGATCCAGGGTTCGGTCCCATCCGTGATGAAATCACCACCCGATTGGCTCAGGGTGAATATGCCCCTGCCTTGAAATCCGATGTGGCTGCTGTTCGGGGGGACGACCCAGCCACCGCTCAACAATTAGACCTGAAGTACTTTCCTGGGCAATTGCCCATTCACTCATACGTTGCTCGAACCATCTTTCTGCACACCTTGGCTTTTGGTGATTCCGCGAAAGGGATTGCGGCCGATCAACTGAAACTTGGTGTTTGTTCACCCAAGACTGAACCGAGCTTCGTTGAACAAGCCCGGGTCCGCTTCGTGACGGAATCCCTGTTCCTCGACGACCGGCCTGGCTCCCTGTTGCGGTTCATGGTGGAACCCAACCTTACCCAGGTGATCCGGCGGCAGATGGAAGACATCGACGCCAGCGAGGTCCGTACCGAACTCAACGAGCGTGTACGCGGCTTGTTCGGTGCGTCGGGTGGAGCCTTCAACCTGGTTCCCTACCCTGCCGGGGCCTACGAAGTCGAAGACGTGGTTGGTGACGGACGGCCCAATCTGGTCGTGCTGCACCACGATGCCAATTCAATCTCGGCGGACCCACAGGGACTCCCACCAACGGTTGAGGAGATCTTCAAATTCAAGGGGGCCGACCAGAAACTGCGTGAATTCCGGAACAACCTCGTTTTCGTTATGGCGGACGAACGTCATGTCAAGAACATGAAGGATCGGGTCCGAAGACGCCTGGCCTTGCAAGAGTTGCTCAAGCCAGACCGGATTCGACTGCTGGCCGATCACCAGCAAAACAAGGTGAAGGAAGAATTTCAGAAGTCTTCCTTGAGCGTGGCGGAAGCTATTCTTCACTGCTATCGGCACCTCTTCTTCCCCTACAACGTTCCCATGGCCGGGGCGTCCGAACCAATTGCCCACGCTGCCATTGAGGTCCACAACGCCAGTGATTCACCGGGTAATGGTCAGCTTCACGTGGCTCGTGTCCTTCGTGACCATCACAAGCTGCTCAGTGAAGGGGATACGCCTGAAGCTCCCACCTTCGTTCGCGACCAGACTCCCCTGAAACAGAAGGGTGAGCTTTCAACCCTGGAACTCCGTAACGAATATCGGCGAGCCCCGAAGCTCTCGATGCTCGTGTCCAACAACCCGCTCATCGCCTGTATTCGCCAGGGGATCGAGTCTGATGTCTTCATCTATCGCGAAGGTAGCCAGGTCTGGGGGAAGGGTGATCCAGCCCCAGCGATCCAGATCAACGAAAGCAGCTTCGTTCACACGTTGGCCGATGCAAAGAAGAAGCATCTTTGGCCTCGTCCTCAACCACTTGCGGTTACGTTGGTGGCGGCACCACGAGAAATACCTCCTGGAGATTCATCGGAACTGACTGTCACCGTCACGGGAGGCGTTCCTCCCTTCACCTATGTCGGAAGTCATCCCGATCTCTCGTTGGCCGCGACAACCCAGACTGTCCTCCGCTGCGATGTCTCCCCCGAAACGTCGATGACTTACCAGGTGGAGGTCACCGACAGCCGTGGACAACGGCAGGTGGTGACGGCAGAGGTCTATGTGGCGGAACCGGGGAAACCTGCTCCGCCACCCAAGAAACCCGAACCTCCGGTTCCGCCCCCAAAACCGGTACCTCCGCCCAAGCCCGAACTGACTGCGGAGGGTCCCCTCGCCCAGGCACTTTCAGAACTGTTCGAGAAGGCACGGAAGGTAAAGGTACATGCCATCGAGAAGCTGGTCATCCGCTTCTTTGACGCCTCGGCAACCTGGAAGGTCCACCAGGCGATGGCGACTTTCAAGGAGGCGGAGATCGTCTGCCGGTTTGAGGTCGATATTTCCGCCGAGGGAGTGAACACTTTCCAGATTGAGTTTGACGGCAAGCTGGACAAGGCCAACGCCGTGAAGTCGTTCCTCGATCCTCAACTACGCAGTGCCTCGGACCATGACTTCTCGGCAACCTATACCCTGACCTTCCCAACTGCCCTTTCGACGACGCCGGACAAAACCGATGCCTTCACGAAGTCACTGACCCGCTATGGCAGTGGGGAAGCGTATGTTGAGGCTCATGCAGCACCACTGGAGGTGAAATCATGAGCACGACAAAAAAGAATCCACGGAACCGCAGGTCCACTGCTGAGGCTGATACGTCGAATCTGCCCGTGTACGAACTGCGGCTTCATGTCCGCAAGACCGGCAGCTACGAGCTTGAGATCTGGCAACTTCCCTCCCCTTCGACACCTCGGCTGACGGGGCCGGAATACGTCGCCGCCCTCAAGGGAGCGGCCCTTCGACTGGTGGAGCCTCGGATTCTCAAGCACCTGGCCCGCAACAAGATCAACCTTGGTTCCCTGAATGGAGAAAAAACTCGTGACTGGCGGATCGACGAAGAGTTGGCGTTGAACCTGGGACTTTTGTTCCGTGTCCTGGCTCCCATGCGAAACCTCGACCGAATCCGTCAGGTTGCGGATGGTGTCGATGAAATGAGCCGGGAAGAAGCTGGGTATTGGCTGGGGATGGCCATGCACCGGCGGCATCCTCGTCGTGTGCTGGCGGCACTTCGGATTCTCCTGACAACACCTTGAAGCCGCTGAACACGTCAAATCGTGAATCGGTATTTGGGATGGTGACATCATGGGTATGAAAGTACTAGGAACTGCGATCGATCTTCGAACTAATGCAAAGATCGTTTACGCACAGATTCCAATTGGCGACTACCTTTCCCTCGTGGGATCCTCATTCGATACGTTCACAATTCAGCGAAAAAAGGAAAAGTACAAGGCCTATGATCGCCTGAAGAAGGACATCGTCGAAGGAACACTCTTACCGTCGATTACCTTAGCGGTGAAGCCAGGACGAGTTGATGTTCTCCTCCCTTTGATCGAGTCCAACAACATCTCAGCCCTCGAGACAGAGCTTTCGGCTGCTGGTCAGGTGGATATTCTCGACGGCCTGCAACGCACCTACATCCTAAAGGAATTGAAAGACGAACAAACGGCATTCAAACCAGGCCAAACAATCCTGTTAGAGTTCTGGCTTGAAAAGGAACTTCGGCATCTCATTTATCGCATTATTGTACTTAATGCAGGACGCAAGCCGATGTCCATGCGGCACCAGGTTGAGCTCCTGTTCTTGGTGATCAAACAGACGATCGAGAATCAGATTCCTGGCCTTCAGCTTTACCTTGAACGCGACGAAACCCGGAGGCGTGGACCAAGGAAATATGCTCTTGATCGAATTGCCATGGCATATCAGTGCTTCCTGTTGAGAAGCCACGAGGTGCAAAGAGAGAGTGTTGTTGCCCAGGAACTTGCTGAAGGGGAAATCCTTGACTCAACGGAGGACTTTCTAAACGATCAGTTCGTCCAGTTTACGAAATACCTCGAACTGTACGCCCAACTGGATGACAAAGGTTGTGAGGTCTACGCCCAGGAAGATAGCGGCAAAGGCCTGCCCACTGGAGCCCTTTGGTTCGGCAGCGAGACAACGCTGAACTCATTCTTCGCTGCATTATCTGATTTTGGAACAAACGAGCAACGAAAGACAAGAATCGACTCGGCCCTAAGGGAACTCCTCGCGAGCCTTAATCAGGCACAACCGGGCCAGGATCCACTGGGATTGGAGACGTTGGATCAACTGATAAAAGGACTGAATCCCCGCAAAGTTAACATCGGTTCGGCAACCCGTCGATTGTATTTCACGGCCTTCAAGGAGTTCTTTCGAGAAGAGGGCGAAAAGGGGATGAAGGATTGTTGGTTGGCCGCGGCGGAGTAACTGGCATGCGGCTAAATGACATCCAAACGCTGATAAAGGGCGGTCGTGCCTTTCGACATCCAGAAGCGGATTTCGCTTCTGATGGAGAACTCCTTATCGTAAACGGACGAATTGCGTACCCAGTCTTTCCTGTTCAACGTTCCCTGTCTGGGGGACCGGATATCCCCATTGGGGAACCTGGTGGAGGCGGTCTAGGAATGCTGGTGCTTTCATCTCGACTGCCGGTGGCCGACCCGGCGACATTTACCGACGATCAGTATGTGGCCTATTTGACCGAAGCATCGATGGATCAAGTCGGTGCAAATTACAGATTCCAAGATGATTTTGTCGTCATTAATCATGGTGATAGGGCTAGATACGAAGGATCTTTCCTTCAAACATCTGGTTTGTGGGGCGGATTTGTCCATGTCAACACCCCCAGGCAGGCACCCAAGGTGTCCACGAAAGCAACGGTGTCGATCCTCGCCCTACCAAATCTTACCCTCCCGACAAGTCACCATGAGGCAAATCTTTTTCGGTCATCGCAGGTGGCGTTTGCATTTGAGAGATTTCTCAAGCTTTATCATTTGCTGGAGTTGATGTTTGACTGGAAGGTTGTTGAGACGATTAAATCGCTCGGACCTGATTTGCAGGGAATCGGAGAGTTAATGTCGAAGTATTCGACGAAAGAGCTTGCTCAATTACGATGGCTCTTCAACCAGATGATCACTGATCTGGCTCCTTTGGCACTTGCCCTTGATTCCGTATTTCATTTCCAACCGATTGCTCAAAAAGTGTTTTTCGACTTTGGAAAGGATGGGAATCCTTTCGATGAATGGCAGCGTTTCATTGACATCCGAGATAAAGGCGGGTTTGACAAGGCGGCTATTCAGAAGTGGCGATCAAGAAAAGACGACGACTACAAGAAGTTGATAATTGATGTTTCATCCTATTGGATTTATCGCATTAGGTGTTGTATTGCTCACAGCAGAATTGGTGAGTATGTGATGACGCATGCAGATGAGGAATTCGTCATCGATTTTGGAGAACCGCTTCTTCGAGTGGTCCTTCTCCAGGTCTTTCAGAAGTAGCATGAAAGCAGGGATCAAATGGCCTCAACTCGTCCACGTCTCCTGATTGAAGAATGGCTCCCCATTGCGGAGATTGGGATTGAGAGCGTCCGTGAACGGACTCCGATGACACCGTTCCCGGCTCCGAACCGTCTTCACGTCTGGTGGGCCCGACGACCTTTGGTTGCGAGCCGTGCGGCTATCTTGGCCAGCCTCCTCCCGGCTGATGCTGATCGAGCGAAGTTTCTTCACATGCTGGGGATTCATGGGGATCCTGTGGCAGCAAAGGAGGAGATTCAAAGGGCCCGGCGAACAGGATTGCGAGTGGACAACCCCTACACATATGATCGGGCATTCTCGTACTCTCCTGGTGTTGAAGAGGTGGAGTGGTTGAACGAGAATGCCAAGAAACTTGGCCTATCTTCCGTCACTGTCCTCGATCCGACGGCTGGTGGAGGAAGCATCCCGTTTGAGGCTGCTCGACTCGGGTCGCATGTCATTGCCAATGATCTTAATCCCGTTGCTTGGCTGATCCTGAAAGCAACGGTCGAGTTTCCGATCCGCTTCGGGACACCCTTGCATACTCGGTATCTTCAAATTGCCCGTCAGTGGCGGGAGAAAATGCAAGAGAGAATGGTCAGGTACTTTCCGCCTGACTCAGACCCGATGAAAGAGGATGCTACTTACCTCTGGGCCCGCACCGTTGATTGCCCTTATTGTGGTGGGCTGGTCCCATTGTCGCCGAATTGGCGGTTGAACAGTGCCGGCAAAGGGGTTCGACTCATTCCCCACACGGACAAGCCCGATCACCGTCACTGTACCTTCGAGATTGTCGAGAAAGCCAAGGATCACAGTGCGGGAACCGTGAAGGGGGGCGATGGTTCGTGTCCCTACCCGGATTGTGGCCGCGTCATTGATGGAGACGAGATCAAGAGCCAGGCCCAGGCGGGTAAGATGGGCCAGCAGCTATATGCCATCGTGTACAAGCAGAAGATCAAGATAGGCACGACGAAAGGAAAGAACCCGCGGGATAAATTCAAGACAGTCCGCGGCTTCCGTGCCCCTCGGCCAGAAGACGACGTATCAGCCCAGGTGGACGCCGCCCTTGCTGCCAAAATGCCGGAATGGCAAGCACGGAACATTGTTCCGGATGAGGTGTTTCCAGAGGGAACCAATGACAGCCGACCCTTGCAGTATGGAATGCCACTTTGGCGAAACATGTTTTCGCCTCGACAACTGCTTGGTCATTGCATCAGCGTTGAGGTGTTTCATGAACTGCTGGAAGAAATCCGAGAGAAATCAAATGGGGAAATCGTTCAATGTGACAGAGCAGCCTTATCCTACATTGGAATTGCTCTGGACAAGATGTTGAACTGGAATGCACTGCTTACAACCTGGAATGTCAAGGCTGATCGCTTGCGATCAGTCTTTGATCGCCACGATTTCAGTTTTAAGTGGAGCTTCGGAGAAATGGCCCCAACGATTACCGGAATCGGTTACGATTGGGCCATTGATGAAGTTGGCAAGTGCATTGAGGAGTTAATTGAGTTGTCAGGTGCTGACGACGGCCAGCCTGATTTGTTCAAATCAAACGGACCTACGTCGGCAATTCAGGTCAAGCTCGGCTCAGGGGATGAGCTTGGACTGGAACCAGCAACCGTCGATTGCATTGTCGTTGACCCTCCTTACTACGACAACGTGATGTACGCGGAGTTGGCGGACTTCTTCTACGTCTGGTTAAAACGAACGGCTGGATTGCTTTACCCTGAAGGGTTTACCGATTATCTCTGCGACAAGGATCGTGAAGCCGTCGCCAATCCAGCCAAATTCAAGGGGCAGGAGGGGGGAGTCAAGAATCTGGCTGGACGTGACTACCAGGAACGGATGGCTGCCATCTTCCATGAGTGCCGCCGAGTGATCAAGCCGCATGGGGTGATGACAGTCATGTTCACCCACAAGGCCAGCGGAGCATGGGATGCCCTGGCGAATGGCCTGGTGAATGCTGGCTGGGTTATCACTGCTTCATGGCCTGTGAATACTGAAGCGGAAGGAAGTCTGCACATCAAAGAGAAAAGTGCTGCCAAGAGCACGATTTTCCTGGTTTGCCGTCCTCGTGCAGAAGTAGAGGAGGATGCCGATGTCGTCTACTGGGAAGTGGTCGAGCCCAGGGTGACCGAATCGGTTCGCGAACGAGTGAAGGAATTTCAGGAATCCGGAATCGGCGGCGTTGATCTTTACCTGGCCTGTTTCGGACCTGCCTTACAGGTCTTCAGCGAAAACTGGCCCCTCAAACGAGGTCGCCCGGTTCAGAAGCCCAAGGAATACAAGCTCTTTGGGGACGAGGAATGGGATCCCTATGCGGTACGTCCAGAAGATGCCTTGGACGCTGCCCGCCGTGAAGTGAAACGCTGGCGAATGGAGCAACTGGCGACCGTCAAACGGCAGCATCATCTGGATCCGCTCACCGAGTGGTATGTGCTGGCCTGGGATGCGTTCAAGGCTCCCCGATTCCCCTCCGACGAGGCATTGAAGCTTGCCCGTGTGGTCGGCCTCGACTTTGACCAGATCAAGAACGTGGTATGCGAGGTCAAATCGAGCGACGTGATTCTCTGGGACAGCAAGTCCCGAAAAAGCAAGGGCAGACTCGGTCCCCTCGGTGGGGAATCGACGCTCGATACCCTCCACCAGGCGGCCTCAATCGTTCGTGAACAGAACACAGGCGTGGCCAAGAAAGCCATCGAGGATGCCGGTCTCCTGGATGACGCCACCTTGTTGACGGCCCTGGAAGCCCTCCTCAACGTTCTTCCTGCGATGGCCAACCCTGAAAAGGCCAAGAAGGTCGATCCCAACATTGTGGGAGCATCCAGTGATTTCGATGCTCTTGAAAAACTCCGACGCCTGGCTTTCTCGGAACAGGTGCCGGAACCGGTTCAGAAGACGCTGTTCGATGATCTTCCAGATGAGGATGAGACTGAGGAGGACGATGAATGACCTGGTATGAGAAACTCCCCTCTCGTTTGGCATCAGCACTGAACCTTGTTGACAAAGCTCCAGGCGTTGTCCGGGACTTCCTTAAAGGAACTGGATTGGGGATTTGCGTCTTGTTGCCGTTCTTTGTTGTTTGGTTGGCGTTTTCACAGAAGGAAGCTTTTTCGTTCTCCTACATGAGAGAGTTGTCCTTGCTTATCCTTTGGTTGTTCTGCCTGTTCCAGATAGTGCCCCTGAAATCAGTCAAGATCGGGAAGGATGCCGTTGAGTTGTCTTTTGACACACCTCCGATGTCGCCTGCCGATGTCATTGAATCAAAAGGCGAAAAATCATGACACCCGCATCCATTCGTCCAGGACCTTCTGATGTCAGTACACCGGAGTTGCAAAAACTCATCTTCGTGCAGAATCTTCCACTTGATCCAGATTCGAGGGATGTCCTGCAAAAGCACCTGGAGGAAGCACGAGCAGCGAATGACAAAGGTGCCATTGCATTTATTGCCTTCTCCTTGGCATACAGCCTCGATCATTCTGGTCCCTACGACCACAAGAGGGCAATCACGCTTCTTACGGAAGCACTTTCGTACTTCCCCAAATGGCCCGAGGCTTTGTTCAATCGTGGAACTGCTCAAATTCATGTCAAAGATTTCCATGCTGCGGTCAAGGACTTGGATTCAGCCGAGGAAGCATACTTTGGCACAGAACCACCGAATTTACTGAGGCCCGAGGAGAGTGATCTGGTACTGGCGAAGTTGTTGATGTTCAGGGCCGAAGCACTTACAGGTCGGAATGGTCCTGGAGATAGCCTTGTCGCGAGGAGCGAGTTGCTCAGAGCCGAAATGCACCTGTTGCGTTGTGTTGACCAAAAGGACCATAACAAGATTGAAAAACAGGCTCGATTTTGGCTGAGACAAGTCCCGACGCGACTTAGGTCTACATTAACTTTGGAATCGATCTCTCAGAAAGAAGCCGATCTTATTCGGAATCCCTGGGCGTATCTTCTTGGTCTTCTGGTAGCACCGTTTGTGATTTGGTGGTTGGTCGCAATTTCGACACCGCCAAATCCAACTGAAGCAACGCCTGCCAACACTAACCAAATGCAGCCTGATAACAAAAAACAGAAGTAGTAATCGATGGTCCTCCGGTTTCTTCCCGGTATGAATGATGATCCCTTTGCTTCCTGCTCACGTCTGGGAAACCAGTTATCGCCATGAAGATGGCGACCTGGTGAGCTTGTTCTTCGTCCCTGCCTTGACCTGTTCGGTCCAGTACGACCGGATGACCGGATACTTTTCCGCCAGTGCCCTGGCTCTTGCCGCCCGTGGTATTGAACGACTTATCGCCAACGGTGGCCGCATGCGGCTTGTGGTTGGCTGCACACTTCACGACGACGAGATCAAGGCCATCGAAGAAGGGTACGATCTCCGCGAGAAGGTAGAACAAAAACTTGTCTCCACCTCCCTGACTCCCCCTGATCCAGCCGCTCGTCGTGGCCTCGAAGCTCTGGCCTGGATGGTGGCCCAGGAATTTCTCGATGTGAAGATTGCGGTCCCGACCAATGCCCAGGGGAAGCCGGTGTCTGTCGGCGGCATCTACCATGAGAAAGTCGGTATTGTCACCGATCGGGAAGGCAACCGCCTTTCCTTCAGCGGCAGCATCAACGAGACTGCCGGCGGCTGGGTCAACAACCGTGAGAGCTTCCATGTTCATCTTTCCTGGGAAAGTGGCCGGGAGTTCAAACACGTTCAGGATGAGGTCGATTCCTTCAATCGCCTCTGGGAGGGTAAATCCTGGAGCGTGAGAATCCTGGAGTTTCCCGATGCGGTGAAAGCTCGGCTCCTGGAGTTTCTGCCATCGGATGATCGTTTCGTGGCTCCTCCAGCCGGTAAAGCTTCCCCGCCGGCGGTTGAGGAAACCAAGATAGAGGTTCCACCACCCCACCGGTTGCTGCCTGATGAAACCCGCAGAGTGGTCTGGACGTACCTGACCCATGCGGCCCAAATGGAGAACGGCCTGCGGGTTGGTGAGGTCACATCGACCGTTACTCCGTGGCCCCACCAGGTACGAGCTTACCATCGACTCCTGGAATCCTGGCCCTGCCAGATGCTTCTTGCAGACGAAGTCGGCCTGGGCAAAACGATCACGGCTGGATTATTCATCCGCCAGGTGTGGCTCTCCAGGCGAGCTCGACGAATCCTGATCATGGTTCCTCGTGCTCTCCTTATACAGTGGCAGGGGGAGCTGTACGAGAAGTTCAACCTGAACGTACCGATTTACGATGGGCACAAGCTGATCTGGAAACGGAGTCACGGTTGGCAGGGACCGCTGGAAAGGAAAGTCGAACGCTCGGAATGGCACAAGGAGCCTTTTGTCCTTTGTTCCAGCCATTTGATGCGGCGTCGGGATCGAGTCGGTGATCTACTCCATGCAGAGAACTGGGACCTCCTGGTTGTTGACGAAGCCCATCATGCCCGGCGGAAGTCTCCCGGAACACCCCAAGAAGGTGGTCCCAACAATCTCCTTCGGCTCTTGCAGGACCTGCGGCCCAAAGCTCGTTCGTTGTTGCTGCTGACGGCAACACCCATGCAAGTTCATCCCGTTGAATTGTGGGACCTTCTGAAGCTTCTTGGTTTACCCGGCCGATGGGGAACCAACCGCGATGACTTCCTCCAGTATTTCGCGGAATCCACAGGGAACCCGTCCCACGAAATGATGGATTACCTGGCCGATTTGTTTCGCGAATCGGAGCTTGCCTTTGGCGAGGTCACCGAAGACCAGGTTTCGGGTTTGATCCCGGCTCTGTCGAAGCTGAGTTGCCGGAAGATACTCCGGGCCCTTCGTGACAGCAGCGGTATCCCCTTGAAGCGTCTGGACGCGACTCAACGGAAGGCGGCTATGGAGATCCTGCGGCGATTCAGCCCGGTTCGACATCGTATGTCCCGCCACACCCGTAACCTTTTGCGTGAATATCATCGACGTGGCCTGATTGACAGTCCGATTGCAACCCGTGAGGTTCGCGATGTTCCCATCGACATGACCCAAGCGGAACGGGCCATGTACGACGCTCTCGGGGATTACATTGACCAGACCTACAACAACGCCACGCCGGACAAACGCCCAGCGGTGGGTTTCATCCTGACGATCTACCAGCGACGATTGGCGAGTTCCTTTTACGCCCTCCAGCAAACGCTTAACAAGCGGCTGGCGAACATGGGTGGGTTCACCGAAGAAGATGTTTCCCAGGATGAAACAGTCGAAGAGGTCATGGATGCCGAAGATGTGGCAGCGATGGCTCATGAAACCTTGGTGGAAGAGGAACGGGCGACCATCCGTGATCTGCTCAAGAAGATCGCCAAGATCGGAGCAAACACCAAGGCCCGAACTCTGAAGGCTGAACTGGAGATGGCATTCGTCGATGGCTATGACTCTGCGATCATCTTCACCCAATATTCCGACACGATGGACTATGTGAAGGAATACCTGGCCACCGAGTTCCCAGGAGAGATCATCGGTTGCTATTCTGGCGATGGTGGTCAGGTCCGTGACAAGGCCGGGTTCTGGTCCGAATGCACCAAGGAGCAGATCAAGCAGCGACTCAAGTCCAAGGGAATCCGGTTCCTCGTTTGCACGGACGCTGCCGCCGAAGGCCTGAACTTCCAGTTCTGCGGGGTGGTGGTCAACTACGACTTGCCGTGGAACCCCATGAAGGTTGAGCAACGGATTGGTCGCATTGACCGCATCGGCCAGAAGTTCCCCAAGATCCGGGTGATCAACCTGGCCTACCGGGAGACCGTGGAAGCGGACGTGTACTTTGCCTTGGGGCACCGGATCAACCTGTTCGAGGGACTGGTGGGCCGACTTCAACCAATTCTTTCCAGCTTGCCGAAGAAATTCGAGCAGATCGTCCTTGAGAAGAAGGAGCACCAGGACGCAGCCAGACACCAGCTTCTCGCCAACCTGGATCAGGCGACACGGGAAGCTGAACAGGGAGGTCTGGACATCGACGAGGTGGCCATCGAAGCGATGGAGTTTCCCAAATTACCGCCACCTTCCTTGACCTTGCCCGATATCGACAAGATCCTTGGTCGCTCCGGTATCCTTCCCCCTGGTGTGGAAGTGCGTCCGCTTGATGTGGGTTCCTACGCGATGAAGATTCCGGGATTCGACAAAGAACTCCGGATCACCACCTCTGCCGATGTCTTCGACGATCATTTTGAAAGCCACGACTTCCTCTCCCCAGGTGGGCGAGTGTTTGAACTGCTGGCTGACAGCGTGGGGAAAGCGGATGAGCCGGTGAAGGCGGAGACTGCAGGGCGGATATGGCTGGTGCAGAAGAAGGATTCGGATGTGGTCCAGTTTTACGTCCGACGCGACGATGGCTTCACTGTGATTTACTCGTTCGACGAACTTCTTCAAGCATTGGACGATGTCACTCCACCAGTGCCCTTCGGGTCGAATGTTGATGACATGGCGAATTCTGTCCGAATGTTGGCCTGATTAACAGACTTGACTAAAGGATCGGGCCAGTGGTTGTCAGGGGGAGGCATAGTCTAATCTTGTTTTGCTTGCATCAGGTGGAGCAGAACCGATCCGCTGGGCATGCCTCTTTCAGCACCCATAACGGTGACTTGTCCGATGGATCCTTCAGCCTTAAATCTAACACCCATGGCTCATTCGGGGGGACGATGAACTCGAACTTGTCCCGAACACTGTCTACTTCGGTCACGATCCGTGAGAGTTGGTCACTCGTGGCTGGGACGAAGCCATGACGCCCCCAAAGCTCGACCGTGAACCGCTCGGGCGGTATTACCCCATGGTAAAAGTACCACCATTTCGACTGACCAGTTGAGTCGAGCTTCTTTACGACCTTGGAAGACACGTTCAGCCGCTTCCATACGCTTCGAGCAAGTTCCAGATTGCTGTCTCCTTCAGGTATGTTACACACGTAGCGAACAGCCGTCTTGAAAGGGATGGATGTCGTGCCACCCCAGAAAAACAAGCGGTCATGGTCGGTTTGGCTAGTCAAGCTTACTGCGTTGGCAATCTTTCGATGCCGCAACTCGGGCTGGGCGATCTCTCCTATGGTGAGCCCATCGCGTAGAATCGGTGGCAGATGGAGCAAGCAGGAGTAGTGATAGAGGATGCTCATGAGCCTTCTCGCTCGGTCCGTAAAACCGGAAGAGTCCGGATCTCGTTCGTTATTGTCGTCAGAAATGCCCACCGGTTCAAGGATCACCGACCGTCATCTTCGGCGTCATGGGAAAAGAGCAGAAGCTGTACGGGCGGCTTCGGCAGGTCGAGAAACTCATGGCCCTTGGCGGCACGCCAGAACAGACCAGGGTCCAAGTGGAGCCGACGCTTGATGACCTGGGCACCGAGTTCGGAGAGGGCGGCCAGGAAGTCTCGCTTCGTAGAGCGAGCGGCCAGGGTGACCAGGGGCCGATGCTGCCGCCCGAGGATTCGTTTCAGGTCGTGCCGCTGTTCGACTCGTCGGTTGTACGGGCTGCTGGCCTTGAACAGATAAAGAAGTCGGCACCAATGGACGGGGTCGTCTGGTTGGAGTGGAAGGACACCGATGAAGTCGCCCCAGTTCTTGTGACGAGCCGCGGCCAGGGATTCGCCGATACCCCCGATGACGACGGTGTGTTGGTATTCCACCCGGCACGTTGGATTTCTCCGCACACTGTCAATGGTCCAGAGCCGCGGCGGTCGGGAATCGGCCAGGTAAACCTGGATGTCCCGATTGGCCAGGGCAGCATTGACCAGGACACGAGCGATACGAGCCATCCGAGTGAGATCATCGAGAGCCATGCCACTGAATCGCTTGACACCGGGACCTACCTGATAGGCTTCCTACCCCAGGGAATCTGCGGGGAGTGTCCAGCGGTGAAAACGATGTATTCATGGCGAATCCTTTTTATTCCGTGCCGGTGGGGTTTTGAGGATTCCGGATCGGCTGGGATGTTCCCAGGATTCGGATGACGTACTCTTTGAAGCTGAGCCCACTTTGGGTAGCATTGCAGCGGGCACGAATCCAGACGGATTCGGGGATAGCCTTGACGTGGAGGTCACGAATCCCGTTGCGGGATTCCTTGACCGTAGTCGTGGCGTCAGTGTCCTCGTCGGCGTTCATATGGATGGCCTCCTCTACGGACAGGGTAATGATTCACTCATGGCGTTAACGCCATCGATCATTCATTACCATGTCCCATTGACTTGGAGTCGTTTGGTTTGGACAAGGACAGGGATACGTCCGATGGACCTCACTGCGTCCACAGACCCGGTTTTGTGATTTCCCATACCCATTTGATTGTGTGACATATTCCCATACCCATTTGATTTTGTGAGTAATTTCCCATTCCCATTAATGTGACAGTGTTCCCATTCCCATTCCCATTCCCATTTCAGTTTCGTTTGTGATTTCCCATTTCATTTTGAATGTAGTAATGTTGTTTTTGCTTCTACTTCTGGATTGCTCCTGGTATCGGTCCCTTTCAGGACCGGCAAACTCTGCCGGTTGAGTCCTGCCTAGGGTCAGGTTACAACGGACCTGACGCCGATCCTCACCGCTGGGCTGAGCGGCAATACGCCGATTTGTATCCCGCCGACGAACAAGCGGTTGATACGGGAGGGTGGACCTGGTGTCAGGATCCAAGCTTTCCCGTGTGCTTCCATCCTCGGTCCCGTCGTCGATTCCGTTGACGTTCTTGACGTTTGGCTTGACGACAGCCGCACGATATAGTTTGTTCGGAAACAAGGTGCTTTCGGTACTTGACAACGACCTTTCCGCAATCACACTTGCACTGTAATCGTCCCTCTGGGAGCGATCCCAGAACCACCAGAAGCCCGAAACGTCTGCCTGGCTCGATCCGCGGAGGATGTTCTTTGGGCTTGTGAGTTCTGAGGTCCGGCCAACAGTGCGGAACGACGTGGCGGTTGTCGATGAACAACACTCCCGTAAATGTGAGCTGACGAATGATTCCATGAGACCGTTTCATGAGGCCCTTCAGGATGGTTGGCCCAAATACATCATTGAGGCGTCTAAACCAATCACGCTGAATCTGACGGGCGAGCCTGATAAAGGTTCTGTTGGCCGATTCACACCGAAGGACGCCACAAGGGTTGGCATAAACCGTCCCGGGTTGGAAGATGCGAGGATTGCTAACCAACTTGCAGAACCAGCAAGTGATCATTTCGTCCACTCCTGGGTATTCCAGGTCTAGGTCCGAAGTAAGAAAGTAAAACGTTTGCCAGGCCGGATCGTTGTAGTCGGGTTCATGCCGTTCGACCGAGATACCGTCAACGGACGTGACCTCAATGGGTGAGTATGTAATCAGTGCCATGGGGTAGAGTCTCCGGGGTTCATCTACTTCTGAATCCCACTACTCTCCCGAATCGACTGTTTCTCACACCATTCTGAAGGCTACAAAAAGGCAGGACAGATCCTCTCCCAACGACATGGCTTTGCAGTAGAAGCAAAGAGGAATGAAAAAAGAACCCTACCATTTCTGGTAGGGTCTTGGTTCGACTAGGTTTGCCACATGCTCAACCCACTTCCCATCGGAAGTTCTCAACTCGCTCCCGAGTCAAAGGAACCCCCAAGAGATCAGCTTCCCAGAGTGGCCGAAGTGCCTGACCGGGAATCATCTGTGCCTTTTCCAAGAGCAGGGACAACGTCTCGTCGTCGGGGTCCTGATTGAAGGCCTTGGCCACCTTCCGCAGCCAAACGACGCTATCAGACTTGGCTGCTGCTGTTGTTCGTTTGATCGCGGCGAACCGATAAACGAAGTCCTTGCTGAGCCCCGCCAGTTTCAAACCAGTAGTTGGATCCTTGCGGGGGCGAAGCCGAACCCCACTTACCACCAGCGTGATTGGCCTCTCGGTCATCGGCTTGATGAGCCGCGGCATGAACTTAATGAAATCAGGATGGGAGGCTTCGTCAATGTAGACGATGAGCGGACATTTGTAATCCCGGTAGAAACAGATTTTGTCTTCGTCGTATGTCGCCGGATTGGTTCCGTCCACGATGACGTACGTGAAGTTGTGACCATCGCGGTTTCGATAGGAGCCTTCACGGTTGTGGGTCCCATAGTTCCAGCGTCGGCAATTACCGCACTTGTTGCAGGGATTCAGGTCATCACCCCTATCCTGACAGAACTTCGACTTGAGTGCCAGGTGGATCATCGTCGTCTTGCCCGACCGGTTGGGACCGTAAATCAAAATGTGTCGCCGTGGCAGAGCAAATCGAACAAAGGCCCGGAGTACCTCCTTGCACTCGGTGTTTCCGGCGATGTCTTCCCAGCTTTCAGCAGTATCACCGGGTGGGGGAGGGGCCGGCCTCATAAGTTCTTCTTCGTCTCCCCATCCTTCAAGGTCCATTATTTGAAACAGATCCAGTTCTTCCTTCGGATTCATGGAAATCTCCCTTGTCATGGTTTTTCAGGAAAAAAGGAAGACCGAGGCGTGGGCCATCCACTCCTCGGTCAAACGGACATCACGCGGCATTGGGTCCCACCGGACTCTCGGTTTCAATGTGGTTATCGTCAGTGCGTTCCAAGGCTTTGGCGTCATTCAACTTAGATCCTGACGATGGGCCTGACGCTGACGATGGGTTATCGTCAGTGGTGACGAGGATTGCGTTGTCCGGAAGAAACACCTGGTCATGCCGCGTGATTGTCACCCAGGAACCCGAGTCCCTGTGAAACGTGTGAACCTCAAGACCGACCTTGCGAAACTGTTCATCCAGTTCCCCAAGGCGGCGGCTGAAGAAGTTGATCGCGTTGAAGAGAGTCTTCTTGTCTGCACGTACCTGAATCTCGATGTCACGGGAGTTGACGGCCCGCCAGAGGTCTGCGGTTCGGAGTTCGGCGGTGAGAAAGTGCTGCTCTCCGTTGCGGGTGATCTTGGGCTGCAGCCGCTGCTCTTTTTCACCGGCGAGAATCCCTTCCAGGAGCTTGTTACCGAGTCCCTTTTCCGGATCGTCTGATCCACGGAGGGAGTTGGCGAAAACGACGACCCCTTCGAAGTTGTAATCACCGTCCTTGGCCGGTTCTGTCCGCGTGGTCTTCCGACCACCCTTGTAGGCTTCTTCGACCAGGTAATCGACGATCAGCAACAGTTCCGTGTTGCCGAGATGAAGTTGTTCTCCGGTGACGTACCGGAACATGCTTCGAACGTAAGACTTGGTACGCGGGGTGGATTTCCCTTGGTCATCAACCAGGCGATACAATTTCTGCGTCGGATCGTCTTTGATCTCCAGACATGGCTTGTCGTCCCCGTCAAGACAGTAATCAGTCTTGCCTTCCTCCTGAATCTTTCCGAGCAGGAAGTTGACAGGGTCGTCCTTCGCTTGCTTCAGTTCATCTGGCGTTACGAGTTTCTTGGTTTCTTGCCCGTTCATTTTTCGACCTCCATCGTAGGCAAGTTGTCCACCGGCTAGGCTCCCCAACACGGGTAGCTAACACCGCCGACAGAACATTCAACTTGCCCACGACAGAGGGCCAAGAATTCACGACGGACAGGCTGGGTTTTCGGGAAACCTTCGCAAGGTCCTGACAATGAAGTGGTTATGGATGACGAGAAAAAAAGACCGGTATTCAGGCGGGTAGTTTGAACTGAATATTCACTTTGGTGTCACTGATGACAGGGATCAAACGGATGATTCAAGCTGACAGGCAAAAGGAACAAAGAACAGACCGGTGTCACGTGAAGTGTCACGTTTTTGACGGCCGATAGGCTCTGGACCGTACCAACTGACCTTCACGAAACCCTGGAAAAACCGTGATTTGAAGGGTATCCGAAGTGTATCTGATAATCCTTTTGGGATTGCAAATCCGCCATCCCCGGTTCGAATCCGGGAGGGGCCTCTTTTCAGGTCAATTTTCTCTTTTGGGTTCGGTCACCCCTCGCCTTGCAGTTTTGCTCGGCCCAGGATGGCGTAGGTTGGGCCGTCGCGGGTTAGTTCGCTGCTCATCACCAGGACTTCGCGAATGCGTGCTTCGCCTGCGGTCCATTCCGCGTATTTTCCGAGCGATTGCGCCAGCGCGTCGTGCGGGCCTTCGCCCTTGACTCGGCCGAGCGTGACATGGGGCTTGTAGGGCCGCATTTCAGGGCGGTACAGGCCCAATTCTTCGAGCCTCGATTCGAGTCCGCGATGCAGTTCCGTGAGTTGCTCGCTGCCCTCGCCAACACCTGCCCAAACGACCCGAGGCCGACGGGCGTTGGGGAAGACCCCGACAGCTTCGACCGTCGCCATGAAGCCGGGTAAAGCGGACGTCACCTGCTGGGCCGCTCGGCAAACGGTGATCGATTCGCGTTCGTCGACATCGCCGAGGAAGAGCAGGGTGATGTGCAGGTTATCGTACTCGACCCATTTGACGTCAGGCGCGATACCGGCGAGTTCGTCCTGGAGGGATGCTAAACGCTTTCGGATTGCTTGTCCGAGATCGATTGCAAGAAAGGTGCGAATACGTGCCATGAGAAAATCCCCGGAACATGGTGTTTCGGGGATTGTATGGTTGTGCGTTTGTTTGGCCGATCGGCAATGGCGAGCGGTTAGAATCGTCCGCGCCCGCCGATGACGACACCAACGCCGACGGGCGGCGGAGGCGGGACGGGTTCGACGACATAGACGGGTCGAGGCTGAACATAGACGGGCGCCGGCTCGGCGACGATGACGCGCGGATTGCGGCGTGATTGCATGAAACTAATGACGTTGCTGCTCACGCCGTTGTCTTGCAGATAAAGGATTTCATTCGTGGTGAGCGCGAAGATCGAATTCGTTTGATCGATTTGGCGAATGATGATGTCGTCTGGAGTCCTGCGCTGAGCCATGTGGACGATGTCTTCGAGCCGCATTTGATTGCGGGCGGCGGCGTTGGCGGCGGCGATGGCGCGAGCGTGTTGGCGATCCTCCGCGCGATCGCGATCATTGCCTATCGCCGATCCGACGACGGAACCCGCGAGACCGCCGATGAGCGCGCCAGCGCCGGCATGGCGTGTGGCGCCGCCGATCAATGCGCCGGCGCCCGCGCCGAGAAGACCGCCGCTGACCGCGCCTTGCTGCGTGTTGTTCATCCCTGTGCAACCGCACTGCAAGAGCAGGAGCAGTCCCGGCAGCCACAGATTCTTGTTCATCGAGGGACTCCTTCGCTTCCGAGACATTTTTCCCGCAGCGTCAAAACGCAGGCGGCGGAATATGCCAATTCCGGGTCGTTTCGTCAAGCGACCCTTGATTCGGTTTTCCCGACGTCGGCATGCGCCCTACAATGCACCCATCGGGCACAACATACCAAGTATCGGCACGCAGGAGATCATGGAATGAATCGTATCGCAAGACCTGTGCGTTTCTTCACCATTGCCATCGCACTTCTCTTTTCTGTGGCTTCACCCAAACTCGCCCACGCCCAAAAGAACGATGCCCTCTACGAAAAAATCGTTACCATCGAAGGTATCACGGAATATCGCTTCAAGAACGGTCTCCGGTTGCTTTCCTATCCGGATCCGTCATCGCCGACCGTCACCGTCAATATGACCGTCCTGGTTGGGTCGCGCCACGAAGGTTACGGCGAAACCGGCATGGCTCATCTCCTCGAACATATGCTCTTCAAGGGCAGCAAACTCTACCCATCCTCTGCGGCGCTTGACAAGGCAATCCAGGGGCATGGGGCGGTTGATTACAACGGCACAACCTGGACCGACCGCACCAACTACTACGAAACGCTTCCAGCGAATCCCAAGAACCTCGAGTTCGCCATCCAAATGGAAGCCGATCGGCTCGTCAATTGCTTCGTCAAACGCGAGGACCTGGCAGCCGAGATGACCGTGGTTCGCAATGAATTCGAAATCGGCGAGAACAGCCCCAGCCGAATCCTCAACCAGCGGATGATGGCCGCCGCGTTTGAATGGCATAACTACGGCAAGTCCACCATCGGCAATCGCGCCGACATCGAACGCGTGCCGATCGAACGCTTGCAAGCCTTTTACAAGAAATATTACCAGGTCGATAATACGGTCCTCATCGTCGCCGGCAAATTCGAGGAAAAGCTCACCCTCGCTCTCGTGAGCAAGTATTTCGGCACGATCAAGGCGCCCGACCGCGTGCTGGATAAGCCTTACACGGAAGAACCCGCACAGGACGGCGAACGCGTCGTCACTCTGCGGCGCGTCGGCAAGGTGCCCGTCGTCGGGCTGATGTACCACATTCCCGCCGCCTCGCACGAAGATCACCCGGCCACGGAAATCCTCAGCATGATCCTCGGCGAGACGCCATCGGGCCGACTGTACAAATCCCTGGTGCTGACGAAGAAGGCGACGAGCGTGTCCTACGACAACACGACCTGGTACGATCCCGGCGTGCTCGAAGTATCAGCGAACCTGGCGGACGGCATCGCTCCGGAATTGGTGCGTGACATCTTGATCGCCGACGCGGAGAAATTTGCCGACAAGCCCGCGACCAAGGAAGAAGTCACGCGAGCTGTGCGAAAGTACCTGGCGGCTCGCGAAAAACGCCTCGCGAAGAGCACGACCACGTCGATCGAATTGAGCGAATGGGTCGGCGCCGGCGACTGGCGCTTGCTCTTCGTTCATCGCGATCGCGTCGCCAAGGTCACGCCCGAGGATGTTACGCGCGTGGCGAAGAAGTACCTCAGACAGAGCAATCGCACGGTCGGCATGTTCATCCCCACCAAGGAATCCGAACGCACGACCATTCCGCCCACGCCCGATATCGCCAAGCTGGTCAAGGATTTCAAGGGCGGCAAAGGCGTGGCTCAGGGCGAAGTCTTCGACCCGACGCCGGAAAACATCGAGAAACGCGTCAAACGCTTCACGCTTTCCAATGGCCTCAAGGTCGCCTATTTCCCGAAGAAAACCCGAGGCGAAACCGTCTCCGGCAGGCTCACGCTTCGGTTCGGCAGCGAGGAATCGCTCAACGGAAAAACCACCGCTGCCACCTATGTTGGCGCCATGATGACCCGCGGCACCAAGAATAAAACCCGCATCGAGATCCAGGACGAACTCGACATCATCAAGTCGTCGCTCAGCGTTGGCACCGGCGCTGGGACGTTGAGCGCCTCCTGGGAAAGCATACGCGAGATGCATGCCGACTTCCTCAAGCTACTCCACGAAGTGCTGCGCGAACCGGTTTTCCCCGAATCGGAGCTAGCCACGATTCGACAGAACAGCAAGCAAAGCATCGAGAAGTCGATGGTCGATCCGCAGGGCATCGTCTTCCGCACGCTGGTGCGGAAACTTGATCCGTATCCCAAGAGCAGCATCCACTACACGCCGACTTTCGAGGAGTCGCTTGAGCTTCATGCTAAAGTGACGCGCGATTCGGTTCTCGATGTCTATTCGCAAATCGGCGGCGATATCGGCGAATTGGTGATCGTAGGTGATTTCGACCCGGAGGCGACGACCAAGCAATTCGAGGCCATCCTCTCCGGGTGGAAGACAAAGACCTCCTACAAGCGGATTCCGACGATGTTGGTTGAAGGCATCAAAGGCTCACGCGATACGATCAACACGCCGGACAAGGAGAACGCCGTCTACGCAGCCGCGCTTAAGTTCAAGATGGACGACAACTCGCCCGATTACGCCGCTCTGGAGCTCGGAAATTTCGTGCTCGGCAGCGGTTTTTCGTCGCGCCTCATGGATCGACTGCGAGTCCGGGAAGGCTGGTCGTACGGCACTGGTTCGTTGCTCTCCGTCGGGTCCAAGGATCCGGCGAGCCGATTCCTCGTTTATGCGTTCTGCAATCCCAAGGTCATCGACAATGTGGACAAGGGCGCGCTCGAGGAAATTGAAAAGCTCCTGAAGGCCGGCATCACCGAGGAAGAATTGAAACTCGCCCGAGTCTCTCTGCTTGACGAGATGCGCGTCCAGCGCGGCAAGGACAGCGGGTTGGTGAGCATCCTGTCGAACGGGTTGTATCTAGGCCGCACTGCTGCCTGGCAGTCCGATATGGAGAAGAAAATCGCCGCCGTCACGGTGAAAGACGTGAACCGCGTGTTGGCGACCTATGTCTCTACGGGAAGACTGGTCACCGTTCGCGCCGGTGATTTTTCAAAGAAGAAGTAATTGCTGTTGTTTGGCCAAAAAGCCCAGGGGTGAACGCAGCGAACCCTAGGATTGCGTGGATTATCCCAGGGGTTCGCCGCGCACTCCTGGGCTTCCTTTTCCCTCGGATCTCATGCTTGATAATGCTCCCGTATTGTCGTTTCACCATGCCGGACTTACTGTCGAAGGCTACTCCCGCGCGGCTGTGCAGTCGTATTGGCGCGTTCCTGAATTGAAGCTCTGCTTCGACGTCGGCGCTCATCCCTGGGACTTCATGGGAACGCCCAACTGCCTGGTCTCGCACACGCACCTCGATCATGTGGCGGCACTGCCTGTCTATATCGCGCGTCGGCGGATGATGAAGATGGAACCGCCCACCGTCTACCTTCCCGAATATGCGCTGGAAGACATCCGCCGATTGCTGATGATAATGCAGCGGTTGGATCGCGGCCGGCAGGCGTGCAATCTCGTCGGCGTGACCGCGGGGCAGGAGATCGAACTCTCACGCGAACATGTCGTCACCGTCTTCGAGGCGACGCACACGATTCCCGCCGTCGGTTATGTGGTCTGGGAGCGGCGCAACAAACTCAAGGAGGAGTATCACGGCCTACCAGGCGACAAGATTCGCGACCTGCGGCTTTCCGGCGTGAGCGTGACGCGCGAGATTCGCACGCCCTTGGTTGCTTACACCGGCGACACCAGCCCAGCGGGGCTGGATAATTATCCGGCAGCGTTTGAAGCGAAGATCCTCATCACGGAGATGAGCTTCGTACGCGCGAAACATCGCCGGGATAAGATCCACAAGTTCGGGCATATGCATCTGGATGATTTCGTCGAGCGAGCCGATCGCTTCAAAAACGAGCTAATTATCTGTGGCCATTTCAGCACGCGCTACGGCACGGAAGAGGTTCGGCGCGTCGTGGAACGCAAGCTGCCTGAGAATCTGCGCAATCGAGTCAAACTTTGGCTATAGCGCCGACAAGGTTTCCGCTGCCAATTGCATCAAACAGTAAACTTCGTGCGCATTTCCGTCCGATGCAAATAGTAACGCTACTGCATTCGTCGTGTTCCGACCTCGTTTCGCGCTCGGAGGATTTTGAGCGCTGAACGCGGGCCGTCGATGCCCTCTCCACGGATGGAGGATTTTGCTGTATGGACTTGCAACGATTCGGGCTAAAACGTCGTCCGTTTCCCTCGTCGCCGGATACGACGGCTTACTATCCCGCCTCTACCCACGAATCGGCTCTCACGCTCTTGCTCCACGGTCTGGAGGAGGATGAGTCCCTCGTCCTTCTGACCGGAGAACCAGGCACGGGCAAAACGCTGCTCGCCTACATGCTTCTCGAAAAGCTCGGCGACACGGTAGAAAGCGCCTATCTTGCCAACAGCCATTTCGCCGACCGCTGCGCCTTGATTCAGGCGATCCTGTATGACCTGAAGCTGCCATACGAGGAAACGAGCGAGCAGCATCTACGTCTTCGGCTTACCGATCATTTGCTCAAAACGATCGCCGACGGCAAACGCACGGTGCTGGTCATCGACGAGGCGCATCTGCTCGGCGTGGACGTGCTGGAAGAACTACGCATGCTCGCGAATCTGCAGTCTGGCAGCGGGAAAGCCGTGCAAATCGTGCTGATTGCTCAGCCTGGGCTGCTTACTACGCTTGCCTACCCGAGCATGACCTCGCTCCGCCAGCGTATCGCCGTTCGGGCCGCGCTCAGTCCGATGCCGGCCGAGGAAGCGTATGATTATCTCGCTCACCATTTGCGAACGGCAGGCGGGAAGCCCGAAAAGATCTTCGACGAGACTGCACTCGAAGTCCTCGCCCGCGGCACTCATGGCGTGCCTCGCTGTTTGAATCAAGCTGCGGGGCAGGCTTTGACCTTGGCGGAGAACGGCGAACTGCCGACGGTTGATGCCGAGGCTGCGCTCGAAGCCCTGGCGATGCTCGGCCTCTCGGCGGAGGAAGCCGACGACAAGCCGGACCACGACGGCGAACCGAAGCACCCGAACATCCAGACTTTCTTCCGCACCGCGTAAATCATTCTCGGCGATTTTCTTTTCGAGCGCTAAGCCGGAAGCGGCTGTAGCAAGAAAAAAGGGTACCGGCCAATGGGCAGGATGCTTGACAGTCTGAAGGCCACCGTCGTTGCGCGAGCCGCTCTTCCGTCGCCGGCCAGTCCCGCCGCCGCTCCGCCCGCGCAGGATTGCGTCGTCGATTGGGAAATCGCCGACGAGGTTCCGTTCATCGAAGTCGGCGATCCGAAGAAGAAAGTCGAACTCTCGCCAGGATTGCTCAAGCATCCGGCTCAAAAAACGACTCAGCCGCCTCACCTCGCCATCGAAAAAACCGCTGCCGTCAATCCCGCGCGCATCGTGCAGCTGGCGCCGGCAAAACCGATGGGCGTATCGTTCGAGCCTTGGCCCGGCGCAGCGACGACGAACATACACCCCGAGGTTATCGCTTATCATCAACCGGAACATCCCACGGCCGCTCAGTATGCCGGCCTGTTCGATGCGATGATGGCGAACATAAATACCGCGACCAGCAAGACGCTGCTGATGCTTGGCTTGAAGGCGAACGTTGGCGCTACTACGGTGCTCGCGAATCTCGGCGTGATCGGGGCGCTGAAAAAATCAATGCGAGTCGTCCTGATCGACGCGAACGCTCGCCGATCGGGGTTGGCGCAGAAGTTTGGGCTGACTGCAGCCGTCGGCCTGGCGGAGGTCGCGGATGGCGCCTTGGCGATCGAGCAAGCGCTCGTGCCGACGCGCGCCGTCAATTTGCACCTTCTGCCGGCGGGAGTCTCGACGAAGTCGCGCCCTGCCGCGCGGAATGAGGCCATGCAATGGGTCACCGCCTGGCTGCGCGAACGATTCGACCTTCTCCTAATTGACGGCCCCGCCTTGGAAGACGCTGCCGAACTGACGATTCCTCTTGCCTTGGCCGACGGCACTTACGTCGTGCTGCCGCACGGCGAATCGAGCGCGAGCAAAACCGCCGTGCAGACGGTGCAGCGTCTCGGCGGCCGCCTGAGCGGGCTGGTTCATACATCCTTCGAGCAGTAATCCACCAATATCACGCTCGGCTAGGCTCGCCGGCGCATCCGCGTAGAATGTTTGCATGATCCGCTTCAACCATTGAGGTGCTGGCATGCAAACTCTCTCCATCACACGTCTCTTACTCGTCCTTTCGCTGTCGATATTCTTCGCTCCTTTCGCTCCCGCTCAGACTCCACGCAAACCCAATATTATCTTTGTGCTCGTCGATGACATGGGCTACGCCGACCTTGGCTGCATGGGTTGCAAGGACATCAAGACGCCGAACATCGATCGGCTTGCTTCCGAAGGCGTGAAGTTCACGCAGTTCTACGCCAATGCCCCCGTTTGCACTCCGACGCGGGCCGCGTTTATCACCGGGCGTTACCAACAGCGTAGCGGACTGGAGTGGGCGCTCGGTTTCACGGCCGATCAGTATCGACGCAGCGGCGGCAAATGGGTTCCCGAGGCCGACAAGCTCGCTCCGGGTCTGACGCCCAACGGCCGATCGATCGCCCAACTTTTACGCATGCTCGGCTATCGCTGCGGCGCGTTTGGCAAATGGCATCTCGGCTTCCAGCCGCGCTTCAGTCCGCTTCGCCACGGGTTTCATGAGTACTTCGGCGTCTTGCTCGGGCATGCCGACTACTACACGTACAAATATTTTGACGGAACCTATTGCCTGCGCGAAGGCGACGAGCCGGTCAAGGCGAAGGGTTACCTCACCGATCTGATTAACAAGCGGGCTGTCGATTTCATCAACAAGAACGCCAAGGAACCGTTCTTTCTTTACGTTCCCCATCTGGCCGTTCATTTCCCCTTTCAAGGGCCCGATGATCCAAGCCAGGTGCTGACCAAGGAGAATCATAACAAGGGCACGCGGAAGATCTATGCCGACATGCTCGAACGCGTCGATCAGGGCGTGAGCAAAATGCTGGCGGCTCTGGAAAAAAACAAGATAACCGACGATACGCTCGTCGTGCTCGCCAGCGACAATGGCGGTTACTACCTGTCGGATAATTCGCCGCTGTTTCATCACAAAAGCACGCTCTGGGAAGGCGGCGTGCGCGTGCCATGCGTCATGCGTTGGCCGAGTGTGCTTCCGAAGAATCAGGTCACGTCGCAAGTGGGGATCACGATGGACCTGACAGCTACGTTCCTCGCCGCTGCCGGTTTCAAGAAGGACGCGGCCACGCCGCTCGACGGCATCGACCTCACTCCGATCCTGACGGGTAAACAGAAAGAAGTCGCACGGACACTCTATTGGCGGATCGATCACGCAGGGCGAACCCAAAAATCGGTGCGCGACGGCGACTTGAGTTACATCAAGGACGGCATGATCGAGTTGCTCTTCGATCTTTCCACGGATGTCGGCCAACGCAAGAATCTCGTCTTTCGCCAACTCGATACCGTCGAGCGCCTTCGCCGTCAGCTGGCGGCATGGGAAGCCGAAATGGACAAAAGCGAACGCGAATTCCTCGTGAAGTGATCAGGCAAAGGAAAAGCCGCGCAAATTCTTGGCCACGGAAATACACGGAAGCGACACGGAAAAAATGGCACTAATTCGGTCTATTTTTCCGTGGCCCATTTGCCTTGCGCCTTTCCGCTTTGCGCCTCCGCGTGAGATTATCTACCGGAATAATTGACAATATCGAAATAATTGGCTTGACAATCGCCCTGGACACCCGCCAGAATGAAAGTGTGGTCGAAGCCAAATCCATCCGCCCGCATTTATCGAGGAAGCACATCATGAAACAACAACTCCTCGTCCTCGCTGGCGGAATTTGCCTGGCCTTGGCAGTATCCAGCAACGCCCAGGCGCAACTGCCGACGACAAAGTTCAACCAGGGTGTGAACAACGGCACAGCGGCCGCCATTTCGAACGCGTACCGCACGGCCCTGTCGCGAACGCCGCGCACCGGCATTACGAGCATCCGCTACAACGGCGGGACGACGAACATGGGCCTGAGCACCTTCACCACGGGCGCCAATGCCCTGATGATGATGAACGGCATGGTCCCCGGTAGCCCGTACATGAACCAGGGCTACAACCCGTACATGAACCAGGGCTATAACCCGTACATGATGAATCCTTACATGATGAATCCCTACATGAACCAGGGCTACAACCCGTACATGATGAACCCCTACATGATGTACCGCTAGAAAGTCTCTCCTCTTTCCGCTTGCGGCGACTTGCTTGAATGGGACACTTCGAGCGCTAAACCGCAAGCGGAAAATGCATTTCTGGGTTCACACTTCGCAAGCATTCCCGCCTCCGGCGCTTTCGCTTCGCCTTCGCTTCTTGCGGGCGTATAATTCTCTTATCATCCCTGTTTTTCACGAGAGCAAAATCCGCAATGAGCGACCATTACATCTTTACCATCGAAAGCCTCAGCAAAGCCTATGGCAAACGCGAGGTGCTCAAGAATATCTGGCTTGCCTTCTACCCCGGAGCCAAGATTGGCGTCATCGGGTCCAACGGCGCGGGCAAATCCTCCCTACTTCGCATCATGGCCTTGCAAGACAAGGACTTCCTCGGCACGGCCAGGCTTACCTCTGGCTATACCATCGGCTTTGTACCGCAGGAACCGCGATTGACGGAAGACAAGGACGTGAAGGGCAACGTCGAGGAAGCCGTCGTCGAAACTCGCGCGATGTTGACGCGATTCGAGGAAATTAGCAACAAACTCGGCGAATCGCTCGAAGCCGACGCCATGGAGAAACTGCTCAACGAAATGGGCACGCTTCAAGAGAAAATAGACGCCTGCAACGCCTGGGAACTGGATCGCCAGCTCGACATCGCCATGGACGCGATGCGCCTGCCTCCGCCCGACGCCATGGCCAAGACGCTTTCCGGCGGCGAACGACGGCGCGTCGCGCTTTGCAAGGTGCTGCTGCAAAAACCCGACCTGCTGCTTCTCGACGAACCGACCAACCATCTCGACGCCGACTCCGTTGCCTGGCTCGAACGCCATCTCAAGGACTACACGGGCACGGTGGTCTCCGTCACCCACGATCGCTACTTCCTCGACAATGTGGCCGAGTGGATCCTCGAGCTCGATCGCGGCGAAGGCATCCCGTGGAAGGGCAACTATTCCTCGTGGATGGAACAGAAAAAGACCAAGCTCGAGAAGGAAGAACGCACCGAAAACGCGCGGCGCAAAGCTCTCGAACGCGAACTCGAATGGGCGCGCATGGCTCCGCGCGCCCGCATCGCCAAGAGCAAGGCGCGTCTCGCGGCCTATGAAAAACTAGCCTCGCAGGAAGTCGTCGAGGAGTCGGGCGAATTGCGCATGCAGATTCCGCCAGGGCCGCGCCTGGGCGATCTCGTCGTGCGTGCCGAGGGCGTCAAAAAAGGCTACGGCGACAATCTGCTCATGGAAGATTTGAACTTCGACCTGCCCAAGGGCGGCATCGTCGGCATCATCGGCCCCAACGGCGCGGGCAAGACCACGCTCTTCCGCATGATCATGGGAATGGAGAAACCCGACTCGGGAAGCCTTCGCGTGGGCGATACGGTCCTGCCAAGCTATGTCGATCAAAGCCGTGACGCCCTGGATGGCGCGAAGAGCGTGTATGACGAAATCTCCGGAGGAGCCGAGTACCAGATGCTGGGCAAGACCAAAGTCAACTCGCGCGGCTACGTTTCCTGGTTCAACTTCAAAGGCCCGGATCAGCAACGCAAAGTTTCGGAGTGCTCTGGCGGTGAACGCAATCGCGTCCACCTCGCCAAGCTTTTGCGCAAGGGCGGCAATCTGCTGCTGCTGGATGAACCGACGAACGACCTCGATGTGGAAACGCTGCGTGCCCTCGAAGACGCGCTGCTGAACTTCGGCGGATGTGCCGTCGTCATCAGCCACGACCGCTGGTTCCTCGACCGCATCGCGACGCATATCCTCGCGTTCGAGGGCGATAGCCGAACCGTTTGGCACGAGGGAAACTACCAGTCCTACGAAGAGCAGCGAAAGAAGCGACTTGGCGCGGAAGCCGACCAACCCCACCGCATCCGCTACAAGAAACTGACGCACTAAGATAATGGACGATGAGGGGATCGAACCCCCGACATCCTGCGTGTAAAGCAGGCGCTCTACCAGCTGAGCTAATCGTCCGCGGCGAGAACATCCCAGGGAATCGCTTCGCTCATCCCTGGGCTTAAGTTATTCTACATCGAGAACGAACTTCCGCAACCGCAGGTGGTTTTGGCGTTCGGATTGCTGATGCTGAAACCGCGGCGGTTGAGGTCGTTGTGGTAATCGACGGAAACGCCGTTGAGGTACATCATACTTCGCTTATCGATGGCGACGGAGATGCCGTGGACGTCGAAGGATTCGTCCATTTTGGGGTTCATGCTGGGGTCGAGGTCGAGCTTGTTTTCGAAGCCGCTGCAGCCGCCGCCGACGACGCGGAGACGCAGGTAGACTTTGCCAAGCAGCGTGCTGGCGGAGTCGGCGAATTTTCCGATCACTTCCTGCTCGGAGAGGTTGGCTCGAGCGGCGATGTCCGTAGCGGTAGGCGTCTTGCCGCCGGCGCTGAGTTCGCGATGAATATCGCGGAATTCCTTGGGGACGTAATCCATCTTTCCAAGAGCCGCGGTTCCGAGTTTTTGCATGAACTCTTCGGTCGTGCTGTTCGCAAGGGTGACGAGGTCGGCGATGGACGGCGCCTTGCCGTGCTGCGCTTTGTAGGCTTTGAATGGCTCGACAAGCTCGGGCATGAGGTTCGTGAGACAGCCCAGGCGTTGTTCATCGAGAATGTCATTGACGGCACGAGCCGCACGCTCGCTGATATTGGCAGGCAGCTGTGGCGGGGGTTCCGCCTGCATGCGGCCGGCGAGGTTGAGGTCATGAAGTTCGGCGGTAGCGGTTGACATGGGTCTCTCCTTTTTCGTGTAAACGTTTCGTTTTCAGAGTAGGTCCCCCACCAATCGCTTTACTCATGGTGGGGCTTGGATTTTCACTTCCATTTTGCCAGGGCGTATTCGGGGCTAATGCTTCGGAGTCGAAGGACATTTCGCGTCACTTCTTCGATGGCGTAATCGATTTCCTCCGTTGTATTATAACGACCGATGCCGAAGCGGATGCTCGCATGCGCGAGTTCATCGGGCACGCCCATCGCTCGCAACACGTAGCTCGGCTCGACGCTGGCCGAGGTGCATGCCGACCCGGAACTGACGGCGATATATTTCAGTGCCATCAGCAACGCTTCGCCCTGCACGTGAGCAAAGCTAACATTCAGATTGCCGGGCAGGCGATCGACCGGATGGCCGTTGAGCGTGCAATCCTCGATGCGATCTTTCAATCCCGAATAAAGGCGATCGCGCAGCAATTGGCAATGCTCGCTTTCGGCCTGTAGCGCGGATTCGGCCAATTCGCAGGCGGCGCCGAGACCCACTATGCCGGGTACGGCGAGGGTTCCGCTTCGCATGCCGCGTTCATGTCCGCCGCCGTCGAGAATCGGTTCCAGCCTCACGCCTCGGCGAACGAACAACGCGCCGACACCTTTTGGGCCGTACATCTTGTGAGCCGAGATACTGAGAAGATCGACGTTCAGCGCCTCGACATCGACGTCAATTTTTCCGATAGCCTGGGTTGCGTCGGTATGCAGAACCACGTTCCGGTCTCGGCATAGCTTGCCAATCGCTTCGACCGGTTGCAGCGTGCCGACTTCATTGTTGGCAAGCATGACGCTTACAAGGATCGTCGCTGGCGTCATCGCATCGGCAATCTGCTCGACGGATACCTTTCCAAAGCGATCGACCGGGACATAAGTCACGCGAAAACCATCGCGCTCCAGGCGTTTGCACGGATCAAGCACGGCACGGTGTTCAATTGCCGTGGTGATGATATGATCGCCGCGGCGTCGATGAATTGCGGCGACACCTTTTATTGCCAGGTTGTTGCTTTCGGTCGCACCGCTCGTGAAGACGATTTCGCGTGCGTTAGCGCGAATCAAATCGGCGACCTGCACACGCGAGGCATCAACGGCTTCGGCGGCGCGCTGACCGAATCGGTGTACGCTGTTGGCATTGCCGAAGTGCTCGGTGAAGAAAGGCAACATCGCTTCGACGACGCGCGGGTCGGTTCGCGTGGTAGAATGATTGTCAAGGTAGATCGGCAGATCGACCATCGAAGAGGTTCACTCCTTGAGAGATTAATTACATGCGCGACAAATCGAGCTGTATCGTGCGTTCCTTGGTCGATTGCTGAAACAGGTCGGCCAATTTCACGCTCGCGAACAACTCGCGTATGCGGCGATGCACATCGGCGATCGGCTCACGAATCGGGCAGTGGGACATGAGATCGCAGCACCCTTCCGCCGGTTCCGCATTGCATTCGACAAGCAGCAGCGTGTCGTCGAGCGCCTCGATCAGGTCGGCGAGCGACCGCTGGCCGATGTCGGGGCGCAGAACGTAGCCGCCGTTCACGCCGCGCTGGCTGATGACATAATCGCGTTGACAAAGATCTTTGAGGATATTCGCAATGAACGGCCGACTGAGCCGAAACCGCTCGGCAATTTCGCGTGCCGACGCACCTACCGTTTTGTGATGCAGGTAGCAAAGGGTGAGCAGCGCATAGTCCACTTTGCGATTGAGCATTGGCATACAGCATCACCTGCGTGCTATTTTTAGCTTATACGAGCAGCGTTTTCGTAGCAAGGTCATTATACGGGACACGGCGAAAATGAGGCGCTTCGCGGAGTTTCCGCTTGCGGCTTAGCGCTCACTACGCAGCGGTCGCGACAGGCGTAAGTATCTTGGCAACGCTCAGGCACGCCGACTTCCAGCGTCGATAAATCTGGTCACCATGGTCAACTTTTTCGGAGGACGCGCAAGCCGGGCGATTGCGGAGCAGGCGATGCGTCGCGCGCGTGAAGGCCGTCACGTCATTGACGGGCACGAGGCAACTGGCCGACTCGCCGTGGAGCACCGCACGCAAGCAGGGCACGTCGGAAGCGACGATCGGCTTTCTCGCAGCCAACGCGGCGCAGGCGATCTCGGCGCCGCAGTTCGCGACGCTTGGCAGCCAGACTATGTCCGCGTCGGCCAGTGCCGTGGCGAGTTGCATCGTGGGTGCGTGAAAGCGGAGGTGATTCTGCAATTCCAGACCGGCCGACAGCTGTTGAAGTGAACCCGACTCGTCGGAAACCCCCACGAGATCCAGGCGCAGATTCGTGTAATGATGGCGCAGAAAATCGAGCGCCCACACCGCATTGCGGAATCCCGATGCCACTTCATCCCAGCCTGCGCTGACGATGCGATACGCCTTTGTGATCTCGGTTGCCGTCGAGACGCTCCGATCATGAATCGGCGAATCGATCTGTACGGGAGCGTCCGCGACGCCGATGGAATCCCAGGGCGACCATTGACGTACCGCGTTGGCCAAGCGCTGATCCCACCACGACGGGTGTGGTTCATGGTTTGTGTAAACGATTCGCGAGAGATTTACTGGATGTGCGATGGCGAGCATTCGGAGTGCCAGGCGATCCCAGACGTGGATTACGTCGGGCTCGCAATCTTTCAGGATGCGGCGCAGTTTTGGAAGTACGCGCGGATCGAACCAGCGCGACCAGCCCAGGGATTGTACGGTCATTCCGCAACGCCGAAGCGATGCCGCGAGGTCGTTGTCGGCACCCAGACAGCAGACGGTGAAAATATCACCGTCCCAAGCCGACTTTGCGCTGAGCGATTGAACGTGCCAGGTGCTTGCCGAGGGCACAAGGGAATCGAGCAAATGCAGAATTCGCATGGCGAGCCATCCTTGGGAAACGTTGTTTCGATCCTATCGCCCGTAGGGGTACACGTTGAGCGCTAAGCCGCAAGCGGAGGAACAGGGTTACTCATACATCTCTTTGGGCAATACCGCAATGTGGGGCAGGTTGCGGTATTCGTCGTTGAAATCCAGGCCGTATCCGACGACAAAGTCATCGGGAATCTCGAAGCCGACGAAATCGACATCGACGGCGTGGACTTGCTTGCCCGTCTTTCGCAGCAGTACACAGATCTTCACCGACAAGGCGCCTTGGCCAAGCAGGTGGCGTACCAAGTGCTTCAGTGTTTGGCCGGTATCGAGGATATCATCGAGCAGCAAGACATGTCGGCCTCGGACGTCGGCCAATATCTCGCTTGCGATGTGCAACTCACCCGCGCTGGTGGTCTTGCCGCGATAGCTCGACGCCTGGATCAATCCGATTCGCAACGGCACTTCGAGACGACGCACGAGGTCGGCGAGAAAGATCAAGCTACCAGTCAACACGCCGACGATGGTAAACGGTTGATCGCGATAGCCCGGTTCAATTTCGCCAGCGAGTTCGGCGATGCGTTGCTGAATGGCCTGAGGACTGATAAGGACACGCATAGGTCTTTCCGGATCGTTCATTTCGAGTGGATTCGCAGCGCATCAATTGCCGCATTTGCAACCGAAGAAAGCATTTCCGAGCCACGACCCTTAGGGAGTAGCCGAGGTCGCATTTTCCGGGACGGTATCTCGCTGGCCGTTCGCCTAACGGTCTCGGCTCGGATCAGCGTCGCAATTCTATTGGTGTATTGAACCCAAAAACGGTTCTCAAGAAAATAGCAAACCTCTCGTGAGTTTAGGAGGCCGAGGCAAAGTGGGCAGAGCGCTCGCCGCGCAAACGCCTTCGGCATCCGCAAAATCGTCAAAGTCTAGCTGATGCATACTGTCGGATTCGCCGATAAAGATGGAAGAATCTGCCCAATCTAATTTTTGCGAATACTCCCGCGGTCGGCGGCGATGGTCCCGAGAGCGGTCCTGCGCTGGTTGCGTGTCTCGTGGAAGGAGATATTATCCATGCTCTGGTCAAACTGGCAGGGAGCCATCTTGCGTGGCGCTGTTCTTGCGTTTCTGTTCTGGGCCGGGTTGGCATGGACGCAATCGCCGACCAAGAATTCCGCCGGCAGTACCACCGAGCGGATCATGGTCGTGCACGAGAACGGCAAGGCGACCCGTTGCCGAGTGCTCGAATCCTGGCAACTTCCGGATGGCCGAATGGCCAACCTGTTGCAAGCGGTCGAGACGGGCGAATTGATCACGATCGTCGATGATCGCGCGAGCCGTCCCGGTTTGTTGCGGGATACGACGGCAATGCCGAAACGCATCTTCGGATGGGGCAAAGGTCGGCGTACGCCGCCCGACGGTTCTCCGATCCCGCCGCAAATGCGCATCGATTCGGGTGTGGTCGTGAAGAGCGAATTGCCCATGCCGAAAGACGGAGTCGTGATGTCCACGCCAGGAGTCACGATCGTCAATCAGGCCGTGGACAATAAGGCGCTGGGCGAGAAATACGGCGAGCGTTTCGAAGGGAAACCAGTTCTGCCGCGATCGGATACCCCAGCGAAGAGCAACGGCGGGTTGCTCCCGCGTCTCTTCCCGAAACGGGAAAACGTCGCGAATAACCCGCAGGTACTCGAATTCGCCCCTGGTTCGCAGACCGTCAAATCGACTCCCGCCAGCCTGCCGCCGTCGGCTAAGGACGCTCCCACCATGGGGCAGACGGTCACGTTTCCGCCGACAACCTCGAACGGATGGAGTTCGCCGGGCAGTACGACGAACGCCTCCAACGCCGGTTCGACACCGCCGCAGATCGTGAACAATCAGGCTGGCAACAACCAGCGCAAGCCGCTCTTGACGCGCGTCAATCCGTTCGCTCCGCGCGAGACGATCGAGGTCGTGCCGCAGGTCAACGAGGCGAATGCGTTTGGTCCGGCGATTGTTCAGGGCATGGAAACCAACACACAGAAAAACCGCCCGCAGCTGGGTGGACTCTGGCGGACGCCGAACGCCACGCCGCCGAATCTGACGGCCGGCGGACAACCACTGCTGCCGACCACGCCAAACCTGGGCGCGCCGATCGGTAATAACCCGCCGTTGACGAAGCCTCTTGGAATCCCGTCTCCGGCGGCGCCGCTTGTATTCAATGGCAACGAGCAGCCTGAGCTCCCGACTACACCTGGAAACCCACCGGCTCGTACTGTTCCTCCGGCCCTCGGCGGCCTGTGGAAGACGCCAGCTGCGTCTGCAGAAAAAACACCGCCGTCGTTCGGAACGCCGGTGCCGAGCGCCGGGACGCCTGGCCAGCTTCCAAATTCGCCGCCGCGCATCGTCAACGAGAACCCGGCGGTTCCTGCGAATCCCGTGGTCGTTGGCGCAACGCCGCCGAAGACACGTCCCATTTTCGGCGGCTTGTTCGGAACGCCAAAAGCCACCGCGTCGAACCCGACGCCCGGGGCCTCCAATCAACCGACGAAGCATTTCGGCCCCGTTGCCACCGGCGTCTTGAATCCGCCCTATGCGACAGGATCGAACACGCCCGGTGCAAGCGGGCAGACTCCTGCTCCCGCGAGCGGCACGCCGGGCCAGCTGCCAAACGCCTCGGGCGTCGCCCAGCAGACGCCGGCGACGGGCCTGCCGACGACGAATTCGCGGCCAATCATCGGCGGGATCTGGAAAAAACCGAACGAATCGCCGGCCAATCCAACGGCCTCGAAGGAACCGATCCCGACGGTTCCGAAGGCGACCGGCGACTCAACGGAGAAACCCGCCGTCGCAGCGACACCGAAGCCCTGGCGGCCTGGCGATCGCATCGCAGCTCTGTTCCGTCCTGCTCCGGCGCCCTCGGCTCCGAAGCCCGAGACGGTAAAAACGGAGACGAGTCCTTTCGGCAACTCGGGCAAGCCGGCGTCGGCGAATCCCAAGTCCGAGATCGCAAAGAAGGACCCCGCCCCGATCAGCGACACTAGCAAGCCGATGACCGCCTTCAGCATGCAGCGGGCCGCTGAGTTGCTTGAAAAGCAGAATAAGCTGCTTGAAAAACAAATGCAGGCGAACGCCGAAAAGGTCTACAAGGTCCCATTCTCGACGGCGATGTCTGCCGCACACGTCCCGCCGCCGGCGAGCGCGAAGACGCCGAAAGAGGAAACGCCGCTGGCAATCCCCGCAGCGAAGCTTCCGCCTGATCCGGTTCACCCCGTCGCGCCCGTGGCGAACGATCGACGTATCGAGAAACCGGAAATGTTTGGCAAGAACGAGAAACCAGTCGTCGTTCTGCCGGGCCAATCGCTGCTTGAACCGATCAAAACGCATGACGTGGCGAAACTGACGCCGCCGACCGCAGTGAACGCCACGCTCATGTCGCCCGAACGCTTCAATCCTCTGGACAAAAATGTGAAAACGGT
Source organism: uncultured Singulisphaera sp. (assembly GCA_964484265.1). Lineage (GTDB taxonomy): Bacteria > Planctomycetota > Planctomycetia > Gemmatales > Gemmataceae > SIAQ01. The sequence goes on from CAZAFH010000020.1 coordinate 70,712, forward strand.
CGGCGCTACCTTTGGAACGCCGAAGACTGTCGCCGCCGGTCAAACGCCGAAAGGATCGCCGGACGCGCAAAAAGCGCCGCCTGCGATGCCGGGCGGTCCCCTCGAACCGAACGCTGGTCCGTCCTGGCCTATCGGCGCCCAATCGGTGTTGGCGGCGAAGAGCGGCCTCGTCGGCCCGGTGACCTACGTCCCGATCCCGACCGTGACCGTGCCGGCGCCGCACAATCCGCCGGTCCCGCCGGAACCGCAAATGCCTTCCGCTCCGCAGTTGAACATGCATGTCAACGGCTTTAGCCCGCCGCCGGTTCCCCGCGGCGCGCAGCAGTACGTCGGGAACCAGATGCCGATGGCGAATCCGATGATGAATCCCTACGCCAACCCGCTCTGGGCGCAGCAGATGATGCAGCACCAGGCCATGCTGCAACAGCAACAATACGCCTGGCTGCAACAGCAGCAACAATATGCCATGATGCAGCAGTACGGCTACCGCCCAAATCCGTACATGCAAGCGAGCTACACGAACACGGCGCCTTCAGCAGGACCGATGACGAACCCCGGCCGCTTCTACGCTGGACCCATGCCGCCGAGTGCGATGCAACAGCCCATGGCGCCGGCGTTCTATCCGCCTCCTCCGCCGCAACCGCCCATGATTCAGAACGTGAGCTATCAGCAGCCAGCCATGCCAACGCAGCAATCGGTCATGACCCAGCAAGTCGAGCAGATCATCAAGGTGCTCCGCGAATCGCCGTACCCGTCGCAGCGCGAGTCGGCGGCTCAATCGCTGACGAGCTTCGAGTGGCGTGCGCATCCGCAGATCATCCCGGCCCTGGTGCAATCGGCTCGGCAGGATCCCGCGCCGAACGTGCGAGCCGGCTGCGTCAACTCGCTGGGCCGAATGAAGGCCGCCGTCGAACCGGTGTTCGGCGCTCTGCAAGCGCTGCGCAGCGACATTGACCCGCGCGTCCGGCAAGAAGTCGAGGGCGCGTTCACCAGTCTCGGCCAGGCGCCGATGATGCCAGGTTATCGCTAATCCAAATCCTCGATAAATTATCAGACGGCGAGAGCATACGTCACACGTGTGTTCTCGCCGCCTTTCTTGTTACATCTCCGACATCTTCCACGCCTTGCCGAACTGCCGCCCTTGGTGGCGGAAATCCATCTCCATAAATTAGCCACTGCATGACGTTCCATTTCATTCACTCCAGGACGAGGAGTTCCGCATGATCAGGCTACGTTCGATTCTTCTCTTTGCACTGCTGGCAATCCCAGTCGCGGTCTTCGCACAGCCAGAGACCAATCGCAATATTCCCGGCGGAATGCCGACGAAAAAGTCGCCCTATGCCAACCCGGCCATCGAGGACTACATCATCAAACGCGATGAATATGTGTTGTCCTACAACGGCAAAAAAAATATTCCGAACTGGGTCAGCTGGAATCTCAACAAATCCGACATCGGCAATACGGCCCGCGGCACGTTCGAGCCGGATATGACCTTGCCGCGCACCTTCGCCCTGGTGACGCATGGAACCTACATCGCCAGCGGATTCGATCGCGGACATATGTGCCCGAGCAAGGACCGCTCGAACACGGCCGCTGCCAATGACAAGACGTTCCTGATGACCAATATCATTCCGCAGTCGCCGAAGAACAATCAGGGCGCATGGGAACGCCTCGAATCGTATTGCCGAGAACTGGCTATGAAGGGCCATCAGTTGCACATCGTGTGCGGCCCATGGGGCGTGGGAGGCGAAGGAAAGAACGGATTCATGCGGTCGATTGACAAGGGAAAAATCCACGTGACCGTGCCCGCGAAGACCTGGAAGGTCATACTCGTGCTTGCCAAGGGAAAGATCGCACCGGACCTCAAGACTCGGCCAATCGCCGTCATCATTCCCAATGACCAGAGCGTCGGCGACGACTGGACGAGGTACCGCGTGTCGATCCGTGATGTCGAGAATCTCACGGGCTACCATTTCTACCCGCGTCTGAACAAGGCCGTGGCCGCCGCCATCGTCAACGTCGTCGACAAGGAACGCGTGATCGTCACGCCCAGGCAATGACGACGATTCCAGTTCAAGCCCGCAAGCGACGCAGGAGCTTGCGCGGGTGAACCAGAAAATCAGCGGAAGATGGGCAACCCATCGAACCACCGTCCAAGTCATTTCCAGGTTGAATCCTCTCGCCGCTTGGGTGTATACTCCTGCTCGGACCCAAATCTCGCGGGCAGGAGGCCCAGGTTATGCGCACGATTGCCATGCTCTCGCTTTTGCTTCTTCCAACGCTATCTCTCGCCCAGCCTTCGCCGATTGTGCAGACTTCGCGTGCCGTGCCGGCCGAGCCTATTCAGCAAAAACCGCGCGACCTGGCGAAACTTCCGAACGGCGCACAGGCGATTTATTTCTGCGCGGATCGAGCGGCATCATGGCTGCGGCTGGCGAATCGCTCCGATGGACGATTTCTTTACGGGCTTCAACCAGCGCTGAAAGTCGGACTCGATGGCGACAACTTCCTCAGCCAGGCCGGGGCCGCGTTCGCTCTCGCACGATCGGGCCGATACCTGCGCGATGAACGCGCCAACGCAGTCGCCCGGCAAGCGTTGCTGACGCTGTTGCTGGAAACGATGGTCGATCCCGACGACAAGACCTGCCGATACTCCGCCGCCCCGCCTTTGGCGATCTCGCGGCTCTCGGCCAACGGCGTGCTCGTCCTCGCGATCCACGAACTCGCGAATCCGGGCGCCGACCTGCTCGACAAGGCCGATGAGCTTTGCAACTACCTCCACAAGCAACAGCGTCCCGATGGCGCATTGCTCGTGACGATCGGGCCGAATCTCGTCCGCAGCCTTTCACCTGACGGCGATGCGGAAAACGCCGGCTGGGCCCTGCAAGGTTTGATCTGCAGTTGCCAGCGCCGCCCAGCCGACTGGAAACTCGACATCGTCCGCAAGGCACGCGGGTACTATCACGATTATTTCCAGGCGAACAAATCGATTGCCTGCGTCGCCAGTCAGACACCGGCCTATGCAGAAGCGTATTTGATGACGAAAGAAAAAGCGTTCGCAACGACGGTGTTTGCGATGAACGATTGGCTGATCGGCCTGCAGTATCGCGATAACTTCGAAGTGACGCGTGCCCACTGGGCGGGCGGCTTTCCCCGCTGCCAGCAGAACAAAGTGGAATCCTCAGCGCCGGACATCAACTCGGCGCGCGCCGCCGTGAGCCTGGCCGAGGCGTGCCGGGTCGCCAAGCACGCCGGTGATCTTCCGCGTTTGCAAAAGTATGAACGAGCGCTCTTGACCAATCTGCAATTCTTGATGAAGCTACAGTACACGCCGTACAACACCGACCACTTCACGGCGACCTTTCGGCCCAACATCATCGGCGCGTTCCACGCTTCGCACCAGGATGGCAACATTCGCATCGACTACACGCAGCACGCCCTTGCCGCCATGGTGCAGTATCTGGATAAAGTGATCGAGTGATTTTTTTCGTTTAGTGATACGTGAAAAATAACTTCCCGAAATTAAAGCCCCTCGCCCCCGGTACTCCGGGGGAGAGGGGTTGGGGTGAGGGGGGTCTTGGAGCCTTGCAGAAACATTAGTTTTCGCACGGGCTCTATTCCCCCTCACCCCCGACCCCTCTCCCCCGGAGTCTGCGAGTTCCCCACATTTTTTTTGGGAGCGAGGCTTGTCTTTTAACATAC
>CAZAFH010000021.1:0-73097 GCA_964484265.1 uncultured Singulisphaera sp.
AAATGGCCCTGCGGCGGGCCCTCGATACCGTAGGCCCAGTGCAGGCCGGTATTGAACCATTGCGGGCTGTTCGGCGCCGCCATCTGGTTGGCGAGCATGTAGCAGGATTCATCGAAATAGGCGAGCGCGTCAGCCTCGGACGAGAAGTATCCGCCCTTCCAGCCCCAGTAGGTCCAGCAGCCGGCAAGTCGGCGGAAGACCTGGCGAGCATCGGATTCGCCGCCCATCTTGGCGCCGAATGCGGGCTTACCCCGCTGCAGCCAGACAGGCACGCCGGGTTCGTTGACTTTGTCGAGCGTCAACGGCACGCCAGCTTTGCGAAAGTATTTCTGGGCGAGAATGTCCACCGCGACTTGCGACCAGCCCTCGGGGATTTGAATGTCCTTCATTTCAAATACGACCGAGCCGTCGGGATTGACGATTCGAGACGAGCGCGGCGTGAATTTTATGGAAGCGAAAGCATCTTTACCGGGATTGGTGAAGCGACGCGGTATTTGCATGGTATCGTACCTTAAGGGAACAAAGAGATCACACACTTCCGTGAGAGCAAGTGCTGAATTCCCGTTCAGCAGTGCCGGATACTGTTCACCCTAACAGATATTCCTCACGAAGCAACTGTATAGTAGTCGCAATCGGACTTTTTTTGGGCCGAAACGAAGTGCATTTACCCATCATATGGACTGTCTCGGCGTGCGCGGATTTTCCGTCCTTTCTGTTGAGGTCGCGCTAAAAAAATCTTCTTATCGCAATAAGTTGGGCAGAATTTATGTAGAGATGGAAAAAATCTGATGAACGTGAACTATTCGCTCATGATAAAGAGTTCAAAAAGCGATTTTGAAAATTCTTGCCGCGCCATCTTGCCTACGTTCTCACACTGAGCCGTGATGAATTTTTGCTGGCTGAAATGGCAAAATTTCTTGGTGATATTCCGATCGATACCGGTCATAACCGCAAATATAATATTAGGTTGCGTAATATTTATTCGCGGGGTTCGCAATGAGACAACGGCCAGCCTTGCCGCGTGAGCGGCGGGTTGAAGTTACGATTGCACATTCAAACTGCCGCTCACGCGGCAAGGCTCGCCAAGTACTACATCGAAGCAATTCTTTTCTCCCAAAGATCGCAGAGTTCGCGAGTGCGATCGACGGACGCGCCTAGGTACTGGGCCGGGTCGTCTAGCACCGCGAGCTGGTCAGGCGTCATCTTCGCGAGGTAGCTGGCGATCGATGCGTCTTCGCGCAGCAGCTGCGATAGCGGGCGTTGCTGAACTCGGGCGTCGCGCGCCAGTACGCGCGCCTTTTCGTGAGCGGCGGGATGGCCATGCATCGCGAGCAACACATACAACGGCTCAGCGGTGATCGGGTCCTTGCCAGCGTCGAGCACTTCGCGCATCCGCCCGGCATCAGGCTCCACCGCCGCCAGCGTTTGGCTCAATCGCTGGATCGCGTATGCAAACGCGGCGACATGTTCCATCACGTATCGCATAGACGCGGAATTCGTCAGGTCGCGCTGATGCTCGGAAATCTGATCCATCAGCACCGTCGTCAATCGCGGCATGTAGGCTTTCCACATGCTTTTGACGTTCTCGAAATCCTTCGGATTGACCTTGTGCGGCATCGTCGAAGAGCCGACGATTTGGCTATTCGGATCGCTTGCTTTCTTGTCGCGCAGCTCGCGCAACTCGCTGCGCTGCAGATGGCGGAAATCGTCGGCGATGTTGGCGAAAACGCCCCAGCATGCCGTCAGCGCGTAGACATAATCGGCGATGTATTCTGGCTGGGTGACCTGCGTCGAAATCTCCGGAGGAACGAGTCCGAGCTTGCGCATCAGCGCCGCCTCGACTTCCGCAGGCTTCGCGCTGAGCAACCGAAGCGCGTTATAGGCGCCGACCGCACCGGCGAATTTTCCGCGTAGATTCTTCGCGGCTTGCACGATCGCTTCGATCCGCTGCCCGACCCGTGAGACATACAGCGCGACGGCGAAACCGAACGTCATCGGCACGGCGTGTTGTCCGTGCGTGCGGCCCATCTGCGGCGTGGCGGCGTGCGCTCGCGCCATCGCAATCAGCTGACGCTCGAGCGCGATCAAGTCCGGCACGATCACTTCGCGAGTCACATCGACCAGACTCAACGCCCGAGCCGTGTCCATGATGTCGGCCGAGGTCGCGAACAGATGGACGTACGGCTTCGCCTCGGGGCTGACGCGTTTGCCCATGCAATTGACAAGCGCACGGATGTTATGCTGAATGCGGCGTTCTTCTTCGTAGACCTCGCCGGGTGTCACCGCTTCCGCCGCCCGGGTGATTTCATCCGCCGCCGAACGCGGACAGACGCCAAGGTCGGCCAAAGTCTGTGCCAGGGCGGCCTCGACGCGCGCCAGATAACGCACCTGTGCGTTCTCCGAGACGTATCGGCTCAGTCTGGTGAAAAATGCAGTGTCCGCGAAATAATAGCGAGCATCAAACGGCGAAGCGGCATCAAAGGGATTCATGTTTGGCTTGTCTCGGATGGTATGTACGAAGATCCTAATGGCTGGCCTTTTCTCACCCCGTTGATTCTATAGCGCGGGCAAAAAAGCACACCTACGTAGAAAGTGGGCTCCTGCGACACAAATTCAACTGGCACCTTCGTCGATTGAACTTCCACCGATTCAGCAGTTTAGGTCAACCACATTATTTTCGTAATTCGGAACAGCGTTTGCAGGTACTTATTTGATGGCAAGACCGTGACCAACAAATTCAGGCCCTGTCAGCCTTTTACGTTCTCGTTTCGGATAATCCGGGAGGTTCCCATGCATAGTGATGTGTTGCTCAAGCGGTCTCACAAAGTGTCGATGTCACACATGGTCGAGGAGGCGTGCCGGCAATGGCAGGCCTGTCGGCAGCAAGCCTCGGTCCAGCACGAGGCGGCGTTCAAGACTTCGCGCCCGTTTTCGATCGCGCTTTCGCGCGAGGTCGGCACGCAGGGAACCCTCGTGGCGCGGGAGGTCGGACAGCTGCTAGGCTGGCAGGTCTACGATCACGAACTTCTGGAACACATCGCGAAGGAAATGGGGCTGCGCGTCGCCTTGCTGGAAAGCGTCGATGAAAGACACCAAAGCTGGATGCGCGAAACGATCGGCGCCTCGTTGGCCTCGCTCGCGTCCGGCGGCAAGGCGCCCTGGGCGAGCGAAAGCTCCTTCGTCCATCAGCTGGTCGAAACCGTATTGGCCCTCGGATCCCATGGGAATTGCATCATCGTAGGCCGAGGCTCGGCCGTGATCCTTCCGGCAGAGACGACGTTGCGGGTTCGCCTCATGGGGCCGATCAACGACCGAATCGCGACCTACGCCCGGATGCTCGGCATTTCCGAGCGCGACGCCGCGGAAAAAGTGAAGACCACCGACCTTCAACGAACGGAGTTTGTGCAGGACCATTTTTCCAAGGATCCCGCGGATCCGAGGAATTACGATCTGATCCTCAATGCGTCGAGGCTGACGGTTACTCAGTGTGCGGAATTGATCGTCGAGGCGCTTCGCCGTGTGCAAACCCCGGCGACGAAGCAGTGAACGGGATGTATTGCAGCGTATAATTCAGAAGGAGAGTCTTGGAGGTTCAACGACCATGATGTACGTCGAGGGACCACTTCAGACTGACACCGCCCCGACTGTATCGCCCTGACGGGAGGCTCGAAATGTTTACCATGCGTTGGAGGCTGTTTCGTCTGCTGGGAATACCGATCAGCGTGGACGCGAGCTGGCTGCTCATTCTCGCGTTGCTGACGTTGAGCTTTGCCGAGCGATTCCCGATTCTCTTGCACGAATACTTTCCAGACGATGCTCTTCAAGCGTCGCCAGCGGATTTCTGGATCATGGGTCTGGTGACGGCATTGGCGTTTTTCACGTGCATCGTCTTGCACGAGTTCGGACACGCGATCGTGGCTCGCATGCGTGGGATGCCGATCAACGGTATCACCTTGTTCCTATTCGGCGGAGTCGCCGAGCTTGGCGGAGAACCGAAATCGGCGCTGACGGAATTTCTCGTCGCGATTGCTGGCCCGATCGTCAGCGCTCTGCTGGCGGTGATGTTTTTCGCCCTGACCGTGTTCGGCTTCCAGGCGGCCTGGCCTCACCCGATGGTCATCGTCCTGGGCTACTTGGCCACGATCAACGTCGTCGTGCTGATCTTCAACATGGTCCCGGCGTTTCCGCTTGACGGCGGCAGGGTGCTGCGTTCGATCCTCTGGGGCGCCACGGGCAGCGTTCGCCTGGCGACGCGCTGGGCCTCGGCCATCGGCCAGGCCTTCGCCTGGGTGCTAATCGGCCTGGGTGTGTTGCAGTTCTTCGCCCACAACTGGGTAGGCGGCATCTGGAGCGTTCTCATCGGCATGTTCCTGAACAGCGCCGCCAAAAGCGGATACCAGCAGGTGCTCGTCCGCCAGGCGCTGGAGGGCGAACCGGTGCGCCGGTTCATGAACCCGGACCCGATTGTCGTCGCGCCGACTCTTACGCTGCTGGAATGGGTCGAGGATTTCGTATATCGCCACCACCACCGATCTTTCCCGGTGGTGTCGAACGGGCATCTGGAAGGGATCATCACCACGCAGGTCTTGAACGGGATCCCACGTGCTGAATGGTCTGAGTATATGGTCGGCGAAGTGATGGCGAACGACCTGGAAACGATTACCATAGCCGGGGATGCCGACGCACTCGAGGCTCTCGAAAAGATGAAACGCACCGGTTCGAGCCGACTGCTCGTCGCGGAGGGTTTGCGTCTCCTTGGTCTCGTCAGCGTCAAGGATCTGCTCCGCTTTCTGGACCTGAAACTCGAGCTGGAAGGCACGGACGACATCCCCTCGCAAGATAACAGACCCAATCGAGGCTCGCGCGACGGGAGTCTTGTGCATCAGAAGAACTTATAGCTACTTGCCTGACCGTAGGCGTCACGCTCCGCGTGATGCATTTCTTCTGGCAGAAAACATAAATTTGTTTGCGAGCCGTGGGCGACTGATGAATTGAACAACAACCGTAGTTTTTCTCCAGTCGCTCGCGCTCCTGGCTAGCCGACTGGTTATGTGGCTTTATCCTTGCTCTTTTTTACGGGAGTCTGAATAATGGATGCAAATGAACCTGTCGTGGTGGCGACCACAACGAACTTTCCCGAAGCGGAAATCCTCAAGAACTTGCTTGAGAATGAAGGCCTCAAGTGCGAGCTCGAAGGCGAGAATCAAGGCAGCCTCACGGGCGTGCTTGGCATCAGCGTGATGGTGCGTGCCTGGGACGCCGACCGCGCCCGCAAGATCCTCGCCGCGCATGAACCCCGTGGGAGACACGCCGAAGCGTGAAAGCTCAAACACCAAACGTGGAAACTCATCAACACCAACCACGGAGAGACGATGACCGCGACCGCCAAACCAGCCGATGCTGCCCCGACGATTCAGCGTGTCTTTAACACCAAGGACGAAACGAAGGCGTTCTACAACAAGATCAGCCACGTGTATGATCTGCTGGCCGAGCACAGCGAAGGACCGATTCGCCGGGTTGGTTTGGAGAAGCTCAATGTTCAACCTGGCGAGAAGGTGCTGGAGATCGGTTTCGGGACGGGCCATTGCCTCGTGTCGCTCGCTCAGTCGGTTGGCCCCACGGGTAAAGTGTTCGGGCTGGATCTCTCCGACCGCATGCTCGAAGTGGCGCGGGACAACCTACGCAAGGCAGGCCTTGCCGAGCGCGTCGAGCTGTCGTGCGGCGATGCCGCCAAGCTTGCGTTCTCGTCCGATTCGCTCGACGCGGTCTTCATGAGCTTCACGCTGGAACTCTTCGATACGCCGGAAATTCCCAAGGTGTTGGACGAATGCAAGCGAGTGCTGCGGCCTGGCGGACGAATCATGGTCGTGGCGGTATCGAAGGAAGGCGAAGGCGGGATCATCATCGATATCTACGAATGGAGCCATCGGCACTTTCCCAATCTGGTGGATTGCCGGCCGATCTTGGTGCGCCGATCGATGGAAGCTGCGGGATTCCGCATCGAGAGCGCGGAGAAAAAGAGCATGTGGGTCCCCGTCGAGATCGTGCTCGGCGTGAAGCCGTGAGTTCGATCCAATCAATAATCCGCCACCGAACCGTCGCGCAGGCGGGCGCCGGGCCAGCGATACGATTGCGGGCGTTTGGCTTCCTCTTCGAGGCGTTTCTCATCGACCTCGACGCCCAGGCCGGGGCCTGCGGGCAGGCCGATGTAACCGTCGGCATCGAGTTTCCACGGCATGCGGGTCAGGCCACGCGGGTTCGCGCCGGCGTTGTCGGGGTAGAATTCGTGGATGAGGAAGAACGGTATCGCCGAGGCCACGTGCAGACTCGCCGCGATGCCGAGGAAACCCGCCGTGCAATGCGGCGCGAGCGGCACGTGATACGCCTCGGCCAAGATCGCAATTTTGTGCATCGACGTGATGCCGCCCGTGTGGCAGCAGTCGGGTTGCAGCACGTCGAGGCAGCGCTGCTGAAGGTACGGGATGAACTCCCAAATCGTGCGATCGCGTTCGCCGGCCGCCAGCGGGATCGAGATATTCTCTTTCAGTCGTTTGAATACTTCGATGTTCCCTGGCACGGCCGGTTCTTCGATGAACAGCACGTCGTACGGTTTCATGGCGTTGGCGAGCTGGATCAACGTCGCCGGCGGCACGGCCGAGTGCGCGTCGAACATGACGGCGCCGTTGGGTCCGACGCGCTGCCGGGCGGTGCGGATCGCGGTCAGCATGCGCTCGATGTCCGTGGGATTGCCGGTGTGATCGTAGATCCCGTGCGGCGGAACCTTGGTCGCCACGGGCGTGTGATACACGCGGATGCGATCGCGCGTCGGGCCGCCGAGCAGGCGATAGATCGGCGTGTTCCAGAGCTTGCCGGCGATGTCCCATAAGGCCATGTCGATGCCGGCGATGGTATGCACCATGAACGCCCCGCCGCGAATGTCGCGATGAGCCCGGTAGAGCTTCTGCCAAATGTGCTCGATGCGCGTCGGATTCTCGCCGTCGATCAGTTCGAACAGTGCCTCGGCAAGCGGCTTGGCGACGCGCGGATCGACGGCCTTGATCTCGCCCCAGCCGGTGATGCCGTGATTCGTCTCGATCTTGACGAAGACTGAGGCATTGACCCAGGTCGCCCGCATGCGCGTGATGCGAATGCTTGACGAGCGGTCCACCACCTGCGCTGCCGGGTTCTGAGCTGCGGCAACGGTTTGATTGAGCAGCGCGACGCCGGTAGCTACGGTGGCGGTGTTCTTCAAAAGGTCTCGGCGGGATTGCATTGCTTAGCTCCATTTCGATGCTCTAAATGTAACAAAAAGAGGCCGATCAATCCACGTTGACCGTTCTGATTCGGTCAGTTGTCATCAGTGTTCCGAATTGCTAAGTATTTTCAATAAGAGGAATGCCATGAAAAATGCAATTGATGCCGAATTCGATCAATTTAATATTGTTGTCGTCGGAAAATTCAATCCGGCGATCTTTCATCCGATGTGGTATTCGGCTAATGGGCTAATTCGAAAGGAAGAATCGGAAACCGCGAATCTTGAATTAATTCACGAGAAAGTCGCGATTTTTACTATCGACTCGTGGTGTCGATTCCAAGTTACAACCGACAGATTTATAGTTGAAACTCGTGACCTGACGAAACGTGAGGCTATAAGAGATCTCGCAGCCGGCACATTTGAGATTCTGGAGCACACGCCTGTCAGCGCGTTTGGATTCAACCGTGTTCGTACCTATCAGATGAAATCGGAGGCAGAATGGCATGCCTTTGGAAATCTACTTGCACCGAAAGGGCCGTGGGCTGCGATTCTTACAGAACCAGGCTTGCGGAATCTGGTGATAGAAGGAAACCGATCGAACTGCGAAGCCAAGTACATCCAAATCAGAATCGACCCAACGCTTGAGACCGGACCGTTCGGGATATCGATAAGAATAAATGAGCATCATGAGCTGTCCAATGCTGATCCACCAGTCGGCAGGGATGTTATTCCGACTTTTCTGAGGCGCCTGAGAGCTGGCCTGCAAGGATTCCTTGGGTACTCAAATGGCGTGCCACAGGACTTGTTTTCGTTCCGCGAGCGAACGGAGGGTTAAGATGCTAACGACGGCTTCCAGAGATTTAGGATCGGACACGATTACAACCGGAAATGCTTCAAACCAGTTGGAGTGGAAAAGCACGGGTGAGCTTCCGGACGTTCTTCCGTTTATTTCAAGGAAACCGTCCTTGAATTCCGCTGATTTTGAAAACACTCATGAAGGTAATTCAACGTCAACAGCTCCTCCGCAAACAGTGGTTTCGCAATATGTTTCTCCGCACCGTCGAGCGCTCTTGCCTTCACGTCGTATCCGGCCATTGCAACAATGGGAGGGTTTAGTGACCGATGTCGGCACCGATTCATTTTGGGCTGAATTGACAGATTTGACCGATTCAACTAAAGCCAATGAAGTCGCCGAAATTCTACTGGCGGAAATATCACCAGAGGACAGACCGCTGCTTGTTCCAGGGTGTGTCTTTTATTGGTCAATCGGCTATGAAATAAGCCGTGGCGGCCAAATCGAGAACAGGTCAGTGATCCGCGTTCGCAGAAATCCATTATGGTCGAAACTTCAACTTGAGAGAATGAAAAAAGCCGGGAAGGATCTTTTCACGGAGTTACAGCACCAAAAATGAAAAACCAGCAGCCGAATACCAATGAGCTTGAGTTATCGCTTTTCGGGCCCGGAATCGGTGAGTGTGCGGTAATCCACCTTGGAAACGGCGAATGGATGGTAGTTGATTCGTGTCTGAACCTAAAAAGAGACCGGCCCGTTGCCATCGAGTATCTGAGCCACCTTGGTGTAGATATTGAATCCTCAGTCAAGCTGATCGTCGCTACGCATTGGCATGACGACCACATTCAGGGTATGAGTCAAACATTGCGGGCTGCGTCAGGAGCAAAGTTCGCGTGTTCTGCCGCCCTTCTTACAGAAGAATTCCTCGCACTCGTTTCAAGCCCGAATCACCTCAATTTCGTTGCAAACACATCAGGATGTTCGGAGTTTGCCGACGTTCTTGATGTGCTTCGTCAGCGAAGTCCACTTGGAGAAAGGCAAGGGCCTGATTATTGGGCCCACGAAGGGACGACGCTCTTTTCAGGCAAGACGTCCAATGTATTTGCTCTCAGTCCATCCGCCCAATCCGTTACCGATTCAAAAAGGCACTTTGCTTCTTTGCTGCCGAATCCCGAAACCCCCATTTGCGCCTTTCCTCGGCTTTCTCCGAATCGATTATCAGTCGCTCTTTTGATTGGCAGCCCTGAGATCAGCTTCCTTCTCGGAGGCGACCTCGAATCGGGTACGGATCAGGCAAGTGGATGGCACGGCGTGATAAGCTCGTCTGTGCGTCCCGTGTATCGGAGCTGCGCATACAAAGTAGCTCACCATGGCTCCTCGAATGCTGAGCACGTCCCGATCTGGACAGACTTACTCGTTCCCAAGCCAATAGCGGCTATCGCTCCATATGCTCGAGGAAGATTGCCATTGCCTGCCAAAACTGACATCAAACGGATCCTAAAGCGAACGGATTTAGCCTATTGCACGAAATGGCCAATAACCGTAAAACCGCCACGGCGGCCATCTGTCGACGGAGTAATGTCTCGTATTACCCGCAATCGAAAAGCTGTTAGCCGGGTACCCGGGCACATTCGGATTCGGTCATCATTTTCTGGCGATGGAATTCCAAGCGTTGAACTATTTGATGGAGCGACCAAGCTTGGATCGCCGTCCTGATACCAAGAATATTCTGGTGTGTTCATTTCCTCATCGGCTCAATAATCCGCAATCGACCCGTCGCGCAACCTCCCGCGCGTCGGCCATTCGGGGCGGTGCGGGCGCTTTGCCAGTTCGGCGAGCACCATCTCGTCGATTTCGACGCCCAGCCCTGGGCCTTGGGGCAGCGATGCGTTGCCGTTCTTGTCCACCGTCCAGCTTTTGCGGACCAGGCCTTTCGGCGTGATCTGTGGATAGTATTCGTGGATGACGAAGAACGGAACCGTCGCTGCCACGTGGAAGCTCGCGGCCACGCCCAATTCCGTCGTCACGCAGTGCGGCGCGATCGGCACGTGGAACGCCTCGGCGAGCGTGGCGATCTTTTTCATCTGCGAGATGCCGCCGCAGTGAGCGCAGTCGGGTTGAATGACGTCGATGCAGCGTTCCTGGAGATACGGGATGAACTCCCAGATGGTGCGGTCGCGTTCGCCGGTCGCCAGCGGGATGGTCGTCGCCGCCCGAATGCGTTTGAACACCTCGATATTGCCCGGCACGGCTACTTCTTCGATGAACGCGACATCAGTCGGATTGAGTGCGTTGGCGAGCTGAATCAGAAACGCGGGCGGGATCGCGCAATGGGCATCGAAGATCACCATGCCGTCCGGGCCAACGCGTTTGCGCTCGCCCTGGATGTAATTCACGAATCGCTGGATCTCGCCTGGGCTGCCCGACATCTCCGTCGGCCCGGCGCCGGGCTTCGTCGCTTTGGGCGACGGATAGACGCGGATGCGATCCCGGCTTGGCCCGCCAAGCAGCCGATAGACGGGCGTATTCCACAGCTTGCCGGTGATGTCCCACAACGCCATGTCGATGCCGGCGATCGTGTGGACCATGAACGGTCCGCCGCGCATGTCGCGATGCGAGCGGAAAAGCTTCTGCCAAAGATGCTCGACGCGCGTCGGGTTTTCGCCGTCGAGAAGCTCGAAGAGCGACTGGGCCAAAGTAGCCGCGACGCGCGATTCGAGCTGATCGATCTCGCCCCAGCCGGTGATGCCGTGGTTCGTCTCGATTTTGATGAACGCCTTGGCGCCGATCGGCGTGGCCGTCAGCCGGGTGATGCGGATCGAAGACGAACGGTCGACAACCTGCGGAGCGGGATTCTGAATCGCGGCAATCATCTCGTCGGCCAGCATGGCGCAGCCTCCTCGGATGGGCGGTCAAATAGATTCGGTGCAATGACTATAGTGGATTCGCGTTCGAGGATCAAACGAAAAAAGCAGCGGAAGCGAAAATGCGAAAATAGAAACCGAAAAAAAAACGAGCCTGCTGGCTGCACGGACGGGGGTGGTCCGATAGACAACCGACAGGCTCAGGTACTCACGAGCACGTATTAGGCTGGCAGATCTACTTGCCCTTCTTCACTTCTTTCTTCGCGCCCACGACCCAGAGGTGAAGCTCGTATTCATAGCTATCCTCGCCCTTGATGGTCACGGACTTCGTTGGCGCCCAGTCGCCGAGCATGAAGCGGTGCGAAACGATGCGAGCACCGGGTTTCAGCGTCTTCTGCAGCACTGGGCTGAGACGTTCGCCGAGGTCATCGCCGATGTAGAGAAGCACGACATTGGCATCGGAGAGGTCCTTGACGTTGAGAATATCGCCGACGCGAAGTTCGACTTTGTCGTCGAGTTTGGCTTCCTTGGCCTTCTTCTTGGCGATGGCGATCATCTTCGGATCGATGTCGATGCCTACGCCCTTCTTCGCGCCGAATTTCTTGATCGGAAGGATGAGCATGACGGCATCGCCGCAACCAAGATCGTAGACGATGTCGTCCTTGGAGATCTTGGCGAGTTCGCCCATCTTGATAACGATGTCGTCGGGAGTCGGAACCCAGCGGACGACAATTTTGTCGGTCTTGGGATTCTTGACGGTGAGATCGACCTTGATGTTTTCGCCCGCCTTGACGATGACTTCCTTGTAGCGCGTGATCTTCGTGTAGTTGTTTGGCTCGATCAGGGCTTCGATTTTGAATTTTCCTTCCTTGCCTTTGTTCAGCACGGCCTTGTACTTGCGGGTTCCGCCTTCTCCGTCGATCGTTTTTCCATTGACCTTGACGATCGTCTCGGCCTGGCCGGCGGGCGGCACGATGATGGTGATTTCGGTGCTGGTCTTTTCCTGCGCGAGGTTAAACGCGGAAATCCCCAGAATCAACATGAAGCAAGCTGCAATGCGAGATGTAAATTTCATGGCCTGTCGGTTTGGAAAAGGTGTCAGTCAGCAAAGCCCGATTACGCACGGTCTTTTCGCCTAATGATCCATCGTATGAATGACGCCCGGCAAGGCCATGAAATTCATCCCTCCGGAAAGGTCCGGTGATTTTTTCGATCCGCTGGCGTGACGTCGGGATGCAGGAAACGGTTCTCCCCGTTGTTGTGTAAAAAAGCAACCTCACGCAAAGACGCGAGGGACCTAGTGCAGCAAGCCGCAATCAAATACGCATCACGAAAGCTCGAAAGTACGAAATTACGAAAAAAACGAGGTAGGAAAAGTCACGGGCAGGAATCCGATCCCGCCATTCCTCCGCTTGTCTGGCCTTTTTTCGTGCATTTCGTTGTTTCGAGCTTTCGTGATCTGTATTGGGAAATCTTCGTCGTTCGCGAAGATTATTGTTCATAGCAACGCAAAGAAACCAGAAGAAATGGAAGAAAATGACATGTGTTAATTTCACTCTTCGCGTCTTTGCGCCTTTGCGTGAGCTTCTTCCACAAGTTTGGCGGAGAGCTCCGGAAACGTGATTGCCATTTTGCCTGGTTTTCGGTTATGATGATCTTGGAATACCCGGCTCCCCGCATGTCGCGCTGTTTGTTTTCGGAGTTCTATCGATGGCTGTTGTCAAGACGTTCAAACAACAATGTCCGACGTGCGACGCGATGGTCACCATCAAGGAAGCGATGGAGGGCAAGAAGGTCGAATGCCATAAGTGCAAGGACAAATTCATCGCGGAACGGCCCGATGACGAAGAAGAGGAAGTCCAGGTCAAGCCAAAAAAGGGCGCCAAGTCGGCTGCCGTAAGCGCCAAACCGATGCCTCCGAGCCGAAAGGGCAAACCGAGCAAAAAAAACGACGACGAGGACGAAGTCGAGGACATCGAAGAAATCGAAGAGATCGACGAAGACGAGGATGACGCGCCGCGAACCAAGTCGAAAAACAAGAATGCAGCCAAATCGTCATCGAAGAAATCGTCGCCAAAAGACGAGGACGATGATGACACGCCCAAAAAGAAATCATCCAGCGCGGGCGGCAATCGGCTGACGATGGGCCTCGTCCTCGCAGGAGTTGGCGTCGTGATTCTCGTCATTGCCGCCATCTTTGTGATGCGCGGCGGGCGTACCTCGCCTGGCCCCGTCGCTCAGGGCGTCAATCCCGACGACGGTGACAAAAAGCCCGAAGTCAAACCGGGCGGCGAGGGCACGAAGAAAAAAATCATCATCGACAACAATCCAAAAACCAATGAAGTTTGGCCCAGGCCGCTCGACGCCAACGAAATCGCCCGGCTCACCAATCTGCTTCCCAATGACACCGAACACGTCTTTCACGTGTATTACGGCAATCTCTTTACGGGCAATAGTCCGCTGAAAGACGCCATATTCCACACGTCGGGTCCGCCGGACGAAAGACTCGATGACCGCACGCTTCGGCGAAAACTCGGCTTTGCCTTGCAATCCGTCGACGATGTTATCGTTGCGGAAAAATTCTCGCCTCCAAGCTGGAAGTACACAATCATCCATTTCAGCGAAGTGGTGAAGGACGAAGACATCCAAGACGCACTGAATCTCACGCCGGCCAAGACCGAAATCGAAGGCCAAAATTACTACACCATGCAGTCGGACGGCCATCCGTGGTTCGATCCGCTTTCGCGGATTCAGGTCGGCATCCCAGCCGCGCTGCGAGCGTTCGGCTCGCCGTCGAAGGGTTCGCTCGTCCGGCTGCACAATCCGCAAACGCTGATCGTCGGTGATGAAGCACCGGTAAAAGCGTTTCTGCGTGCCAAGGGTCAATTCCCGTTGCTGTCCGGCGCGAAGGTCCCGGCGAGCGCCTCGCGTGACGCCTCGTCCGGTAGGCCGAATTTCGTGAGCTTTTCCGATCTCGATCAGCTTCCGCCCGGCGGCGGCGCGGTTGGCGGTGGGACCACGCTCGCCACGCTCGACAATACCGTTTGGATCGGCACGGAAGGACCAAACAACGACCGCCTGCGCGTCGTCGTCTCGGCTGCGGGAAAAGTCGTCGTCGAAAGCACCAAAGGCGGCGGCGAGGGATTTATCGCCCTCACGCCCCCGGCAGCGGCCGGCGGTCTGCCCACGATCACCGTCACCTGTCCCACGAGCGACACGACTTACGTCGGAACGGGAGACGTCGCCTCCAAATCGATCACCGGCAAAGGCATGAAAGCCGGCGAAAGCTGGACCTTCACTCTCAAGCTCGCTCAGCCCGATTCGCAGGAGCCTAAAGTCGAACCGAAAATGCCTCCCCAGGTTGACCCCTTGCCAGCACCCGCACGCGATGAGAAGTACTCGACCATCAAGGCCGCCCTGCGAAAGACCCTCGATACGCTCGAAGCACGCTCGGCCGATGGCAAAGACAAGCTGCTCTTTAGCTCCGTCACCGACATGGATGCCAACCGCGTCGAAACGACCAATCCCGATTTTGCGAATCAGATCGTGCGTCGGCCTCGCCAATTCTGGGATGTCACGCAGATTTTACCCGAATCGAAGCCGCGCATTCGCAACCTGGGAACCGTGCTCATCATGCGCGACACCTTGCGATATCAGCTGGTCAACGAGGTCACCTGTGCCCAAGAACTCGACGCCAAGGAATTCGAGAAGGAGCTGCTCGAACGCGGCGCCGCGCAAGTCGCGCGCTTTATCCAGGCCGTCACCAGGCACGAAGTCCGTACGCCGCGCCCGCCTGAGGCCAAGCCCGCCGAGCCGATGGTTGGCGGATTAACGGCGGTTCAACCGCCCGAGGAGAAAAAGTCTGAAAGCGTCCTCTCGCAGATCTTGCTGGCGCAGCGTGAGAACGTCATCGAATTCCAGCTCGAACTCGTGCTCGACAGCCCGGCCCTGAAAGAGATTCAATCGCTTGCTTCGCTTGTATCCAGCACGCTCCGCGCCGAGATGGATTGGCTTGCTCTGGGCAAGGGCCGACATACCCTCGGTCAGGCGGTGCGATTGCTCGGCGAAAAAGGCCTGAGCTCGCGGAATGTCGAGCCAGGCCGATACCCGCCTGGAGCGTTTCCTCGGCCCGAAACAACGTCGCGAATCGACATGGAGCCGAAAAATCGCGTCAGCTTCATGGCTGGACTGTTGCCTTACCTTGGCCATCAGAATTTGTTCAATCGCATTCAATTCAACCGATCGTGGCGGGATTCGAGCAATTGGTTCTCGGGAAACACGATCGTGCCGCAGTTCCTCGACCCGATGTATCCGGACACCAGCCGATTCGTTTCGTTCGGCGAGCTGCCGATGGAATTCGCCGCCACGCACTACGTCGGCATCGCCGGCGTCGGCATGGATGCGGCTTCGTTCAAGCGCAGCGACCCGGCGACATTCCTTCAGCGCGGCGTGCTGAGCTATGACGAGTCCGCGCCGCTCGACGAGGTCCGCCAGGGCCGAGGTCTCTCGAACACGATCCTGCTCATCCAGACTCCTCACGACGGACTCACGGGTGTTAGTCCCTGGATCGCCGGCGGCGGCGCGACGCTTCGCGGCGTGCCCGAGAAAAACTCGATTCTTCCGTTCGTCCTGACCACCGACAAGAACGGCAAGCCGATCCACAACAAGAACAAACGCGGCACGTTTGCTTTGATGACCGACGGCTCCGTTCGCTTCATCGATCAGAACGTCTCCGATGGGGTATTCAAGGCCATGTGCACGGTCAACGGACCGGCGCCAGTCGAATTCAACCTGAATCAGGATCCCAACACGCCAATGATCCCGGTGCCGGACAATCGCCCGGCGAAAAAGGAAGTGCCTGCCGAGAAAAAGGCGCCAGTTAAAACCGAACCGAAGAAGACCGAATCAGAGCCGAAAAAAACCGAGCCGCCGCAGAAAAAGGCAAGCCGGGACGAAATAGTTGTGCCTGGAGACGCCGTCGGCGCGGCAGTTTCTGCCGCTTGCGGCTTAGCGCTCAACGGGTACAAGCAGAGCGATCAACGGCAAGCGGATATTTCAGATCGAGCAGTTGTTTCTTGAACCTACAGCAGTCTACGGCAGCCTTCCATGGTGCCTACCCTCACATATCCGCTGGCGCTCTTGCTCTTCGCACTTTTGCCGTGGATCGCGCGAAGGTGGCGCTTGCGTTCCACCGGTTCCTGGCGATTTTCGGATCGGCGTGCCTTGCCCGAGATGACAAGCAAACGGGCGATTTGGGCGTCGCGCGGTGGGTTGGCCCTGCGGTTGACGGCGATCACGCTTGCGATCATCGCGCTGTCGGGCCCGCGCTGGCCAGACGAGTCCACGCGCCTGCCAACGGAAGGCATCGCCATTGCCATGCTCGTCGATGTGTCGGTCAGCATGGCCGAGGAGGATTTCGTCTGGGAAGGCAAAACTGTGTCGCGCCTGGTTGGCGTGAAGAACGTCTTTCGTCTATTCGTCGAGGGCGGCACGACAACCGGCGGCGTGGAATTGCCAGGCCGGAGCAACGACCTTATCGCGCTCGTGACCTACGCGACCCACCCGGACACAGCAAGCCCGGCCACGCTTGACCACGCGGCTCTGCTGAAAATCCTCGACGCCCAGTTTCCGAAATCATCGGCGGGCGAGGGCACGACGAACCCAGGCGACGCCATCGTCTGGGCGCTGCACCTGTTGCGAAAGGCGCCGACCAAACGCAAAGTGATCGTCTATCTCACTGACGGCGAGGCCAACGAACGCGACAAGACTCGGCCACGCCAGGCTGCGCAACTCGCAGCAAACCTTGGCGTGCCGATCTACGCCATCGACGCTTCTCCTGAGCCGAAGAAAAAAGAAGATATCGCCGCGTTTGACCGATCGCGTGAAATGATGGAAACGATCGCCAAGATGACCAGCGGCGGCTATCTCCGCGCCGCCAACGGTCCCGCGCTGGCCAAGGCGTACGCCGATATCGACAAGCTCGAACGCGCCAAGATCCTGAGCCTGCAATATCGGATGTACCATGAGACCTATTTCTGGTTCGCGCTCGCCGCATTGGGCTGTTGGCTTTCCGTGGTGATTCTGGAAGCAACAATCTGGCGGAAAACACCGTGATCGTTATCGGTGGCGCCGTGAAGGGGATTATGTCAATGCATGCCGATGGGTTCCTCAATCCGCATTTGCTCTGGGTGTTAGCCGCGCTGCCGGTCTGCGGATTGCTCATGGCCTATGCCGGGTGGCGGCGCGGGCAGGCGTTGGCGTTGCTCGGGGCGGCATCGCGGCGTTCGCTCGACATGAATCGCCGTGCACGCTGGATAATTGGCGCGTGCACGATGCTTGGGATCGCTCTCCTGGCACTGGCGAGTGCCGGGCCGCAGTGGGGCAGGGATGCCGATGCCCAGTCGCGCGCGAGGCGCGACCTTTTCGTGCTTCTCGACCTGAGCCGAAGCATGGAAGCGGAACAACCGAGCCGATCGAAGCTGGCGTTGCAATCGCTAAGCGATTTGGCCGACGAGCTTGAGCGCAACGGCGGGCATCGCGTGGCTTTCGCTTGCTTCGCGGCCAAACCCCACCTGCTCTTCCCGTTTACGCACGACACCGATCATCTGCGCCACGTACTGGGGCAGATCGCTGACCGCGACTATCCCTCGTTGGCGGTGAAAGATCCGATCTCCGGAACGCGCATCGGCGCCGCCCTCATGCTAGCGGTCGAGACCTGCCAGGTCGCGCGCGGCACAAAGCCGATCATCGTGTTGATCTCCGATGGCGATGACCCTGTTGACGACGGCGAATGGCGAACCGGCGCCCAGCTGGCCAGCGAACATCAGATCAAGGTGCATGTCGTCGGCGTTGGCGATCCTGTCAACGGCGACATCGTGCCGCACGGCCGTGAGCCGTTGCTCTTCGACGAGAAGCCGATTCACTCCAGGCTCAACGAAAAACTCCTGGCCGCGATCGCCGACCAGACGGGCGGGAGATACTACCCGGCTCGAACTTCGGCGCTGCCGCTTGGGGCCCTGATAGTCCACTTGCTGGAAGCCGAGGACCGGCGCGAGACGGCGCCGCTCGACCCGAAACTGCCGGCGTACGAACAGCGATATGCGTGGTTTCTATTGCCAGCGATTCTTCTACTCGTCCTGGCGAGCACGCTCGGCGCTGGCCTTCGCCCGGCGACAGTATCCGGCGGTGTGACCTCTGCAAAGCCGCGAACGCCGTCGCGTTTACGATTGGCGGCGGCAATCGTTCTGGCTGTGGTTTGTATAAGTGCAGGCAATGGCACGGCGACGGACGATCTCATCCGTCAGGGCAACGACGCGTTTGCCGCGAAGGATTTCGAGGCGGCGCTTCGGCTTTACGAACAGGCCGAGGCGCGCACGCATGATCCGGGCCTGGTGTCGTTCAACAAGGCCGTGAGTCTCTATCAACTTGGCCGACATCGCGAGACGGTCCCATGCTTTCGGCGAGTATTGGAAGACACCGAGGCGGGTCCGGCACGGCGAGCACGGGCGTGGTTTGATCTGGGCAATGCGCTCCTGATCAGCGCCGAGAACCGAGCCGACGAGCTCGCCGAGGCCGTGAGCGCTTACCGTGCCTGCCTGGCGCAACCCGACCTCGCGGATTCGCTGAAGGAAGGGGCTCGCCACAATCTTGAGATCGCACAGCTCCGCTGGCTGAAGGCCAGGCCTGCGTCCGTCGATCTCGGGAAGAAAAAGAAAGACGACGCCAGGCCGAAGGACTCGCCGAACCCCAATGAAAGCAAGGGGAAGAAGGAAATCTACGTTCCCGTCGAACCCGACCCGACCAAGAAATCCGACGAACAGGTTGTAATGAAGCCTGGCGGCGCCAACGACAAATTGCAGGCGGGCCGCGTGCTCGTCTTGCCCGATGACGACGTCGTTCGGCCATTATCTCCGGAAGACACGCAGCGCACCCTCGAAGAGCTGGCACGGCGCATCGCGGCGGCGCGGCGGAACCTGCACCATTCGCTCGGGCCCGCACGCCTGCTGACGAAAGACTGGTGATGCCATGCGCCTCGTCGCGATTGTATGTTTGTTTGCCTTTTCCGCAATTGCGTTCGGGCAACCTTCGCCTGAGGATCCGCCCGCCGCGGATCGCCCGGTCGATTTCAGCAACATCGTCGGCAACTGGGCAATGCGGCTCGAGGCGACGCCGACCGAAGCGCGCGTCGAAGAGCCGATCACGCTGCGCGTCCTCCTCATCGGCGACGGTCCTGCCAAGTACGCTCCCAGCAGCAAGTACCTCAAGCTTTTCCCCGAATCATTTGAAACGGATTTCTACCTCCAGGAAATGCGCGACGAGCATCGCGTCCTGCCCGAAGCCAAGACCTGGCTTTTCGTCTATCGGCTAAAGCCCAAGCACGAGAAGATTCGCGAGATCGATGGTATCACGTTGTGGTACTACAACCCAAATTCGCCGGGCAACCGGAAATTCATCCCGATCTTCGCGCCGCCCATCTCGATAACGGTTGGACCAAAGCAGACGCCAAAGATCGATGTCGAAGTCAAGGAGATCGTGTTGCCGAAGTCGTATTATGTCGTCCCGGACTCGGATGCGGTGATCGAGCGCGGCGTGCCGTTTACGATTTCTGGGCGTGATGTTGCGCTGGCTCTCGGCCTGCCGCCGGTGCTTTGCGGCTTGTTCGTTTTCGGCTGGCGGCTCTGTTTTCCGACGGGTGCCGCGAGAGCCAGGTGGATTCGCCGGCACGCGGCGAGGGTAGCGTTCTTGGCGTTGCACCAGCCACGCGCTGCCATTGTTCAGTATCTTGCCGACCGCGTCGACTTCGAACCGCGTGATCCGACTCCGGCGGAGGCAGGCGAATTTCTACGGCGGCGAGGTTGCGCCGCTACCGCCTGCTCGGCGGTCGAGCGCTTCTTCACGGCATGCGATGCCGGTCGCTTCTCAGGGACGCCTATCGGCGATCGCCAACACCTTGTGGACCTGGCACGCCAGGTGATCGAAGTATTGGAGGCCGATCCATGCCTGCAATCCTGATCGGTTGGACATTGTTGTTCAGTTCGTACGCACCTCCGCCAAGCGACGAAGAAATCGTGGCTGCGGCGACGAGGGAATTCGACGCTGGCGTTCGGCACAAGCGCCGCTTTTTCGAGGCGCGGAAACACTACGAATCAGCTGCCAACGCTTATTTTCACCTGCACCAACGCGGGGTTCGCAACGTCGAATTGTATCGCGGCCTCGGAAATGCGTGGGCGCTGGCGGACCGCTGGCCCGATGCGATCTGGGCCTGCCAGATGGGCCTCGCGCTGGCGCCAAACGACGCGCCGTTGCGCGAGCATCTCGCCGATCTCCGGGCAATGGTGCTGCTTCCGCCCGACGGTCAAGGCCGAACGCCGCCGGACCGCTGGCCTATGTGGCTCCCACGCCTTACCGCCCGCGCTTCCTGGTGGATTGCGGTCGTCGCTTACTGCCTCGTTTGCTGCGCCATCGCAGGTTGCGTTCTGTTTCGAACACGCCGGTCGATCGGTTTCGGCGCCTCGGCTCTAATTGTCGCCGTCCTCGCCAGCGTCAGCCTTTGGCTCGCCCTGGATCGGCAGCGCCTGGATCGCGAAACACCCCTTGGCGTTCTGATCGACAACACGCCGTTTCGTACTGGCAATGGCAATGGCTATCCCCAGCATCAAAGCGTCCCCGTGCTCCTGCGCGGAATTGAGTCTCGCGTCCTCCACCGTCGCGGTGAATGGTTGCAGGTAGCGCTATCAACGGGTGAAATCGGCTGGGTTCCGAATGCGAGCGTGCTCGTCGTCCGCCTGGAAACCGAGTGATGCTACGCGCTGCGCACATCGATCTGCCGAGCGCTTCGCAAAGTGCGTTCCAGTGCAGGCCAAAGGCGGTCCGGTGTTAGCTCGGCCATGCAGATCATCTTATTGCACGTCTTGAGATAGCTGCCCTTGCACGCGACCGATGTCTCCACGGCCTGCGCGAGTTGGCCATACGGCCCGGTGCGTTCGACGAGCGTGCAGGTATAAGGGGCGACGACGGGCCGACCGAGCGCGACCGCCAAATGCAGCGGACCGGTGTCGTTGGCGATCATCACGTCTGTTTCGCTTAGTAGCGCGACGAGTTGAGGCAAGGTCGTCTTGCCCGTGAGTTGAATTTTCGATCCGACGATCTGCCGAGCTGCGTCCTCCGCGAGCGAAGCCTCTTCCGGCGCGCCGACGAGAATTGCCGTGCCGCCGAACTGACTCTGTGCGCGATTGACAAGAGCGGCGAAATGTTCCGGCGGCCAGCGCTTCGTCAGCCAGCGCGAGCCGACACCAACCGCCAGCCAGGGCCGAGGCATTGGAGTCAACGTGTTGATCGCCCAGGCGCGCGCCATCGGCTGCACGGGCACATCGAATCGCTTCACCGCCGGCGCGTCGCCCAGCGCTTCAATGACTCGCCAGTAGCGATCGACCGCGAGCGTGACATCCGTACGATCGTCGATGCGATGCGTGTACGCAAGAGACGCTCCTTCGCGTGCCGAGGCCAGGCCGATGCGGACCGCCGCACCGGTCGCGCGCGTCATGATGCCCGTGCGTAGAAGTCCCTGAAGGTCGATGACGAGATCGAAACGCTGCTGGCGAAGCTCGCGCAGAAATCGCAGGAACGTGACGCTGCCCGTCAGCACGTTCTTCCGAATGGCGCCGCGATCGAACGTGATGATGCTGTTGAGATCGACATGCCCTTCGAGTATCGGCGCGTAGAATTTGTTGACAATCCAGGAGATTTGGGCAAGGGGAAAGCGCTGACGCAGAGCGGATAAGACAGGTAGTGCGTGGGCAATATCGCCCAGCGCGCTCGGCTTGATGATGGCGATACTTGCTGGCGTGTGCTGAAGCTCAATGGTCCGCGTCAACATTTGGCGAATCCCTTCGCGCGATCGATTGCAATCTCGCTCGCCACAGGCGAACGGCTAAGTGACGCTCGAAAAAGAACTTCCCGATTTGCATTTGCCGCTTGCGGCTTAGCGCTCAACAGGGCACCATGCTGAGCGCTAAGCCGCAAGCGGCAGACACGGAAGTTATTTTTCAAGCCGCCCTAAACGGCCTTTGGCTCGGAGTGCCGAATCTTTGGCAGCATGGGCAGCATGCATACTAACAAAAACGCGCCGGCGATGTAAGGCAGAAGATGCGTGTCGGTTGCCTTGTACAGCGTCACGCCGAAAACCGGGCCGAGAATTCGTGCGAGCGCCGACGCCGACTGATTGACGCCGAGGATCTCGCCCTGACGGTCCGCCGATGTCCGCCGCGAGATCAGCGCCTGGGCCGACGGCGTGACAAAGGCAAACCCCACCACGGCTGCGATAAGCGCGAGGTAGAGCACCGGCTGATGCCAACCTGGCGCGTCAGGTATGTCGGTCGTTCCCGGATTCGCGGCGCGAAATTCAGCCAGCCGCACCGCGGCATCCCAACTCAGCCAACCTAGAAGGGCGACGCCGACCGCCATGCACGCAATGCCCACGCCGATAAACGTCGGCTCGCTGACGCGCGACGCCAGCCGGCGATACAGCACGCCCTGGGTAAGCATCAGCACGAAGCCGATGAACGCGAAGATCAGAAAGCTATTGTGCTCGTCAAAGTGAAACGTGTCGCGCAGGAAAAGCGACAGCGTCACTTCGAAGGCGCCAAAGCCCAGGCTCGCCATGAAGAAGACGAGAATGACCGGACCGATTGCCGAATCGGTGAGTGCGTGATGCAGGGCGGAGGGATCGAGGATGTGCTTTCGCGTCGTGGAGTCGCCATTGAAGACGCGCGTCTCGGGCAGCAGCACGAGACCCAGAAGCCAGGCCAATCCCGACAAACCCGCCGCCGTGTAGCCGATGATCGGCATCTGGTCGCCGCTGAAATAAAGACACGCGAAGCCGATGAGCGGCCCGAACGTGAAGCCGATGCCGAAGGCGGCTCCGATCAGCGCCATGCCGTGCTTGCGTTTTTCCGGCGCCGTCGAATCCGCGATCACCGCCTGGGCGGTCGAAATCGTCGCCCCCGCAACCCCAGCTCCTATGCGTGCAGCGAAAAACAGAGCCAACGCCAGGGCCGCATTGGTCTCCGGCGATAGCGAAGCGGCGTAGCCGAACAGGCCATAAAACGCGACCGACCCGAGCAAGCCAACCAGCAAAACCGGGCGGCGGCCGATGCGGTCAGAAAGCCGGCCCCAAATCGGCGCGAACAAGAACTGCATCAGCGAAAACGACGACATCAGCAACCCGACGACCAGGCCGATCTCCCATGTCGCGGCGGGCAGGACTGTTCGCACATAGCCTTCCGCGATGCGAGGCAGAAGCGGCAAAATAATGCCGAAGCCCAGCAGATCAATGAAGACGACAAGAAAAACAATAAACATGGCCGAGCGGTTCGATCGCGGTTCGGCAGGTGTGGCTTGAGTGGCAGGTGTTTCCATGATTGGTCGGCGGTTCACTCAGTGTGGCAGTACGGGTGGGAACGCGGATAAGAATAGTTTACGAATTCAACCGCAAAGAAGCCCGCGCAGGCATCGGCACTTTTCAAGCTCCGTAAGGGCCGAAACGGATGATATAATAAAAACAGGAAAAGATTAGAGGAATCGCTCCTGGGACGTAAAAGCGACATCCGAGAGATCGACGCCATTGCCAAGAAATTCGGCATGGATCCGGAAACGCGACAAGAGTTTGGTGATTTCATCGAAGAGTGCAAACGGATCGGCGATCGCGGCACCAAAAACTCGCGTGGGGATTTCACCTGGAGCGAATTGGAAAAAAAGGCACGCGAATTTCTCGGTCAGGATGGTTCAAACTGAAAACGCCTGCCAAGAGAATGAATTTATGTTGGGAACAATCGACTTCCGTGGCACGCATCAAGAATCGGCCGACTGCTTCATGCTCGAAGTCGCGGTCCAGCAACTTGTGGGCCAGCCTTTCTTGCAATTTCGTTTTTCCTATGGCGACGAAATGACGGTGCATCTCGGCGAACCCAAGGCCTATTCTTCGCCAAAAATGAAACATCTGACCAAAGGCTCGTACATCCTCGCGCTGCGGGCTTCGAATTGGTATCTCACCGCAGCAGGGCGACCCGTGCCGGTTGTAGGCGGAAACGACGATTCGCCTCAGTTCGCAGAAGGCGTAGTGCCATTAACTCCGGAAGCGGTGGAGCGAGCAGATTACGTAAAGCGTGACGCTATCGTCACGTCGGTGGTTATATCTGAATGCCAAAATGGTTTCGCGTTGTCGCTGTCGTTCTCCGATGGTTCGCTGCTGCGCGTATTGCCAAGCCATGCACAATCGCCTGATACCGGCGGCGATGTCGCGGATTGGGAGTTGTTTACGCCATACCAGCGTGTGTTGACTGTCGGCCCTGGTTCGCGCTGGTGCTATCTGCCGTCTCGACAGACCGAGACTGCAAACATCCTTTGACACGCCATTGACCGGTCTCTACTTCTTCAGCACCTTGCCTATCGCCGTTGCCACGCGTTCTGCCAACGCCTCCGAGCCTTTGGCCGAAAAGTGCACGTTCACCGGCATCTGGATCTTGTCAAGTTGCGGCAAGGCGAAAGCGTACAGGTCGTTGATGGCGATGCCGTTCTCGTCCATGATCTTTTTCGCGACGGCGTTGTACGCGATCACGTCGGCATTCTTGCGCGGCGGGTTCAGCTTGCCCTCGGGCACGGGAGTCGTGCTGGCCCAGATGAGCGTCGCGCCGGTGGCTTTCATCGTCTTCACCAGTTGCCTAAGGTTCTTCTCGTATTCGTCGATGGGCACCTGGTGTTTGCCCGTGCCGAGCTTGAGGTCGTGCAGGCCCCAGTTGAAATGGATGACGTTCCACTTGCCGTCGCCCAGCCATTTGTCGATCTTCTTGGTGCCGTTATCGGAAGGCCCGCCATTCTCGGGGATGCGATGGACGTTCGCCTTGCCGGCGAGCAGCTTGCGCGTTGGTGCGGTGTAGCCGATCGAAATCGAATCGCCGATGATCAGCACGCGAGGCAGATTGGGATCGTCCTTGACCACGTCAGGAGCGGCTTTCTTTTTCTTCTTATCCTGTGCCGAACTGCTGTCGGAAAGGAAGACGCAGGTCGCGGCGAGGAGAATGGCAAACACAAATCTCATGGTGGTGTCCCTCTTAATTCTACTTCGCTGGATTCGTAAATATGAACTCCGTAACCGCTGGTCTGCAATGCAATCGCTCCCCTCTCCCGCCGGGAGAGGGGTAGGGGGTGAGGGTCGCCTGGCTTTTGCTAAGTTGCATAAGTTTCCGCGAAGGTTCTCGACTGTAAATATACTGAAACGGCGCGAGTCAAGCGTCCCTCACCCCCGGCCCCTCTCCCGGAGGGAGAGGGGAGAAAGTAGCGCTGTAGTATTAATAGTGTTGAGCTACACTCAATCTACGCCTTCCGGCAAGAATGTCTCTGCTCAACCTGCACGTTGCCGAGCCGCGCGATTGCGCATCACGATGAGCGGGCGATCCCGCTTTCCGGTCGCGAAATCTCGCGTCCGTAACATCGGCTCGAACGCACCCCCAGGCAGATGGATATCCAACTGATTGGCGCACGCTTCCGGCATCACCACATAGACCGGGAACGATCGCTCCGCCCAGATGGCGAGGTTCTCCCACTCCAAAATCGTATCGACCGGTTTGCCAAGGTGATACATCAGCACATGCGACTCGGCACGGAAGAAGATCACCGGCCCGTCCGTTTGCTCGCGAATCTCTCGCGCGATCGCGCGGTACGGCCAGGCACGTTCCTCGGCGGGAATAAACGAGTGCAGGTAGACCACCCAGCCGGCAACGCATGCACAAACGAGCGAGCCTGTCAGAATCGCCAGGCGCCGCCGAGTCGCCTCGCTTTCGCGCATCTTGTGCTCGATGCACACGCCAAGGAATATCGCCAAACCCGGGTACGCCGGCAGTAAATAGTCGGCTCGCTTGAATTGCATGCAGGAAAGAAAGAGCGTGATCGAGAAGAACCAGATCAAGCCCGCGCGTGCGGCGGCGTCATTGCGAATAGTTTCATTACGCACGAAGACGAAGAGCGCCCCGGGCACGATCAGCACCCAGGGCAGCAGATCCACACCAATTCGGGGAGCGTAGAACCACCATGGGTGCGATGCCAGCGCGTCGGCGCCGCCCAGGCCGCGTTCGACGTTGTGATACCAGAAGAATACTTCCCAGAGCCGATTGTCGGTCCGCTCGTTCGCCCACACAAACCAGGGAACCGCGATCGCCAACATCAGCGGCAAGCCCCACCACAGCGTCGTTTCGCGAAGCCAGGCGAAAAACTCGCTGCGGCTTTTCGCTTGCGACATCCAAATCGATCCTGCAACCAATCCCGACAACACGATTGCGATCGGCCCCTTGAGCAGCACGGCCGCGGCGAGCGTCGAATAGCCGAAGAAATGCCAGGCGAAACGTCGCAGGCGCGTGCTATCCGCCAGATTCCCGACGTGAAAAGCGAAAAGACTAATCGCAATAGCCGACGCGAGCGGCATGTCGATTCGTCCGACGCGCGCTAGCCAGGTGAAGTGCACGCAAGTCGCGAGGATCAATGCCGAAAGAAATCCCGCCGTCGGCCGATGGGAACGCACGCCGGCGTAGAAGAGAAACAGCACGCATGCCGACGCGCCGATCGACGCCGGTAGCCGAACCGCCCAGACGCCGACACCGCCGAACAGCCAGCCGCAGAGCGCGACGAGCCAATAGTACATCGGCGGCTTTTGCAGTTCGAGATTTCGATCCAACAGGTGAGGCACGAGCCAGTGTCCATCGTCAAGCATCGATTGGGCATTCTGCGCCGCCCGCGCTTCGTGGCTGCTCGTCAGGTCACGGTCGCCGAGGTTCGCGAAGAAGAGAATGCCGCACAAACCCAGCAGCACGCTCGCTTGAAAAGTTCGGAAATTGTTCATCGCTGGACACCGTTGGCGCGACTCCCACCGTAGGCATCACGCTCCGCGTGATGCATTTCAACACCTGGAGCGTGATGCCGACGGTTGCGTTTCAGCCGCGTTAGGCCACGAGTCGTTGCTGTTGGACGTCGTAGAGCCTCTGGTAGATCTGGCATGTCTTCAGCAATTCCAGATGGGTACCCGTGGCGGCGACCCGGCCTTCGTCGAGCACGACGATACGGTCGGCGATCTCGAGCGTATGCAGGCGATGCGTGATGAGCAGTATCGTCCGTCCGTCGCGCTGCTCGTGCATCGTGCGATGGAGGAATATCTCGGCCTCGGGATCGTTTTGGCTGGTGAATTCATCGAGGATGAGAATCGCCGGGTCGGCCAGGAAAGCGCGCGCAAGGCAGATACGCTGCCTCTGCCCGCCGGATAGTTTCTTGCCCTCGGCGCCCACGATCGTGTCGTAGCCGTGCGGCAGTTCATTCATGATGAAGTCGTGTGCCTGCGCCTTGCGTGCGGCGGCTTCGACTTCTTCCTGGGTCGCGTGCGGATGAGCGTAGGTGATATTCTCGAGGATCGTGTCGTCGAAGAGGAACATGTCCTGGGTGACGATGGCGATCTGTTTGCGCAACGAACGAAGGTTGACCGAGCGAATGTCGTTGCCATCGATCAGGATGCTGCCATGATCGGGGTCGTAGAAGCGCGGCAGAAGGTTCAGGAGCGTGGTCTTGCCGCAGCCATTCTTGCCGACGAAGGCAACGATTTCGCCGTGTTTGATCTCCAGGTCGATGCCTTCGAGAAGCACCTGGCCTGGCGCGTACGAAAAGCAGACGTTGCGAAATTCGACATCGACACGGTGGCGGTCGAGGACGGGAGCGTCCACCATGTTCGTGATCGTCGGCTCTTTGTCGAGGTAATGAAAGACGCGATCCGCAGCGGCACAGCCCGATTGAATGCGCGTGTAGACATTTGAAAGCCGGCGGATCGGATCGGCCGAGGCAGCGAGCAAGGTGTAGAGCTGCATCAGCGTCTCGGGCTCTAGCGCCTGGTCGGCCAACGGAATCCCAAGAAACGCCACGGGCTTTTCGAGCACAATGTAGGCGCCGATCAAGAACACGGCAGAAACGGCAAGGGCCGTCATGACTTCGATGGCGGGGCTGGTCATCGCGTCGAGCGTCGTCACCCACATCGCTTTTCTGAAGAACTCGCGCGTCGTCCGGCGGAATCGGCGGCGTTCGCGCGGCTCTCGCGCAAATGCCTTCACGATGCGAATGCCCTGAAACACCTCCGCCAGGGTCTTGTAGATGCTGCCCATCCCTTCCAATAGGTGTCTCGTCGCGCGTTTCATCATCCTGCCAAAACGCGTAAGCACTAACAGCGCGATCGGAACAAGCACCAGACACATCAACGTCAGCTGCCAATTTATCCACGCCGCCACGGCGATACACGCCACGGCTTTGAGCGGTTCGGCAACGACCTTCCCGAACGCCGTCTTCATGCCCGTGCTCAGCAGGTCCACATCCGTCGTAAAGCGCGTCATCATGTCGCCCGTGCCGACGTCGGTGAAATGGCTCATGTCCAGATGGATCGCCCGGCGAAAGAGGAGATTGCGCAGATCGAATTGACACAGATTGACGACCGCGCCGACCAGCGATTCCTGCCAAAACTCGAAGAATCCGCGGATGAGCACGGCCACGATCACGGCGACCAGAACCCAGACCAGCGTCTGGAATCGATCGGTCGGGCAGTAATTGTCGATGAATCTCTTGGCGATGTGGTAGCGATACAGTTCGTCGTGTGCCGATTTGAGGTCGGCCTCCACCTTGGCCATGTCGCGCGCCGTTCGGCGTTTGAATTTATCGAGGTCGCCGCCGACGAAATCTTTTTCGATCTTTGCCATCTGCTCGTGCAGATCTTCCATTTGCTTCTTGTTCGGTTCGATTTGCTCCTTCTGACATTTTTCGATCGATACATCCACCCAGGTCTGTAGATTTTGGCCCGTGGTAAAGATCTTCAAGATTGGCCAGAGGGCTGTGAAATTTAAACTCCACAATCCCGCAGCGAGCAACGCGCAGGCGAAGGAAATTCCGAGCCGATATCGATATGGCCACGCGTAACGCAGGGCGCGGAGAAAGTTCTTGATGCCCATCGCGATTCCTTTCGGCGAGCAGAGTCAGTCCATTCCAATCGGTTTTACCACAATAAAGATTCAACAATCAAGCCGGATTCAGGAGTAATGTGCACAAGAATCCACCTGGGGATGGCATCGTGGAACTGCGACGAAGTGGAACTGCGACGAAAAATGACATTACACCCGAAGGGAGTCGAACTACGATGGTCCGCATGAAACGTCGCTTTGGGCGGAGAAATTCGACGCATGAATCTAGCTAGTGTCTGTCGTTAAACGATGTTTGGCTGTAATTTTCCTTGGATTTCCGAGCGAAACGTCATCGAAGATTGTAGCTCGAATCGTCTATGAAAGGAGACAAACACGGGAAAAAGCGCTCTGACGAGGACGAATTTCTACAGATCCTTACCAGCGTCTTTACACTTTTTTTATATCTAGCCCGCAACTCTTAACCCCGATTTGATGCGACCGTCGTTACGATCTAAAGAGAGAAATACGCTGCGCGCGGGGAGCCATCAATGTTGGACGGACTTTATCTGGGTTTGGTTGTCGGCTTTGGCCTCTTGACGTGGGCTTTTTTGGTTCTTTGCGAACAGCACGTGGGAGGCAGCCAATGAGCAGTGTCGAACTTGCAGGACTCGCGATTGCGGCGGGCCTTATGGCCTACTTGATCGTCGCGTTTTTGAAGCCGGAGTGGTTCGCATGAGCACCAATGCGTGGATTCAATTGGCAATCTTCTTGATCGTGCTGGTGGCTCTCGTCAAGCCGCTTGGCTGGTACATGGCGCGCGTTTATGAAGGCCAACCGTGTGGACTCGATCGAGTTCTGGGTTGGCTTGAGCGCGGTATCTATCGCCTTGCCGGCGTCGATGCGCAATCGGAGATGGTCTGGAAGGCGTACGCGGTCGCCCTTCTGTTGTTTAATGCCGTGGGCCTACTGTTCGTGTATGCGCTACAGCGCTTTCAAGGTCTCCTGCCGCTCAATCCGCAGAACCTGGAAGGCGTGCCGGCCGACCTTGCCTTCAACACGGCGGCCAGTTTCGCAACTAACACCAACTGGCAGAACTATGGCGGCGAGTCCACGCTCAGCTATCTGACGCAGATGGCCGGGCTCGGCGTGCAGAACTTCGTGTCGGCGGCCACTGGCATGGCTGTCCTCGTAGCCTTGATTCGCGGCCTGGTGCGGCGTTCGACGGAAACGATCGGCAACTACTGGGTCGATCTCGTCCGCTCGACTCTTTATATTCTCTTGCCCTTATCGCTGATCCTAGCTGTGCTGCTAGTGTCGCAAGGCGTTGTTCAGAGTTTTCAATCGTATCAGGAAGTCGAGTTGCTGCAGCCGACGCACGACGCGGCCAAGAAACCGGTAACGACACAGACACTGCCAATGGGACCGGCGGCGTCGCAGATAGCCATCAAGCAGCTCGGCACCAATGGCGGCGGGTTCTTCAACGTCAACGGCGCCCATCCGTTTGAGAACGCCACGCCGCTGTCGAACTTTCTCGAATTGCTTGCGATACTTCTGATTCCGGCGGCGCTCTGTTACACGTTTGGCGTCATGGTCGGTGATACGCGGCAGGGATGGGCCGTGCTGGCGGCCATGCTCGTGATCTTCGTGCCGTTAACCATCGGCTGCATCGCGGCGGAGGAGGCTGGTAACCCGGCTCTCGCCAAACTTGGGCTGAATCAGCCCGGCATCATGGAAGGCAAGGAGGTCCGCTTCGGCATCGCTAGCTCAGCGACCTGGGCCTGCGCGACGACGGCCGCCTCGAACGGCAGCGTCAATTCGATGCACGATTCGTATACGCCACTCGGCGGCATGATCCTGATGTGGCTGATGCAGCTCGGCGAAGTTGTCTTCGGCGGCGTCGGCAGCGGCCTCTACGGCATGCTGATGTTTGCCATCGTCGCCGTATTCATCGCTGGTTTGATGGTGGGACGAACTCCGGAATACCTCGGCAAGAAAATCGAAGCTTTCGAAATGAAGATGGCGTCGCTCGTCATTCTCATCCCGTCCCTCGTGGTCCTACTCGGGACGGCCATTGCCGTCGCTGGGCCTGGGCTCGAATACGCGCCGCGCGATGGGGCGCCGAGCAAGTCTGCGCTCAACAATCCGGGGGCGCACGGCTTCTCCGAAGTGCTCTATGCGTTCTCCTCCGCAGGGAACAACAACGGTAGCGCGTTCGCGGGATTGACCGGGGACAACATGTTCTACAACACGGCACTAGGTCTAGCGATGCTCATCTCTCGCTACTGGCTGATTATTCCGACACTCGCAATCGCGGGCGCTTTGGCGCGCAAGAAGTACACGCCACCGGGCGCGGGAACCCTTCCGACGCACACGCCGTTGTTTGTCGTGCTGCTTGTCGGCACGGTCCTGCTGGTCGGCGCATTAACGTTCGTGCCCGCCCTGGCACTCGGTCCGATTGTGGAACAACTGCAAATGATGATGGAGGAGCAGCCATGACCGCGACTACCAAGGCACGCCCGTTGTTCGATCCGTCGATTGTTCGGAGGGCTATCCTCGATTCTTTCAAGAAACTCGATCCGCGCCGCCAGGTCCGCAACCCCGTGATGTTCACGGTGTATGTCGGCAGCATACTCACGACAGGATTGGCGATTCATGACATTATCGTTAAGGGCGCGGAGCCTCTCTGGTTCACCGTTTCGATTTCAGCCTGGCTGTGGTTCACGGTCCTGTTCGCGAATTTCGCCGAGGCGATGGCGGAGGGTCGCGGCAAAGCGCAGGCCGACACACTGCGCCAGGCTCGTCGCGATGTCACCGCCAAGAAGCTCGATCAGGCGAAGCACGGCGCTCCTTTCACGATGGTTAACGCGTCTACTTTGCGCAAGGACGACATCGTACAGGTTGAAGCCGGCGAGCTGATTCCCGGCGATGGAGAAATCATCGAAGGCGTCGCGTCGGTGGACGAAAGCGCCGTCACGGGCGAAAGTGCGCCCGTTATTCGTGAGAGCGGCGGGGATCGCTCCAGCGTCACCGGAGGCACGCGCGTTCTCTCGGATTGGCTCGTCATCCGTATCAGCGCGAATCCCGGTGAATCGTTTCTGGATCGCATGATCGGTCTCATCGAAGGCGCCAAGCGGCAGAAAACGCCGAATGAGATCGCGCTCGACATTTTGCTTGCAGCGATGACGATCATTTTCCTCATCGCGTGCGCCACTCTACTACCGTTCTCGAAATACAGTGTCGATGCGGCGGGACAGGGAACCCCGATCACTATCACCGTCCTTGTCGCTTTGCTCGTTTGTTTGATCCCAACGACGATCGGCGGTCTGCTGTCAGCAATCGGCATCGCGGGCATGGATCGAATGATTCAGGCCAACGTCATCGCGATGTCGGGGCGAGCGGTGGAAGCCGCCGGAGACGTGGACGTGCTCCTGCTCGATAAGACAGGTACGATCACTCTTGGCAACCGGCAGGCCGTCGAGTTGATTCCCGCCCCGGGAGTGGAACTTCCCGCGCTTGCCGACGCGGCGCAACTCGCATCCCTGGCAGACGAGACGCCGGAAGGTCGCAGCATCGTTGTGTTGGCAAAAGAGAAATACGGCCTTCGGGGACGCAATGTGCAGGAATTACATGCGTCATTCGTGCCTTTCTCCGCCCAGACGCGCATCAGCGGTGTGAATCTGAACGGTCGAGTTGTTCGCAAGGGGGCTGCGGAGGCCATCGAGGCTTTCGTTCGCGAACACGGCGGCAGTTTCCCTCCGGAACTGAAACGCGCAGTCGATGACATCTCCAAGCGGGGCGGCACACCGCTGGTCGTTGCCGAGGGCTCGCGCACGCTGGGCGTGATTTTTCTCAAAGACATCGTCAAAGGCGGTATCAAGGAGCGCTTTGCCGAACTGCGGCGCATGGGCATCAAGACGGTAATGATAACCGGCGACAATCCGCTTACCGCTGCCGCCATTGCCGCGGAGGCCGGCGTGGATGATTTTCTTGCCCAGGCGACTCCGGAAGCGAAGCTCAAGATGATTCGCGAGCACCAGGCGGGCGGCCGGCTGGTCGCCATGACCGGCGACGGTACCAATGACTCGCCGGCGCTGGCACAGGCCGATGTGGCCGTGGCCATGAATTCAGGCACACAGGCCGCCAAGGAAGCGGGCAACATGGTCGATCTCGATTCCAATCCAACGAAGCTCATCGAGATTGTCGAGATTGGCAAACAGCTCTTGATGACGCGAGGCGCTCTTACGACCTTCAGCCTCGCCAACGACGTTTCCAAGTATTTCGCGATAATTCCAGCGGCCTTCGCCAGCACCTACCCTGCGCTGCTTAGGCTCAACATCATGGCACTTCATCCAGCAACGGCCATCCTGTCGGCCGTGATTTTCAACGCCCTTATCATCGTTGCGCTGATTCCACTGGCGCTGCGAGGCGTCAGGTATCGGGCCATCGGCGCGGATCGGCTCTTGCGTGACAACCTCCTGATCTACGGTGTCGGCGGATTGATCGTGCCGTTCATCGGTATCAAGGCGATTGATCTGATACTCGGCTTCTTCGGCTTTTTCTGAGGTGACCAATGAAATCGCAATTGCGAGCCGCTCTGACCGTGTTCGGCCTTCTAACGTTGGTGACGGGCTTCGTCTATCCGGCCCTGGTGACGTTGATCGCCCAGGCAGCATTCCCGCACCAGGCGAACGGCAGCATTCTGACGAGTGAAGGCAAAGCAATCGGATCCGAGCTGGTCGGTCAGTTTTTTGATGAGCCGCGCTACTTTTGGAGCCGGCCATCCGCAACGACCCCTGCGGAATACAACGCTTGCGCCTCCTCGGGATCAAACCTCGGACCGACGAATCCCGCCTTGTTTGAAGCCGTCCGCGACCGCGTGGACAGAATCCGCAAGGCGCATCCGGAGCAGTCGGGACCGGTGCCCGCGGACCTCGTAACGGCCTCAGCGAGCGGGCTTGACCCGGACATCAGCCTCGCATCCGCCGAGTACCAAACCGCGCGCGTCGCCAAAGCACGAGGCATGAAGTCCGAAGTGGTCGCCAAATTCGTAGCGGCACATACGGAATCTCGCACATTCGGCCTACTCGGAGAGCCGCGCGTCAATGTGGTCAAGCTGAATCTGGCGCTCGACCAAACGAATTCAAAACGCTGAGAAATCCATGCTGCGACGACTTTGGCGACGATTCTGGGACTGGTTCATGGCGCCGATGCCGTTTCCACGCGATCACTGGTATCGACGCGAAACGCCGATCGTGAGGGGCGAATTCGATTGCGAAGGTAATCTGGCAATCCCGGAGAGCCTGGCGGAGGAAGTGGTAGACAGCAAGTCTCCTCCGTCTTATTGAAACACCTTGCTCACGCGTTGGTTCCTATCTAACCCGCAGGCTACACAAGTCAAGGTGGTGCTTGGAAGTGCATTCATTTGTCAGATAGTTGACGATGCCAAACCAATGCCAAGCCAATTTGCGAAGCCGGTGTTCGGCACGTTGCTCGTGAAGCCGTAGAGCCGCTCGAAGCCGACGCAATGTAGAATGATGGAATCAATTGTTCGATCATGAAGTGAGCTTGATGAATAGCCAAAGACCAAACCCAGATGAGCTACTGGCCCGTGTGCAGACCGACGAGGCGCGCGCCCGTCGCGGCCGCTTGAAGATATTCTTCGGCTACGCCGCCGGCGTCGGCAAGACGTATGCCATGCTGGAAGCCGCACGTCGGGAACGCGCGGAAGGCTCCGATGTCGTCGTCGGTTATGTCGAGCCGCACGGCCGGCCGGAGACCGAAGCTTTGCTGGAGGGCCTTGAATCGCTACCTCCGCAGCAAATTCCGTACCGCGGCGTAATGCTGCGAGAGTTCGACCTCGATGCCGCGCTGGCTAGGCGTCCGAAGCTGATCCTCGTCGATGAACTTGCCCACACAAATGCGGAAGGATCCAGACATGCCAAGCGTTGGCAGGATGTCGAGGAGCTTCTGGAAGCGGGCATTGCCGTGTATTCGACGTTGAACGTTCAGCATCTGGAGAGCCTGAATGACGTGATCGCGCAGATCACCGGCGTCGTGGTCCGCGAGACGCTTCCGGACGCTGTCCTGGAAAAAGTCGACGAGCTGGAATTGATCGACCTGACGCCGGAGGAGTTGATTGAGCGATTGCAAGCGGGCAAGGTCTACATCACACCCCAAGCCGAGCGGGCGTTGCAGAGTTTCTTCCAGCGTGCTAACCTCATTGCGTTGCGCGAAATGTCGCTCCGGCAGGCTGCCAATCGACTTCGTCGCGATGTAGACGCCGCCCGGCAGGACCGCGCTGCCAAGGCGCCATGGGCGACCAACGAGCGGCTGTTGGTGTGCGTTGGCCCAAGCCCAACCACTGCCAAGCTTATCCGTACAGCCAGGCGAATGGCCGCTGCGTTCGGCGCCGAGTGGATTGCCGTCGCAGTCGAAACACGCGGCGAAGGACCGCGTTCGCCGGGGACACGGACTCAAATTGCGGAACATCTTCGCATGGCCGAGCAGCTCGGCGCGGAGACTCATACGCTCATTGGCGAGGATGTCGCGCAGACAATTTTGGAGTATGCCCGTTCCCAGAACGTGACCAAGATCGTCGTGGGGAAGACCGCCCAGCCGTGGTGGAGGCGTTGGTTCTTCGGCACCGTCGTCGACCGCTTGCTCGAAAACAGCGGCGACATCGACATCTACGTCATTCGCGGCGATGCCGAATCGTCAAGGCGGTTGGAAAGTCCGGCGCTCGCATCGCCCGTCCGATGGAGCAATTACCTCGGAGCCGTGGTGGTCGTGGCTTTGTGTGGGCTGTTGGGCTGGTTGAATCACGCACTCGGCTGGGCCGAAGTGAACATCGCCATGGTTTTTCTACTGGGCGTGGCGATCGTAGCAGCGCGCTTTGGACGGGGTCCCGCGATCTGCACATCTGTCGTTAGCGTGCTCGTGTTCGATTTCTTCTTCGTGCCTCCTTATCTCATGTTGACTGTGGACGACTCGCAGTATTATCTCGCCTTTGGGGTCATGTTGGCGATCGGCTTGCTCATCAGCACGCTCACTGCCAGATTGAAAGAGCAACTTCGGTCCTCTCAAGAGCAAGAGCGACGCACTGCCGCCCTTTATCGTTTCACTAAGCAGTTGAGCGAGATCACCGGGCTCGAATTCTTAATGCGTGCAGCGGGCCAGCAGCTCGTGCAGATTTTCCCTGGCGAAGTTGTTTTGTATCTTCGGGAAGGCGTCGGTTCCATTACGCTCCGCTTCGGCGAAGAAACGACTGTTGCCAAGCAACCGGTGAACGCCACCGTGGCCCAATGGGTTGCCGAGCACGATAAGATTGCAGGCGCCGGGACGGACACGTTGCCGAACGCCACGGCGCTTTTCGTCCCGCTAATCGGATCCCGGCGAACCGTTGGCGCTCTTGGGATTCAGCCGACGGATCCGCAGCGTTTCCTTGACCCCGAACAACGGCGGCTTCTGGAGGCGTGTGCAAGCCTGATTGCCCTCTCGATCGAACGGGATCAATCAATCCTGGAAGCGCACCAGGCACAGATTCAGTTCCAAGCCGAGCAACTGCGCAGCTCGCTGTTGAGTTCGGTTTCGCACGATTTGCGCACTCCCTTGGCAGCGATTGCCGGAGCAAGTTCCAGCTTGCTCGAAAGCGGGCGAGTAACGGAAACTGCCGCGCGTCAGGAACTCTTGCAGACCATCGTTGAGGAATCGAAGCGATTGGCGCGACTTGTCGATAATCTAATGGATATGACGCGCTTGGAATCTGGAATTGTTGCGATCAACAAACAGTGGCATGTTCTGGAGGAGTTGATCGGATCGGCACGATCGCGCCTGCGCCGTGAGCTTGAACGACATACAGTTCGCGTCGACATTCCTGTGGATTTGCCCTTGTTATTCATCGATGGGCTGTTGATCGAGCAGATGCTGCTGAATCTATTGGAAAATGCCGCGCGTTATTCACCACCTGGGACGCAGGTCGAGATTTCCGCCCGCAGGGTGAACCAGCACGTTGAGCTGCGCGTTGCAGATAACGGCCCAGGTCTAGTGCCCGGCAGCGAATCGCGTGTGTTCGAGAAGTTCTTCCGCGGCTCAGTTTCGCCCACGGCCGATGGACGCCGGGGCGCGGGATTGGGTCTAGCCATTTGCAAAGCAATCATCCAGGCGCACGGCGGACAGGTTAACGCTCGCAATCGTGCTGGTGGCGGCGCTGAGTTCGTATTTTCGCTTCCCTGCGAAGAGACGGCGCCGAAGGTATCGCTTGACGAGATTCCGGCAAACAGTGGTTCTTGATCGATGGCCAAAGCGTCCCCGCTGATCCTGCTCATTGAAGATGAATTGCCGATCCGGCGATTCCTCCGCACGTCGTTGGCATCGGAAGATTATCGCTTGATCGAAGCGGAAACAGGCCAAGCCGGCATCCGCCTCGCCGCCCAGCAACCGCCGGACCTCGTTATTCTCGATCTCGGCCTGCCAGACGTCGATGGACAGGACGTGTTGCGTCAATTGCGTGAGTGGCTTAAGGCGCCAGTCATCATCCTATCTGCACGCGACCAAGAGAAGCAGAAAGTCACGGCGCTCGACAACGGAGCGGACGACTACCTGACGAAGCCGTTCAGCACCAACGAACTGCTCGCTCGTATTCGTGTGGCGTTGCGTCATGCCGCAAGACTCGACAGCGTGACTGAGACATCCACATTCACGACAGGCGACCTCAAAGTCGATTTGGCCGATCGCAAAGTCTTCGTGAAAGGCGAAGAGGTTCACCTCACGCCACTTGAATACAAACTCCTGAGCACGCTCGTCAAACACGCCGGCAAAGTCCTGACGCACCGCTTTCTGCTCAACGAGGTTTGGGGACCACTTCACTCGCGGGAAGCTCACTACCTGCGCGTGTTCATGGCAAGCCTGCGACGAAAGCTAGAGTCCGACCCGGCTGAACCGCAAGTCTTACTCACGGAGCAAGGTGTTGGATACCGGTTAGCTTCAGATCGATGACTTCCTGCGTTTCCAGATCCAGATTTAGACAATCTGAAGAATTGGGCGTCGCAGATCCCCAACGTCAACGACGAGCATGCAAAAAGTGATTCTCTTTCCTGGCAAAAAAATTCCACCTGTCTCGTTCTTCTTCGGCGACGATGACAGCCGATTTCACAATGCTTGCGCCGCATGCCCTTGGTTTTGCTTGCCCGATCGCATTTTCCTGAACGGATGAGATCGGAAATGTGACAGACTGCGGAATATATTTTCGAAAAATATTGCGAAAGGTTTCCGAGTCAAGAAATCCATCGGAGCGGACATACAACGTGTTCGCGAGCAAATGGTGCTGCCCGGGAAAAACCAACCCCTGCTTTCCGAAGACGAAAAGCAGGGATCGCTATGGTAATCGGCTCTTGGTTCCGGGCGGTGAGCCGTTAATTGCTTGCCATCGAGAAACGGTTCCAGGTGTCGCCGAGGTTGCGAACGACGATGCGGTAGGTTTGGGTGCCGTTGGGAACCCAGGAGACAACCTCACGGTCGCTCAAACCGATACCCTGCACGATGAGTCGGCCATTCATGTCGTAAACGAACACGTCAAGGTCGGTCGTGCCATCGCCGACGATGGCGACGCGAGCCAGTTGGCCGCCAGCGAATGTTTCGTAATAAGTCACGCTTCCGAAGGCCTCGCAAACTTTCGTGTCGATTCCAGGTCCAGGTATGCGACCCGCATCCACATTGGCAACCACGAGTCCGAGGGTGGCGAAAGCGACCAGGCTGACGATGACTTTCTTCATGGCATTCTCCTTCAAGGTGTGTTGTGTTGTTTCTTACACCCTCCTTACGGCTGAGAAGCCGATTTGTGACAACGAATTTGAAAAAGAAAAGTAGTTTCTGCGCGGCGATTTGATGTTGATCTAAAATGTGCGCATCGTCCTCGATACGGATCGGCGACAGTTCCGCGATCGCGCAGAAACTCTACTTGCAAGTGACGGATGCCGACTTTGACCGCGCTGCAAAAGCGGTGAAAAAACCGGTGCAGAAAGCGTTTGACGGCGGTGGACAAGAATTGCCGGAATTCGCGCAAGTGGTGACGGGTGACAACTCTAGGCCGCCCCTGCCACATGTAGGCAATTTTACCTATTACACCCGAAGGGAGTCGAACCCCTAACCTATGGTTCCGAAGACCATTGCTCTATCCAGTTGAGCTACGGGTGCGTACATCTCTTTCATTGTACAGAGCGAATGTTCTTGCGCACAGTCCGCGATTGGAAAAAGGGGGACTGTAGTTCGAGGTTTGGAATACACCAATGCGATTATCACCCTCAAGACCGTTACGACCGAATGCCGATTCTTCCCAAGGGTGTGTTGGAATTCGATCGAAAGCGCGTCAAATTAGGTGCGCCGTTGGGGGAATTTATGCCTGTCCGCGGGTCGGGGGCAACCTGGAGATTCTACGTTTGCCTGGCGGTGGCGCTTGGTCCTGTGCTACTTACCAGCGGAGGCTGCGCCAAGGATCGTGCCGCAGTCAGCCGAGATCTCATGGCGCAGAACGCCAGCCAGCGAAGGGCGGGAGTCCTCGACTCCTACACTCTTCGTTGCCCGGACGTGATCGACGTGACGATCGAGAATCATCCCGAGCTCTCGAAATCGTACTCCATCGGCGCGGATGGAAGGATCGATCTGGGCGATTACGGCAATCCGCGCATCGAGGGAAAGACGCTGCCTGCGGTCGTCCGTCTCCTCAGCGAGGAGACCGGGACGCCAGCGCCGCAGGTTCGCGTTCGTGTTGCCGAATTTCGCAGCCAGTACCTGCTGCTCTTTGGCGAGGTCAATGGTTCGCAGCGCAGCGTGCCCTACCGTGGTCAGGAGACGGTGTTGGACCTTTTACAGCGTGTGGGTGGGATTACGATCGGGGCAGAGCCTCGCGATGTGTACGTCGTTCGCTCGCACCTCGGAGACAACCAGCGGCCCGAAGTCTTTCACGTGGATTTGCAAGCGATCGTGCTAAAGAATGACGCAAAGACGAATATTCGGCTGTTGCCCTACGATCAGGTTTACGTTGGGGAAACAAAACGTGCCCAGATCGAAAAAGCGATTCCGACCTGGATGCGGAGTATCTATCTGCCGTTTCTCGATCGCAAAAAAGCTGCCGATGCAAAGCGGCCGAAAGACGCGCCGGCCGGCTCGCCTTGGATGCAGGGGGCGCCTTAATTGCGTCCGAATCCCGCAGCCTTTCGGCTGCGGGCGTGGTGAGGTTGTTACTTTGCGAGCGGCATGAAGCGCACGCAGACTGGGCTGGCGACTTCGACGCTGGATCCGGTGGGCGTCAGGAGTCCCGTGGCCTGGTCGATGCGGAAGGAAATGACGCTCTTGCCGCTCTGGTTGCCAACTAGCATGAATTGGCCCGTCGGATCGATGGCGAAGTTGCGCGGCGTTTTGATGCCGCGAGGCTCGTGGCCGACGGCTTGCACCGTGCCTGATTTTGCGTCATAGGAAAAGATCGCGATCGAGTTGTACGGGTCACGATTAGAGACGTAGACGAACTTACCCGATGGATGAACGACTACCTCGGCCGTGCTGCCTTTTTTTCGCGTTTCGTCTTTGGGGAGCGTCGAAATGACTTGTTTCTGGGTAAGCACTCCCTTGTCGGCATCGTAGTCGCAGACGATGAGCGTCATGTTGATTTCGCCGTTGATGAAAGCTGTTTTGCCATTGGGATGAAATGCGAAATGGCGCGGACCCGACCCGGCAGGTGTCGAGAAGGCAGGCGGATCGTTCGGCGTGAGCGTGGCTTTGTCGGCGTCGA
The DNA here is from genome assembly GCA_964484265.1 of uncultured Singulisphaera sp. GTDB lineage: Bacteria > Planctomycetota > Planctomycetia > Gemmatales > Gemmataceae > SIAQ01. The sequence continues at coordinate 40,667 of CAZAFH010000021.1, forward strand.
AGCGGTAAACGAGAACCTTGTCGATGCCGAGGTCGGCACAGAAGGCGAATTTGTTCGCCTTGTCGAGATTGATGGAATGAGCGTGCGGCCCCTGTTGGTTGCCGGGGTTGATGCTCTTGCCTTTGTGCTGGTGGACGGACGCGGGATCGCCGAGAGAGCCGTCGGCCTTGATCGGGATTGAAGTACAGCTGCCGCTGCCGTAGTTCGCGGCCAATACTGCTTTGCCAGTCGGATCGACGACGAGATGGCACGGCCCGCTTCCGCCGGCGGATTGCGAATTGAGTTTGGTCAAGTTGCCGCTCTTCGCGTCCACGGCAAAGGCGACGATGCTGCCCTTGTTCACTTCGCTGACCGAGTATATGAACTTGTTATTTGGGTGGATGGCGATGAACGACGGATTCGCCACCTCGGCGGCGAGCGTCGCCTTCGTCATCGAGCCGTCCTTGAGATTCAGTTCAACGTGGTAAATGTTTTTCCCGGTCCCAAGGTAAACGCGGTATTTCTCGGGTGCCTGAGCGGTCGCGGCGATCGGCAGAAGTAACAAGGCGAAGAGAGGCAACAACAACTTCATGGATGGAGGCTCCGGTGGTGTGAGGAGGGTTTTCGTATGCCGATATGTTATTGCGCGGGAAAGGGACGACGTACGATGGCATTTCGCGTCGCGAACTTTCTATTCCTCGAACGCTTAAGGCGTCTCACGCTCCAAGAGTTCCTGCCACGATGTGATTTCCTGGACTTGATCCGCAATGCGATCAAGGCGATCAATTTCCGAGATGCTTTGAAGGAATTCCTGGACACTCTCGGTAGGTTGGCCGAGACGTTTCGTGCCGATCTTCACGATCATTCGTAAGAGACCGATGATTTCGCCGCGTTTTTCGCCGCGTTTTTCGCCGCGTTCTTCGCCGATCTTGATTCCTTCCTCAACCCAGCTTTGTGCGATCGTCTGCTTCATGTTCTCGATCTCCTCACGCATCAGGATGTCGTTCTGATTTTCCAGCGTCTTATCGACCCACACTTGTTTTTCGTCGCGCGGCCGGCGATTCAATACCCAGCCGAGAGCGAATCGCAACAGGTGCGTCCACCTTGCATTGCTCGTTTGGCGCACCGTGGCCAGTCGAATCAAAAATTCGCGATATACCCTCAGTGCTTCATCTCGTTCGTCGTCCTCGACCTTTACGATCGCCATCATTAGAAGAAAGGCGTCTTCGTTATGCAACAACTCGTCAGCGCTATGGTCGCCTACTTCCCAGAATACTGGCTTCCACACCGGAGCGAAAGAGTGAAATGCGGACGGCTCGCCAAGCAACTCTCCAAGCTCGCGCGGACCGGTCCAGCGTGTCGGCGACGCGTGCAGCACGACTGGCACGACCGGTGGAATCTGAAATGGACTCCGCGCTCCCTTCGACGATTCCCATGCTCGAAGCCGTTTCTCCCAGTAGAACACCGCGTAGATCAACATTCGCAACGGCATCAGCGGATTTGGTTTCGTCTGGTGCTCAATTAAAACACACACGAGCGCCAGTTCTTCGCAATTCGGCAATCGATAGGGAATCTCGAACAACAAATCACGTTCGCGGCCCTTCCAGCTGGGCAGAAGAAAGTCGCGAGGCAGCACCTTGCGATGCGCCACGTCGAAGCCGTCGGCGATCGGGCCGAGCACTTCGCGCAGGAACGCTCGAAGATTGTCGACGTCTTCAAGCACTTCGCGAAACGCCCGGTCCGCGAAGTCGTTGATCGGATCGGGCTCGGACATGGCTTTCTCGCCTACGCCAGCACCTCGCGCACCACGTTGCCATGCACGTCGGTCAAGCGATAATCGCGGCCTTGGAAGCGGTAGGTGAGGCGAGTGTGATCCAGACCGAGCAGGTGGAGGATCGTCGCCTGGAGGTCATGCGGGTGCACCGGATTTTCGCCGACGTCGAAACCGAGTTCGTCAGAGGCGCCGAACGTCATGCCGGGCTTGAACCCGCCGCCGGCGACAAAGATGGTGAACGAGAACGGATGGTGATCGCGACCAAGATTCGCTCCGCCGGCGGTGCGGCCTTCGCGGAAGGGCGATCGGCCGAATTCACCCGACCAAATGACGATCGTCTCGTCCAGCATGCCGCGATGCTTCAGATCGCGAATGAGAGCGGTGACGGCCTTGTCCATCGTTCGGCATTTCACGGGTAGACCGAATTTGATGTCGCGGCCGCTGCCCGTGCCGTGGAAATCCCAGCCCCAGTCGTGAAGCTGCACGAACCGCACGCCGCGTTCGACGAGTCTGCGAGCGAGTAGGCAGTTGTTGGCGAAACTCGCGGCGCCTGGCTGCGCGCCGTACATGTTGATGGTGCTTTGCGTTTCGCGCGTGATGTCCATTACCTCGGGCACGGCGGTTTGCATGCGGAACGCCATCTCATACTGCGCGATGCGGGTGCGCGTTTCCGGATTGCCCAGTTCGCCGGCCTGGATTTCGTTGAGGTCGCGGAGGGCGTCAAGCGACAGGCGGCGCATGCTTGCGTCCATGCCGTTGGGGTTGGATACGTAGAGCACCGGATCCCCCTGGCTTCGGCATTGCACGCCTTGGTAGATCGACGGAAGGAATCCGTTGTTCCAGCAACTGTTGCCCGCGCTCGGAAACGTGCCGCTCGACACCAGTGCGATGTAGCCCGGCAGATCGGCGCTCTCCGACCCGAGGCCGTACGTCACCCACGAGCCCATGCCCGGGCGTCCAAATTGGGGCGAACCCGTGAACAGCAACAACTCCGCCGGTGCGTGGTTGAATTGCTCCGTGTGCATCGATTTGATGAAGCACAGCTCGTCGGCGACCGTCGGCAGATGCGTGACGGCTTCGGAGATCCACGCGCCAGACTGACCGTGCCGGGCGAATCGCTGCGGCGTTCCAAGCAGACGAGGTACGCCGGAGGTGAAGGCGAATCGGCGACCGCGCAAGAACGACTCCGGGCACGGCTCGGCATTTCGCCGGACGAGTTCCGGTTTGTAATCGAAAAGATCGAGGTGCGGCGGCGAACCGGCCATGTGCAAGTAGATGACATTCTTCGCCTTGGCCGGGAAATGCGGTCGACGAGGCCGCATCGGGTCGGCCTGCTGCGCGGACACGCCGCCATTCATGAGCGACGCCAGCGCGATGCCGCCGAGGCCAATCTGGCACCCCTGAAGAAAATGTCGGCGGGTGATATCGATGTTCATATTGGATCCCCAATTTATTGTCGAATGAATCGTACCGTTATTTTTTGTTACGTGGATTTACGTCGCGTGAATCACGGTATCACCGTTTCGCCAGTGTTTCGTCCAAATTCAATAACACATTGCCAACAACGGTCCAGGCGGCCATTTCAGGGGGTTGCATCCCAGCTGGCAGCGGGCCGATTGGGTCGGTTGCCATCTGTTGGGCGAGTTTCGGGTTCTTAGTGTACTGCTCCTGGGCCCTGGTGAATAGCTCCGTGAGACGTTTGAGTTCCGTGGCATGCGGCGGGCGCGAGAGGCACAGGCGGAAGCCGAATGTCAGTTTGGATTCGAGCGTCTTTCCTCCGTCCTTCACGATGCGCCGGCCGAGCGCCTGGGCCGCCTCGACGTAGACGGGATCGTTGAGCGTCACGAGCGCTTGCAACGGCGTGTTGGTGCGCGGCCTGGCGATGGTGCAGACCGTGCGGGCCGGCGCGTCGAACGTTGTCATTGACGGGTAGGGCGTCGTGCGGCGCCATTGCGTGTACAACGCTCGCCGGTACTTGTCTTCGCCAGCGCTCGTTTCCCAGTCGGTGCTGCCGCCGAAGGCTGCGGTCAGCCCGAGCTTCGGGCGCGGCGGACGCACGGGGGCGCCGTACATCTTCGGGCTGAGCAGCCCGGCGACAAAAAGCGACTGATCGCGAATCGTCTCGGCTGAGGATCGGAAACGCGGTCCTCGGGCCAGGAAGCGATTGTCTGGGTCGTGCTCCATCATCGCGGGGGTGACTTGCGATGATTGGCGATATGCCGACGACGTGACGATCGCCTTGAGCAAACGCTGCATGTCCCATTTCATCGTCGTCGCGAATTCGATCGCCAACCAATCGAGCAACTCAGGGTGCGTCGGCGCCTTGCCGCGGATACCGAAATCGTCGGGCGATTCCATGAGCCCCAGGCCGAAGATTTGCTCCCAGAAGCGATTGACGGCAACACGCGCGGTCAGCGGATTCTCCGGCGCGACCAGCCAGTTCGCCAGGCCCAGCCGGTTCGGCGTTTGACCACCTGGCAACGCGTGGAAGAGCGTCGGCACGCCAGGCTTGACCTCCTTGCTCTGGTCCAGGAAATTGCCTCGAACGTGGATCTTCGTTACGCGCTGCTTGTTCGCGGGCAGTTCCTTCATGATCGGCGTCGGCACGCCTTTGACCGCGTCGTAGGCTTTTTTGGTCGCCGTCAACTGCGATGCGATTGCCTGGAATTCGGGCAGGGTCGAGCGGTAATGTTTCATCACTTCCAGCTTTTGGGCTGCGTTGCGTTTCTTGGGGTCGAGCGCGAGTATCTTCTTGATCGGCGCTGGCGCCTTCGCGGCTTTGTCTTTCTCCCATGCCGACTGGCTGGCGTCGAGTTTTGCGTCAGCCTTTAGCAATTGGCTTTCGAGTTTGGCGATGACGCCCTCGAGTTCGGTTTTCTTCTTCTCGTCTTCCGCAGTGATGACGAGCATCGTAGGGCTGTTGTTGCTTTTGTCGGAGTCTTCTGTCTGGTTCAGAATAGCAAACATGCGGAAGTATTCTTCCTGGCTGATCGGATCGTATTTGTGGTCATGGCACTGAGCGCACGCCATCGTGATGCCCATCCAGACCTGCATCGTGGTGTTGACGCGATCGACGACGGCAGCGACGCGAAACTCCTCGTCGCTCGTGCCGCCCTCGTCGTTCGTCAGCGTGTTGCGATGAAATGCCGTGGCGAGTATCTGATCTTGCGTCGCGCCGGGCAATAGATCGCCGGCCATCTGCTCGATCGTGAAGCGGTCGTAAGGCAGATTGCGGTTAAAGGCGTCGATCGTCCAGTCGCGGTATTTCCAGATCGTGCGGGCGCTGTCGGTGGCATAGCCGTTGGAGTCAGCATACCGGGCGAGATCGAGCCAAACCTGGGCCCAGCGTTCGCCGAACGCTGGCATCTTCACCAGACTGTCCACGTACTGTTCGTAGGCGTCGTCGCGCTTGTCGTTGACGAAGCGGTCAACCATCTCGATCGTCGGCGGCAGACCCGTCAGATCGATGGCGACGCGCCGGGCCAATGTGTAGCGATCGGCCTCGGGCGACGGCTTGAGCCCTTCTTTCTTCATTCGGTCCAGTAAAAACGCGTCGATGACGCCTCGCCCCCAGGCCTTTTCCTTGAGTACGGGTACGTTGGGCAGAACCGGTTTGACGAATGCCCAGTGCCGTTGATATTCCGCGCCTTCGGCAATCCAGCGAGTCAGGAGCTGTTTCTCGGCGGCCGTCAGCGATTTCTTCGTGCTCGGCGGCGGCATGCGGTCGGAGTCTTCCGTCGAATGCACCCGCGTGAGCAATTCGCTTTCCTTGACTTTACCGGGCACGACCGCCCGGCTGCCGCTCTTGAGCGTCTTGAATGCAGTCTCCGCGAGATCGAGCCGCAGCCCGGCTTTCTGCACCTTGGCGTCTGGTCCGTGGCAGGTGAAGCAGTGCGTCGAGAGAATCGGCAGGATGTCCCGGGCGTACTGCACCTTGCCCGTTTGAGCGTGTAAGGGCGGCACGGCGACAAGGAAACAACCGAGAAGTATCGAGAACAGCCGGCGTTGCATGGCATGCCCTACGAAAAGAGGCGAATGTGGGTGGGATCGTCTACTATTGAGTATATCGCGCGAGCCAACTGCGTGGGAATTGCCAATCACGAAAACACGAAAGAATGAAAACACGAAAGTAGTACCCGCCGTGTTGTCATTCCTTCATGATCCGCCACGTTACCTGGATCCGAGGTCGACATTCTCGAAACGGAACGGCACGGCGATGGCGTGGTTGCGGGTGCCGAACAGGATCAAGTCGCGCGGTGTGTCTTGGCCTGGGTTGGGGCGATAGACGATGGTGGCGGTGCGGACGACGCCGCCGTTGTTGATGGTGGTGGTGTCGGCGGTGACGGTGAGCACCTGGAATTTTTGGCCCTTGGCATCAACGAGATCGGGCAAATCTTTGCGGTTGCCTGTCCCGCCCATCCGGACTCCGTTGGGGCCGATGACGATGCCGCCGTTGATTTGCACGTTGCCCCGGATGATGACGCCTCCGGCGCCGTTTATGACAATGTTGTTGCCAAACGGGCTGGGCGTGAGTCCGTTCATGGAGACGCGGACCTCGTAATCCCCGGCAGGCGTCTTCTGGATTGCGAGCACGGTGAGTTCGCCGCCGTTGCTGCCGCCGGCCGATTTCCCGGCAGCGTTGAGAATGTCGGGAAATTTCGCGACGATTTCGTTTTGCAGATCGACGGTGATAGCGAATTGGCCTGAGAGTTCCTTTATCGCTACAGCATGGCCTGGGTTCTTGAAACGGAACTGCGCGGAATTCCTCCGCGGCGCCAGGCTTGCCGTGTTCGCCAAATGCATTGCGACATCACTTTCGACGATCGAGGGCAACTCGATCTGCTCGAGTGGCTGGCCATTTGCGAGCGTCATTTTTGCGATTGTCGGCTTGCCAGCGACCACGCCGTTGAGCAGCCGAGGCTCGATGCCGACGGTGAAGTCCAGGATAAGCTCTTTCGTTTTTGCGTCCCGAGAAGCGCGAAGCTCCGTTTTGACGGCGCCGCGAAAATCGACGATGGGATTCTCGTTAGTGCGGGGAATGACGATGACTGGCCCCGCCGGCGCGACATTCGGATTTCCCGTGTAGGCGCGAGCGATGCCCCCACGGATAACCCGAACGTTGCCATACCGTGGATCGGTAATGTTCTGTAACCCGCCATCGCCGCGTTCGACGAGGCCCGCTTCGCGATTGATTCGATCGAGCACCTGCCAGAACGGCGCCTTGATGTCAAGCGTCAGCTTCTTCGTGCCCAGCTTGACGGCATCGCCCTGAAATTGAATCGGGTAACCGCTGACTTTTGTCAGTTCGGCAATGGCCTGTTGGGGCGTGGCGTCTTTGATCGTCAGGTGAATTATTTTCGGAGTGAGAATCTGTTTGGTAAGAATTTGCTCTTCGAATCGACCGATAATATTTCCCAGCCGACGCGACGTTTCGGTATCGGCTCCCTCGCGTGCACGCTTCAGCGCATCGAGCGAATCGACGCCGAGCGATTCCAGCTCCTTGCGAGCCGATTCGCGCAGCATGTACGATCCGCTGCCCAGTTTCTTCACGAGGCCAGCGACGCGAGCATCGGTTGAATCCGGAGATTGCGCGGAAGCTAGGCTGACTAGCAAAAGGAGGGCAGCAACGAACATTGGCCGTGACAACATGACAATCGCTCCTGGGACGTCGAACGCAAAATATCGGCTATCCGCTAATTATCCGCTTTGGCGTCTCGATTGCAAGCGGGATTCACGCCAAGATCTCCCGCACGACGCGGGCGGGTTGGTTGTCCGTGAGCGTCAGTTCCTGATTATTTCGGCGGAACGCGAGCCGGCGATGGTCGAGGCCGAACAGATGAAGGATCGTCGCCTGGTAGTCGTAGTGATGAACGACATCCTGGACGGCGTTGTAACCGAACTCGTCGGTGGCGCCGTAGGTCATGCCGCCCTTGATGCCGCCGCCCGCGAACCACATGCTAAACCCGAAGGTGTTATGGTCACGGCCATAGCTCGAGTTGGCGTTCTGGATTACGGGCAGGCGTCCCATTTCGCCGCCCCATGCGACGAGCGTCGTGTCGAGCAAGCCGCGCGCCTTGAGATCGTAGATCAATGCTGCCGAGGGCTGGTCGATTTTCCGCGCCGACCTGGGCAGACTGACGGCGATGTTGCTGTGATGGTCCCAGAACTGGTTGCCCGTGCACAATTGCACGAAGCGCACGCCGCGTTCGACGAGTCGGCGCGCGATCAGGCAGCGCTCGGCGAAATCGCGGCAGGCGGGATCGTCGAACCCGTAGAGCCGTTTCGTCGCCTGGGTCTCGCGCGTGAGGTCGAGCGCTTCGCGGGCTGCCGACTGCATGCGCGCGGCCAGGGCGTAGCTGGCCAATCGCGCCTCGAGTTCCGACTGCCCGGGATGCCGATCGAGATGCTCGCGATTGAGCTGCTCGAGAAAGGAAAGATAGCGCGACTGAGCATCGCCGCGCATGTGCGGAGCGGCGTCGAGATTCAGAATGCGCGGCTCCGAATTGCGGACCACCGTGCCCTGGTAGATCGAGGGCAACCAGCCATTCGACCAGTTGCCGACGCCGACGACCGGAAGAGTCACGTCAGGAAGCACCATGTACGCGGGCAGATTTTGCGATTCGCTGCCCAATCCGTAAGTCAGCCAGCTGCCGAGTACCGGTCGCCCTGCCAAGATGCGGCCCGTGTTCAGCGCGACTGCGGACTGTACGTGATTATTGACGGCTGTACGCATCGAACGCACGACGCAGACGTCGTCGATGACGTTCCCGAGGTGGGGCAACAGCGTCGAGATCTCCGTGCCCGATTGTCCGCAACGACGAAACGGCCACGGGCTGGGAAAGAGCTGGTTAACGACCTGCTGCGGACTGTCGAATCGCAGTTGCCCCGGATACGGCTGACCGGCCCGGCGTTCGAGTTCGGGCTTGCGCTCGAGCAAATCGATGTGGCTTGGACCGCCCTGCATGAACATCGAGATCATCGCCCGAGCCTTCGGCGGATGGTGCGGCTCGCGCGGCAGGAGATCAAAAGCTCGCGGCTCCAACTCCGGTCGCGTCGGCGCGGCAAGCAATCCATCCTGGTGCAAAAGCCAAGTCAACGCGGCGCCGCCTAGCCCCATCGTTGAACCGGCCAAAAAATGACGACGCGAAAGGCAGTTGATGTTCATTCGTGATACCCGAAGAAGGCAGGTGGGATTTGATTAATTTATCCGACGACTCGCCATTCCGCAAGTTGCATTTTTGGCGGGGCCATTATTCGAAAGGCCAATCAGGTTTGACCTTTCCGACGCACCTTTTATCCTGTCTTGATCGTTATCCACCCTACCAAACAAGGGCATCCCTCCCATGAACTCGCAACCGACCAGCAATTTTGGCAAATGGATGGCGCTCTCCGCAGCCCTTTTGGGTTGGCTTTTCGATGGTCTCGAGATGGGCCTCTTCCCACTCGTTCAAGGCCCGGCTCTCGCAGAACTCGTGCCCGATCCCGCCAACCGCACCTTGTGGATCGGCATCATTACCAGCTTTTTCCTCATCGGCGCCGCTACCGGAGGCGTCCTGTTCGGTTGGCTGGGCGACCGCATTGGCCGGGTGCGCTCGATGATGCTGAGCGTCCTGACGTACGCGCTGGTAAGCGGCATGTGCGGATTCGCGACAGAAGCCTGGCAGATCGGCGTCTTGCGTTTCGTGGCGGCACTCGGCATGGGCGGCGAATGGTCGCTCGGCGTGGCCCTTATCAACGAAATCTGGCCGGACCGCTCGCGCGCCTTTTTGGCCGGCCTGATCGGTGCGGCGGCGAACGTCGGCTATCTCATTATCGCCGCGATTGGCTACACCGTCGTCGAAAACATCGTCGAAGTGCGTGGCTACCTTGCGATGGTGCTTTCCGACGACTGGGTCGATCATCTCGTGACCCGCGAGAATCAGGGCTGGCGCTTTTTGATGATGGTCGGCGCCGTTCCCGCCCTGCTGACGTTCTTCATCAGGTGGTTCGTGCCCGAATCGGAAAAATGGGAGCAGGAACGAGGCAAAGGCGCCACCTCGCACTGGGCGACGCGCGATCTTCTGAGCGTGTTTTTCGGCGCGCTGGCGGCGTGCGCGATCATCGCCGTCTGGGCGACACCATGGAAAAGCGTGCTCGGCATGGGCGACGAGCAAAACGCCGTCATTCTGGCCGGTCAAATCGCGTGCTCGCTGCTTGGTTTTGTATTCGTCGCCTGGGGTTACACGTATCCCGTGTTGTGCTATCTCCGCCGCGCTCAGGCGGCGGGGCAGTTCGGCACGGCCGACAGCGGGCCGATGCTCCGGCGGATGCTGTTGGCCGCGACGCTGAGCGGCGTCGCCCTGCTAGGGACCTGGGGCACGATCCAGCATGCGCCGAAGTGGTCGGGCGACCTCGTCCAGCAAGAACGCGAAAAGCTCACCGCAGCCGAGCGCGAAGCGACACCGGCGCCGGCGGCCAAGGAATACACGCAGATCGCCACGGCGTTTGGCGCCATCGTCGGCACGATCGTCGCGGCGATGCTCGGCGGCTGGCTGGGGCGGCGGATCACCTACTTTGGCCTTTGCATCGCGTCTTTTATCGCTCTTCAGCTGTTTTACCAAACCTCAACTGTCTTCGACACGCGATTTCTCATCCTCGCCTGCCTGGGCGGCGCGATCAGTGCCTCGTTCTACGGCTGGCTGCCTCTTTACCTTCCCGAGATCTTCCCGACCGCTATCCGGGCGACAGGGCAGGGCTTCGGCTTCAACTTCGGCCGAATCATCGCCGCCATCGGCGTGTTGCAGCTGAGCAACCTGCAATCCGCGTTCGGCGGCCTGCCCCAGGCGTGTGCGGCTCTGAGCTTCATCTATTTCGCTGGCATGGTCGTAATCTGGCTCGTGCCCGAAACCAAAGGCCAACCGCTGCCGGAGTGACGATCACCGCTAGCGGTTTAGCGCTCGCTCGGCGCCACGCGGAGAGCTATCCCCCCCACTACGTCGCAGCCTTCTTCAACTCCCTGAGCAGCGTTTCCATGCTCGGCCGATCCGCGGCGTCGGTCGAGATGTGCGAGAAAATGAGATTTCCATTAACGTCCAGTACAAAATCCCCACCCAATTGAAGCAAGTCGGCCTCGCGATGAGGCAGCCCTGGCAGCCAACCCTTGATAGTTAACTTAACGTAACGTAGAAGTACGCTAGGTTTCAAAAAACTAAGCAATGATGCATGCTTCAATCCAAACGATTGATATGCCTTCCTGTCCGGGTCCGAGACGACCGGGAACGGCATCGGCAACTCCTCCAGAAACGCACGCACCAGCGCCGGCGGCATGAAGCTCACCACCAATACGCTCGCCCCCATTTCGTCGATCGACGGCCAAATTCCCTGCACCTCGACGAGGTGCGCCCTGCACGAAATTCAGCCCAGGTGACGCAGAAAAATGAGCAGCAACGGCTTGCCCAGATGCTCGCCGATCGACGTCGCACTGCCATCGGGGCGATACAGGGCGATATGAGATGCATTGGAAGCATACATAGTTAATAATTCCGTTATGATTACGGCCCGTAATAAATTTATTAAAGCTAATGAGTTACAATACTTTGAGACTCGTATCTCGGAGTTGAAACTCGGCTGCGCGTCGGTTACAAATGGATTGTTGAATGTTTTGATTATCTCGTTTTCTGGTTTGCAACACGGTTGCAATGTTTGGATTTTTCTTTCTTTCTTTTCAGGAGTCCGAAGATGAGTGTACAGAAAGTGCTGAAGGGCCGAAAGGGTTTCACCCTGATTGAGCTGCTGGTCGTGATCGCGATTATCGCGATTCTGATCGCGCTGCTCGTGCCGGCCGTCCAGAAGGTGCGTGAAGCCGCGGCTCGCACGCAATCAACCAACAACGTGAAAAACATCGCGTTGTCGTTCGCGATGTTCCACGACGCAAACAAACGCTTGCCTTTCAACGGTTCCAGTACCGCCGTTGGCGGTGTGACTTACAACGTCACGGCTGCCGCCAACCTTTACACCACCGGCAGCTGGGCTTATCAGATCACCCCGTACATCGACCAGACCCCGATCTTCACGGCTGGGCCGACTGCGGCGGCGACGGCCAGCGGCATCGCAGCATACATGTGCCCGGGTCGTGGACGTCCTTCGTTCATCGGTTCGACTGGCGCTACGGGAGGCGCCTGGACGGACTTCTTTTACAACGCTTACCTGCAGGTTGGTTCGACTGCACCAACTGGCGGCGAGGCTGACACGAAACGCACGATGACAGGCATCACGGATGGCACGTCGAACACCGTGTTCGTTGGTCATGGTTACATGCAGCCTTCGCAGTATTCGCTCAATACCTCCATCGCAGGTGTGTCCACTTCAATCTTCACAGGCGGAACCACTGGCACCTGCCGCATCGGCGCCGCAGCGTCCACGGCAGGCACGGGTCCGGCTGTCACGCTGATGCGCGACACTCAGGCCACGACTGCTACGGGCAGCCTTTGGGGCGGTCCTTATGCCCAGGGTGCATTGATGGGCATGGGCGATGGCACGGTCCGCATGTTCCCTTATTCGATGAGCGGAGCTGTTTTCGGAGCGTTCCTCACCCCGAACAACGGCGAAATCACGACCCTGCCTGATGCGTGATCGTTAAAACATTCTGAAAATCTCAAACGGGCGAGTGCCATAATTCTGGCACTTGCCCGTTTTTTTTTTGCCAACCATTTACTTCACGGCCGATCATCATCCGCTTCATTCTGACGATCCACTCTCCCGTACACGTCTCCTGGCAGCGTTGTTTTCTGAAGTTTTGGCCTAATTTACTGGTGCAGCCGCGCATTCATCAAGCCGGAACGCCGCGCATTATTTGGTTACGGATATTTAACATTTATAAATCGCAAACTTATTTATTAAATCTAATGAATTACAAAGAATTTATGTGTGTATTTCGGAGTTGAAACGTGACCTCCGGTGGTTTAATAATTAGTTTGTAATGCAATCAGTTTGCTAATCCGTTATTTGTTTAATGTTTTGAGTTCGTACTTTTTTTCTTTTTTTCAGGAGTCCGAAGATGAGTTTGCAAAAAGTGTTGAAGGGCCGAAAGGGTTTTACCCTGATCGAGCTGCTGGTCGTGATCGCGATTATCGCGATTCTGATCGCGTTGCTCGTGCCCGCCGTCCAGAAGGTGCGTGAAGCCGCCGCTCGCACGCAATCGACCAACAACGTGAAGAACATCGCGCTGTCATTTGCCATGTTTCACGATGCCAACAAGCGCCTGCCGTTCAATGGCTCGAACACTTCAGTAGGAGGCGTTACTTACAGCACAGTGGCGACAGCGAGTAAATACACCTCAGGGAGCTGGGCTTTCCAGATTACCCCCTACATTGACCAGACCCCGATTTTCACGGCTGGACCTACCGCAGCTGCCACGGCCAGCGGCATCGCGGCTTACATGTGCCCAGGTCGTGGACGTCCTGCGTTCATCGGTACGACTGGTGCGGCCGGTGGCGCTTGGACCGACTTTTTCTACAACGCTTACCTGCAAGTAGGATCGGCCGCACCGACGGGTGGCGAAACCGATACGAAGCGTACCATGACGGGCGTAACCGACGGCACCTCGAACACCGTTTTCGTCGGCCATGGTTACATGCAGCCTTCGCAGTATTCGCTCAACACTTCCATCGCAGGTGTGTCTACTTCGATCTTCACGGGCGGAACCACTGGCACCTGCCGCATCGGCGCCGCAGCAGCTACTGCTAGCACGGGTCCGGCTGTTACCCTGATGCGCGATACTCAGGCAACGACCGCGACTGGCAGCCTTTGGGGTGGTCCTTATGCCCAAGGTGCACTGATGGGCATGGGCGATGGCACGGTCCGCATGTTCCCTTATTCGATGAGCGGAGCTGTTTTCGGAGCGTTCCTCACCCCGAACAACGGCGAAATCACAACCCTGCCTGATGCGTAATAGCGAATTCGCTTCATCAGCCATTCGAGCTACTGCGAAAATTCAAAGGCGAGTGCCCTACCTTGGCGCTCGCCTTTTTTGTTCGACCGCCGCTTGCGGTCATCCTACAAATTATTCGTAGCGGAAGTCGCCCGACTTCCGAAAGCGCCACGGAAGAATTCTGGCGAGCTCCGCTACATTGAACCGTTCCGAAACTGCGTATTTAATACACATACCGAATCTCGAAGCGGAACAGGTCGCGCTGCCAATAGTTGCCGGTGAAAGCTCTGCCGTAGCCGGCATAGAAGTCGAGGTTGGCGCCATAGCCCCAGCGGAGGCCGAGGTAGGCGTTCACGGTCGTTTGACCGGAAGCGTCCTGAATGGTGAAAAGGTCCGGCGAGCTGGCGATCATGGTTTTCCCCCTCAGAACGGTCCAGCCGATGCCTTCGACGACAGGGGCGTACCAGAGCCCGCTCGATTTTCGCTGTCCCCATGAAGCCCCGATGCCGTAGCGCAGGATATCGCCTGAGAAGTCGGTGCCATTAAGGGGAATCCAGTAGCGGAATTCGCCTTCGATGAGTAGGTTTTGATTGAATCGATAGGCAGCAAGCAATCCAGGTTCCAGGCTCCAGTGGCCCGTGCCCAGGCTTGCGTCCCTGGCACTGGGCTGGTAAATTCGCATCAAGACGGTGGCGATGGCTTTTTGGTCATTCCACGTGACGATTTTCATTCCATAGCGCATGTCGCTCGAACCGGATTGGTCGCCATTGATCTCGCCTGAAAGCCAGCGGTAGGGCGCCTCGACGAAAACGGAAAGCCATGGCGCGATGCGATATTCCGTAAATGTCGTCAAATCCTGGTAGCTGACGCGGGTCTCTGGAAGTGGGAAACCGACGGCGCCGGGGATTCCGCCCTGCGGGTGGTAGTACTCGGCTCGCATCGGCTGCACGTTGTTCCAGGTCGACTCAAAGCGCAATCCCATTAGCGAACGCGGGGCAGCTGCATCGATCCATCCCATGAACGATTCGCGGATGCTGAGTTCCGGGTCGGCCGTCTGCGTGGAGGGACTGCTCACGCCGGCAAGCGATCCGTTCGGCATGGCCATCGAGCCCATGTTAGGCAGCGAGCCATTGGCGGGCAGGAACCCCTGGGCGCGCGCTGATGCCTGGGCAGCGAGCATGAGCGCGCCGCACAGAATCCAACGCCACACTTGCCGGCCAATGCGCATGCCGCCGCCTCGTTGGTCTCTTGGCTCTTCAACGCGGGGACCATACGCGACGCCGGCCATTTTCGCAAGGCCAGCTGGCGAGCCTGATCGTAGGCACTTCGCTGAGCGAGATGGATGGCACTGGCGCTTCAAATCCATCACGCGGAGCGTGATGGCTGCGGTGGCGCGTAAACTTCGCCCGTTCGGCCGCTTGACTCGTCCACCCGAAGTCTTAATAATTCACTTCACCCACTCTCGCAGCCAATTGCACCCGAGCAAGCCATGTATATCAACAATTCACTGCTCAAAGTATTCAGCGGACGTGCCAATGTTCAACTTGCGGAAAAGATCGCGCAGTACCTGGGAGATCCGCTTGGCAAGCTGACGCTGATGAATTTTCCCGACGGAGAATTTTGGGCGCGAATCGACGAGGATGTGCGTGGCCGCGACGTGTTCATCGTGCAATCGACGTGTCATCCGGTCAACGAGAACATCATGGAGTTGCTGATCCTGCTCGATAGCTTCAAGCGTGCGAGCGCCGCCCGCATCACCGTGGTTCTGCCGTATTATGGCTACGCCCGTCAGGACCGTAAGGCCGAGGGCCGCGTGCCCATCACGGCCAAGCTAGTCGCGAATCTGCTGACGTCGGCTGGCGCTCAACGCGTTCTCACGCTCGACCTGCACGCGGCTCAGATTCAGGGCTTCTTCGATATTCCCGTCGATCACCTTTACGCCAGCCCGGTCATCCTCGATTACGTGCGGAAACTGGACTATTCGCCAGACGAAATCGTTGTTCTCAGCCCCGACGAGGGAAGCGTTAAACGGGCGCTGCATTACCAGAAAAAACTCAACGCCCCAATGGCGATCGTGGACAAGCGGCGTGTAAACGCCAACCAGGTAGAGATGGCCAATCTCATCGGCGCTTCGCTCGATGGCAAGGTCGCATTGATTTTCGACGACATGATCTCGACGGGAGGAACCGTCGTCTCCGCCGCCCGGATCGCGAAGACTGTCGGCAAGGCACGCGCGGTCTACATTTTCGCGACGCACGGCGTGTTGTGCGGCGATGCAATCGCCCGGCTGCGCGATTCCAATGTGGAAAAGGTCGTCATCACCGACACGATCCCGCTAACGCCGGAAAAGCAACTCGATAAAATCGACGTGTTGACCGTAGCGGAGCTATTGGCCGACGGCATCAAACGCATCCACTTCAATCAATCGGTAAGCGAATTGTTCGTGTGAGCTACGGCAAATCGATCAGCATCAATTCCGCATCGGAGGCGGCGCGAATTCTTACCTCGCTGAGGTCCGATATCGCTAGGCCGTCGCCCGTTTTCAGTGCGATCGTTTCCGCGATGACGTCGCCGCGCAGCACCTGGAGCCAGGCGTGACGGTCCGGCGCGAGTCGATAGGGCAGGTCGCGATTGGCGTCCAAATCCGCAAGCAGAATCAACGCGTTTTGCTGAATCGCCAACGAGTCGGATCGGCCATCGGGCGAGACGATTGTCTGCCAGGCGTTTTTTCGCGCGACTGGTTGGAACGCTTTTTGGTCGTAGCTGGGAGCGTGGCCACGACGATCGGGGAACAGCCAAATCTGGTAGAAATGAACGGGCTTCGTAACGGAGGGATTGAATTCGCTGTGCTCGATTCCCGTGCCGGCCGTGATGCGTTGCACTTCGCCCGGATGCATGACGGCCTCGTGCCCGAGTGAATCGCGGTGCTGCAAGGCGCCTTCAAGGACGTAGGAAAGAATCTCCATGTCGCGATGCGGATGCGTGTCGAAGCCCTGGGCCGGGGCGACACGATCCTCGTTCATGACGCGCAGCACGCGGAAGCCATTGTGTGCCGGGTCGCGATAGTCGGCAAAGGAGAAGGTATGCCAGCTGTCAAGCCAGCCGTGGTCGCCGTGGCCACGGTCGCCAGCTTTGCGAATAGTCAGCATAGATCGTTCCCCCCTATTTCGAGCCGCCCCCAACAGAACATCATCCGACGAGCTTTCGCGTGATCTCGGCGACGTGTTTGCCCTGAAAACGAGCGATGGCGAGTTCATTGGCGGTGGGCTGGCGCGATCCATCGCCGCCGGCGAGCGTGCCCGCTCCGTAGGGCGAGCCGCCAGTGATTTCGTTCATGTTCACCAGCTCCTGGCACGAGTAAGGCACGCCGACGATGATCATGCCCTGATGCAGAAGCGTCGTGTGGAAGCTGGTGATGGTCGTTTCCTGCCCGCCGTGCTGCGTGCCTGTGGACACGAAAACGCTGCCGACTTTGCCGATCAGCGCGCCTTTCGCCCACAGTCCGCCGGTCTGGTCGAGGAAGTTGCGCATCTGCGAGGCCATGTTTCCGAACCGAGTCGGCGTGCCGAAGATGATCGCGTCGGCGTCCACGAGTTGCTGTGGCTGAGCGACGGGAATATGTGCAAACGCCTGGCGCGCGGCTTTCGCGCCGGATTTTTCCAGGGCGGCGTCAGGCATCAGTTCGGCGACTTGATACACCGAAACCTCCGCGCCGGCGACTTGCTTCGCACCCTCAGCGACCGCCTCGGCCATGCGATAAACGTGTCCATAGGTGCTATAGAAAATAACCTGAATCTTCATGGGATGCTCCGTCGAGATGGGGTGAAAAACATTTCGGCGAGCCAGGAGCGCGAGCGACTGGAGGGAGCAAAAGATTCACTGTGTCACCTCAAGTCGGTCACGCTCCCGGCTCGCCAACAGGACAAAACTTCGGCCCTGGTCAATTCTATGCATTAGTCTTCGCGGCGGGCGGAACGCTGGAGGCCCGTGGGACTAAGGGGACCGGTCCCACCGAGGAGATAGATCACTGCGCATGACACTGGTCTCGGTCCAGCTGCAGTCGCCGTTAACTGCGCATAGGAACAACGTCAGCAGCGCGGCAGCCTTCGGGATCACCCTGGGCTTGCCGAACGTCATCGCCAAGCCGATGAACCCTGTGATTACTGCGACGGGAATCAAGAAGAAGCCATAGCCGAGGCCGCTTTCGCGTTGGATATTCTCGAATCGTCCGTTGCCTTTCCACCACGCGTCTCTCGCTTTATCATATCTATCGGACTGAGCCTTGATGCTGATCGCGGCGGTGATCCCCAACCCGATTGCCGTCATGATGAACAACAATCCCAAGGGCTGGCGCCATCGGTGCCATTCGGGCACGGCCCAGGGGCCTTGCTCCTTCACCTTCATCTCGTAGCACGGCGGGCAGATCATCACCAGCATCGTGTGTCCTGATCCCACCGGGCAATCCGTTTTGCCTACCTGTTCCTCGGCAATCGCCTTGCCGCAGAAGTAGCAGCGCGGCTGGCCCTGGGTTCCCTTGCTGCTATCGAGCACCTCCGACGGCGGAAGACGAGGCGGTTGCGGCGCCGGCTTTTGTCCCCTCTCCTTGATCTTGTGGCACGCCGGACAGATCATCACCAGGATCGTCTGCCCATATCCGACATCGTAGTCCGTCTTTCGAATCTGCTCCTCGGCAATTGCTTTGCCGCAAAAATAGCAGCGTGGTCTTCCCTCGGTTCCGGTGCCGCTTTCGAGCACCTCCGGCGGAGGCGGCGGCGGTGGAGTAGGTGGCTGCGGTGGCGGGCGATACGGCGGCGTGTAGGGTCGGTAGTGTGCCATGGCGGTGATCCTTGTAATTTATTTCTGGGCGGGGGCTCCAATTCAGACCGCGAGGAGATGGAGTTTAATACTTCCGCGAAAGCTGGGGCGCGGCCCAAGAAGGGGATTGATGGTGCGTCGCCGTTGCGTGAGAACAGTCGGGGTGACAGGATTCGAACCTGCGACTTCGTGGTCCCAAACCACGCGCTCTAGCCAAGCTGAGCTACACCCCGGTGTGTGGCAATTCTTCTGTATATTGATTTACTTAATCAAGCGGAAGGAGTCCAGGAACAGCGAAATCTCTTTGGATGCAAGAACCGGAGCCGGACCGAGCGCGAGGATCTGGTACACGCGCCGATCCACCACGTAGATGCGCATCCGCACGATCACGACGCCCGCTTTCTCGATCGCAAAATCGCGGCCCGGATGACCACCAAGCAGGGTCGCTTTTTCGTCCTTGGCCAAGCCAGCAACACTGGCGACGGCGCCGTCGCGAGCCTGATCGAGCCGCTTTTGCACGGTGCTTGACTTTACGTCCGCTTCGGGAAAGTCGCAATAGCTCACCACGCATGCGAGATCTTTCTTGTTCTCGGCGATGAACTTAGTCACCTTGAGCAAGCCGACAAACTGCGACCGCTCGGCGGGCGTCCCTGGCAGGCTGATGCTGAATCGACCGGCCTTTGAAGTGAACGTCATCCATCCTGCGGGCGCCGCTTCCTGACTTGCTGCCATGAGCGACGTCAGCAAAATCAACCACGGCAGCGCGTTCAACATGCTGACACCGCTCAGCCACAAGGAGGTTCGCTCAAAACAGACAACGCCAGGGATTGGTTCCCTGGCGTTATTGTATGGGTTGACGGTTTCAAGAATATGCTAGGCGAGCCGGGTGCGTTAGCGACCGAAGGAAACACGCGGCTATTATCCATTCCTCGAGTCGCTCACGCTCCTGGCTCGCCGAGTAAAACTATCGCCGCAGGACTTCGAGGAGGCGTTCGAAGTCGTCGTTGCTGTCGAAGCGGAGGATGATTTGGCCCTTGTCTTTCGCCTTGAGTTTGATCTCGACGAAAGTCGAGAGCTTCTGTTTCAATTCATCCTCGACACCCTTCACATGCGCGGTCTTCTGTGGGGATGTCGAGGTAGCGCTTGTCCCATTCGTTTCGGTATCGGAATCCGCGGCGCCGTCGCGTTGTTCGCGAATCAGCGTCTCGGCAGCCTTCACGCTCAGGCCCATGCCGACGATCTGCTTGAACATTGCGACCTGGCGTTCCTTGTTCTTGATGCCCTTGAGCAGTTTCGCGTGGGCCTCGCTGATCTGGTTCAGGCGAACGCCGTCCTGCACTTCTGGGGCGAGTTCCAAAAGGTTCACAAGGTTGGTAATCGACGACCGCGCGAGCCCCAGGCGCTGCGCGAGTTGCTCGTGGTTCAAGCCGAATCGTTCGATGTAGTCGCGAAAGCCTTGTGCCTTTTCGATCGGGTTCAGATCGCTGCGCTGTATGTTCTCCGAAAGCGCCGCCTCGAATGCCTGCTGATCGTTGAAATCAACGATACGGATCGGCACGGCGGACAACCCCGCCTCCTGCGCGGCACGCAGCCGGCGTTCGCCCGCGATCAACTGGTAGTGATCGCCCAACGGCCGAACGACGAGCGGCTGGAGAATGCCGTGCGACTTGACGCTGGCACAGAGGGCGGCGATTTCGTCCTTGTCAAAGTGCTTGCGGGGCTGAAACGGATTCTGCTGAATGCGATCGAGCGCGACCTCGCCTGTCGGTTCGGCGACGGCGGTGTCGCCGACTCCGCCCAAGAGGGCATCGAGTCCGCGGCCGAGACGTTTCTTTTCCATGATCGTTCCTCCTTGAACGTTGTTTTGTAATTTGCCGGGGCGGACCCTAACAAAGCGTGCATTCGAAAACAAGGTCGCAATGCAAATATACGACACGCGGTGGAGATTATCGCATTTGCCGACGGACCGAAACATTTCCGAGCCGCGACCGTGAGGGAGCGGCCAGCCGGATACCTTGCCGGAACAGATTTTGTCGGCCGCTCCCTCACGGTCGCGGCTCGGAAAGGCGTCAATGTCACCCGTCGAAGGTATAGTCGGCCCGAATGTTCCGCGCGGAACAGTCGTTGGCATCGACCCAAATTGTGCAGCCGATGCATTCGGAATCGTAGCACTGGCGCCTATATATCCCGCAGTTGACGGACTCGGGAGCGTCGATAAAGGAAAAGCAAACTGCTCTTTTTTTTCACAAAAGGAATGGTGTAAGATTCACCCATCGAACGAACGGAACCGTTCGACCCAGGCCGGGAACACGGATGTCTCCAGGCTGACCGCGAAGAGGACGCGATGATTTCCACTCTCACTGAATCACACCCATTCATTGATCGACTCACTCCGACGCACGCGCGAATTTCTTCATCTCCTGAAACACGAAGCAAGGCCAATGGCTTGCTGAAGCGTGTTTAGGCGAACTTCCTGAAAGACGAAAGAACTCTGCCCAGGGCCGACCCCAGGCCCTTCCGTGCTCCGTGCGCTTGCGGGCGTCAATCCCCGTTGTAAGGTCGGCTGCGCCGTCGTGCGTGGTGCCGAAACTACTGGAAGGAATCAAGAATGAGTCGCGAACCGATCATTGTGCGAGTTGATGCGAATAGCGAGACGGGCTACGAGCGAATCGCGCGGAACATGATATTCGCCGCCGCGGTGCAGCGCCGCCGTCGGCCGGTCTATTTCTTGTCGAATCTCGAACCGGCCTCGCTGGCGATGAGCATCAAGCGTGGAGGCAACAACTGGATCGCCGCCAACAACCGCGTCGGTTCGAGCGACGACGCGACGCAGGTCCTCCGCGAGATTCGCCGCCTGAAACCTGCCGCAGTGTTCGTCGATGACCCCAACGCCGGGTCGGATTACCTCGCGGAGATCGCATCCGCCGGCGTCCTGCTGGGCGCGATCGATCATGGCGCGGCTGTGCATTTCCCGACGAATCTTCTCGTCAATCCGCTGCTCGGCCCGAGCCGCGACATCTACGAACACGACACCGACACCCAGGTCCTGCTAGGCAAGCGTTTCGCGATGGTGCGGCCCGAGATTCGCCGGCAGCGGCCGATGCGCTCGCAGGAACCGCCCCCGATCGCCACTCAGAATGGCACGATCATAAGCAGCCAGTACCGCGTGCTCCTCGCCCTCGGAGAAGACGATCCGAATCTCAAGACGATCGAGCTGGCCAAAACCCTGGCGAACGCGCCGCGCGTCGGCAAGATCGACATCGTCGTTCGCCGGGAACACACCCAGCTCGAAGAAATCCGCGCCATGGTGGAGTCGCACAAAGAGCTGATGACGCTCGCGCTCGAACCCGCCGAGATCGCGAACCGCATCATCCGCTGCCATTTCGCGCTCACCTCCGGCAGCGGCTGGTCGCTCGAACTGGCGTGCGTCGGCGTGCCCCAGCTCCTCCTGCTCCAGAACGAAGCACATTGGCCGAACGCTCAACGGCTAGAGGATGAGGGCGCCGCCAGCGTGCTCGGTTGGCATGAGAATGTCTCGATGCAGACGATCCGCCAGGGCGTTCAGAATCTCATCGCCGACGCGCTCGACCGCAAGTCGATGGCGCGTTGCGGTCGAAAGCTGATCGATGGCCGCGGGCCCGATCGGCTCGTCAACGCCATGGAGATCATGCTCGCGCCGATGTACCGCGAGGAGACCCTGGCGAACGCCGCATGACGGCGCTGAATGTTAATCGACGTGATCGGCGAGCGGGGGGCGTAAGCCCCCTGATTCGTCACCCCACCGCGTTCTCACAAAGTCAATTCCCACTCCGGTCGCTAACGCTCCCGGCTCGCCAAAATAAAGCATACAATTTCCTTCGGAGGAACCAGTCATGGATAAATCCGAAGTCGCTGCCGTTCTGGAAGAAATTGCATTGTTGCTCGAGTTGCAGGGTGAGAATCCGTTTCGCGCCAACGCCTATGCGAAAGCGGGTCGGGCGATCGCCCAGCTCGAAGAGAACGTAGCCGATGTCATCCAGGCGGGCACGCTCGACAAGATCCCTGGCGTGGGCGAAACGCTGCGCGAGAAGATCACGACACTCGTCACCACCGGGAATTTGCCCTTCTACGATGATCTGAAAGCCAAGACGCCGCCCGGCTGGTTGCAGATGTTGCGACTGCCCGGCATGGGTCCGAAGAAGGTCAAAGCCCTGAGCGATAATCTCGGCATCGACGACCTCGACAAACTCAAAGCCGCTTGCGAGTCTGGCGCTATCGCCAAGCTCAAGGGCTTCGGCGCCAAGACGCAGAAGAACATCCTCGAAGGACTCGCTTTCATTGATCAGATGGGCAACCGTGTCCGCATCGACCAGGCGATGCTCATTGCCGAGCCCCTGCTCGAAGCAATTCGGAAGTTGCCTGGCGTTCACCGCGTCGAATGTTGTGGCAGCATCCGTCGCCGAAAGGAAACGATCAAGGACATCGACATCCTCGTCAGCAGCGACGCCGCCGGGCCGATCATGGATGCGTTTGTAAAGCTCCCGAACGTGCAGAAAGTGATCGGGCATGGCGAGACGAAATCGAGCGTGATGCTCGCCGGCGTCGATCGGCATGCATCGCGCGTGCTCATCAATGCCGACCTGCGCGTCGTGAGCGACGCCCAGTTTCCGTTTGCTCTGAACTATTTCACGGGTAGCAAGGAACACAATGTCCGCATGAGGCAGCGGGCGATCGATTACGGCTGGAAGCTCAACGAATACGAACTCGCCGGCGCTCCGAAGTCAATGAAGTTCAAGGACGAGGCCGACATCTACAAGGCGCTCGATCTCGAATACGTTCCGCCCGAGCTTCGCGAGGACACGGGCGAAATCGATGCCGCATCGGGCAGTAGGCTCCCGGACCTGCTGACGCTGAAAGACATCACCGGCGTCTTTCACAATCACACGACCTGGTCGGACGGCGCCGCCAGCCTGGAGCAGATGGCAACCGCCGCCCGCGATCTGGGCTACCGTTACCTTGGCATCGCCGATCATTCGCGCTCGCTCACCGTCGCGAATGGATTGTCGGTCGAACGCGTGAAAAAACAGCAAGAAGAGATCGACGCCCTCAACGCGAAGTTCGACGGATTTCGGCTCTTCAAGGGCACCGAGTGCGACATCCTGCCCGACGGCTCGCTAGATTATGACGACGAGGTCCTGGCGACATTCGATTATGTCGTCGCCAGCGTCCATACCCACTTCAATCAGCCGCTCGAAGAAATGACCGCCCGTATCATCCGCGCGATCGAACATCCGCTCGTAACGATGCTCGGGCACGCAACGGGGCGACTGTTGCTTCGCCGCGAGGCTTACAAGGTCGATCTCGATGCCGTGTTGCAAGCCGCTGCACGGACGGGGACGATGATCGAGATCAACGCCAACCCGTATCGCCTCGACCTCGACTGGGTCCATTGCAAGCGAGCCAAGGCATTGGGCGTCATGCTCGTCATCAATCCCGACGCCCATGCGACTGAGGAGCTTGCCTACACGAGATTCGGCGTCGATGTGGCGCGGCGAGGCTGGCTGGAAAAGAAGAACGTGTTCAACACACAATCCCTCGCGGCGGTCGAGAAGTACCTCGGCGTCGCTTGATGGCGTCTTGCGTCCGGATTGATTCCGTCGAGCGCAAGGGAACGGTCGAAAAAAAACTTTTCGAAATGGTCGAACCCGCCTGCTCCCCTCTCCCCCGCCCTGAAGTCGGAGCAACCTTGCCGGACGAGTATGGGCGGGGGAGAGGGGTCGGGGGTGAGGGGTCCAGCATGCGTGGCAAGAATAGACCAGTTCGTAACGGATCTCGCTTGCGTCGAACGAAAGGGCGTCCTCAAATTTGACAGCGAGTCACATCTTGAACGCGCGCAGCAGGACCAGCAGCGTACGCAATCTACCAGGCCTGCATGACGCGACCGGAATGCGAGTAGAGAGACTATGACTCGCCGCAATGCCCCTCACCCCCCGGCCCCTCTCCCCCGCCCATCGTCGTCCGGCAAGGTTGCTCTTTCAACAGGGGCGGGGGAGAGGGGAGCAAGTGGGCTCAACCATTTCGGGGAGTTATTTTTGTAAAGGTGCTAAACGCAAGCAGTGGTAACGGCTATTCTTCCCCGGAGCCGATGTCGGCTCGCGTGATTCGCTTCACGACGAGCGTCGCATAGCTGCCGCGCGGGAGCGTGAAACCAAGCGTCAACTTTTGGCGGCGAGGATGCGAATCGTCGGCATCGTCACGTGCCTCTAATTCTTCGGGCGTGCACCAGGCGGCTCTATCACCCTTCGAGAAGAAAAGCTTTCGCAGGCCTTTCAGCTTGAACATCGACTGCGTGACCTCTTCCTCGTCGAGAATCTGATCGAAGTATGGCTTCACCGGATCGTCGTCCTCGATCCGAATACGAGCGGAGTGCAAGGGCAACCGCAGAGACAAGACCTGCTGATGAAGGTCGTCGGACAGGCTTCGCGGCATTGGGAGATCGTGCAGCCGTGCGGGAATGTAAACGATCTCCCGTTTCGGAAGGTTGCGCATTAGCCAAAGCGCGAGCATGCGATTCCAGAGATGGCTTTGATAGGCGGAGAGGTACAGTGTTCGGAGTTCGGTGGGCAATTGTTGCAGCGCGCCAGCCCAGTCGTCGGGATGGTGCGAGAGGAAGCGGACGATGCGATTTCGAGGCAGCAGTTCGACAAGCCGCTGCCAGTTGCCCCAGTGTTGCCTGAGAAATTTCTTTTCTTGTTTCACGTCCGCTCGTTCGTGGGCGTAGGGAGCGGTGAGCGCGAGATGAAGGGCCAGATCATACTTTCCGAGAAGCAGGAGCTTGGGAAAGAACTCGCCCTCGGGCGTGGCGGAGCCGAATCGCTGGTCGTCGAAATAATTCGGAAGGCCGATTCGCTGAACCTCGTCCAGGCCGGCCAGGGCGGCTTCGGTCTCATCGTTTGTCAACGCGCGAACGACGATGCGAAACCGGTTCCCCGCGATTTGCTCGGATGTGAACGGCTCGGCGACCTGGCCTAGCCAATCGACATGGAGATTGGGATGAGTGAGCTTCCGCTGCGGACCACGATAGATGGTGAGGTGCTGAACCGTCTCGGCATGGCGATCCTTCAGGCCGCCCACGGAGATTCGGCGTGCGTCAATCTTCCATCGTTCGCGGATGATCTTGATCGCGTCGTGGGTAGTCCAACCGCGTTTCTCAAGGCGGTACAGACCGAAATCGCCCGTGCCCATCTTTATCGGCACCGGGATCTCTTCGACCTGGAAATCCGCGGGATGTTGTTTGATATGCATGTTTATACCTTCGACCGGTGACATTGACGCTTTTCCGAGCCGCGACCGTGAGGGAGCGGCCAGCCGGATACCTTGCCGGAACAGATTTTGTCGGCCGCTCCCTCACGGTCGCGGCTCGGAAATGTTTTGGTCTGTCGGCAATTGCGACAATCTCCACCGCGTGAAGTATACAAATTCAAAACGGCGGTACGGATTTTCCTTTATGTGCAGACGTCGGTCGAAAGCTTAGAGGTGAGGTGCTCCGAACCTCTGGAATCCCAAGAGTTCGGAGTACCTCACCCTTGGGCTTGGCATCTGTTTCCACATCTTTGGCGTAGGACCGAAAAATCAGGAAATGCTATGTTATGAAATAATTTCCGGTTTAGGCTGAATTTCGCCTGCCTTTTGGAGTAGTATTATTGTAGGAAATGAAAGTTGAGAATGGCCGATAGCCATCAGTACCGAATTGGATTCGACAAACAACGGCTCTCCAACCTTACGTTGATTTCAGCGAATGACTCTCGATGCAGCTTCGTCTGGAGCATGCCAACAGGCCGCCGCACAAACCCTTCAGGCCGAGCAGGCAGCGTACGTCGCGAGCAAATTGAGTCATGATTTCGGCAACTACCTCACGGGCATACTCGGATTCACGGAACTGAGCCTGCAACAAGCGCCGCCGGGCGGTTCGTTGCAACGATTCCTTGGCGAGGTGCTGCAATCTGCCAAGGCAGGAGCAGGCTGGATTCAACGGCTTCATTATTTCTGCCGGCGAACAAGTTCGCCGGGTTGGGCCGGGTGCGTCGAGTTGTGTCTCGCCAAAGCGAAGGCTGACCTCGAGATTCAAGCAGGCGATCGGCCAACCCTTGAAATTGACATGCCGCCAGACCTTCCGATGGTTGCCATGGATCTCGAATCGCTCGGCGTCATGGTTCGTGAACTGATCGCCAATACCGCGGATGCCTGTGCTCGGGCTGGCAAGATGAAATTCAAGGCTCGCCGAGTGACGTTGTCCGAATCGGACGCAGCGAAATACCTCGGCAGCCCGGAGCCAGGTGAATATGTCGAATTGAACGTCAGCGATGACGGCCCTGCGTTGACCGCCGACGTACGAGAGAAGCTGTTGAACGTAATCTTCTACAGCAGTAAACCCGGCCATCGCGGGCTGGGGTTGTGGATCACCTACGGGCTGCTCAAGACCAATGGCGGAGGCATCCGAATCGCGGAGCCAGGCCCGTGCGGCGCGTTCGCCGCTACCATGGTCATACCCGTGGTCAAGGTGCCGAAGGCGAAACACTCATCGAGCGTCTTGCTGGTGCTTTCCGATCCGTACGCCAGTGCGAACATGAGCAAATTGCTGACTGCGGGCGGGTGGCGGCCGACGATCGCACCTTCGCCGTCCGCGGCGCTTCAGATGGTCCGCGGCCCGGCTGAAGCATTCGCAGTTGTCGTGATCGAGACAGCACTCGGAAACGAGAACGCAGTGACGCTGGCCGCGCGGATGCTCGACAGGAGCCCGGCAATAGGCTTCGTCTTCATCGAAACGCAGAGTAGTTTTCGGCGCTCGATTGATGGTGAACTTGCCAGACGTTTTCCCTTGTTACAAGGGCCGTTAAAGATTTCGACCTTCTTTCCAGCTCTCGATGCCGTCGTTCAGGCTCGGGCGACGAACGAAGCGTGACCCACGCCCTTTTTTGGAGTACGGATATGTCGGCCGCTCATAATCCTGATGAAGGTGACGTAGTAGGACTCGACCAGGCCAACATGAAGCCGATCGAAGGCGGGCGGATGTACAGCGCCGGCGACGTCCGCATCATCGTCATTGACGACGACCCGGCGATTGGACGTCTCGTGCAAGAAACGCTCGCTGGGCACGATTTTCATATCGACGTCGTCAGCGAAACGCAGAAGGTCGAAGCCGCGCTGCGGTCGTCGCACTATCACGTGGTCATCCTGGATTACGTGCTCCCCGGCGTCGAATCGGCGGACATGCTCAAGCTAGTCAAGGACACCCAGCCGGACGCCTTTATCATCGTCGTGACGGCTTTCCCCTCCATCGATAGCACGCTTCAGTGCCTGCGTGCTCACACCTTCGACTACCTCACGAAACCATTCCAGGTTGAAGCGCTCAAGAAAACCGTCATGCGCTGCCTCGAAAGCTGCGGTCTGCTTCGGCTTTCCGAAGAAGCGCTGCGCGAACAGCTAGGCACAGCGATTCGCGAACGCCGCAAGTCGCTTGGACTGACGCTGGCGGAGATGGCGAAACGCACCAATATCTCGCTCGGTTACTTGTCGCAGATCGAGCTGGGCAAGAACTCGGCATCGATCGAAACGCTCTACCGCATCGCACTGGGATTGAGGGTGCGCGTGTCCGACTTATTCCAATCGGTCCAGGCGACGATTTGATACGGGCGAATGCTCCATATGATAGATAATGCCCTGAATCGTATTGCCCGGGAGATTGCTCGATGTACAGCGCATTCGGGTTACTGACAGCAAACTGCGATTTCACCATGGACGAGGCTGCCCGCCGCTTGGCCGCCAGGTTGCCTGCGTTCCGACTTGAGCGCCAAGGCGACACGATCGGTCTGTCTACCGACGACTGGGAAATCCACCTGACGTTGAACGAATCCCCCGAAGTCATCGAGGAGTCGCGCGAGATCGCCCGACGAATCGGCGGCGCGGAAGATGCAACGGATATTGCGAGCTGCGCGCGACGGGTGGAGCTATCCAGCGATTACCCGGACGCGGAGATGGCTCACTTCAACGACTATCTACTCGCGGTCGAGGTGCTTCAATCGTTCAAAGGCCTGATCGCCGTCGATCCGCGCGAACCGTCTATTCTTTAGTCAAGCCCGTTAACTGACGGTCTCTAGCTCTTCCTGCAGCTGGCACCAGCGGTCTTCGGATTCCGCCAGCTTCTCGGACACGGCTGTTACTTCATTGTGTAATCGAAGCGCCTCTGCCGCATCTGTCGAAGTTTGGAGCTGCGCGTTGAGCGTGCGCTTCTGTTCGTCGAGTTGTGCGATCGATTGCTCGACGGCCTTGATCTCTTTGCGGACCACTTTCTCGCTGCGACCCGCTGGTCGCGGCGCCGCCTTTGCCGGCTTTAGCACGCTCGCCGGCAACTTGGCGCGAGCCGTGGCCGTCTCGCGTTCGCCGGCCTCGATCTCCTTGTTGACCTTGTCTACGTACGCTTCGAATTTACCGCTGTAGTTTGTCACGCGCCCATCGCGGACTTCGATGATGCATGTGGCGACACGTTTGGCGAAGTGCCGATCGTGGCTCGTGAAGATGACGGTTCCCTGATACTCCAGCAACGCCTCGGCCAGAGCGTCCACGGTATCGACGTCGAGATGGTTGCCCGGTTCGTCGAGGATCAGAATATTGTGATTGCTCAATAAAAGCCCCGCGAGACAGAGCCGAGCACGCTCGCCGCCGGACAGGACCGAGATGCGTTTGTTGACGTGCGTCTTGCGAAAGAGCAACGCGCCGGCCACTTCGAGAATTTCCTGATCCTTTTTGCCAAACGCTGCCACCTTTTGCAGATACCCCAGAACGGTTTGGTTTTCGGGTAGACTGGTGTATACGTGCTGGGCATAGACGCCGATGTCGCAGCCATAGCCCCAGCGGAATTCGCCTCGGATCGGCTTGAGCGAATCGACCACGGTTCGGAGAAAGGTCGTCTTGCCCTGGCCGTTATCGCCCACCACCGCCGCGCGCGAGCCATGATCGATTTCAAGCTGGATATCGCTCGCGATCTCGCGCTCCGCATAGCCGATCGCCAAATCCCGGCAGCGAAGGGCTGAGCCTTTACGCGGCTCGACGCGCGGAGCCAGGATTCGCGCCGTTGGCTCGTCGGTCGCGATTTCGGTCAGCTTCAAGCGTTCGAGTTGCTTGGCCTTGGATTGTGCCAGCGTCGCCGTGCTGGCGCGGGCCTTGTTTCGTGCGATGAAGTCCTCGAGATGGCGGCGCTTGGCCATGATCGATTCGTTCGAGCGTTCGTCGTGCTCGCGCTTTTCTCTCTGAAAATCGAGAAACGCATCGACTTTGCCCGGAAAGCTCGTCAATTTGCCGCGCGAGAGGTCGAGCGTGTGCTCGCAGGTGGCATTGAGAAAGGCGCGATCGTGCGACACGATCAAGCATGCGGAGCGATGATTCTGCAAAAAGTGCTCGAGCAAGATCTGCGTGCGCAGATCGAGGAAGTTGGTCGGTTCGTCAAGCAGCAGAAGGTTTGGCTCATGAAGCAGAAGCGCGGCGAGCTTGACGCGCGTTTGCCAGCCGCCGGAGAGTTTCGACACTGGTCCGGTCAGGTAGCTGCCTTTCAGCTCGAAATCGCCTGCGACTTCGCCGCACTTCCATTCCGGCTCGCCGCTATCGCGCATCAGGAATTGCAGCGCGGTTTCGTCAGGCAGGAACGGATCGTGCTGCCGGAGATACCCGAGCCGCAAACCGGGATGCCGAATGACTTCGCCGCTGTCGAGTTCTTCCTCGCCGAGGATGACGCGAAGCAGCGTGCTCTTGCCCGCGCCATTGCGGCCAATGAAGCCGACTTTGACATCGTCGCTGATTGTCGCTTCGGCATTATCGAGCAGAGTCTGGTCGCCGTAACTTTTGCAGGCACGCGTGATCTGAATAAGACTGGCCATCGCGAAACTGGTCCTCGCTACAAAATTCTATTATACGTTCGATATAGCCCGCCATTTATGGCGGGTTGGTGAAGATCGGCGCTTTTCCCGCCAGGGATGGCGGGCATGAGTACACGCCGCTACGCCCCGCGCTTGGCCTCCAGCTCCTCCCAGCGAGCGTATAGCTTTTCGACGTTGCGCTGCGCTTCTTCGAGCGCATGGCACGCGTCGGTCAACGCCACGTGGCCTGCGGTCGCCGCACGGTCCACGGCATTGGCGCGCTCGGCGACATCCTGCTCCGCCGCCAGGATCGCGGCTTCCATTCCGTCCCATTCCTGCTGCTCGCGGAAGCTCAGCTTCTTCGGCTTCGCGGCTTTCTTTGGCGGTTCTGCCTTGGGCTTTTCCTTTTCCGCCGCGGTCTTGCGTTCGCTTTCGCCTCGCTCCAGCGCGGCAAGCCATTGATTCACGCTGCCATAAAGCGCCGCGTTGCCGCGACCGTCGAGACCGACGACCTCCGTGCATAGCCGATCGAGTAGCGCGCGATCGTGACTGACGATGACGACGGCGCCCGGGAACTCGGTCAAGTTGTCTTCGAGCACTTCCAGGGCTGGGATATCGAGATCGTTGGTCGGTTCATCGAGCAGCAGAAGGTCGGCGGGCTGCAGCATCAACTGCGCGATGCGCAACCGAGCCTGTTCGCCGCCGGAAAGTTGACCGACGAGGACGTCGAGCTGCTCAGCGGTGAACAGGAACTTCTTCGCCCAGGCGACGACGTGCATCGGGCGATCGCCGAACATCACGGTCTCGCCGTTCGGGCAGAGCGCCTTGCGCAGCGTGGCCTCAGGGTCGAGCATCGCCCGGCCTTGCTCGAACATGACGAGACGCAGCCCGTCGGCATACGTCACCGTGCCCGCATCGGGCGGCGCCGCATTGGCAAGAACGCGGAGCAGCGTGCTCTTGCCGCTGCCATTGGGTCCGAGCAGGCCGAGCTTGGTTCCCGGGGTGAGCATGAGATCGATCTGCGAAAACAGCGATCTGCCGCCCAGCGCCTTGCCGATGCCGACGGCGTTCAACAGCTTGCGCGTCTGCCGGCCCGTGCCGACGAAATCGATGCCCGCCGACCCGGCCGCGGCATTGCGAAATTGCAGCTCGGCAAGCTCCTCGCGGCGATCCATCGCGTCGTCGATGCGCGACGCCGCCTTGCGCGTGCGTGCCGCCGCCTTGCGGCCGAGCCATTCCGTCTCGCGGCGGACCTGATTCGCGACCGATTCCTGCTTCTTCGATTGCGCCTCCAAGAACGCCTCGCGCTTGTCCGCGAAATCGTCGTAATCGCCCGCAGCCCGAAACGATCCGCCGGGATAGACTCGGCTCACTTCGATCACTTCGTCCGCCACCGCGCGAAGAAACGCGCGATCGTGCGTCGCCACCAGGTAGCCGAACGGCGCCGCCCGGAGCAAACGCTCCAGCCACACGATGCCCGGCAGATCGAGATGGTTCGTCGGTTCATCCATCAGCAGGAAGTCCGGCTTGCGAACCAGCTCGCGCGCCAGCGCCAGCCGTTTGCGCCAGCCGCCCGAAAGCTGGTCGGCGGGCTGGTCGGCATCGTCGAATCGGACCTGGGTGAGCGTGATCGCCGCGGCCGTCTCGCGTTCGTAGTCCTCCATCGGTTCAGAGCGAAGGGCGTCGAGCAACACCTCGCGCACGGACCGCCCGGCGGGAAAGCGATCATCCTGCGCGAGATAGCCGACACGCACGCCGCGTTTGAGCATGCGCGTGCCGGCGTCCGGCTCGTCGCGTCCGGCGAGCAGTTTGAGCAGCGTCGATTTGCCCGCGCCGTTCGGCCCGATCAACCCGACGCGTTCGCCCGCCCGCAGATCCAGGGAAAGCTCCGAAAACAAAGGCCGCGGCCCGAATCGCCTGGTCACATCCTGCACGCTTAGCAACAAAGTCATACGAATTCGCTCAATGGAGAACCCGAGGGGATACCCTACTAGGATAGCACGACCCGCCGCGCTTGGCCAACAGGGGGGGCGCTTGGCCAACAGCAAATGGCCAAGCGCTTTTGCA
>CAZAFH010000022.1:0-45044 GCA_964484265.1 uncultured Singulisphaera sp.
TCACCCCCGGCCCCTCTCCCGGAGGGAGAGGGGAGAAAGTAGCGCTGTAGTATTAGGGAAAATCTCAAGAGATTGATGAAACCACCCTGTAAACGGGATGACCACAACTCCACTGTCGTAACTCTTTTCCCACCCATTCTTTCGTATTGCTCTGTGATCTTTGTGCTCTCTGTGCTGAATAATCCGGGTTAAGCCGCAGGCGGCAAACGCAAATCGGGATTTCATGGCCAGCCCGACCGGACCTGACGTCATATCGACCATTGTGGCAGCGATTCGACCAGTTCGGCGAGCCTTTTAGACGATCACGAGATTGATGGTTCGTTCTATCGTTCGTGGC
This sequence comes from uncultured Singulisphaera sp., assembly GCA_964484265.1. GTDB lineage: Bacteria > Planctomycetota > Planctomycetia > Gemmatales > Gemmataceae > SIAQ01. The sequence goes on from CAZAFH010000022.1 coordinate 338, forward strand.
CAAAAATCGGCCAGGCCGAGCGGGTTTGGGCTCCCGTTTGAAAAAACGGACTGATTTATCGGAATTTATCGGGCGAATCGCACGCTTTATGTTCGCGGCATGTCCCAAGGTTTAGCCAGCCGATTCTGAAACGAGGGCATTCTTTACGCTTCGGCGAAAAAAATACCCAGTCCGGCACGCCCATTGCATCAGCGGATACAACTTCAGGATCCGCATGATGGCGACGATGCGTCGCGAAACCTCTCCTCATCATGCGGACCGTTCACACCTTGGGCACCCTACGCGAAATCGAACGAAATTTGCGGAGACCGCATGGATCTCTTGTTCTTAGGGTTCATTTCCTTGGTGGTCGGCATCGTGCTGGCCATCGCCCTGCCCAACAATCGCGTCCGAATCGGCGTGAATCTGGCCTCTCAGGCCGTCGCATGCGGCCTAATTCTTACCGCGACGGTGCCGATTCTTTTCGGCGGCGAAGAAATGACCGGCGTGCTGAAGTGGTCGTTCCCCGTGCAGCGGATCGATCTTCGGCTCGACGCCCTGGGCGCTTTCTTTTTGACGTTCTCCCTGCCGATCACGTTCCTTTGCTCGATCTACGCGGTCGGGTATTTGGCGCATGACATTCGCAGTCCGCGCCATGTCGGGATGCACTTTGCTTTGTTGTCGATGGTGCAGATATCGTATCTGATCGTTTACACCGTGGGAAATGCCTTCGCGTTTCTCGTCGGGTGGGAAATTGCCGCCCTGTCGGCTTGGTTGCTGGTCATCTGGGACCATCGCAACCAGAAGATACGCTTCGCGGGATTCAACTATCTCATCTCGACACACCTGAGCCTGCTGTTCCTGGTCGCGGCGATCATGATCATGCACGGGCCGACCAATAGCTTTCAGTTCGAGGTCTTTCAAGAATTCATGAGGCAACCGAGCATCCGACGCGATATCGCCTTTGTCCTGCTCATGACGTCGTTCGGGTTGAAGTCGGGCTTCTTTCCGTTCCACACCTATGTGCCTCGGGCCGAATCGGCGGCGCCAGCGCATGTCGCGGCGATCATGTCGGGAGTCATCCACAAGGCGGGCTTGTTCGGCATGTTGAAGTTCATCCTGATGATCGGCGAACCTGCGCCGTGGATGGGGTGGTACCTGATCGCGGTCTCGGCCGTGTCGGCGTTCATGGGCGTCCTGTATACGATCTCGCAGCGCGACTTGAAGCGATTGCTTGGCTACTCGTCGGTCGAGAATGTCGGCATCGCGGGGATCGGTCTGGGGTTGGGTTGCCTCGGGTTGTCGATGCATCAGCCGGTGCTGGTTGCGCTTGGCTTTGGTTCGAGCATTCTCCACATTCTCAATCACGCGCTGTTCAAATCACTGCTGTTCCTTGGCTCGGGAGCGATTTATCGATTCACGCACACGATAGATCTCGAGAAACTCGGCGGGTTGCTGAAGACGATGCGCTGGATCGGGCCGCTGTTTTTTCTTGGCTGTTTCGCGAGCGCGGGATTGCCGCCGCTCAATGGCTTTGTGAGCGAATTCCTCCTTTATTTCGGGTTATTGCAATCGACGCCTGAGCTGGGCATTGCGCGCATGCCGCTGATGCTGACGGCTGGCTTGCTAGGTCTGGTGGGCGGCTTGACGGCATTGTCGATGACGCGTGTGTTCGGCCTGGTGTTTCTCGGCGTGCCGCGCGATCCGCATCATGTCGATGCCAAAGCTCACGAGAACCCGTTCATGATCGCGCCTATGGTCATTCAAGTAATCGGGATCATCGCGATCGGCCTGGCGCCTGCGATTGGGCTTAAATTGGTGGAGGTCCCAGCTGGCATGTTCCTGAAGCTGTCGTCGGCGCCAGAGACTCCGCTCGATTCCTACATCACCATGCCCTTGATCAACTCGCTGACGTTATTCGCCGGGTTGTTTTTTGGAATCTTCGCGGTGCTGCTCGTGATGCGGCTTACGCTCTTGCCACGGAGCAATCGCACGCATGTTACATGGGGTTGTGGTTATACATTGCCGAATCCGCGTATGCAATACACGGGATCCTCGTTCTCGCAGTCGATGGCGATCGTGTTTCGCGATTTGCTCAAATTTATTACGCGCGAGGAGATGCCCGACGAGGTCTTTCCGAAGGACGGAAAATACGAGACGCATTGTGTCGATAGCGTGGAACGGCTGACGTTCAAGGTCTTGGCCGACGGCGAAGGCGCGGCGAATAACGTGCTCGGATGGATTCCGGAGAGCACGCGTTTCTCCTTCGCACTTGGTTTGGCAGCGTTGCTAGTGCTGGTGGCGGTGGTCTCGATGATGCAGGGCTAGTTCCGAAAGGTATCGATGTTCTACTACGGCATGCTCCTGGTTCATTTGGCGGTCGTGCTGGTCGCGCCGATTTTCGTGGTGGGAATCATCAACCGCGTGAAATCGATCTGGGCTGGCCGGCGCGGACCGCGCCTTTACCAGACCTGGTTCGACCTCATGCGCCTGTTGCGAAAGACGCCTGTCTACAGCGAAGTCACGAGCTGGATCTTCGTGATCGCTCCAGTTGCAGTCCTGGCGTCGAGCGTCACTGCCAGCTTGCTCTGTCCGATCTTTCCGGGGTTCTCGCCGTTTTCGTTCCAGGGAGACTTCGTGGCGTTTGCGTACCTTCTCGGCGTGGGCCGGCTGTTTTTGATGCTCGGCGCCCTCGACACCGGTAGCGCATTTGAAGGCATGGGCGCCAGCCGCGAGGCGACTTACTCGGCTCTCGCGGAACCGGTTTTTCTTTTGGCGCTCGGAACCCTTTCGTGGATCAGCCATAACCCGTCGTTTCAGAGCCTCGTCATCCCGCACGACTGGTGGTCGATCGAAGCGGCCGTGCGTTTCGCGTTGGTAGCCGCGTTGTTTACCGTTTTGCTCATCGAATCAGCACGTGTGCCGGCGGATGATCCGACGACGCACCTGGAACTGACGATGGTGCATGAAGTCATGATCCTCGATCACAGCGGGCCTGAATTGGCGATCGTACAATACGCTTCAGCGATGAAGATGACCGTCCTGGCCGGGATCATCGCTTCGGTTCTCAATCCCTTGTCGGTGACCGACGAGCCATTGCAAGCCGTTCTGTCCGTTGGTGTCTCCATAGGCCTGATTGTCGTAATCGCGGTGGTTATCGGGTTGATCGAATCGTTGACGGCGCGTCTGCGTTTTCGCACGCTGCCGTTGTTTACATTCTCGGCGTTCCTGGCAGTGCTGGTGTCGCTGGTCGTGGTCATCGCGAATCAGGGAGTATTCCATTGACCAATCTTTTCATCGTGTACGTGGCCGCGTTTTTTCTGCCGATTCTCTTTCACTCATGGCGAGTCGCCGTGATCGGTCTGGGCGCCCAGGGACTGCTGCATGCATTGATCCTTGCGTGCGGTCATGAATGGGACGGCCAGGCTTACTTCGAGTTTTTCTCGCTCGTAATCATCCGCGCGTGGTTTGTCCCGTGGTACGTCCTGCGGCAAATGCGCGGGCATGACACGGCGTCTGATTTCGCTCTGATACCGAAGAACCTCGCGCAATGGTTGCTTGCGTTTGCATTGCTCGCCGCGGCGTTCGTGTTTGGACACAAAATGTCACCCGAGGATCCGGTGGAGGCTTTGCAAGTCGGCACGGCGGCGGGAGCGATCCTCATAAGTCTGCTGGTGCTCGCCAATCAACATCACCCGATGGGGCAGGTCGTCGGATTGCTCACTTTCGAGGGTGGCATCACACTGGTTGAGCTGTTATCGCCGCATGCGATGCCATTCCCGGTCAGCGTGGGCGTATCGCTGGTGACGATAAGCCTGGTCCTGATCTGTGGCCATTTCTTGAAGCAAATGTTGACGCTCTCGCCGGATTCCGAGAACGTGGAGGACACGGTAACATTATGATTGCACTGGCTTGTGCGGCGGTTCCATTGATTGGCGCCGTTCTCCTGATGTTCCCCATGTTCCGCGGCCGGGTCGCCAGCGCCGTGCTGGTCGGATCGGCGCTGGTGGAGTTGATCCTCGCGGTGATCGTGGCGTCGTCGCGAACGCCTGAAACGTCGGTCTATTTACTCGAGAGCTATTTCGTTCTCGATGCCACCTCGATCTTGTTTCTGTTACTAATATCGGCGGTCTTTTTCGGGATTACGATTTATGTGTGGTACCGGGTGACCGCGGGTTTGATGCCGGGCGCGTATGAAGGCTTCGTGATACGCTCGCTGCTGTTCTTTTCGTCCAGCATCCTTGCGGTTCTCAGCAATCACTTGCTGGCGATGTGGGTCTTTTTGGAATTGGGAACTTTCGCGGTTGCGCCGCTCATCTACTACGCGCGCGGCGCGAGCGCCTTGCGTGCATCGTGGAAGTATCTGTTGTTCTCCGTCATCGGTCTGGGCTTCAATTTCATCGGCTTGCTGTGCATGGCACGCGGCATGGGCGGGCCGGAGGGCGAACACGAATTGACGTTCTTTCTCGACGGCCTGCAACAAATTCCGACACTGGGCGAGCGCGTCTGGTGGGAACTGGGCCTGGCATTGATGGTGTTCGGCCTGGGAACGAAACTCGGTCTGGCGCCGATGTACTCCTGGCTGCCCGACGCCTATGACGAGGCGCCGCCCGCAGTCACGACCATGCTCTCGGCCGTGCAGTTCAACTGCGTAATCCTGGCGCTTTTCCGCGAAGTCGGGTTGCTTCGTTCGTTCGACCCGGACCTGATAAGCAACGAATTGATCGTCATGGGCACGATATCGATTGCCGTCACCGCGCTGCACATTATCAAAGCCGACAATTACAAACGCCTGATCGCCTATGCGTCGATCAATCACGCTGGCACCATCGCGCTCGGGTTGGGCGTCGGCAAAAACGCTGGTTACGGCGTCGTGCTTTATGTCGTCAGCAACGCGCTCGTCAAGGCGACGCTCTTCCTTACCTGCGGCAACATCAAGGCCCATTTCGGCACGAAGCAGATCACTGCCCTGCGCGGCCTTATTCGAGTCATGCCTTTCAGCGGCTGGGTTTTCATGCTAGGCGTGTTCGCATTGCTCGGCTTCGCTCCGTTCGGAAGCTTCATGGGCGAGGTCATCATGCTGAGCAACATGGCCTCGGGCGGCTATTTGCTCGTGTTCTTCTTCATCTGCATCGCGTTGACGGTCATCCTACTAGCGACCGGCAGAGCCTTGTTCCCGATGATTTGGGGAGATTCGCCCGACGAGACGCCTAAGTCCGCCGAGCCGATCTGGTCGATTGCATCCAGCTTGTTTTTTATCCTGCTGCTGGTCTCGCTTGGAATCTATACTCCTTCGCCCATTACCGCACTGCTTCGCGAAGTCGCCGTCACGCTCGGCGGCCGAGAGGTGTAGCCGCGGCGAGCAAACGAAGAATCGAAAGCCAATGGTGCTTGTAATGTCTCATCCCAACGTACTGGTGCAACCGCGAAGCGAACTGCAAGTGCTCGATTTCCGCGCCTTTCGGCAACGCATCACGGATCAGCTAACGCGCGGCGACCGATTGCTCAGCCTTTATGGAACACCGGACCACCAGGCGACCGATGGCACGCCCGTGCTGCACGCAATATTTCTCGAACGCGACAAAGGTCTGACGCAATTTCTCGGTCAGTCGCAGGGATCCGAAAAGTATCATTCACTCACGCCGGACTTTCCCGCGCTGCATTGTTTCGAACGCGAGATCCACGAACAGTACGGCATGCGCGTCATCGATCATCCCTGGCTCAAACCGATCCGCTTTGAAGGCAAGAACCTGAAGAGGATGGACGATTACCCGTTCTACAAGCTCGAAGGCAAGGAGGTCCACGAAGTCGGCGTCGGCCCGATCCACGCCGGCGTGATCGAACCCGGGCACTTCCGCTTCATGTGTTTCGGCGAGACGGTGCATCACCTCGAAATACATCACGGCTACCAGCATCGTGGGGCCGAGTCGCTGCTCTTACGGACGCCGCCCAGAAAATTGCCGCCCCTCGTCGAGAGTATTGCCGGCGACACGGCAGTCGGACATGTTCTCGCCTACTGCCGAGCGTGGGAGGCGTTGTGCCAGCTTCCCGTCCGCCCTGAAGTCGAGGCGATTCGCTCGATCGGGCTGGAACTGGAGCGCATCGCCATGCACCTGGCGAGTCTGAGCGGCATGGCAACCGATGTCGCGTTTCTGCCAGGCGGCGCCACCTACGGTCGATTGCGCACCTCAGCCATCAATCTGTCGATGCGGCTGTGCGGCAGCCGGTTTGGGCGAAGTTGGTTCCGCCCCGGCGAACTGCGTTTCGCCTTCCGCCACGCCCACAAAAAGGATATTCGCGACACGCTGCTGTTCGTCAAACATGACATCGGCATCATCAATGATCTGTTTCGCAGCTCAAGGACTATCCGCCATCGTATGGCGACGACCGGCACCGTGCCGACGCCTTTGGCGAAGGAAATCGGCATGGTCGGCCTGATGGCGCGGGCCTGCGGCGTGCCGTGCGATCTGCGCAGCGAACTCAAGGGCGGCGCCTATGGCCAGCACCCACTTCCCGCCGTCATTGAGCCGGTCGGCGACTGCCTGGCCCGAGCGATGGTGCGCATTCGCGAGATCGACGCCTCGCTCGACTGGATCCTGCACGTGGTGGACACCCTCGCCGAGATCGATGCCGACCCGCTCGCGAAGTATCAACCGCGGCCGAATTATTGCGCAATCTCATTCGAGGAGGGCTGGCGCGGCGAGGTCATGCACGCGATACAAACCGATGCCGACGGCAAGATCGCTCACTACAAGGTGCAAGATCCATCGCTCCGCAACTGGACAGGCCTGGCCCAGGCGCTGCGCAACAACGCCATCTATGACTTCCCGATTTGCAACAAGAGTTTCGATCTTTCCTACTGTGGAAACGATCTGTGAAGATCGCTTGCCCTCGGGCGCTCGCACGGAATATTCCGAGCACCCAACGCCAAGCGGAACGAGACAAACGACGAAGAGGATCCTTTATGGGACCGTTTATCAACGCCCTCAAGGTCAGGGTTTCGCAGGGCAAGCAGTTCGTGCCCGACGTGCGGGCGGCCAATCCCGTTGGATTCCGCGGACTGCCGATGATCGATGCGGCGCCATGCCAAGAAGGGTGCACGGAATGTGCCGACGCCTGCCCGACGACGGCGATTCAGCTGCAGTCGTTCGGCCTGGATCTGGGCCGGTGTGTATTCTGCGATGAGTGTGCCCGCATCTGCCCGAAAGAGAAGATCAAGTTCACGGCGGGCTACCGCATGGCGAGCCGAACGCGCGACGGCCTGATCATCCGCGAAGGCAACAGCAATCTCGGCCCAGTCGAAGCATCGGACGCGATCCGCAAAATTTTTGGCCGATCGCTGAAATTGCGATCGGTTTCGGCCGGCGGGTGCAACGGTTGCGAACTGGAAATCAACGCGATGGCGAACGTGAATTTCGATTGCGGACGCTACGGCATCGACATCGTCGCCTCGCCTCGCCACGCCGACGGCCTGATCTTGAGCGGTCCGATCTCGGCAAACATGGCGGCGGCGCTCGAACTCTGCTACGAGGGAATGCCGGAGCCGAAATTCGTAATTTCCGCCGGCGCCTGTGCCATCTCCGGCGGCGTCTTCGAGACCTCGGTGGCGCTGGACCGGGCGTTCCTTGGCCGATTCGCTCCCGAACTCTACGTCGCCGGTTGTCCGCCGCACCCGCTCTCGATTGTCAACGGCATTCTCGACCTGATGGGCCACGCCGACGGCCGCTGGTGAGGCACGTTTAATGTGCCTTTGCCGCTTGCGGCTTAGCGCTCAACGGGTTGTTTCCGAATTCATAGCGATCTACACGAGCGCGGTATCACACGATGGCGCGGGGTGCAATATTGTTGAGCGCTAAGCCGCAAGCGGCAGATACGGAAGTTATTTTTCAAACCTCACTATGAAATGACAATGGTGGCACAGACATTCGTGCCACCAAACGCCCCAATCACTTTCACTTGCTAGAACTCAGACACCGTCATCCGGCACGCACCGCCGGTGAAGGGCGTGTTGCTCAGCACTTCCAGGCGATAAACATCCGACCGCGGGGCGGTGTAGATGATCCGCGTGCGGTTCACCATGAACCCCTCGTCATCGAACGCAACCACGGCGCCATCGGAATTGATGAGTCTCGCCACGGCCGGGAATGTGTCGCTATTCACCTCAATCACATAGCGTCGGCCTTCCTCCAAGCAGAATTCGGCGGTGCGATTGCCCCATTCCTCTGCTGGACTAATCACCGCATCCTCATGAAACATCGCGGGCAAAGTTCGCACGCTCAACGTGTAGTACCCGACCTCGATCGGCATCCTCGCGCTGGCGACGATCCGATAGCGATCCGTCACCGTCGGACGGAACAGGATGGATCCATTGATCTCATCCCAAAGTTCGTTGTCGCTTGCAAGGATGTTACCATGCAAGTCTTCGAGCGACAACCAAGTGTTCGGCTCGGAACTATTCATGCGAATGAAGTAGGTTCGACCCGCGACAAGATCGACGTAGTGAATTCGCGGCGTGCATTCGACATCGCGATCCCCCGCGCGGTTCGGCATGAAGAAACCGTTCAGGACCACGAGGTTGTTGTCAACAGGCGCAACTTGGCCGGTGGCGAAGTTGCCCACGAACAGCAAACTCGCCAGAGCGATGAACATGAGGACGAGCCAGAATTTTTTGTTGAAAGTGTTCATGACTATCCCTCCCGTTTGCGACTTGATGTGATGTGTGTTCTTGCCATGTAACATTCGTGCAAACATCAAGCCAATGGCTGAGAATTGCCCGATTTCGGCGTAATCGATTGTCTGTAAACGAATTGAGCAAGAACCGAAAAATGAAGAAATGGCAAGCCGCGATCCTGAAGTGTGCGGATGGGGCACACCAAGTGTCCCGTGACCGCACTTTTCGTGAATCTCAGTAGCTCCAAAGCGACGGTGGGCGGCATCTTTCATTTGCGCGTGAAATCGGCGATGAGCCGCGTGCTTCCACCTGGCGCGACGCTGGTGAAGGTCCGCATGGTCGCGCGTCGTTCGCCAACGTGCACGGTGAACGGGCCCGGGCTGAACACCTTGGCCTGGAACTCGGTTCCCACGATACGTACGGTGTAGACCACGTCGTTCGTCTTCTCGTCAACTATCTGGACGGCCGGGTCGGTAGTGCCGCGCACTTCGAGCTTTGGCAAGGTCGCCGAGGCTTTGCGGGCGTAGTTGTCGAACTTGTCGATGGTTCTCGGCCACCCGGGGAACTGGGTGTTCATATCGGGCTTGGCAACGACTACGAGCCGTTTGTAGCACTCCATGGTGATTTTGCGCGTCTTCGTATCGAAGCGAACGATGCCATAGCCCGACGCCTTCATGAGGATCTCACGAAAATGCGTACCGGTTCGGTTCAGTCGCTTGCGCCCGTCTTATTCTGTTGGTTCAGCAACCGATGTCGAGCACGCGCCGCGCTTCTCAAGTTTCGGCCATTGCATAAGATTGTTTCTGGTTCCTGCAATCATCCACCTCGAATCGGAGCGCTCATCGGCATGCACCTTCGTTACACCTTGACGGCGTTCTGTTTCATCTCGGTCTTGGCCATGGGCTGGAGCGAAGCCCAGGATAAACAGGCTAGCCATGAAAACATGCCGCACGTGAAGATTCTCGACAGCCAGCCGCGTGTGATCCTTCTCACGGGCGGAGCGCAGTTGACCAAGGGTGCCGACGCCAAGCGGTTCATCGATCTGGTTCAGCGTCATTACGACAACAAGTGCCCGCACCATTTCGAAGTGGTGGAAGCGAACGCGGGGAAGAAAAAGAAGTTTAACCCTCAAAGCTGGGCCGAGGCGGCTCGTCCGACGTTGATCAAGGCGAAGGCGAAGAAGCTTCCGATCATCGTGCTCGCGCATCTGCCGCCGCTGGTCACGAACCCGTCGGACGATTGGCTGATACGCAACGCCAAGGACGACGCGCGGATTCGAGCGTTCGCCGACGCCTTCACGGAATACGCTCAATGGCTGCGCAAGGACGGCGCGGACCTGGTCGTTCTGGGCATGGAAGGCGCCGTGGGCCCCGCGAAGAGCAACCCGCAATCGCCGGGAACCTATGCGTATCTTAGGCTCGTTTCCGATGAAGTCGCCCGGCGGTCGCTTCCTGGAATCGTCGTCGGGCCGCGAATCTTCCAGACGTTTGACAAGAATCGGCATCTCTATGTGAAGAAGGACCATCACATTTCCGCCGACGGCCGAGTGGTGATTTCGCAACTGTGGTATCAATCGTTGTGCAAACTCGACGGCCAGACGGTTCCCGAGTGGAGCCAGAAGGCGCTCGCGGAATTATTGAGAAAGTAGCACCGATCGAACCATCGACGAGGTCCACATGGCTCAGCGCTTTTTCGCATTCGTCACGCTGGCGTTTTTGGCGATGCCGGCGGCGGCGGTCGATCGACCGCCCAACATTGTCATCATCCTTGCAGACGATCTGGGCTATGGCGATGTAGGGTGTTACAACCCCAAGTCGAAGGTGCCGACGCCGAACCTCGACAAGCTGGCCAAACAGGGCATGCGCTTCACCGATGCGCATAGCCCGTCCACGGTCTGCACGCCAAGCCGATACAGCCTGCTGACGGGCCGAATGGCGTTTCGCACGGGGATGAAAGGCGTCTTCACTGGCGCCGGCGGGCCATGCCTGATCGAACCGGGGCGCCTGACACTCGCTCTACTGTTGCGCTCGCATGGCTACACGACCGCCTGCGTCGGCAAGTGGCACGTCGGCCTGACGTTTCTCGACAAGCAAGGCAAAGCGATCAACCAGGGCGGGCTGGATGCGGTCAAGCGCATCGACTATTCCCGCAAGATACCCGATGGACCAATTCACCGCGGGTTCGACACCTTCTTCGGAACCGCCTGCTGCCCGACCACCGATTGGCTGTATGCGTTCATCGATGGCGATCGCATTCCGACGCCGCCGAAGGGATTGCTCGACCGGAGCAATCTGCCGAGGCATCCGTACTCGAACGACAATCGTCAGGGCATGATCGCCGACGGCTTCGACCTTCAGGAAATCGACATGATCTTCCTGGACAAGAGCCTGAGTTTCCTCGACAAACACGCAAAAACCGCTCGCGATCGGCCTTTTTTTCTTTTGCATTCCACGCAGGCGGTCCATCTGCCTTCCTTTCCCGGCAAGGACTTTCGAGGCAAGACCAAGGCTGGCCCTCATGGCGACTTTATCTTCGAATTCGACCACATCGTCGGTGAGATCATGAAGTCGCTGGAGCGAAACGGCTTCGCGAACGATACCTTGATCATCGTCACCAGCGACAATGGTCCGGAAGTCACCACGGTGCTCTTCATGCGAGGCGACCATGGCCACGATGGCGCTCGCCCCTGGCGCGGCGTGAAGCGCGATAACTGGGAAGGCGGGCATCGCGTTCCCTTCATCGCACGCTGGCCGGGCAGGATTCCGGCAGGCAGCACCACCGATCAAACGATCTGCCTGACCGACATGCTCGCAACCTGTGCCGCCGTGGTGGACGCCAAGCTGCCCGTCAAGTCAGCGGAGGATAGCTTCAACATTCTGCCGGTGTTGCTCGGCAAGCAGGGCAAGACGCCGGTGCGCGAATACACGCTGCACCAGACGATCAGTCTCGCCCTGGCGATCCGCAGCGGACCGTGGGTCTATCTCGATCACAAAGGCTCCGGCGGAAACGACTACAGCAAGGGACCCTTGAAAGCATTCGCGCTGCCCGAGCTAAGCCCTAACGCGCCCGGCCAACTCTACAACCTGGAAACCGACCCCGGACAGCTGACGAATCTCTACCACAAACAACCGGAGATCGTGAGCCGGCTGAAGAAGAAAATCGCGGAGTTCAAGGAAACCGGCCGCAGCAATTGACGGAATCCTTTCTGGCGTGCGGCAAAACGGGCCGTGAGCTCACCTACCTGTGAGCTTTGATCGAATTGGCGGAGCAGGCACATGAGCTACGTTAACCACCGATGCACTCGACGTGACACCCTGATCGAGTCAACCGAAGGGCATCGGTGGCAAGTGTCGAGCGTGCGGATTGGAGAGGGGGGGGCATGGTATCCGAACCATGCACCAACGGCACCGCCCCAGCACGAAGCAAGCGGCACATTGGCCGTGGCAAGCCGCACCATTGGAGTTGAGTTATCTCGTGGCAACGAAGCTGGGACCCACGTGTCGGGAACGTATTTCTTGCGAGTGGATTTCACTTGGCGTCCACACAGATGAAGTCGAAGAGGGAACTGGCGTCCTATGAGGTTGTTATTCCGCGTACACGCAGGCCTGAAGTGTTGTTTGCGGTCATGATCAGTTCAACTTTTGCTCGTCTATCACTTTTTCCCCCAGCGGAACACGGTCGCGCACCCGAATTTGAAAGAAGCTCGCCCCGATCAGCGTCTCCAATTTGCGTTTTGAATCGGTGTGAATCATCTTGCGATCCTGCAAGACATACCAACCAAAGCTGCCAAGCAGACCGAATCCTAGGCTGATGGCGACTGGCCACCAAACCCACGGGTTTTTTAGTTCCGAAGCCGGAAGAAAGAGCATCAAGCCGAAGATAATTGCCGAAACGAGAACGGCGCTCAACAGCAATAGCATTGCCCGCTTGGCGTAGTACCAGCGCCAGGCTGCCGCACAGGCATCGCAGCAGAAACAGCGGACGTGGATCCACTCTCGGAATTTCGACCCACCGCTATGATAAAAGGTTGACACGGTAACACATCGACGCGCGCCAGTCCTTTCCTGCTGGCAGAGAAAACAACACCGAATATCGTCAGAGCCCATATTATTTCCAACAGCTATATTAGGCAGCACTAACTCAATGATCGCGGTGCACCGCTTGCTCGGCGAGAACGGCGAGTATCGCGCGTTCCGGCGATTCGGGCAGGCATTCCAGCTTGGCACAGGCCGCGGCGGCGTGAGATTCCGCTTCAGCACGCGCGTAATCCAAAGCGCCCGACGAGCGCAGCTCAGGCAATAGCGCGTCACGCTTTCGAATTCCACTTGCCGTCAAGATCGCGCGTGCGCGATCCTGCTGGTCCTTCGGAGCGTTCTCGAGTAGCCAAATGATCGGCAGCGTCAGCTTCTGCTGTTCCAGGTCGGTGCCCAGCGATTTCCCCGCCTTCGCCTCCACGCCTTCGATGTCGAGCAAATCGTCCGCGATCTGAAACGCCAGGCCCAGCGATCGGCCATACTCGGTCAGATTCGCGACGATATCGTCCGACATTCCCGCGAACATCGCGCCGAGTTTGCAACAGCACGCTGTCAGCTCGGCCGTCTTCGCGTCGATGATGTCGTAGTACTCGGCTTCGGTCAGATCGAGTCGGCCCCGGCAGGTGATCTGGTGCAGTTCGCCCTCGCAAAGGCGATTCGTCGCTTCGCCGATGATTCGGCACGCGCGGACGTCGTCGAGCGTTGCCGAGAGATGAAACGAATGCGTGAAGAGGTAGTCGCCCAGGAGGATGCTCGCCTGGTTGCCGCTCAGCGCGTTCATCGTCGGCACGTGTCGGCGGACGGTTGCGGAATCGAGCACGTCGTCATGCACGAGAGTAGCCGTGTGGATCATCTCGACGACGGCGCCAAGCAGATGGTGAGCGGGGCGGATGACCCCGCATGCTCGGGCGGCCAGCAGCAGGAGAGCGGGGCGGAGCCGTTTGCCCTTGTAATTCCCGAGGTGGGCGATCAGCCGATCGACGCCTGGGCGCGACGATTCGAGCGTGGCGTGCAGGATGCGCTCTACTTCAATCAGATCGCGTGCAATCGGCGTGAATAGTTTCGTTCCCAAAGTGCGGCTCGCGGTCGGGGCGGTGAGGATACTCATGGCATTACCTCGGAGCTTTCGATACGGTTGTCCACCTAGTCTGAAAAGGCAGACCTGTTTCAACTTGAAACCGCAGCCGCTGCCGAGAGATAACCGAACGATCGGAGAATTCGATGAGCTCGCCGCGCGAATAATATTCTGTTTACTGAACTTTCAAATCTATCTGAATTTTAGAAATATCGGAAAGAGCCGTCAATCAGCCCTGGTGAAGTGGCCGCTTTTGCCGCCCTGCTTTTCTTCGAGTCGAATCGATTCAATCGTCATTGACCGATCGACCGATTTGCACATGTCGTACACGGTCAAACCGGCGACACTGGCGGCGGTGAGGGCTTCCATTTCGACGCCAGTGCGGCCAAAAACGCGGACTGTGGCCTCGATGCGGAGCAGGGCGTCGCCGTCAAAGGTGAAGTCGATCTTAGCAGAGGTGATGGGCAGAGGATGGCAGAGGGGAATCAACTCGCCGGTGCGTTTGGCAGCCATGATGCCTGCAAGGCGAGCGACTTCGAGCACGTCGCCCTTGGCGTGGCCTCGATCGCGGATGAGGGTGAGCGTCGCCGGCAGCATGCGCACGACGGCGCTGGCGCGGGCTTCGCGCAGCGTCTCGGGCTTGGCGCTCGTGTCCACCATGCGGCTCGCGCCGGCGTCGTCGAAATGGGTGAGACTACTCATGGGTTGGCGTCGCTCCACGACGGGCTCAACGGCGCTTGCCGCGATTTTTCTGGGCGCCGGCAAATTGGCTTAGTTCCTGGATCGACTGCGAGGTAATCGTCAATGTCGCCGTGGCGTTGCTTCCCGACGTCTTGAACGCGATCGAGTTGAGATCCTGAATAAAGCCTTTGGGCGGCGCTGGTTGTCCTGGCACCTGTCCGCCGGCGTTCATGAAGAGGGCGAGGAAGCCGCGGAGTTGATTGAATCCATCCTCGGCGCCGTCCTTGATCCGGGTCGCGTCGCCGCTGTCCTTGCAAACGATCGTCGCGCCGATTTTGAGATCTTGTTGGCCTGTCGCGTCGAAAGAGATCACGGCGCCTTTGCAGCCATCGACGGCGCCAGCGGCATCTTGCATTTTCTTGGATGTAGCGCCGCCCTTGGTGAACATGTCTTTCATGCCCTTTCGCGCGTCGTTGTCGAAGGACATCGCAGCCCAGGCCATGGAACTGCCGGCGGATTTGCCTAGTTCCACGGCAGCATTCGGCGCGGGCGAACCTTTGCCTCGGGTCATGGTTTGAATGAATTCCGCTTCATTTTGATCGCTGAAGACAGCGATGTCACCGCCGGGAAAGGCGACGAATGCAGGCAACCCCTGAGCCTTGGCGTCCTGCGCGGTGCGATGGACGTTGGCATGCCCGCCTACGGTCTGAGCCGCGCCCATGCCGGGCGTTTTTTTCAGACGGTCGATCGAGGCCTGGGGCAACTTCACGATCATGACCGACCGGCCATTCATATTTTTGGTATTTCCAAAGAACACCATCTTTTCAGCATTCTTCATGACCTCGTTGAAAACCGTCTTGTCGCCGGGTTGGCCGTCGTCGAAACCCTGCTCGCGCAGCATTTTTTCGAGCGGCTCCATGCGGGTTCGAAGCTGTTTCATGTCGGCCTGGCCTACAAGATTCGCATCCGGCGGAACGTAGGCGAGCATCGCCGAGTCGCCCGAGAGCAGGAACCCCGGCCAAACGAACGCGGCGACGCCGAGGATGCCGCAACTGAAAAGCCCGCCCAGGCAAACGAGCGCGATGCCGCCGTAGATGAGCATCTTGTTCATGCCGGCTTTCTGCTTGCCTTTTTTCTTCTTCTTGGGACGATCGTCATCATCGTCATCATCGCCGCGCTTGCGTTTCTTCTTTTTCGGCGTCTCGTCTTCGTCGTCGTCTACTTCGTCAACATCGACTTCCTCGGCATCCACATCGTCGTCATCGACGGGTTTGGCTTTTGCCTTGAGCTTCGGTTTCTCCTGAATGCTGGCGGCGGCTTCTTCATCGTCGAGTTCCGGCACGAAGCCCTCATTGCATGCGGGGCATTTGACTTTTCGTCCAGCGGGAGGGCGCTGGGTGGAGCGGAGAACTTTCTCGCAATGCGGGCAGGTGAAGCTAATAGTAGCCATATTGGTACCGCGAACGGACTTCGGTTGATGAAAATGGTGTTCTGGTAGTTTAGCAGGGGATTGCGAAGAGAGATAGGGAATATTGCGATATTTTTCGCCGTCAACCATTGTCCATGATGCCGATTTGAGGCGGAAGAGCCGCGAGACGGTAATACGTCATTTCAAGTATGCCAGCGCATCCTGCAATCGTTTGGCGATCTCCGGCGGCGAGAGTCGTTCGATCGCGCGCAGCGAAGTCCAGCTTGCCACCGCCCACGGGGCGATCGCCACGAAATCGAAGAGCACTACCAGAGATCGCAGGCAAAAGCTTGTTCCGTCGCGGTCGGAGAACGCCGTTGGGATAAGCCAAATCGTCGCGCCGGCGAATGCGAGCATGCCGATAAACGCCAGCCACGGCACCAACCGCGGAAGGCGCTGGTCCGTTCGCGCTCCCATGATTCCGGATCGCCCTTTCCTCAGCGCGAACAAAAGCGAACCGATTGCGATGGGCACGGCGAAAAATTCGCCGAGTTCGCGCGCCGTCGGACTGAGGAATTGGGCGTGCAACTCGAGCGTTCGTGAAACCGCGAAAAAGAGATGCATCGCCACGGCAATGGATCCCAGCCAAAGTGCCGTGCTGATGTGCGTCACGGCGGCGAGCGCGGATTCAAAGGCCGATAGCGCCTTCCAGTCGTCGTCCGTCATCGCCTCGGCGGCGCGGTCGTCGAGCGGTCGGCCGGCGCGGATCGCCAGCATCACCGAAAGCGGCGGCAGGCCGTCGTAGAGCCGATGTTCGATCGGTGTTGCGTCGTTCGCGTCCGATTCGGCATCGTGTTCCTCGTCCAGCGTCAAATCGCGATGGCGCGATGCCACGACGAATTCACAGCCGCAATGCGGACAGCGCGCGCTTTGGCCGAGCAGCTCATCGGGAAGATCCAGCGGGCAGTTTCGCTCGGGGCAACGCAGACGCATGAATCCGACTCGTTTCTTTTTTTGCGACGGGCCGTTTTATTCCGCTTGCGCCCGCGCCGCTTCTTGCCTGGCGAGCGCGGCTCGATATCGAACGAGCAAGTTGGAAGCCGGGAAGCCCGCGAGAGCGCCCAAGACGCCAAGTGCAAGCGACGCGATAAACAGAACCGCGATGGCAATCAGCATCGGCCTGAGCACGGAATCGGTGACGACGATGATCGGCGGGATCGACATCAATCCGTTGCAGAAACCCTGCATGGCCACCGCGATGCAAAGCACCGAGCCGACATAGCCGAATACCGGCATGACGCGAACGAAGAGCGTGATGGCCGAGAGCACAAGCCCGATGGCGAAGAAGGCACAAAGAGCGCAGGCGACGATAACGGCGATCATCGTTTCGGATTGAACCTGGCGTGTCGTGGAGGATCGCCACAGGACCGCGAGAAATAGGCCAATGAGAAGGAACTGCACGAATCCGAGCAGTCCGAACCAACAAGCGGCATGAAAACAGGAGGACGCCGTCGCCTTTTCCGGGACGAATTCGCCGGACTGCTGGGAGACGCGCAGTTGGCGCTCGCGCTCGAGTTGGAAGGCTTGATTGATTTCATCGCCGTTGATGATGAGCAGAGTACCGATGCCTCCCCACAGCGAGGACGGCACTTGAAAGAGGCAGAGGCCGCCCAGAAAACACGCAAAGAGCGCGCCGATGCCACCCTGCGTCATGCCCAGGACCGATGCGCCGAGGCCGAGGAATCCCAACAGCCCGACGAGAATCGCCAGGATGGCGGCGGTCATGCCGAAACCCTTGCTGCGAAATCGGCTCAACGAGCCAGCGCCGATGATGATAAGAACGCCAAAGGTCGCGAGAAAGGTCGCCGTAACGATCGAGCCGAAAAACGGCATGATGCTTCCGGTGAAGCCAGCGATCACGAAACCGCGGACGACGGCGTAGAAGGCGAGACACACGGTCAACGCGCCGCCGAGAGAAAGCAGATTGCTCAACCGGTTCACACGGAGCCGAACACCCGCATTCAGGCGGCTTTCCTGTTCGCTGAAATCGAGGTTGGACGTCGGTTCGGAAGCGCTGGAATCATCGCCAAACGCAAACGCGCCGGCGGGCGCCGGTTTCGGCGGCGGTGGAACGGGCACGTTCGTTGGAAGCGGCGCCTCCATCGACACGGACGCTGGCGACATGCCATCCTCTTCGATCCGAAACACCGCCTGGCATCCCGAGCAACGCACTTTCTTGCCAATCGCCGTGGCAGGAACTGCGATGGCTCGGTTGCACGACGGACAATTCCTGGTCGCAGGCTGCATGGCGATACCTCGGTGCGGAATTCTACCTGTTTTTCGTTTTTTGGTATAGCGCTCGGCGAGAAACATTGTGGAGCGCTAAGCCGCAAGCGGGGAACAGGGAACTAGAGCGCCTTCTTTTTTGGCGTGTAGACATGCGTGGAGATGCCGTGCAGCACCTCGGCGGCTTCCATGACCGTCTCGCTGAGCGTGGGATGCGGGTGGATGCACATTGCCAGATCCTTCGCGCTGGCGCCCATTTCGACGGCGACGACGCCCTCGGCGATCAACTCGCCCGCGCCGGCGCCGACTAGGCCGATGCCTAGCACTTGATCCGTCGCTGGATCGGTGATGACTTTCGTCAGGCCATCATTGCGGCCAAGCGTCGAAGCGCGGCCCGAAAAGCCCCAGCGGAAAACCCCGACCTTGACCTCGCGGCCTTGTTTCTTGGCGTCGTTTTCGGTCAGGCCGCACCAGGCGATCTCGGGGTCGGTGAAGACCACTGCGGGTATCGCCCGCGGATCCCAGACGGCGGCATGTTCGCCAGCGATCACTTCGACGGCCAGCTTGCCTTCGTGCGATGCCTTGTGGGCAAGCATCGGCTCTCCAGCGGCGTCGCCAATCGCGAAAATGTGCGGCACATTGGTGCGCCGCTGAGCATCCGTCGCGATGAAGCCGCGCTCGACGGCAATGCCGATCTTTTCCAGGCCCACATTCGCGGTGTTCGGCCGGCGGCCGACGGCGACGAGGATTTTCTCGTAGGTCGCCTCCTTGACCTCGGCTTCACCTTCGAAAGCGACTTTGATGCCGTCCTTGACTTCCTCGACCTTGGTAACTTTGGTGTTGAGATAGATGCTGTCGAACTGCGCTTTCAATTTGGCATGTAGCGGCCGAACGAGATCGGCATCGACGCCCGGAAGGAGGCCGCCCGTCATTTCTACGACGGTCACTTTGCTGCCGAGGGCGGCATAGACGCTGCCCATCTCCAGGCCGATGTACCCGCCGCCGACCACGAGCAGTGTCTTCGGGACGTTTTCGAGTTCCAGCGCGGTGGTCGAATCGAGGACGCGTTTGCTGCCAATATCGAACGTCGGCAGTTTCGCGGGCACGGACCCAACGGCGACGATGCACTTCTGAAACTTGACTGTCGGCCCGCCTTCGACTTGAATCGTGTTGGCGTCAACGAACGCGCCGCGGCCGGGGACGTGGGTGATGCCGCGTTTTTTGCAGCCATCGAGCAGACTGCTGGACATCGCTTCGATAATCTTGTCTTTCTTGCCCCGAAGTTTGGCGACATCGATTTGCGGCTTCGCGAAGACCAGTCCGAATTCGGCGGCGTCTTGCGCGGCGTGGATGACATGGGCAGCGTGCAGCAGCGCCTTCGACGGGATGCACCCGCGGTGCAGGCACGTGCCGCCGGGCTTCGGCGTGGCATCGATGAGCGTGGTCGCGATGTCCTTGTCGGCCGCGAGAAACGCCGCCGCATATCCGCCGGGACCGCCGCCGAGTACGACGAGATCGGTAGTGACTGTGTCAGGCATAGTGTCGATTTCCTTGCGTGGCGTAAATGTCAAACTTAAGCGTGTACTGGCAAAAAGCGAATTTCGATGCGTCGGTTCAGGGCCGCTGCTACTCGCCGAAGCATAGCTAGCGATGGACCCTGGTAGTCGGCGTCCTCGAGTCGGCGAATTGTCGATGTCGATGTCCCAACCAACGCCGCGAGTTCCGCGTGAGACAGGCCAGCCTGTTCACGAAGTTTAAAAATCGTCCGTGCGATGTATGCGTTCTCTCTCTCCTCCTCTAGCGAGGCAAGCCTCTCGGGATCTGAAGCATAATATCGCCGATCCAGTATCGCGATTGCGTCCTTCGTTTTATTCTTTTTCATCGGTTGACTCGTCTGTAAAGGTATGACGGTCAGGGTTCTTGGTGAATCGCTTCTTCCGGTCGACCGCTACATTGATTTCCTTTGCCGGTACCGCTTTCTCCTTCTCTAGCCCATGCGAAATGACGACTATTCCCTTTCCATGGAAGAAATACAGAATCCGGTAATTAACACGAAGATGCCTTACTCGAAGCTCGTAGATTCCATCGCGAAGAAAATCGGCTTCCGGTCGACGTAGTTTATCCCCCATTTCGGCGAGTCGCTCAAGACGAACTCGGCACTTATCCTGAACTTTTTGAGGAAGTTCGTCAAACCAGATCAGAAATGGTACGGTATCGTCATCCTCACGGAAAAAGCAGAGGTTTATTGCGGACATTAATGGTTAACCGCCTCACGCGTGCAGCAACATCACCAGCGGGTTCTCCAGCAATTCCGCGAGCTTTCGGCAAAACCTCGCGGCGTCGGCGCCGTCGATAACGCGATGATCGTATGACAACGACAACGGCAAGTGCAAGCGCGGCACCCACTGGTTGTCCTTCCACACTGGCTGCATGCGCGAACGCGTCAGGCCGAGAATCGCGACTTCCGGCCAATTGACGATCGGCGAGAACGACGTACCGCCGATACCGCCGAGGTTGCTGATCGTGAACGTGCCGCCTTGCATGTCTTCCACCGTCAGCTTGCGCAGGCGTGCTTTCTCGGCGATGTCGGTCATTTCCTTGCCGATGTCGTAGACGCTCTTTTTGTCAACATCGCGCAACTTCGGCACGACGAGGCCACGCTCGGTATCGACAGCCACGCCAAGGTGGTAATAGTTCTTGAAGATAAGCTCGCCCTTTTGCGTATCTACGCTGGCGTTGAACTGCGGCATCTGCTTGAGGATGATGGCACACGCCTTGAGCACGAACGCCGTCACGGTGAGTTTGCCCGCGCCTTTGCCTTCTTGCTGTTTGCGGAAGGCCTCGATATCGCTGACGTCAGCGACATCGTTGTGAGTGACGTGCGGGATCAGATTCCAGCACAGGCTCAGGTGCTCGGCCGTCTTTTTGCGGATCGACTCGAACGGCTTGGTCGCGACCGGACCCCATTGCGCGAAATCGGGCATCGGCGGAATCTTGACGCCTCCGCCCGAACCTCCACCCGTCGCCAGCACGCGGAGGTAGTTTTTCACGTCGTCCTGAGTGACGCGCCCCGCAGGCCCCGAACCGGGAACCTGGGCGAGATCGACGGAAAATTCGCGAGCATAACGGCGCGTCGCCGGCCCGGCGTGAACCGTGCGATTCTCATCAACGGGAGGAAGTGCGACGGGTAATGGTTTCGGAGCAGGTGGAGCTTGATTGGCGGGAGCGGAAGGCGGCGTAGCAGCAGGCTCCTTCGCGGCGGCGGGCTTCGCAGCAGGCGGAGCGGCCGTGGCGGGCGGCGCCTGGCCGTTACCGCCGATCAACGCGATGACCTGGCCTGGCTTGACCTTGTCGCCCTTCTTGACAAGCAACTGTTCGACCCGGCCTGCGATGCCCGAAGGCACTTCCGCCGTCGTCTTCTCGGCTTCGACTTCGATCAGCGCCTGTCCTTTTTTCACGACATCGCCGACTACTACCTTGACATCGATCACATCGCCGGCAGCGACATTGTCGCCCAGGCTCGGCAGCTTGATTTCACTCGCCATGCGTTTGGTTCCTTACATCCCCGGCACAAAATCCGCGCTCCTGTGTTAATGTAGCGTTCTACCTCGCCGTCGTCATCCAGCGCCAAGGCCAGGGATGAGCGAAGCGAATCCAGGCGTCTCTATCCCAGGGATTCGCTTCGCTCATCCCTGGCCTTGTGGGAATCTTCACACTCAGCGAGAAATCGATTCCCTTCCCCGAATCCTCCGCTTATACTAGCTTCATGCTGGCCAAACTCACGTCCTATGCCCTGGTCGGGATTGATGCCCTCCCTGTCGAAGTCGAGGTCGATACCGCTCATGGATTGCCGAAGACCGTGCTCGTCGGGTTGCCCGAGATGGCGGTGCGCGAGAGCATCCACCGCATCGAACGAGCCCTTGCAAATCTGGGCTACCAACGCCCGTCGGGCCGCACGATTATCAATCTCGCGCCGGCGGATCTGCGTAAGGATGCCGGCGGGTTCGATCTGCCGATCGCGCTCGGCATGCTCGTCGCCACGGGGCAGGTGTTGCCAGAGCACGTCGCCGGGTGGGCGATGGCGGGCGAACTCGCGCTCGACGGCAGCGTACGCAGCATCAAAGGCGCGCTGTCGATCGCCATGGCGGCCAAGGCGGCGGGCTTGCAGCAGATGATCGTGCCGTCGGCAAATGGCCGCGAGGCGGCGGTCGTCGAAGGAATTCGCGTTTACGGCGTTTCCACGTTGAGCGAAGCGGTCGGGCTGCTCACGGGCCAAATCACGCTGACGCCGATCAAGGCCGAGATCGAAGCGCTGTTCAAAACGCTCAACACCTACGACGTCGATTTCGCCGACGTCCGAGGCCAGGAATACGCCAAGCGAGCCTTGATCGTCGCCGCCAGCGGAGGCCATAATGTATTGATGATCGGCACGCCGGGTTCGGGCAAGACGATGCTCACCCGGCGAATGCCGACCATCCTCCCGCCGCTCACGCCGAGCGAGAGTCTGGAGACGACGCGCATCTACAGCGCGATGGGCCGACTCGCGCCAGGCGAAGCGTTGCTGGCGACGCGACCCTTTCGCTCGCCGCACCACACCATCAGCGACGCCGGCATGGTCGGCGGCGGAACGATCCCGACACCGGGCGAAATCAGCCTCGCCCACCACGGCGTCTTGTTCCTCGACGAACTGCCCGAGTTCAATCGCCGCAGCCTCGAAGTCTTGCGCCAGCCGCTCGAAGAAGGCCGCGTGACCATTTCGCGCGCGCTCAATTCGTCTACCTTCCCCGCACATTTCGTACTCGTCGCGGCCATGAACCCCTGCCCGTGCGGTTACATGGGCGATCCGAAGCACACGTGCAAATGCTCGCCGATGCAGATCGAGCGGTACATGGGCCGCATCTCGGGGCCGTTGCTCGATCGCATCGACCTGCACATCGAAGTGCCGGCGGTGCCATACCAGGAACTGTCTGCGAAACAGGAAGGCACGTCGAGTGCAGCGATGCGCAGCTACGTCCAGCAGGCCCGCGATGTGCAGATGCGTCGTCTCGGCGGCGAAGGGCAGCGCCTCAATAGCCGGCTTACCAGCAAACAACTTCGCAAATACTGCGTGCTCGACAGCGAATGCCAGGCACTCATGCAAACCGCGATGGAAACGCTCGGCCTATCAGCGAGAGCGCACGACCGCATCCTGCGAGTTTCGCGCACCATCGCCGACCTGGAAGGCTCCGCCGACATCAAACACCCGCACCTGAGCGAAGCGATCGGCTACCGGAGCCTGGATAGGAAGCTGTGGGCGCGGTGAGTCTGTATAGAGAGAAATTTGGCGAAGGCCTGCTCGCAAAGGAGCTCTCGGGATTTCTTGCTACAATGAAAAAATAAATTGTCCAATCGAAGATGATTTGCGCCGCCTCGGCAAATAGAATCGCACTGGAAAAGCACCTACAGGAATCTCCCATGCCCGACCCGACTCCTACGACTCCAGAGACACCGGCGACAACTGCCCCTGAAGCCGAAAGAAAATGGTTTGGAAAATCGCCGGGCGATTGGATACTAGCCGTCGTTATTGCGCCGATTTACTCCTTGCTGTTACTTGGAGTAGGATATTGGCTGAACTCGTCGGCGCCTCACTTAGCCTTAAACATTGCTCCACCTGTTCAGTTTCAAGGTGAGAAAACAAAGTTCGGCATTATCACTTTCTCTGTCACCAATGATGGTTCCAAAACCGAGGAAAGCGTCGAATGTTACTTCAAGACGCAAGGAGCCAAGGCTCCCGACATAAAAGTAACCCCCGCACATCTCCAACCTGTGACGACCATTAAGGATGGAGAAGTTACCGTCAAAGTTGAGCGACTTCATTCTGGTGAAACCATTAATGTAGTCGCTTACATTCCTGACGTTCTGGCTGACAAACCCGATGTGAAAGTCCGTGGTAAAGGTGTGAAGGGAGAAGAGAAGCCAGCGACGGATTGGACAGGGCGAACCTTACTGGTCATTACGGTAACGTCCGCCATTTCGTGCCTGATTATTTGCGGCTTTATCGTCTCAACTTGGCGAAATCTGACGCAAATTGAGGTAAAAACGCTAATTCTTGAGCGGAAAACGAAACTGCTTATTGAGAGCAACTTGAGAAAGAAC
Organism: uncultured Singulisphaera sp.; assembly: GCA_964484265.1. Classification (GTDB taxonomy): domain Bacteria; phylum Planctomycetota; class Planctomycetia; order Gemmatales; family Gemmataceae; genus SIAQ01. The sequence continues at coordinate 24,607 of CAZAFH010000022.1, forward strand.
TGAAGAGGACACACAAGAGATTTTCATTTGCGGATTGGATTAAAGCGATAAAGACGGACAAGGAGCAAAAGGACAAGGTGCAGAGGGTTCGACTGCAGGCACCCTTGACCCGCTCGGACGCGCCGTTCCGTAGCACGAATCGACGACTACAGGGTTTGTTCAAATGGGCGATCCGAAGCACACGTGCAATGCTCGCCTATGCAGATCGAACGCTATATGGGCCGAATCAGCGAGCCGTTGCTAGATCGCATCGATCTATACATCGAAGTGCCCGCCGACATCAAACACCCGCACCTGAGCGAAGCGATCGGCTACCGCAGCCTGGATAGGAAGCTGTGGGCGCGGTAGCACCAGAGACCGTTTATCGCCGTTACTATCCCCGATTCCGAGATGAACATGATCTGCACTCGGCGCGATTTCGTGGCGGCTTCCCTGGGTACCCTCGGCGCGGCGTTCATCGCCCCGGCGAGCGAACGGAGTCCGCGGCTCAATCTGGACCGGCAAGTGGGCGTCACGACATCGTCGTTCTCCGGGCACCTGGCCGTCAAATCCGCAGCTGGGCGGTTCACGCTGCTGGAACTGCCACGCATCATGCGCGATGAGCTGGATATGCGCATAATCGACGTGAACACGTCTTCTCTTGCGTCCTTCGACGCGGACTACCTGGTTCGCTGTCGTGATGCCGCCGAGAAGGCGGGGTGTGTTTTCACGAATCTCAAGATGAACCAGCGCGGCCTGAACATGGATAGCCGCAACGAGGGCGAGCGAAACCGGGCCTTGGCCGAGTATCGCCGAAGCATTGATGCTGGCGCTCGGCTCGGAGTGCGCTGGGTCAGGCCGTTGCCCAATGCGAAGCGACCGGAGATGGCCGTGCACGTGGCGAGCAATCGGGAGTTGGCCGACTACGCTGCCAAGCGAAAGATTCAATTACTTGTCGAGAACTATGGCTGGATGGAATCCGACCCGCAGGCAGTGACCTCGGTCATCAAGGCCGTGGGCCGCAACATCGCGGCATGCCCCGACACGGGCAATTGGTCAGACAACAAGGTGCGCTACGACGGTCTGGCGCGAGCGTTTCCGTTGGCCGTCACCTGCGATTTCAAGGCCCGCACACTGGGTCCAAAGGGCGAGCACTCGGCCTACGATCTGGAGCGCTGCTTTCGCATCGGCTGGGAGGCAGGCTTCCGAGGCCCGTGGTGCCTGGAGCATGTCCACAAGGACCGCAAAACGCTCTTCCGCGAGTTGATCCTGCTTCGCGACATGCTGCGCCGCTGGATGGCCGCACGGAAGTAATATCAGGGCGCCCGTGACGTGACGTCGAGCTGATAGTTTTTCTGAATGCGCAGCAGACGTTGGTTCACCATGTCGCCCACGTAGATATAGTTGTCCGTCGCCTCCACGCAATTCGGGAATCCCAGCGGGATGCCTTTCGTCGGCACGAGGTCGCCAGGCAATCCGCCCATCGAGTCGCGATTGCCGTAGGTACCGAAATGCAGGATTTCGTTTCCTGCGTTGTCCATGACGGAGACTCTCTGGGCGATGTTCGTTGGATAGAAAATGCGTCCGTAGCCATCGACGGAAAAGCGCGGGGATCGGATGATGCAATCGGCATCGAACGCGCCGTATAGAACGTCGTAGCTGTGTGAAGGTCCTGCAGGAATCGTCGGGAAGAGAATGCCGCTTTCGAGCGAACCCGTCGGCGTGTATTTGTGAATTCGGCCCATGGCGCCGATAAACTTGTCGCCTTCGAAGCCTGGCAGAACCGACGACGGTTTTTTGTCCATGTAGCCGACGTAGAGGTTGCCCGCGAGATCGAAGCGCGCGCCGCCGGCGAAGGCTGGCAGGTTGGCGAGTTTCGTCGCTTCCCAGGGCACCTTGGCTTCGTTGCCGTGAAAAAGGCGCAACCCGTCTTTCGGATCGCCAACGAGCGCGAGGTTGCCGTTTGGGGCGATCGCGAATCCCTTGTCGCCGTTGCCCGTGAAGCACCATTCATGCTGGAAAGCTGGCGTGAGGCGATTGCTGCCTGAGGCGCCGAAGTTGGCCGGCGGATAGCCGTCCTTGTCCAGATGATAACGCGCGACTTTCCCGACGGCGTTCGAGGACTTGCCATCGGCAAGCGTGCGGATGTAGATGTGGCGATTGCGCGAATCGATTGCGATGCTCGGTGTGCGCAGCGGCACCTTGACGAAACGCGGCTTGCTCCAGTCGCTTGTCTTCCACACGCTGGCGTGATCGTCGAGGACGTAGACCTCCTCCGTCTTCTGATCGACCTCCATGCGGTCAAATCCGAGGCATCGCTGTGCGCCTTCGACGTTGTAAAAATCCTTCAGTAGCGCGAATCCCTTCTCGGCGTCCTTGTAAACGCGCACAGGCATCTCGGTGTAGGCGACCCAGATGTTCGTCGCCTTGCCCGACTCGGCCACGGCGACGTAGGAGTGCTTGTGCTGGCCTGTGTAGCCGGTCTCGGAAATCCGCAGCGTGACGGCAGGTTTGTCGTCCTTACGCCAGTCGTTGAACTTGAGCAACTCCACGTGGCCCCGCCCGGTGTACTCGTCGCCGATCCTCGTGGTGACGTACAACGCACCCGTGCGGGCACTGACGGCGATGGCATCGGGATGAAGGACCGGAATCTCGCGAATCGATTTGCTGCTCGGATCGAGCACGATGATTCGCTTGTTCATGCGGTCGCACACGAAGACGTTGCCGGCTTTATCCACGGCGATGCCGTGCAGGGCGGAATAGCTGCGCATGCCGCCGATCGCCGATTTGCGGTCGCGCGCCGCGCTGGCGAGGGCGTCCTTGTCGAGAGCGAAGAACACCGTGGCCGTCCGGGACGCGAGATCGACTTTCCAGACTTGGCCATCGCGCCAGAAGCCGTCGGTTTTGATCTCCTTGATGGAGCCATACATCGACGTCACGGCAAAGATGCCGCTCAGGTAAAAGCTCATTCCATCGGGAGCGAAACAAGTGAATACGGGACCTGCCATCGAGTGCACCAGATGAGCGCCAGGTGTCACGGGCCCTTGCGGGAACGGCGGGGTTTTCACAAGCGGGCCATGCAGATGGTCCTTGGGATTTTCGGGAATGGTGCCGTCGGTATTGAACGTCATCAGCTGAAAGCTGGCGCCGCCGAAGCCCGTGCTCCACGCGCTGAGTCGATCCGGATCGGGTGTGGGAAACAGTCGGGCCATCCCGCCCGTGGCCGTGTCGAGGAACGTGGTTGACAGGGACGGATCGGTGAGGCGGTTAAACTTTGGGGAATAGGATCCATCGGGGTGGATGTTGATTCCCCAACCTTTCATGGCTTTAGTATCTTTGCCGGCCGGGGGCGGGAATACGGTGCGCACGTAGTTGCCAGCAATATCGTACTGACGAAGCGCGGGCGGGCCGAGATTGCTGGAATGCCCGAGCACGAAGACTTTGCCGTCGGATTTGATTTCGAGTCCGTTGATGCCGAAGGGGCTGTGGTCGTTGTGTCCCATTTCCGCGGAATAGTAAGCGTATGGGTCGCCGCCGACGATGCGGTTCAAGGCCACGTTCATGCCTGCGCGGACACGCAGGGCCAATGCGCCGGGTTTAGGCACGGGGTTTCGGTGATCGTCCTTGCCGTCCCATTCGAGCTTCTGAAATCGGGAATTCGCCAACAACGGCGGCGGCGTCTTCGGCCCGAGCACGCCCGCGGCAAGGTGGCGGATCACGATGTTTTTCGCCGGGTCGATGACGGCCACCTCGACGTCCGCCATTTGGTTCAACTCAAAGATCGCGTACCACTTCTTCGCTTTTTCGTCGAACTTCAATGCAGGCCTTTGGACCCATCGGAGAGGTTCGCCAGCCGAAGCCGGCTGCGAATAAAGCAGCACGACGCAAGTCAAGACGATCGATCGGCTCATCATTTTTCTCATTGCAATTCTGGATTCGAGTTCGTCGGCTACGGGGTGATAGCGCGGCCGTCGCGCATGCGGACGATGCTGCGCGTCAGGTCCTTGGCGAGATTAGCGCGCGCCAGGAAGAGCATCGCGAAGCAAGTGTCGGGCACATCGCCATGCCGATCCAGCCAGCTGCCATCCGGCCGCTGGTTTTTCAGAATCACGTCGGACCCCCAGCCATACCAGTCCTTGCCGTCGATGGTCTTGAGATCATAGATCACGGCGACGCGCTCCAGGCTCCAGAGGAAATAATAATCTCCCCACGCCTCGGCCCGAATGATGCCGCCCCTATGACCTACTGCGGGATCTGGATTTGGTACATTGGTTATCGTTCGACCGATGACACCGGCCAAGTGCGCAAAGGCCTTGGCGCAACGTTCATCGGCCAGGGCATCGGCAGGAGGATCGCCTACCGTGTTTCCTCCGAAAGACCGGTCTTCGCGCAGCGTCTTGTCCATTGCAAGAGCGATCAGGCCAGCGCAGGTATTCGCGTCACGCAGCGTACTGCCGGAGTAGTGCCCCGGCATATCGTAGCCCCACGTCCCATCGGCGTTTTGTTTTTGGCAAAATGTACGTGCGGCAGCCAGAATTGCAGGGCGCACCGGTATCCCGTGCTGACTGCTGCCCCACAAGCTGAGAAGCGCGAATTGCGTCATCGAGTTCGACGGCGGGTGCGGCCTACCAATTCCGGTCGGCTTGTATTTGTTCGATTGAAGCTTCTCCAATAGCTTCTCTTCCTGCGCGGGAGTGACGGGCGGATTGAGATAAGACCATCGGCCGTCCTCGCATTGGCCGGCGATTATGCGCAGAGCAAGCGTGCGCGCCAGGACGCGGTCTTCTGCCTGCAAGGGTTCCGCGTCGTGCAGGCGGTTGAGAAAAAACAGAATCGCACCTAGTGAATAGATCATCTGATTGCTCGGACCGGATTCGCGGACGACGCGAAGCGCTGCTTGAATGGCTGGATCGTCCCGCGGGACCTTGGCTTCGAGCAGCGCCAGGCCGACGAGCGCGATCGTTCCCGTATGGGCGTCCTTTGGAAACCGTCCGTCGATGGGCGCAATCTCACCAACCTTCTCCATGCGCTTTTTCAGGTGAACCACGCCCTTGTCGAGCGCCGCCCGGATATGCGGCGGCATCGGCGGCGGCTCGTTGGAAATGGGTTTCTGGTCCACGTCCGCGATTTCCGGCGCCGGCTTCTTCGTGTCCGGTTCTGTTCGGCGACTGCTGAAAAACCAGACCAGGCCAATGGCGAGGACGAGCACCGCGCCGAACGCCATGAAACATCCCAACACCCCCGAGGCCAACAAAACGCGGCGTCCGGATCCTTGGCCTGATGCCGGTGCTGGCGGTGTCGCTTCGGTGACGGCCGGCGTCGGCGTGGGTGTGCCAGGAACCGCTGTGGGCGGCGGAATCGCCGTTACTGCTTCCGATTCAATTGGAGTCGGCTCTTTCTTTCGACTGAGAACGGCGCCGCACTGCGGGCAGACAACCTTCTCCGGCGGCGGTTGCGGAATCTCCAGAGGTTTTTGGCATCGCGGGCAAGATTTGGTAGCCACGGGACCTCCATTTATCGGTTCCTGCCGAGTACGCACGAACCGGCATTACGGCCCATCTTATTCCCAGGCCAATCAGGAACCCACCCTCATATTTCCCAGTGCATGTCAATTATTCGAGCGCAATTTCCCAACACTGCCGAGTCCCATATTCTTACCAGCAACAGAAACGCCCCAAATTCGGAGCACGCCATGAGACACTACTTGTCAACATTACTCGTCTTTGGCTCTATCGCAGCAATCCCCATGTCGGCTCACGCCGGCAGCAAGCCGAATATCATCCTCGTCATGGCCGACGATCAGGGCTGGGGCGACATGGCCTACAACGGTCACAAGGTCGTCAAGACGCCGAATTTCGACAAGATGGCGGCAACCGGCCTGCGCTTCGACCGCTTCTACGCCGCGGCCCCGGTTTGCTCGCCGACGCGAGCCAGCGTCATGACGGGCCGGCATCCCAATCGGTGCGGCTGTTTCTCGTGGGGGCATTCGCTCAGGCCGCAGGAATTCACCATTGCCGAGGCTTTGAAGATGGCCGGCTATCGCACGGGTCACTTTGGCAAATGGCATCTCGGCTCGGTCCGCCTTGGCAGCCCCGTCAACCCCGGCGCAAGCGGCTTCGACGAATGGCTCAGTGCCGAGAATTTTTTCGACATCGACCCGATCCTTTCGAAGAAGGGCAAGGCCGTACAGTTGAAAGGCGATAGCTCGGAGGTGACGGTCGATGCGGCTCTTGAATTCATCCGCGATTCCAGCAGGAAGAAGGATCCGTTCCTTGCGGTCGTCTGGTTTGGATCGCCGCACGCGCCGCACCAGGCCCTGGAAGCCGACAAGCGCCTCTATCCCGATCAGCCGGCGGCGCTGCAGAACTTTTACGGCGAAATCACGGCCATGGATCGCGCCTTCGGCAAGCTGCGCGACGAACTGAAGAAACTAGGCATCGATCAGAACACGATCCTCTGGTATTGCAGCGACAACGGCGCCCTGCCCAAAGTGGGATCGACCGGCGGCTTCCGTGGATTCAAGGCCAGCCTCTACGAAGGCGGCGTACTCGTGCCCGCCATCCTCGAATGGCCAGCGCGCATCAGCAAACACCGTACGACGAGTGTGCGCTGCAACACCACGGATATTTATCCGACGCTGCTCGAAATCGTCGGCGTCAAGATGAAAGGCCAGCCACCGCTCGACGGCATCAGTCTCGTCCCGCTGATCGACAACAAAATGACGGCAAGACCCAGACCGATGGGCTTCTGGAACTTCCCCACGGCCGGCATCAGCACGCCAAGCCACGCCTGGATGACGCAGCTTCTCGCCGCCCAGAAAGAAGGCAAGGAACCCGACGACAAAGCGAAGCTAAGACTCGACGCCGGCAAGATCCAGAAGCGCTACCCCGCCGACAAGCTGCCAGGCCACGCCGCCTGGATCGACGGCGACTGGAAGCTGCACCAGATTCCTGGCAAAGGAGGCGACAAGATCCGCTTCGAACTCTACGACCTTGTCAAGGATCGCGCGGAAACGATGGACGTCTCTGCTGCAGAGTCCGCTCGCGTCAAGACGATGCGCCAGGCCCTAAACGCCTGGCAGAAATCCGTGATCCGCAGCCTGAACGGCGAGGACTACTGAAACTGAGCTGCGAGGATTGGCGGGCTTATTGGGACCCCATTTTTCGCACGGAAAGTGATGATCCATCAACTCTCAATCGGTAATCCGATGTTCTTCCGAGCCGCGACCGTGAGGGAGCGGCCAACGGGATGCCGTGCCGGAACATGTGACTTCGGCCACTCCCTCACGGTCGTGGCTCAGAGCTATTCTTTTCAAGCCGCGCGAGCCACTCACTCAACGACAACACGATTCACCCTCGGGCTGAGTCGCGGGTTTGTCGATTCGAGCTGGCAGCGGATTTGAACGTATCGCTCGGCCTTCACGGCGGCGCCTCGGTGGACGGCCCGCCAGTCGGACCATTCGCCGGTGTTTTTCGTGCGGAAGGATAAGCGCACCTCGGCTTCCCTGACGCCTTCCGCGTAGCCGACGCTGCCGAAGCCGTTGCCACAGAACCAGAGACGGAAGACGCCATCGACAATATCGACTTCGGGGTATTCGACCATGGTGTCGTCCCAGGCTTTCTTCGGGCTAGGGCCGAGCACCGGCTCGATGGGGCTTTTCTCCCAGTTCTTGCCGTCGAGGCTTTCCGCGTAGGCGATGCGGTAGTTGGGCTTGGCGTAGGAGTACCACATGCGGAAGACGCCATCGTCGTGGCGGACATAGCAGCGCGAGAGGATGATGCGCTTGCCGCCCGTGGTGAAGTCGTCGGTGAGAACGGGGTTTTTGTCGTACTTGGTCCAGCGAATGCCATCGGACGAAGTGGCCAGACACTGATGGATGTTTTGCTTGCCTGGCGTGGCGAGGGCGGCGGTGTACCACATCATCCACTGGTCGCCGACTTTCAGCACCATGGGAACGCAGGCGCCGCCGCCGTCGGGCGAGTCGGCGGGGCCGCGATCGAGAATCGGCGCAGCCTGGTAGCGTTTCCACGACAGCCCGGCGTCAAACGATTCGGCCAGGCCCATCGCCCAGGTGGTGCCTGGCCCTTTGAATCCCCAACCGGTGTAGTACATGCGCCAGTGCGTATCGGTGACTTTGACGACGCGCGGCTGGTTGATTTGGCCGCCCTCCCAGGCCCCTTGCGGTTTCAGCACCGGGCTTGCGGGATGCTCCTTCCAGGTCAGCGGATCGCGGATGCTGGCCTCGGCGAAACCGATGCCGCCGGCTTTCCGCCCGGCGTAATACATGCGATACGTCTTGCCGTCGGCCATGCGAATGATGGAAACGCCATTGGTCCATTTGTCCCACGGGCCGGTCTTGTCAGGTCCAAAGATGGGGTTGGCCAGATGTTTCTTCCAGGCTTGTGGCGCCGTCCACTGTTCGATCCAGTTAACGCGAATGGATCGCGACTTGCCGAGGTCGATCGGCTTGGCCAAGAACTCGCCACGTTTCCTAAACCCATCGGACGTCTTGGCGAGGCAAAGCCGTTTGCGCTCGTCAGGTTGAACGTGGAGGAATTCGCCGACGGTCAGGTCGATGGATTGGCCGACCTGCGCAACCATCGGCGACGCGAGCAAGAAGACGAACGAAGGTAGCCAGTTCATGATCCGTTCCCGCTAATTATTGTCCTGATCCGTTTCTGCGCACCATCACTTGGCGGATCGAAGGTGTTTGTCGAAGAATCCGAGCACGACGGGCCGAAGGTCGCGCTGTTTGGGTTGAAGGTGGAAAGTGTGCGGCGCGCCTTCCACGATGACAAGCTCATGGACGGCGCCGACTTTCTTCAGCGCTGCTGCGAAAAGCTCTGATTGCTTGATATCCACGGTCTTGTCGGCAGTGCCGTGCAGGATCAACATCGGCGGCGTGCTTTTCCGCACATAGGTCACGGGCGATGCGGCGCGGTAGATCTCCGGCGCCTGCTCGCGCGACTTGCCGAGCATGCTGATATCGCGATGCTCGGTCAAATCCATCGGTCCGTACATTGGCACGGCACACTGCACACGACACGAGAATTCGGCGTAGGGGCCTTTGGGGTCGAGGCCATCCTTCGCGTCGAGAACGCCGACCATCGCTGCGAGGTGTCCGCCGGCGGAACCGCCGATGACGCCGATGCGGCCTGGGTCGATTTGCAAGCGGTCTGCGTTTTTGCGCAGCCAGCGCACGGCGGTCATGCAGTCGTGCAGGTTATTCGGCCAGGTCGCTTTTTCTTTGGTTGCGAGAAGATAGTTGATGCTGATGGCGACATATCCGTTGAGCGCGAGGTTCGTGCCGATGTTGAATTCGCGCGCCGCCGCCTTGTCGCCGCCGGTCCATCCGCCGCCGTGGATGATGACGACTGCGGCCGAGCGCACATCCTTGGCGCGTTTCGCAGGCAGATACAGGTCGGCAGTCTCGGTCCGTCCGGGCGCGAGATACGCGACGTTCTGCTCGATGGTCACGCCATCCGGCGCGGGCGGCAGTTTCTTGGGCGCTTGAGCGCTGGCGCCGTGTGGCGTCGTCAGGGCCAACAAAAGCGAAGCGAAAAGCAACGTCGGTTTCATGGCAATTCCTCGTCGGGTGGTTGGAGTGAGCCGTCATTTTATCCCGCCGATGGACCGTTTCCATACTGATGCGTGTTTAGTTTCCGTGGCGGCCCGAGCCGATTTGCGGTAAAATACACGCGATTCAGGGCAGCGATCCTACGCGGAGAATTAGCGATGCCAGTACACGATTGGGAACGAATCCATCCAGGCGTGTTTCATGCATTCCACAACACCTGGCTCGGCGAAATACAGACGTCCTTGAACGACGGCCTGCTCCCGTCCGACCACTACGCACTCTGCGATCAACAGGCCGGCGACACGATCCCTGACGTTTTGACTCTCCAAGAAATCACGTCCAATGGCGATGGAGCCAAAGAATTCGACAACGGTGATGGCGGTGTTGGCGTTGCGACCCTGACCAAGACCATGCCCAGAGTTCGCCAAATCCAACACGTCGAGGCCGATCTTTACGCGGCCAGGCGAAAGTCGATTGTCATTCGGCATAGCAGCGACGACCGCATCGTGGCGATGATCGAAATCGTCTCGCCGGGGAACAAATCATCCACGGTGGAGTTTCGCCGATTCGTGGATAAGGCAGTGGCTGCGTTGAATCATGGGATACATCTGCTTGTCGTTGATTTATTTCCGCCTGGCACGCGCGATCCGCACGGCATGCACGGCGCGATCTGGTCGGAGTTTGGCGCCGCCTACGATCCGCCGTCGGACAAGCTGCTGACGCTGGTAGCCTATTCCGCCGGGATGCGGAATACGGCTTTCGTCGAGCCGATTGCCGTGGGCGACACGATGATCGACATGCCGATTTTTCTGGAGCCGGACGGCTGGGTTCCGACGCCATTGCAAGCGACATACGACCGCGCCTACCGCGGGGTGCCGCGACGTTTTCGTGAAATGTTGGAACGGCCAGGCACAATCGCCAAGGGAGGAACGAAGCCATGATCGCAGCGGTTCAGCCACTCAGCGAATATGCACAAACCGTGCTCGACTTGATGCCAGGCCAGGGCCAGCTATCCGACGAGGACTACCTTCGGCTGACCGATTCCACGTCGCGCTTGATCGAATTCACGGATGGCAATTTGGAGACGTTGCCCTGGCCTACGGATGTGCATCAATCAATCGTCGGGTCACTATTTGTGTTGCTGAAGGCATTCGTAGTTCCGCTCGGCGGCAAGGCGCACTTTTCACCGATTCGTCTGCGTATTCGCCCAGGAAAATATCGCGAACCGGACGTGATTTTGGTGAAGAACGCCAAGGATCGCCGGCGGGGCAATCGCTTTTGGATCGGTGCGGATCTGGCGCTCGAAGTCGTCAGCCCGGATAAGCCATTGCGCGACCTCGTTGACAAACGCATCGACTACGCCGAGGCAAACATCCCCGAATATTGGATCGTGAATCCGCAAACCGAGACGATCACCGTACTTCGCCTCGAAGGAACCAGCTACGTCGAGCACGGCGTATTCGTGCGTGGGCAGCAGGCGACGTCCGTCATCCTTGCTGGCTTTGCGGTGGATGTCGGTGACGTGTTTGAGGTCGATTGTCCGCCGGATGAACCGGAGGACGCGGAGTGATCAGTCCCGCACACGGACGCGCAGCAGGTTGGCCCATTCGTGCGCGTCGATGGTGCGGCGGCCCACGCTGTTTGGCTTGATCGATTGCAATGCCAGGCCGAGCATGAATTGCCGTTTGTCGATCTTCACCCGGCCGGCGATCAGCACCCAGCGCGTCAGTTCGCCTTCTTCGCCGCCGGTTTCCATGCGGGCGTGAAAGAAGCTGCCAAAACCCTTGTAGCTCGATTGGCGAGGCCAAACCTTCACGCGCGGTTTGTCGTACTCGAAAATCTCGCCCAGTCCGGGCACGAGCTTTTCGAAGATCTCGGTCAACTCATCAACCTCTACCTCCGAGGCGCCCGCCGGCGCGATGACGACAAGGCGCAAGCGCACGGGCGTACCCTCGGCTCGCAACTGCCGATCTCCGCTCGATTTTTTCAACTCGGGGTATTCCGTGAGGTCCTCGTTCAGATCGGCAGCTTTTGGCGCCGCCTTTTTCCCGCCGAACAGGAAACGCACCACCGCCAGCAAAAGAAGCAACGCAATCAGCGCGACGATACACACGGAACCTGCCAGGATATACGTGGCATAAGCGCGCAGACCTGCTGGCAGGAGGTCCGTGAGCATCTTCGGCGCGATGTCCATTTCCATGTTGCGAACCTCGATATTTGTTTTTATTTAAGGTACGACTTTTCCAAGCAAGCACGAAAAGTGATCCTGGCCTGGCAAGCTGCCACTCAGTAATTCACCACATCGGCACGAAGGCACAGAGAAAACGCGTTCGGGAGCGGCTGTGACGCGCTACGATCCTTCGTGGCTCCGATTGTTTTTACCTGTAACGATGCTAAAGACTCGAATCGTTCAATTGTTTTCTGAAACTGCCGATTTTGCGGATTGGGCAATCCGTGCGGGGCAAGAAAGGCATCGCGTGCCGACTTATTTCTTGTAAACCGCGCAGGTTCATGGCATCAATTGGAAAGGCGGCGCCGAACTCTCCGCACTCTCCTATCGAATGCCCGGTGGAATCATGCTGAAAAAGGGAGCCTCCCTTCGCTATCCCATACGCGACGCCAACGGTGCGCTTCTTCTTGCTCAGGGCTCACTCGTCAACGACCGCCTGCGCGAGATTTTGCAAGTGCGCGGCATCTCGCTCGAAATGCAGGCATCGCTCACGCTCGTCGAAGGCGGCGAGGCGGGCCTGGAGATCCCGATCAACAAGCCGGTGTTTCTAATAGGTCGTCGGCCCGAGTGCGACTTGCAGCTCGCAAGCCATGTCGTCAGCGGCTGCCATTGCCGAATCGTCAAGACGCTGTTCGAAGTGATGTTGAGCGATCGCGAGAGCAGCAATGGAACCTTTCTGAACGGGCGGCTGGTAACGCAGGAAGCGGAACTGACGGATAACGATCGCATCCGCATCGGGCATTTCACGTTCAGTGCGCGGATCTTCGCAGCCCTGGCAGCAGACACGAGCGCAGGCGAACTGGCTCTCAAGAAGTGGGTGTTGGAGGGAACGTCGCCCAAAAGCAAACCCGCATCGCACTACTGCAGAACCGAGCCTGATATCGATCTGGATGCGTGCTCGTAGCTTGCCGCTTTCGGCTTGGCGCTCAACGGGTTGTTTCCGAATTCATGGCGTTTTTGGCGAGCGCGTAATCACGCGAAAGAGAGGAGCGCAATTTTGTTGAGCGCTAAGCCGCCAGTGGAAATGGCAGCGCGTTTCGCGAATCACTTTTTCTTTGCGGGCAAATTTCTATAATTTTCCAATCACCAATAAACGTTCCACGAAACATTTAACCAGGAAGGTGCAGCGTGTCCTCTACTAGAAGCTACCTCTTCACAAGCGAATCGGTGTCGATGGGGCACCCGGACAAGGTCGCCGATCAGATCAGCGACGCCATTCTCGATCACTGCCTCGCTGCCGACCCGACGAGCCGAGTCGCCTGCGAAACCATGGTGACGACCGATCTTGCGATCGTATCCGGCGAAATCACGACCAAGGCCGACCTGTCGCGCGAAACCGTTGACAAGATCATCCGCGACATGATCCGCGAGATCGGCTACACCGATCCGTCGATCGGTTTCGCGGCCAAGACGGCACAGATCCACGTCAACCTGCATTCGCAATCGCCGGACATCTCGATGGGTGTCGATGTCGGCGGCGCGGGCGATCAGGGCATGATGTTCGGCTTCGCCTGCCGAGAGACGAAGTCGCTCATGCCGTTGCCGATCTATCTGTCGCATCGCCTGGTCGAGAACCACGCAAAGCTGCGCGAAAGCGGCGCGGTCAAGTTCTTTCGGCCTGACGCCAAGAGCCAGGTTACGGTCGAATACAACGGCGATGGTACGCCAAACCGCATTCACACCGTCGTGCTCTCCACGCAGCACGATGCAAGCGTGATCGGCAAGAATGGCAAATTCACCGACGATGCCCGCAAGGTCATCGTCGAGAAGCTCATTCTGCCGACGCTGAAGGCGGAACGGGCCGACCTCATCAAGGGCGAGCTGGTTATCGTGCTGCCGGGCAAGGCGCCGAAGAAGCCGAAGGAAAACGAAATCTATTGCCACATCAACCCGACGGGCAACTTCGAAGTCGGCGGACCGCACGGCGACTGCGGGTTGACGGGCCGCAAGATCATCGTGGATACCTACGGCGGTCGCGGCCGACACGGCGGCGGAGCATTCAGCGGCAAGGACCCGACCAAGGTCGATCGTTCGGCGGCCTACATGGCACGCTATATCGCGAAAAATATCGTCGCGGCTCGTCTCGCTCACGAGTGCGAAGTGCAGCTGTCGTACGCCATCGGCTATCCGGATCCGCTCAATATTTGGGTCAACACCAACGGCACGACGGCGAACGGCGTGACCGACGATCAACTCGTCGATCTCATCCGCAAGCACTTCTTGCTGACGCCAAAAGGCATCATCGACTCGCTCAACCTGCGTCGCCCCATCTATAAGGAAACCGCCCGGCACGGCCATTTCGGCCGAGAGCTGAAGGCTTTCACGTGGGAACACACCGACAAAGCCGCGGCGCTGAAGAAGGACGCGGGGTTGTAGACCGCGGCAGGTAAATCCCTAATTCCGCTTGCGGCTTAGCGCTCAACAACATTGCACCCTGCGCCATCGCGTGATGCCGTGCTCGCAAAAAACGCCACGAATCCGGAAACAAACCGTTGAGCGCTAAGCCGCAAGCGGGAAATTCGCTCACAACGGAACGGAAATTCCGCGAACTCGCCTCGCCGGGGCTTGCCAGGAATTGCCGGTGGTGGTATAAAACACGTTTCCCGTACGGTTGTTCGTTCGGGCAGGAACAAAACGTAACATGCTACTTGGCAATCGCACCGACGGTTTGTAATCTAGTCTGGACAATAGTGTAAATGGGTATCACAACGTTTGTCCAAGGCAGAAAAGTCGTTGGCGATGGAGGTTGGTGAGGACCGATATGGCAATCACTAAAGACCGCAAGACGGAATTGATTGACACCTATCGGCGCAAGGCCGACGACACCGGCTCGCCCGAAGTGCAAATCGCATTGCTCACGGAACGGATCACGTATCTGACCGAGCATTTGCGATCGCACAAGAAAGACCACGCGAGCCGGCGCGGTTTGTTGATGATGGTCAGCAAGCGGTCTGGATTGCTCAATTACTTGCGCAATACCGATCGTAGTCGCTACCTCGCAGTCATCAGCAAGCTAGGCCTGCGAAAATAATCGGTTCGGGACTGGCGTCAGCTGGTCCCGCCTTTTTACGTTCGCTATCCCCTCCAACATGCCTCTTCCCCGTTCGACTTCCTGCCGATCTAAAGCAAGAGGTAATCCGTGCAGGTCTGTCGTGTAGAATCTCAATTAGGCGGCCAAAAACTATTTCTCGAAACCGGTAAAATCGCCAAGCAGGCGCATGGCGCAGTCATCGTCGGGCTAGGCGAAACCTGGACCCTCACCACCGCATGCGAGGGCGACCCGATCCCCGGGCGCGACTTCTTTCCCCTCGTCGTCGATTATCGCGAAAAAACCTATGCAGCTGGCAAATTCCCCGGCGGCTTCATCAAACGCGAAGGGCGCCCGACGACCAAGGAAATCTTGACGTCGCGCCTGATAGATCGTCCGATCCGCCCGTTGTTCCCGTCCAATTATCTCAACGAAGTTCAGATCCTCTGCTCGCCGCTTTCTTATGATCGCGAGAACGATCCCGATATCCTCTGCATGATCGGCGCCAGCGCGGCTCTGCACCTGTCCCAAATTCCGTTTTTGACGCGCACCGGATCAGTCCGCGTCGGACGCATCGGCACCGAATTCGTCGTCATGCCGACGGCCTCGCAGATGGAAGAGAGCGATCTCGATCTCATCGTTTCGGGAACCCGAGACGCAGTCACGATGATCGAAGGCTTCGCGCGTGAAATGCCTGAAGAGACGATGGTCCAGGCAATTACGCTGGCGCACAACGAGATTCGCAAGATCATCGACCTCATCGAGGAATTCCGCACCAAGGCGGGTCTTGCGGTGAAAGCAGCACCGCCGGCGCCGCCGGTCAATCCCGCCAAGGAAGCCGTCAAGGCGAAGTTTGGCGCCGAATTCCGCGAGCTCAAACAAACCAGCGGCAAGGCCGCCCGCGCCGACGCGATCAGCGCCTTGCGCGAGCGCATCTTTGCAGCTCTCGTTCCAGCCGAGGGCACGGGCGAATTCGCTCCCGAGCAAGTCGCCCAGGCGATCGATTGGCTCGAAGAGCAAATCGTCCGAACGTTGATTCTCGAAGGCAAACGCATCGACGGGCGAACCACCAAGGAGATCCGCGCCCTGTCCTGCGAAGTCAGCGTATTGCCTCGCGTGCATGGTTCGGCGCTCTTTACTCGCGGCGAAACCCAGGCGCTCGTCACGACTGTGCTTGGCACGTCGGCGGATGAACAACGTGTCGATGGCCTTGCTGACGAGATTTCCAAGAAGTTCATGCTCGATTACAATTTCCCGCCGTTCAGCGTCGGCGAATGCAAGCCCGTGCGTGGCCCCGGTCGCCGCGAGATCGGCCACGGCGCGCTTGCCGAGCGCAGCCTGAAGCCGGTCATTCCGCCCCAAGAAAAGTTCCCCTACACCATTCGCCTCGTCTCCGACATCACGGAATCCAACGGCTCCAGCAGCATGGCCTCGGTGTGCGGCGGCACGCTGGCGCTGATGGACGCAGGCGTCCCGATTTCCGATCCCGTCGCCGGCATCTCCATCGGACTCGTCAAGGAACCGAGCGGCTGGACATTGCTCACGGACATCATGGGCGATGAAGACCATTTCGGCGACATGGACTTTAAAGTCGCCGGCACCGTGCGCGGTATCACCGGTATCCAGCTCGATCTCAAGATCGACGGCATCAACGAAGAGATCATCCGCGCCACGCTCGACCAGGCCCGCGATGCTCGCCGCGAGATTCTTCGGGCGATCGTCACGACGCTCAGGTTCCCGCGTGCCGAGACGAGCAGGCACGCCCCGCGCATGCTCGTCACCAAGATTCACCCGGAAAAGATCGGTTTGCTCATCGGGCCGCAGGGCAAAACCATTCGCGGCATCCAGGAAGTCACTGGCGCCAAGCTCGATGTCCGCGAAGACGGAACCGTCGAAATCTCGCACGCCAACGGCGAAGGCGCCGAAGCCGCCAAGCGCCGAGTCGAATCGCTGTGCGAGGAGGTAAAGGTCGGCAAGGTCTACGAAGGCAAAGTGACGTCGATCAAGGACTTTGGCGCGTTCATCGAAATTATTCCAGGCCGGGATGGCTTGTGCCATATCAGCGAACTGGATGATAAGTACATCGACCGCGTCGATGCCGTTTGCAAAGTCGGCGACATTCTCAAGGTCAAGGTCATCGCCATCGACGACCAAGACCGCGTGAAGCTATCTCGCAAGGCATTGCTTCGCGAGGCCAAAGGCGAATCTTCGGCCCCGCAAGGCGGCGGTGACCGTCCTCCGCGTGGCGACCGCCGGTAAATTCGACGCCAATCCGGTTTACGTTTAGCGCTTGCAATTAATCGTGCGAGCGCTAAACGTAAACGCTTTCTTCTCGGTATCTCCATGTCCGTGCCAAATCCCGCCACCGAAGATATTGCCGTCCTCGCGGAATTGGCGGGTGGGTTTATCCACGAAATCAAAAACCACCTCAACACGCTCAATCTCAATTTGCAGTTGCTGGCGGAAGATTTTCAGAATCCCGAGAATCAGCGCGAACGCCGGGCCTTGACGCGCGTGCAAAAACTGCAAGGCGAATGCCAACGGCTCGTTGGTTTGTCGAACGACTTCCTGCGCTTCGCCCGCATCAAAGACTTGCCGCTAGATCCAGGCGACTTGCGGAAACTGATCGAAGAAATGGTCGATTTTTTCACGCCGACGGCCCGGGCGGCGAATATCGAAATTCAGACATTCCTCTCCGCCGACTTGCCAACGCTGCAGCTCAACACCGAGATGATGAGGCAAGCCCTATTGAACCTGCTGCTTAACGCAGTTCAGGCAATGCCCAAAGGCGGCGAACTGACCATCCAGGCCACCGTCGAAAATGGAATGGTGACGCTCAGCCTCATCGACACCGGAACCGGCATCGCGCCGGAAGTGTTGCCGAAAATCTTCAAACCTTTCTACTCGACCAAATCGCGGTCCGGCGGTTCGGGTCTTGGCCTGCCCACGACGCGCAAGATCATCGAAGCGCATAACGGCACGATCGACGTACAGAGCGAAATCGGCAAAGGCACCAAATTCACGATCCGCCTGCCGATCCCGAAAGCGTAACCGAATTGCGGTATAATATCACTGTATCTTCGCGAAAATTGTCAGGAGTGCGCCATGCCAATGCATGATTGGACGCGCGTGTCCGCCGGGACGTATCACGCTTTTCACAATGCCTGGATCACCCACGTTCAAGAGGCTTTGAACGCGGGGATTCTGCCTGTACCCTACTACGCACTCGGCGAACAGCGCGCGGGAGATACGGGGCCGGATCTGCTGGCCCTTCGGGCCGCGACAGAACTGGTGGACGACGATGCCGAGATGAGGACCACTGGCGACGGCATGGTGGCCGTACTTGAGGCGCCGCCGCGCGTGCATCTGGCGCAAGAAGCGAGCCTGGAGGCGGCGTTCTATCTATCGAAGCGCCGAACGCTCGTGATTCGGCACGCAACCGGGGATCGTATCGTGGCTCTGGTGGAAATCGTCTCTCCCGCGAACAAGCATAATCGCGATGTAATCGAATCCTTCGTGGATAAAATCCTCCAGGCGCTGCGGCAAGGCATCCATGTGCTCGTGATCGATCCATTTCCGCCTACTCGGCACGATCCGCAGGGAATTCACGGGTTGCTCTGGGAAGAATTGGGTGAGCCGCGTTTCGACTTGCCTGTTGGTCGTAATCGAACCCTGGTGTCGTATTGCGCGAAAATGCCGATCATGGCGTACGTCGAGCCGACAGGCGTCGGATTGGAATTGACGGAAATGCCGATGTTCCTGACGAGGTCGCACTACATCCGCATGCCGTTGGAGGCGACCTACATGCAGGCATGGGCAGGCGTCCCGCAACGCTGGCGAAGCGTCGTGGAAGGGTAAGCAAGCCCGATGGCGAGGTACTCCGAACCGTTGGGATTTTAAGGTGTAAGATTCACCCCAGCTGCGTCTCCGCGATTTCGAGCGCTCGCAGTAATCCCATCGCCTTGTTCTCGGTTTCCTCGCGCTCGGCACTTGGCACGCTGTCGGCGACGACGCCGGCGCCAGCCTGCACGTACGCAGTCTGACCTTTCAGGACCATCGTCCGCAGGGCGATGCACGTATCCATGTTGCCGCTGAAATCGACGTAGCCCACCGCCCCGCCATACGGGCCTCGGCGATGCGGTTCGAGCTCGTCGATGATCTGCATCGCTCGCACCTTCGGCGCGCCGCTCAGCGTTCCCGCCGGCAGGCATGACCGCAGCGCATCGAACGATGTCGTACCCTCGCGCAGCCGTCCCGTCACGTTGCTGCAGATGTGCATGACGTGGCTATAGCGCTCGACCTGCATCACGTCACTCAACTGCACCGTGCCATAGCGCGCGACCTGGCCGACGTCATTGCGGCCCAGATCGACGAGCATGATATGCTCGGCGCGTTCCTTTGGATCTTTGATAAGTTCGTCAGCGAGCCGCTGGTCCTCTTCCTCCGACTTGCCCCGGCGGCGCGTGCCGGCGAGCGGCCGGATCGTGACTTTGTCGCCTTCGACGCGGACCATGATTTCGGGCGAACTACCGACGAGCCGAAGATCGGGGCCGCAAGAGAGGTAAAACATGAACGGGCTGGGATTGACGACGCGCAGCGTGCGGTAGATGTCGAACGGTTTCGCCGTCGTCGGCGTGGCAAAACGCTGGCTGAGCACGACCTGGAAGATATCGCCCGCGCGGATGTATTCCTTGGCCTTTTCCACGGCACTTTCAAAAGCGCCTGGCCCGAAGTTTGAGGCATAAGTCCGTTTCGATTGCCCTGCTGGGGTGATGTCGCAGAGCGGCAAGTCGGCGTCTCGGCGGCGCAGGCGCTCAACGGTCGCGTCCACCTCGGCGCAGGCTTTATCGTAGCTCGCATTCGGGTTCGCGGGATCGACGTGGGCATGAGCGACGACGGCAATGGTTTTGTTGATGTGATCGAAAATCACCATGCGATCGTACAGAGCAAAACAAAGGTCAGGCAGACCGCGATCGTCGGTCGGCGGATGATCGAGCCGTTCGACATAGCGCACGGTGTCGTATCCCGCGTAGCCGACCGCGCCGCCGCAAAAGCGAGGTAGGGCCGGGGTAGGCGCCGTGCGGAAGGGAGCAAGCGTTTCTTCGAGCAGCCGGAGCGGATCGTCGTGGTTCAGTGTGCGCGATTGGCCAGCGCGAAGGTCGTCGATGCGGACGGCGCGATCCCAGGCCTGGAACAGTAGGAACGGTTCCGACCCGAGGAAACTGTAGCGCCCCAGACGTTCGCCGCCGATGACACTCTCGAAGAGAAACGACCAGTCCCCAGCCTGGATATTGCGAAACGCGACGACAGGCGTCAGCGTATCGCCCACAAGCTGGCGGTAAATCGGCACCAGGCGGTGCGTCTTCGCCAATTCCAGGAATGTACTGCGGTCCGGCAAGTGTGCCATGCGAGCCTCGTGTGTGAATGGACCTTGCTGATTTACCGACGCACAAGCAATCTGGGGAGATGCCCGAAGCGATTTCTTCGATCCCGCCGGAGCCATCACGCGATTCTTCACCGTAGCCATCACGCTCCGCGTGATGGAGTCCTTTCCTGTCAAGCCATTAATCCATCACGCGATTCTTCACCGTAGCCATCACGCTCCGCGTGATGGAGTCCTTTCC
>CAZAFH010000022.1:45144-70256 GCA_964484265.1 uncultured Singulisphaera sp.
TGTCAAGCCATTAATCCATCACGCGGAGCGTGATGGCTACGGTAAGAAGCCATTAATCCATCACGCGGAGCGTGATGGCTACGGTATTTCCGACATTCTGATGTTGCTGTGTTGTTCCGTTCTGGGTATACCGGTCAGCCAATCGCGGACGCGACGGAGCGGACCATGCACAGCGTAATATTGCGAGACGAACAATTGACGCGCGGACTGGACGATGCCGAGGCGCGCATGCTCGTGGAATGGCTGTGCGATCAAGCGGTTGAAAACGATACCCGCGCCGCCCGGACGCTATGCCGGCGCGGCCGGCTGATCGCGCGATTCGTTGCGTTGTGGTGTTACGAGGCGTCGCCGGGGGCGGCATTGCAACTGGCGGCGACGGAACGGCTGGCCTGGCCGTTGCCCACCGGCGCAGCGGAACCGTGTGATCTGATGGCAGCGATCCTGGAATGGGAACAGGCATCCTTGCGCGCGGGGACAGAATCGCGATCACCGGCATACAATAATCCCCATGACGACTGATCCCGCCGACGAGCACTTCGACACGCCGCCAACCTGGAAGATTGCGGCTGCGTTTGGAATCATCTACCTTTGCTGGGGCACGACCTACCTGGCGACGACGATCGCGATGCGGGATGAACAGATGCCGCCCGCCTTGTTCGGCGGCGTGCGTCTGGTGATCGCGGGGTCGCTCCTTCTCTTCGTCCAAATGTGCCGCCGGCAGTCACTCAAGCTCACATGGAGACAGGCGAGCGGATTGATGCTCGTTAGCTGGTTCCTGTTCCTCGGCGCGAACCTTCTGATCAATATCGGGCAGAGAACGGTCCCCAGCGGCGTGTCGGCGGTGCTCATCGCCACCACGCCGTTGTGGATGGGGCTGATCGGTCTCCTGATGCCCGAGGGCGAGCGCCTTTCCTGGCGCGGGTGGGTCGGCCTGGTCTTCGGGTTCGTCGGCATTCTATTTACCATGGCGCCGAACCTGCGCGACGGGTTCAATCTCATCGAAGACTTCCGCGTGCTGTTTGTCGTAGGCTCGGCGGCGTCATGGGCGGCAGGCTCGTTGGTGTCGCGCCATCTCGCGATTTCACTGCCGCACCTAACCTCCGCCGGCTACCAAATGTTGTTCGGCGGCCTAAGTCAGGTCGGCTTGGCGGCGCCGGTCCTCGGCGAATGGCATGCCCTGCCCGAGACTCTCACGCCCAGGGCGATCGGGTGTTTCCTGTATCTGCTCGTGTTCGGCTCGCTGCTCGGCTTCGTCGCGTTCAACTGGCTGCTCGGCCATGTGTCGGCGGCGAAAGTCGGGACCTACGCCTACATCAATCCGATCGTCGCCGTCTTCATCGGGGCATGCGTCGGCGAACCGATGCACGTTTGGCTGTTCGCCGGCATCGCCATCATCCTCGTCGGCGTCTATCTCATCCGCGGCGATAAGCCGCAATCGCGTGAAATCGAACTGGAGCCGGATTGACCAATTGCCGAGGAGGATTCCATGCCGCGAATCGTGACGATGATCGCCAGTGCGACGGAGATTGTATGTGCCCTTGGCTGCGAGGCGGATCTCGTCGGGCGTTCGCACGAATGCGACTATCCGCTCAGCGTGAAAGCGCTGCCGGTCTGCACGGCGCCGCGATTTGAAATTCACGGCACAAGCCGGGAGATCGACGATCGCGTGAAATCTCTCTTGGGTGAAGCGCAGCCGATATATCACGTCGATCCGGTGATGCTGGAGCGGTTGGACCCTGACGTGATCATCACGCAATCGCACTGCGAAGTATGCGCCGTCAGCGATAAGGACGTCGATCGCGCTTTGGCGCAGGCAGCGCCGAAGTTGCCGCGCGTGGTTTCGCTGGCGCCAAACCATTTGGATGAAGTATGGGGGAGCATCCGAAACGTGGCGAATGCCTTGGCGGTATCATCTCGCGGCGAGGAATTGGTGCGTTCCCTTCAGGAACGTGTCGAACGCATCGCCCGGAAAGCAGCAGGGATCAAGAAGCAGCCAAGCGTGGCGTGTCTGGAATGGCTCGATCCGCTGATGGCGGCGGGGAACTGGGTCCCCGAACTTGTCGCGCTCGCCGGCGGAAAGAATCTCTTCGGCGAGGCCGGCAAGCACTCGCCCTGGATGACGTTCGAGCTATTGATGGAGCGCGATCCGGATGTTATCATTGGAATGCCATGCGGATTCGACCTAAAAAAAACAGGGATCGAAATGGCGAACCTCGCCCAACGAAAGGAATGGCAGACGCTTCGCGCCGCTAAGACTGGGCATGTGTACATTGTCGATGGGAATGAATATTTCAATCGTCCCGGTCCGCGGCTCGTCGAATCTTTAGAGATCCTCGCGGAGATTCTTCATCCGCAAGAGTTCGCGCTCCAGCATCGCGATCGAGGCGTCTATACTCCCCTCTCCCTTTGGGAGAGGGGTCGGGGGTGAGGGGGTGCGTAATTCTTACGGATATCACGGCTTCGCACGCTCCCGTTCACCCCAACCCTGGGCTGATGAAACCGATTGAAAATTCCAGCTGATTCAACAGTATCCAACGTACGAGATCGTTGTGCGAAGTGCTCCCTCTCCCACCGGGAGAGGGAAGGGGTGAGGGCAGCTTGACGATGGCAATGCGAGGAAAATGTCAGCATTGTAGGCAACCCGCGACCCTCACCCCCGACCCCTCTCCCACCGGGAGAGGGGAGAAAATGCGCAATCAATCATCATGAGCCCTAATGCAAACGGACTCTGACCGCCCGACGATATTGACGGATTGATTATGAGCCAAATCACGCCAACGGATCGCGGGCTGGGCTTGCCGAACGAGCAGCAGACCGTGATGCAAGACGCGCCCGATGCCAGCGTCGGCGATCTGCACACGGCCATTAAAGCCGATCCGCAATCGCCGCGCCTCGAAGTGGGACCGGTTCCTCTGACGCGCGTGGCACAATATGAATTGATCAAAGAGATCGGCCGCGGCGGCATGGGCGTCGTTTTCAAGGCGCGCGACGTTCGGCTCAATCGCATCGTCGCGCTGAAAATGATTCGCGGCGGTGCACTGGCGAACACCGACGAATTGCAGCGTTTCGAGAAGGAAGCCGCCGCCGCCGCTCAGCTCATTCATCCCAACATCGTCGCTCTTTACGAGGTCAGCCCAAACGATCAGCAGCCCTATTTGAGCATGGAGTTCATCGGCGGCACGAGCCTTGCCGAGCGCCTCTTGCTTGGCCCGTTGCCCAGCCGCCGCGCCGCGGCCTACCTCGAGCAGACCGCCCGCGCCGTTCACTACGCCCACACTCGGGGTATCGTTCACCGCGATCTCAAGCCGGCAAACGTGTTACTCGATGAAAATGACCAGACCAAGGTCACCGACTTCGGACTCGCCAAGCAGATCGACAACAAGTCCGACCAAACACGCACCGGCGCCATCCTGGGCACGCCGAGCTACATGTCGCCGGAGCAAGCCGCGGGCCGCAAGGAAATCAGCCCGGCGAGCGATGTGTACAGCCTCGGCGCGATCTTGTATGAGCTAATCACGGGCAAACCGCCGTTCTGCGGCGAGACGCCGCTTGCGACGCTGAACCTGGTGGCCGAGCAGGATCCGATCGCTCCGCGTCTCCTGAACCCGGCCGTTGATCGCGATCTTGAGACGATCTGTCTGAAGTGCCTGGAGAAATCGCCCGCGCGCCGCTACAAGACAGCCGACGCTCTCGCGGACGACCTCAAGCGTTACCTCGCCGGCGAGCCGATTGCCGCACGCCGTGTCGGCGTGTTTGGCCGATCGGTGAAGTGGGTGCAGCGCAATCCCGCGTTGTTTGCGCTGAGCACGCTGTGCATCTTGTCGGTCTCTGGATTTATCGCGTACCAGCAGTACGAGGCATCGCAGGAAAAAATGTTGCGCGGCCAGGCCGAGACGGCCAACAAACTCGCAGCCGTACGATTGCAAACGATGCGGCACCTGTTTTATCTGTCGCAGATGAGGCAAGCCCACCAGACGCTTCGGCGAGCGGACCTGAACGGGCTGCAGCGGATTATTCACAACGAGCTTTTTCAGCCGAAGGAAGGGCAGCGCGATATTCGCGACTGGGAATGGTACTTTTTCCTTGAGCAAACCCAATCCCGCCTCGCCTTTGGCACGCACACAGGCCGAGCGTCCGCGGTGATCTATCGCCCGGATGGCACGCAGATAATTTCCGCCGGCGGCGAGCCTCGCAAGGAAGGCGAAATCCGCATCCGGGACGCGCGCACGGGAAAGGTGCAGCGGACGATCCCTGCTCATACTGACGTAATCAGTTATCTCGCATGTCATCCGACCAAGGCGGTACTGGCATCGTCGAGCTACGATCACACGGTCAAGCTGTGGGATCTCGAAACGGGCATGGAGATCATGACCCTGCGCGGGCATACAGATCTGGTCACGCATGT
This sequence comes from uncultured Singulisphaera sp., assembly GCA_964484265.1. Taxonomy (GTDB): domain Bacteria; phylum Planctomycetota; class Planctomycetia; order Gemmatales; family Gemmataceae; genus SIAQ01. The sequence goes on from CAZAFH010000022.1 coordinate 49,550, forward strand.
CGCGTTTTCGCCTTCGGGCAACCTTCTCGCCTCGTGCGGAGCCGACCGCACGGTGCGCATTTGGGATTACTCGAAATACCTGAACGACCCCGCGGAGAGTGTGCAAATTCTGAGCGGACACGGACGCGAGGTGACTGCCGTCGCGTTTCATCCGGATGAGCAACACCTCTTGAGCGCGAGCCGGGATCGCACGATCCGTATCTGGAGTGTCGCGACCGGGAATCACGATCGCACGTTAACCGGGCATGAAGGCGAAGTCATGTCGCTCGCAATAGGGGCCATGGGAAAAACAATCGTGTCGGGCGGCGGTTTGGGCAATCAGCGCGGCGAAATGATCGTCTGGGATTTCGAGTCGGGAAAAATCCGTACAGGGCATTACGGCTTCGCCGACCGCATCAACGAAGTCGCCGTCAGTCACAACGGCAAGATCGCCGCGGCTGGCAGCGATGGCTTCATGTATGTCTGGAATCCGAAGATATCGAGCGAGGCGTTACGCATTCGTGCCGATCCTCAGGCGGTCGCTGGTGTGGCGTTCGCGCCCGATGGACTTACGCTCGCCACGGCCAGCCTGTCGGGGCGCGTGAGCTTATGGAATAGCTCCGCCGGTCTGGAGGCGTTGACGCTTACCGCGCCTGGGATGCTCGAGACGGTGGCGTTTCATCCGAATGAGCCGTACATCGCCGCCGCCGGCGTGAAACGCAGTGAGGTGCGCGTCTGGAAGCTCGACCAGGCCAATCAGCCGATCCTCCTCAAGGGGCACCGGTCGGGAGTCTCGACGATCGCCTTCGCGCCGAATGGCAGACATCTCGCCAGCGCGAGCCTGGATCGCACCGTCCGCATCGTCGATTTTCGCGACCCGGGTATCGAGCCGATCATCATCGAGGGGCATAACGCTCCGGTCCACACGCTTGCATATCATCCCGATGGCAAAATGCTCGCCAGCGCCGGCGACGACGAGACGATTCGCCTTTCCGATCCCGCATCGGGAAAACTCATCAAGCTGCTCACCGGCCACAAGAACGGCATCCTCTGCCTTGCCTTCAGCGCCGACGGCAAATGGCTCGCTTCCGCCGGCTACGACCGCACCATTCGCATCTGGAATCTGCTCGATAGCAGCCAGAACGTCGTCCTCGAAGGCCACACCGGGCTTGTCAATACGCTCGCCTTCAATCCGGATGACGGCAAGACGCTTGCCTCCGCGGGCACCGATCACGCCGTGCTTTTGTGGGATATTAATCAGAAGAAGCAGGTCTTCAAGCTCGAAGGCGCCGCGGGCAAGATTCAATCGCTCGCTTTCCATCCGAACGGCCGACGCCTGGTGTGCATCGGGCAGGATCGCATGATTCGGCTATGGGACATCGTGACGCGTCAGGAGATTTTGGAGCTGGAGGAATACGTCGGCGTGCTGCGCGCGGTCGCGTTCAGTCCCGATGGCCGATCGCTCGCCGCCGCCGGGTTGGGCGTCGTGCGCGTTTGGCAGGCATCGCACGAAATGCCGGCGCCGAAGCGGTAAACGTTTCACAGCGTATTCGGTGCAAGATGGTCAGCTTGCCTGACGGCAGGGCGTTTTTTTCGAGGCAGACCAAAGATAGAACCGGAACCCAGCAAGAGCTCGGCTTGTCCAATTCGCAATCCAATAAAATGACCCGTATCGCCAAGCCAAAACTCATGCATGGGAGCCAGGAAATGACCATCCGTCTACAGAAAATCTTGCTGCCCACCGACTTCAGCGACTATTCCACGGCGGCCACGAAATACGCCTGCGAACTGGCGGCGAAATTCGATGCAGAGCTGCATCTTCTGCATACACTGGAGATCCATCTGACCTCGACGCCTGCCTTCACGATGGGACTTGCGCTGCCCAAATACGTCAGCGAGTCCAGGGCTGCCGCGGAAAAATCATTGGCGGGTGTTCTCGATCCGAAAGGGGTCGAGGGGCGAAAGGTGGTCCATGCCATCGTGGAGGGTTCGCCGAAAGTTGAGATTATCAAGTATGCTCGCGAACGGAATATCGACCTGATCGTGATCGCGACGCATGGCCGAACCGGATTGCCTCATATCCTCATGGGTAGCGTCGCCGAGACAGTAGTCCGCACCGCGCCATGCCCTGTGCTGACGATGCGGCCTGAAGGACATCAATTCGTGATGCCGTGATCGCGGGCCGGCAGTCGCGCTCAACACGCCACAATGCTGAGCGCTAATGCCGAGCGCGAATCAAGCCAGCGACAACGTATGCGGGTGCAACTCGTCGGCGTCGATGCGATTGGCCGGTGACGGCGCGGAAGTGTCTTTGGCGACAGGTCCGTTACCGTACTGGAGCAGGTCGAGGATTTCGCGGGCTTCCTTGAAGCGCCTGGCATCTTGTAAGAGTCGCATTAGCCCTAAACCGATGGCCGTCGTCTCGAGGCGGTCGCTCATCTGCCGGGTGAACGGTTCGTGAGTGGTATTCATGATTCGGTATCCTTTCGCGATGCGGGCAGCGTAGTCACTACGCCGCGCCCACCGAAGTTTGGATGCCTCATCCATGAGCTGTGATGAAAAGCAGCAGCGCCAGAAGATGAATGCGCCGTGCGACGAATCCTTCGCCGAGGTGAAGTATGCCAAAATTGCAAAAAGCGAACAAGCCCAGATTTTTCGGCGGATTTTCACTCCGCGAGATCGATTTTTTCTTTGGAATCCATCACGCCGAGCGTGACGGCTACGGTAATCCAACCAACCTCGCTTCACCTGGAAAGCTAGGGGCTCTGCAGAAGGCGTTCGCGACGAGAATCTCGCGAACTTTCCTGCGCTTTCTGGACTCTTTGTTGGCATGAGCAATCTCATCGACATCGACGGTTCGCTCGGCGAAGGCGGCGGGCAGGTTCTGCGCACCAGCCTTGCCTTGTCGCTGTTGCTCGGCAAGCCGTTTCGCCTGCGGCATATTCGCGCCAGGCGATCCAAACCGGGATTGCAGGCCCAGCACCTCATGAGCGTGCAAGCGGCGGGACGCATCGGCAAGGCGAAACTGCGCGGCGCCAGTCTCGGCAGCACCGATCTCACCTTCGAACCAGGCGACGTTCAGCATGGTGACTATCACTTCAAGATCGGCACCGCCGGCGCGACTGCACTGGTTCTGCATACGGTTTATCTTCCGCTCGCTCTCGTAAAGGCCGAGAGCCGAATCGTCATCGAAGGCGGAACGCACGTCAAGGCGGCGCCGTGCTTCGATTTTCTCCAGCACACCTGGATGCCCTATTTGCATACGCTCGGCATCGACGTTTCCTTGCGATTGGAGCGTGTCGGCTTCTACCCTCGCGGCGGCGGGCAGATCGAGGCGCACATCCGCCCGGTGAACGAGATCCTCGGCTTCGACGGACTGGCAGTCAACCCTATCACCGAAGCCAATATCCATGTTGGAACGGCAAGCCTGCCCGAACATATCGGCGATCGGCTTGCGGAGCGAGCGAGCAACGCCTTGAAGACGCTCGGGCTCAACGTCACGACGCAGCGCGAGCGCTGGACAGGCGGTCCCGGATGCGTTCTCGGCGCCGCGCTTCCGACGCAGCCGGCGGCGACGTTTTTCTTCGCTCTCGGAGAAAAGGGAAAGTCGGTCGAGCGCGTCGCGGACGACCTCGTCGCGCAGGTTGCGGAGTATTTGAAAGCCGAGCCGGCCGGCGTGGACGAACATAGCGCGGACCAGTTGCTGCTACCGCTGGTTTTCGCAAAGGGTCCGTCGCAATTTCGCGTCGCAAGAGTGTCGTCGCATTTGCTGACGAACATGGACGTGATCGGCAATTTTTGCGATCGGAGAATCATCTGCGACGCGCCCGAGGGCGAGGCGGGCATCCTACGCGTGGAGTGAATCAACTAGGGCGCTTGCGGGTGCTACCGTAGGCATCACGCTCCGCGTGATGCATTCCAATGTTCAAGAAATCCATCACGCGGAGCGTGATGGCTACAGTAAATGAAATCCATCACGCGGAGCGTGATGGCTACGGTGGGGAGTAATGACTCCGTTACGATTTGAACGCTGGCGTGTCGCGCCAGAGCCAGCGCATGGAGTCGGGGAGGATGGCGCCGCCGTGTTTGCCGGTGTGGCCGCCGTCGCCCCAGACGGTTTTGTGGTCGTATTTCTTGTACTTGAGAGCCGATTCCATTTGCAGGTTGCCCAGCCACCAGTTGCCCGCGGCATTGTCGAGGTCGTTGGAGCCGTCTTGCAGGAAGACCCGGATGTTCTTGTTCGGCGCCCGGCGGATGATGCCGGGGTAGCGGTCGCCGCCGCGAATGTTGGTGAAGCTGCCGATGTGGCTCAGGACTTTGCTGAAAAGGTCAGGCCGTTCCCAGGCAGCGGTGAAGGCGCAGATGCCGCCGGACGACGCGCCGCAGATACCTCGCGCGGCAGCGTCGGTGCGCAGCTTGTATTTCTTGCCGACTTCGGGGAGGATCTCTTTTTCGAGGAATTCGACATACTGAGGCGATAGCGTGTCGTACTCGAAGCTGCGGTTGCTGCCGCCTTTTTTCGGATCCTTGCCCGTGAAGAGGCCGGGGTTGACGAAGATGCCGATCATCACCGGGAGCTCCTTTTTGTGGATGAGGTTATCCATGACGATGGTCGCGCGGTAGTTGCCCTTGGGGTTCTGGTACGTGCCGCCGTCCTGGAAGACCATGACGCACGCCGGTTCCTTGCCGTCGTATTGCTTGGGCACGTAGATCCAGCAATCGCGCAGCGTGCCGTCGAATATTTTGCTCTGCCATTTGAAGGTAGTGACTTCACCCTTGGGCACGCCGGCCTGCTCCATCGAATCAGGGCCAGGCGCGTAGTCGTCCTTGGCGTCAACGGCGGTAAACAGCGACGCGAAAATCACAGTGACTGCAAGCAATCGTTTCATGACGCGAATCCTCTCGGTTTTGGGGGGGCGTGAATGGTACGATATTCAAGGCTCGGAAAATAACTACGCCATTCGCAATTTCCGCTTGCGGCTTAGCGCTCCGCACGGTGCCCTGCGGAACGCTAAGCCGCAAGCGGAATGAAGAACGATGCAGGTTCATTGCCATTGCGGAGTATAATGAATGCCATGAAGAACCTGAACTGGTTGCTCCTCTGCTGCATATTTGGGCTGGCGTCGGCCGTGATAGCGCATCCGGTTCCGCGCGATTCGCATGATCGTGTCATCGTCGTGCGTTTGCAGAAAGCGAAGGAACCGAACACGCTTGTCGTTCGCATCGAATATCGGCTCGAAGCCGATGAGACGACGATCATTCTGAATGACATGAAGCCATACGCCGACGAGGCGAATCCGTTGCAATATCGCAGCGATATTCTCAAGTACTATGCCATATTCACGGAGAAATACGCCGACGTTTACGCCAAGCGATTGCTGGTACGCGTGAACGGAAAGTCGATCGCGCCGCTTCGCCTGGTTTCGCGGAACCAACGCCTGCGCGATGAGAAGGGCGAGGCGCTCGGGCATCTGCGTTGCGATTTCGTTTTTGAAAGCGCGTTCCATGTCGAACCGGGCACGGCGGTCAGAGTCGATTTCCAGGATCATACCTACTACTCTCACGGCATCGCGCCGGAGCCTGGGCTGCTGACACTCAGCATGGTCAATGAGACGGGTCTCGAAAAAACCAGACTGATCGAAGCCGCGGAAATACTACGCAAAAAGCCACTGCAGGAACTCGATCCCGCCGAGGAGGAGAATGTTCGCCGGGTGAGCATCACGCTGGCGGTACCGGCGCTGAAAATCATGCCGAAGGAAGTGCCAACGCCCGTCGAAACCGCGCCCGTTCCGCCCGCCAAAACCGGCGCCACGCCGGCGAAAAAGACGACGCACGATGAACGCTTCAGCTTGCTCGGTCTCATCCTGCACAACGACTACGGGTTTTTACTTACCATGCTTCTCGCGTTCCTGTTCGGCGCGGCTCATGCGCTCACGCCGGGGCATGGCAAGACGCTCGTCGCGGCGTACCTCGTCGGTCAGCGCGGCACCATTGGCCACGCGCTCTACCTAGGCTGCGTGACCACGCTTACCCATACCGGCGCCGTCATGCTGATCGCCATCGTATTGGCGTTGCTCCCGCAGAACATGCAGCAAACATTTCGCGATTGGATCCAAAACGGCCTTGGTCTCGTCATGGGCCTGATGGTCGCCTGCATGGGTTTTTGGCTCCTGCTGCAACGCTTGGCCGGCCGCGCCGACCATTTCCATCTCGACGGCGGGCATGACCATCACCACCACGGCAATGCGTCCGGGCCACGCGCGATCTCCTGGTGGGGCCTGACGTTGCTCGGAATTACCGGCGGCATGATCCCGTGCTGGGATGCCGTCGGTGTCTTGCTGATCACGACGGGCACGAGCGAGATGTGGCTCGTGCTGCCAGCCGTGCTCATTTTCAGTGCCGGGCTGGCGGTGGTGCTGGTGGCGATTGGCATCGCGGTCGTGCAGGTGCCGCGTTTTGTCGAGTCGCGCCTGGGCGAAGGCCGGGTGCTGCGGAGTTTGCCGATCGTGAGTGCGGTCGTGGTGATCGCGATGGGAATTTGGCTTTGCTACGAAGGCGTGCATGGAGCGCATTGACGGAGTGGGTCAGGGCACATCGGCTTCCGCGCGCGTCGCCTTACGCCTGGCGAATTCGTGGACGGCTTCTTCCTGATCGTCGGTTTCGATCGACCCAGGCCTGAGTCGGCGGACGCGCGTGATGGCATCGCGAGCATTCATATTTTCATGCGCAACCAGCCAACACGCCAGGATCGTCCCCGTTCGCCCGAGGCCGGCGGCGCAGTGAATGCCCACGCCCATCGTTTGCGAGTGCGCCTTCCGAACCGCGGACACGCAGAGGTCGATCTGCTCTTGTGTCGGCGCGGTCATATCCATGATGGGAACATGCAGCGAAAAAAGCCCAACCTCGTTGATCCAAACGCGCACCGGCGGATCCTCGGTCAAGCAGATCACAAGTTGCAGGCCCTGATCGCGCAGCCAGCGATAGTCCTCCAGCGCGGCTGGCCGGGCCATCGCCGCAAGCCGAGGCTTGTCGATCCAGGAAAATCCGTCGGGAGCGCTCATACTAAAAAAATATGGAATGAAGCCATCCAAGCCCAACGGGGCACCACGATGGGAAATATGGCCACGGAAAAACGCGGAAGCACGTGGAAGAGCTCTAATGATGCCTAAATTTCGACAATTCTGAAAAAATCCAATCCACGTTGTCACAGATCAAAAAACTCCCTGTATGGGCAGGTGTGTACGAGACAAGTAACAAACACCTTTACTTCAAGGAGCCTGCCATGTTCAAGAAATGTTTCGCTGTGTTGGTTGCCGGACTTGCAATTGCGGTCAGCGGCGGAAGTGTCAAAGCCCAGGGGTTGGATATGTCCCAGATGGTTCAGAATGAACTGAATTTCCAGAAGCAGTTTTATCAATGGGCCGCCAAAGGCAGCATCGAGGCCGCCCGCTGGCATCGCATCAACGGTGTGCCAATTCCGTTCAATGCGACCACGCTCAATCAGGCAAACTTGGCGAATCAGCAAGCCTACGATCGCTACAACCAGGGGTGGTACAACAACAGCAACCGCACGAGCGAAGCCCTGGCCAACTATTCCAACTATGCAGTACGCGGGCTTGGCCCCTACCAAGGCTCGAACGGGATGATCTACAACCTCCCGTGGACGCACAACCAGTACCACATTAACCAGTGGGGCCAGGCCGTTCCCGGTTACAATCCCTACCGCATGAACGTGACGCCCTACTACGGACGCTAACCTGGGGTCCGGCCCAGATAAGCCAACGGCTCACCGATTGCAGGTGAGCCGCTGGCGTTTTTCCGAGCCTAAATGATGGCCGAAAATGCAACGATAAATAGTAAACGGTAAATAGTGAATGACAAAGTGGGATAAACACGGTCCGTTGCGTTTGTTCCAGCGTTTTACTTTGTTATTTCTCGTCTACTATTCACTTTTTTTCGTTGCTCTGGAATGATGGTGCACTGGCGCTCAGGCTCAGATGCCCGACTATCCCCAAAGCCCGCGCAAGCGTTCTGCGTCGGCGACGCCGAGCGGAAAGCGCCGGCTGAAGGCGTGATCGCTGATGCCGGCGAGTTCGCGCAGCGCGGTGTGAATGTGCTCCGGGCGCACGCGGATGCCGCTCGCTCGATCCGTGGCCAAGGTTCGCGGATTGAGCGGCACATGGAACTGCCCGGCATCCGTCGCGCCGACGACGCGATTGCCCCGGATGCCTCGGCCGAGAAACAAGATCGACCCAATCGACCAGTGGTCCTTGCCATTGCCAGTGTTGTAGTTCGGCGTCCGGCCCATTTCACTTTGGACGATCACCACCATCTTGTCGCGAATCCGCAATTCCTCGGCCCGGCGCATCAGGTAACGGATGCCCGCGAGGAACTCGGGGATGAGCCGCATCTGGTCCGGATCGTTGTTGGCGTGGCTATCGAACTGGCCGATCGTGAGATTGGCGGAGACGCACACGCCCGCTTTGAACGACGCCAGCGCGATGTCGGCCTGGTGCGACAACCGCTCGCGGGGAACGTCGCGCGGGATGTGCGGCGTAACGCGCTCGAGGGCGCGCGAGTTCGTCTGGGCGGCGTAAAGCATGTTCTCGGCGTGCTCGGCCCGCGGCAGGCGCGCATCGGCCGATCGCGTTTCGACTTGTACCTGCAGCGCCCGCTCGATCCGGTCCAGCGCGAAGCGATCGTGATACGGCGAGCGCTCGTTGCCGTTGACCGCATCGGCGTTGGACAGCGTGCGCAGCGACGGCAGGTACGGCACGCGCGACATCGCGACCAGATTGCCCGTCGCCGAGTAATTGCCAAACGTCAAATACGACAGCGGACAGGCCGGCCCCTGGCACGCGGCGACGAGCGCGGCAAACGTCGGGTACGCCACGCTGTCGAGCTTGCCCGTCGCCATGTAGCGAGCGCCTGGCGCGTGATTGTTGACGGAGTAATCCAGCCCGTTCAGCACGAGCAGCTCATTGCCAAACTGCGCGTAGAAATCCTCATTGCTCAAACCGGCCTGAATGTGGCGAGCCGTCGGAGCGTAGCGATGTGCTCCGCGCGTCAAAATGTCGCCTTCGCGGTAGAGACGATTGATCCCGTTCACGCCCTTGGGGTCCATGAGATAGGTCGTATCCCAGCCGCCGGACGCATTGAACACGACGTAGTATGGACCCTCGTAGGGTTCATTCCGCGCCTGTGCCCCGGCAGGGAGCGGATAGCGCAACGGCACGGCCAGGCCGAGACCGGCGAGGCTGCAAAGCTTCAAAAAATTGCGGCGGCTGTGTTGCATCGTTCACACCTCGGAAGATTACGCTCGACTATTCGTCCTGAAACAAAATCGGCTTGATCGTTGTCGACATTCGCTCTAACTCCGAGCTATTATGAACAAGGTGTTCGTGGCGCCACAACTCGGAATCCTGCTTCAAACAATCTTCGGCCAATGCGCTCCCAATCCGCTCCCGTGTCATACTTAGCTCGCGCTGCAAGGCCTCTGGATCGACTTTGGAGCCGATCACGAAGACCCGCGGTTTCACGTCCTCGGGTATATTTCGATCAAAATGGGCTCTGCGACCTTCGATGTCTTTGTCGTCGAAGTCGATCAGCATTACGACATGGGCATGATCCGCAAATCTTCGAAGCCAAGAGACATACTCGCGAATGAACATCTCGATAACCGCAGTCCATCCACCCGCAGGCCGAACTACTTGCACGGCTCTAGCGGCAACGGCACGGTCGATCGCAGGGTGCTGAATGAAGCCGTTGGCAAGTTGTTCATCCGCACGGTCTTCGGGAATAATCCAAACATGCGGCTGATGTTTATTGATACTCATCCGATTACCTCGTCGCGAATAAGTGCGTCAACTAGGTCGCCACGGTATTGAAAATCCGTGAGCGGCTGCACAACGGTAGGCTCCAAGTGAGATCTTCGGGTGAAAACCAGTGTATTCTCATCAGAGAATCTGCGTATCGTCTCTGGGTGGTGGGAGGTCGCAATGAACTGCCCCTTATCGTTTGTCAGTTTTCGAAGTTGTGTGATAAAGTGGCCTATCTCCGGAAGAGACAGGTGATTGTCGGGTTCATCCCACATACAAAAGACGGGACCAGCAACCTTGTTTGACGCTGCAATCAACGCGCTAAGAAAAAAACACTTCTCCCCATCAGAGAGGTGCTTAAAATCAATTGACAGGCCTCTGTTCGTTTCTCCATGCTCAAATCTCACGATGAGTTGTTTGCCTTTTTCACCCCGTGGAACATTCTCAAACGAAGCGAGATCGGGAATCATGGGTCGAATGTAACCATCAATGAAATTGTACGCCCTTGGGTATCGCAACAGGAGTGCGTTCAGCCAGGCCGAGAAATTGCTGGCGTCGTCTGTTAACTCGACAGATTCTTTTTCGGAAAACCCTTTCATCTCAGCCGGTATCGGCGCGATCAGGATCATGGAAGCGAAGTAAGACCTCAGCCGCTGCCGTAAGTTTTCTCCGACGCGGTCTCTGATGTTGATCGCGTACAATCCTGCAAGATGCCAATCCAGAATGAACGATGAGCCGCCTGGTTGATTCACTTCGCCTTGCTTACGGGAGAAAACCAGATTTCCGTCAACATCCAGGCTTTCTTCGGCGACACGCGCCTCGTCAAAGTTTGCAGGGAACTCAAATGCAATTACGTATTTGTATCGTTTACTGTCTAGGCTTAGTTGTACGTCAAATCGTAATGGAATGTCTTTGCGTCCTTGGGCGAAATCGCTTTCGAGAATCAGATCTTTGACGCGATTAGCGCCACGGCAGATGCGCTGAAGAACTTCAAATGCCTTACGAAGAGTTGACTTGCCGGAACCGTTCTTGCCAATAATAAGCGCAGACGGACGCCCGGCAAAATCGATCGAAAAATTCTCAAAGCATCGGAAGTTGTTAACGTAAAGCCGCTCAATCATGGCACACCCATAAACCGGTTCGCAACTCCGCCATTCTACACAGTAAACGAGGAAATTCGTTGCATCCCCGCGCGTCACTCGTAAAGAAACTCCGGCCGACGCAGCAAATACGTCAGCACGCCGCGCCAGGCGCGGATCGTGTAGTGCGGATCGTCCGGCGCGTCCGGCACATGCGATCGGCAGTTGTAGGCCTCGCGCTTGTCGAGACCCTTCACCAGCTTGGCGTCGGCGACGATGCCCGCGAATAATTCAAACGTGCGCGCGACTTCTTTCGAATCCACGGCGTCATTTCGACCCAACACCAGTTCGTGCAGATGAACAATGGCTTGCCGAATCCGCGCGTCGGCTTCCGGCGAGGAACCCGGCAGCACGTTCGGCTCGATGCCCGGGAATAGCCTTCGCTCAGACGCCTTGAGCGCGAAATCCTTCAATGTGTGTTTGCAGGCGACATCGTTGGCGAGAATGCGCTGAATCGCGCCCATGGCGCCGCTCGGGTCGGTGGCTCGCTCGGTCACTTCTTTCGAGTCGATGCCGCCGTACAGAATCGCCAGCTGATCGCGTAGCCTTCCCCAGGGCTGTCCGAAGATCGCCTTGACCTTGCGCTCAACCTGTTCCGGCGCAAGCATGCGAACGACGCCGATGTCGTCGAGTTCAGCGCGTCGCCGCGGATTGTCGAGCGCCGCCGCGAGACCGTCGGCTCGATAGAAGTCCGACGCGATCCAGGCCTTGAAGACGTCCTTGAGATTGAAACCCGACTTGGCGAATCGGTCGGCGATGGCCTCGGTCTGTCGTCGCTGTTCCTGATATGCGCGGCGCTTCGCGGTGTAGAGCGGATCTTCCAGATCCTTCGGCTCCAGCAGCACCTTTCGGCCTGTGAGCACATAGTAGACGTGCTCGGTCATCGCGACGGCGAAACGCGGATCCTTCGCCGTGCGTTCGCCCAGCCATTGCAGCGCCCGCCAGCGTTCCTCCGCCGGCAAGGTTTCTCCCTCGAAACCGGCCGCGAACATGTCGGTGTACCAGCCGCCCTTCCGCCGGCCATACACGCCCTCGAAGCTGTAATAATCCTGGAACAGCCCAGCCACCGGGTCGATCGTCTTGTGGCATACGACGCACTCAGACGCCTGCATCGTGGGAATCTTGTACTTCGCCGACACTGCCGCCGAATCGGAAACGCGTGCTGCCAATTCCAGTGCATCGATGCCCAGGAAATGCTGGTAGTACATGCGCGCCCGCAGGCGATTGCGGTTCGTTTCCGTGGTCGGGTAGCGGCGCAGATACTGGAAGCTGCTCAACATCCCCGCGTGCGGGTAGTCGCCCGTCGCGGACTCTTGATCGGTCGCCTTGCTTCGTCCCTTGAGTGCTTTGAGCTTGACGGGGATATATTCAAACGGATCGTCGGGATTCTTGAACTTCGTTTTGAGTTCGTCGAACACGCCATAACCACGAGCCGAATAGGGCGTGACCATGATGTAATCAGCCGTGACGATATCGGTGAACGGTCGATCGTTTCGCACGATATGCTCGAGGAGTTTCATCGGTTCGCCGAGCAGGGCCTTGCGGTAGTCGGCGTCGAGCTTGTAGCGCGCCTGCTGGCGCGCCTTCGGATCGGCGATGTGGTTCAGGTCGAATTTGCTTGTCCAGAGCCGAGTTTTGGTGAAATGCTCGTACGCAAGGACTGTCGCCTCGGGATTGCCATCAAGCCCCACGGTAAGAAAGATGTCGTTGAACCCTTCGCGAAGGCGATCGTAGAAGGCGTCCTCCTTCATCAAGCCATCGAGCAACGTAGTCACGCCGGCCAAGCCCTTCGAGGCGACGATCGGCTTCTCCGACTCCGAGGGTAATCGCCCTGCCAGGGACAGCGTGACACGGCGAAATAGCCGCCGCGGTTCGAGCATCGTCACGCCATCGAAAAACGGCGGGAGATTCCTGTCGTCCACGACGGGGCGCGGCCCCGTTGACGGCGGCGCGTTGACGCGGCGCACGAACTCTGCCAGGATCTGGTGGCCTTTCGAGCCTGGCTTGACGACGTCCGCCCCGCCGTGCTTCAACCCGCCGGTAACTTTCACGAGCAGCCGGGATTCGTCCTTGTGCTTGATGGCCGCGATGCGAGCGAAGGCATCGCGGTTGTGCCGAAGGGCTTCGTCTTGGGCGTGACCTTGCAGCTTTTTCGGATCGAGCAGAACGAGCTTGCTGTTCTCGGCATCGCCGCCTTTGGTGTGGCATTGCACGCAAAGGATCGCGCCGACTTTGGGCCAAACTTCCTTCGTGAAATAGTCGTCGAGAATACGATTGCACGATGGCCCGCTGTACGGCTTCATCGGCTGGCCTGACGCGAGCGCAGCCGAAACCGCCAACAAGCAGAGTCCGAAAACGAAACGGCGCGTTTCGTGAAACATTTCACACCTTGTTCTTGACGCCAAACGGTCCAAAAAGGATTCCGCTTCCAAATGGAATCTTACACGAAGCGGGGTGAATTGGTTACGCGAGTCTAGCAAAGATTCAGTTCATTGCGGTAATTTAACGCGTCGCCAGCTGAAGTCTATTCGCTGCCAAGTGCGTAAAATGCCTGGGAACAGTATGCTAGCCGCGAACTTCCATGGAAAAAGGCGTCCGATTTGACTATCTCCGCCATCGACGACGCTACGCTTCAGCATCTTCGGCTGCTTCACCGTTCCACCAAGCCAGGCAATCGCATGGCGTCGATCGTTCTTCCCATCGTGTTCGTTGTTCCATTGGTGCTTTTCTGTGTCTATTCCATGTTTTTCGTAGGCAACTTGGCCTCGATCGGACCGGACGAACCCGTTCCGCCGAACTTTTCCGTTTGGGCGCTGCGGTCGCTCACCTGTTGCTGCTCGCCGTTTCTTGTCTGCGTGATCTGGATTGCGGGCATGATCCTGACGGAAAGATTCCGCTCGAGCATGAACCGAAAATACGTCGGCGAAAAAACCCTGGTTATCTCCTACCCTCTCGAACCGAGACGGTTCGAAGCCCATGCCGACTTTACGACGTGCTTGAGCCGACTCGCTGCGTCGGATCTGGTAATCGTCATGCAATCGGCATCTGGCTTTTCACAGACAGGCGAAGCAAGCGTGACGATCGGACCGCCGGAGTACCTGGCGTGCAACGTGAACGTGTGCTGTCTGATGCTGCACGCGCAGAGGTATTATTTCTTCCCGGATTGCATCGTCGTCTTCGACGGGGCTGATTATCGAAAGATCCCCTGGACCTCGGCAAAAGTCGCCGTCAATGCGGCGGAGGGCTCGTTCACCGCGATCGAATACGCAATTGGATGGGCCCACGCGAATGCCGACGGCAGTCCTGACGCGCGGTATCGATTCAACTATCAGGTCAAACGGGCCATCCGCGTGCAACGGCCGTTCCGCGAGGTTTGCACGTTCGTGTTCGATTTCGTCGAGCCTGCGGTCGTGCTTGTCACGCGTGATTCTCAGGCTGCGGCGGAGTTCGCCGCCGCAGTCGCTGACTGGCTGGGGCCTGGCGCGATTTCAAGTCCAAGACCGATTCCGCGCCCGGTTCGGCCACTCAGCTACTACGAGATTCTGGGCGTATCGAGAGATGCTACGCCGGAGGAAATCAAAGCCAAGTATCGCGAGCTGGTGATGAAATATCACCCGGACCGAAACCCAGGCGACGAGAAGGCGGCGGAGATCTTCAAAGGGATCGGCGAAGCCTATTCGGTGTTATCCGATCCGGACAAACGAAGAGCGTATGATCGCGGCTAAGATGGACAGGATCCTCACGCTAAATGATCCAGATCGTCAAGGTCTTTGAGCCGGCCTGCCGCGGCTTTGTTCTTTTTCAGGTCGTCCAGACTAATCACACTGACGGTGATGCCGTCTATTTTGGCCATAGTGCGGGCGGGGTAGCACTCGTCGAAACGCACGCCTGAGATGTCGTTGAGAATTTCCAGCCTTATTGGCGGATAACCCATGCGAACGATTTTGCCCTTATCCAGAAAGAGTTCCGTGGACAAGCCGGGCACGTCGAAGCCGAATTCCTTGAGCAAATTGACGACCTTCTCGGCATTGATTTGGGAGAGCTCGATCCAGATATCCATATCGGCAGTCGCGCGCGGGTAGCCGTAATAGCTCACGGCGTAACCGCCGATAAGCAGATATTTAACGCGCTTCTTGTTGCACAACTTCAAAAAATCTCTGAAGTCGTCCGGTAGCTGCTTTGCCATAGTTGATTTGCCGCATCAGTTCCAGCGCGCGTAGCCGTGCGCTGGGCGTTTGTTTCGCCCAGAACGCACGGTCGTCGGCTTCCGATTCCGCAAATGTCGACGTCGATAGGATTCGGCGGATTTTCCGTCGCTTCATCGCTACGCTCCGTGGTAGTCCACTTCTTTTACCTCCAGAGCGTGCTTCTGGATGAACTCGCGCCTCGGCTCGACTTTCTCACCCATGAGGATGCGGAACATTTCGTCGGCTTTCAACGCATCGTCGAGCTTTACCTGCACGAGCGTGCGGCGCGCGGGATCGAGTGTCGTGTCCCAAAGTTCGGCGCCGTCCATCTCGCCCAGCCCTTTGAAGCGAACGATGCGGATGCCCTTCTCGCCGATCTTGCGCACTTCCGTCGTGAGTTCGCGCAGATGATTGAGGATCTGTTTCCGCCCGTCGGCTTCGAGAAAATAGCGCGGCACGGGATCGCGCCCCGCGATGCGCGGCGACGGCACGAGATCGGTCTGGCTAAGACCCACAGCCCGCAACGCCTTCAAGCCGCGATTGACTGCTCTTACCTCGTGTAGTTCCTGAATCGAAAGCGTTTCGCCGGCGGGCGCGCCGTTTTTCGCCGCCTCGGTGTCGGTGACGAGAATATGCTTACCCTGCTGCACAAGCTCTTGGCGGTAGGCATCGACCTCGGCCTGCGTGAAGAACCAATGCTCCTGGCTGCCAAACGTCACGCGGTGCGTCGGCAGTTCGCCATCGCGAATCTTTTGAATCATCGTCCCGACATTCAAGCCGCGGCGCTCGAGAATCATCAGCGCTTTTTCGAGATCGTCCAATACGCTCATCAACTCCTTGAGCTTTTCTCCCTCGAAAATCTTCGGCTCGGCCTGCACTCCTTCGGGCGGGGCGACGGTGAGCTTCGTGCCATCCAGTCCGCGCTCGGCGAGTTCAGCGGTCATCTCGTCCATCGTCTGCACGTAACGAGCCGACTTCTTCTGCTCCACCTTGAACAATGGCGGGCGAGCGATCCATACGTGGCCCTTCTCCAGCAACGGGCGCATCTGCCGATAGAAAAACGTCAAGAGCAAAGTGCGAATATGTTGACCGTCGACATCGGCGTCGGTCAGAAGGATGATGCGGCCATAGCGCAGCCCCTCGATGTCCTCGGTGTTGCCAATGTCGATGCCGATGGCGCTGATGAGGGCACAAAGTTCTTCGTTGCCGAGCACCTTCTCCATGCGTGCTTTTTCTACGTTGAGAACCTTTCCTCGCAGCGGCAGCACCGCCTGGAAATGCCGGCTGCGGCCGTTATCCGCCGACCCGCCTGCCGATCCTCCTTCGACGAGGAACAGTTCGGATTCATCGCGATCGCGCGTCGTGCAGTCCATGAGCTTGCCAGGCAACCCGCCGCCGGCGAGGATGTTCTTGCGGTCCTTGAGCGCCTTTTTCGCCTTGGTGGCGGCCTCGCGCGCTTCGGCGGCGAGGATCACTTTCTTCATGATCTTTGCCGCTTCTTTGGGGTTTTCTTCAAGGAATTTCAGCAAGAACTCGTACACCACTTTCGAAACGATGGAGTCAACTTCGGGATTGTTCAGTTTGATCTTGGTCTGCGATTCAAATTGCGGGTCGGGCAATGCGACGCTGACAACAGCGGTGATGCCTTCGCGGTAATCCTCGCCCTGTGGGGAAATATTCTTAAAGAGATTTTCCTTAGTACCGTAATTCGTCAACGCGCGCGTGATGGCGGTGCGGAACCCGGAGAGGTGTGTCCCGCCGCCGGGATTGCGCGCATTGTTTGCGTAGCAGTGCACGCGATTTTGTTCTTCGCCAGTGGTGTACTGAAAAGCAACCTCGACGCGGATGTCGTCCACGGTATTCTCTACGTAGAGTGTCTTGTGAACGGTTTCTTCGGTGCGGTTGAGATATTCAACGAACTCCGCGACTCCGCCTTGGGCATGGAATAGTTCTTCCTTGGAGGTAGCTTCATCGGTCAGTTTAATTGCCAGGCCTTTGTTCAGGTATGCAAGTTCACGCAAGCGGTTCTCGAGCGTGTCGTAAATAAAATTCGCCTCGTGGAAGATTTCCGGATCGGGTTTAAAGGTGACTTTGGTTCCCGTCCGGTCGTTCGGGGCGTTGCCGATCTCTTTCACAGGCGTGACGGCGTAGCCCCGTTGATATTCCTGCGTGTACACTTTGCCGTTGCGGCGCACCTCGGCGATAGTCCACTCGGAGAGCGCAGTGACGGCCTTGGCGCCGATGCCGTGCAAGCCGGCGGAAGTTTTGTACGTGCGTTTATCGAACTTCGCGCCGGCGCCGACCGTCGTGAGCACGACTTCCAGCGTTGGCCGGCCTTCCGTCGGATGCATGTCCACGGGAATGCCGCGGCCATCGTCGGAGACGCTCAGGCTGCCATCGACGTGGATGGTGACGTGAATGTTCTTGCAATAGCCCGCAAGCGCTTCATCGACGCTGTTGTAAACCAATTCGTAAGCGAGGTGGTGCAGACCGTTGGACGAGGTGTCGCCGATATACATGCCAGGCCGTTCGCGAATGTGTTTCGCGTCGCGCAGCACGTTGACGTTGCCGCCTTCGTATTCGTTTTCTGTTGTCGCTTCGACTGTTTCCGTACTCATGAGTTGGCTCCGGATTGCAATGTAATTGCATTCCGCTTGCGGCTTAGCGCTAGGCGTGGGATATTCCGAACGCTAAACCGCAAGCGGACATACAATCATGGGAATTCATTTATTTCGATTTCGTAGAGGAAATCAAATGTTCTCAAAGCTCCCGACGCGAAACCGCAGGTCTTTGATCTTTTCGCCTGGCAGTTTTTCGCACAACGTCTGCAACAATCGGCGTTTGTGGTAGTGCGATAGTTCCTGCACCAGCACGCCGCTGGCCACTTCGATTTCCAGGATGCCGCGTTTTAATCCCAATACGCGCGACCTGCAAGCGTAATCCGGTCCCGCAGCTTCGCTCCATGCGCGTTCCAGGTGCAAGCGAGCTGAGCGCCTTCCCCATCCGCGAGCCGTGAACAACCTCGCAAGGATCTCCTTGATCGGCTCGGGCGGCGGATCGGGCTGGTAAATGATCGGCGGCATCACTTCGATTCCACCAGGGGCACGACCACATAGGTGTAACTCGGTTCGTGCCGGAATACGGCGGGCGTGTTCGGTTCGTTCATGTCCAGCGTCAACGGCGTGTCCGGCTCCAGCACGCGAAGCATATCGACGACGAATTTTGGATCGAAGCTAATCTCCAGTCCCTTGCCATCGAGATCGATGGGAAGTTCCACGCGCGATTGGCCGGATTCAACGCCTTGTGCGCGAAGCGTCAATTTCTTTTTCTCGAATTTGAAGCGCACTCGTTTGCTTTCGTCGTCGGTCATGATCGCCGCCTGACGCACTGCGGACAAAAAGGGACCGACCGTCAGGGGCACACGAACGGAATGCTTCGCTGGGATGACCTGACGATAGTTCGGGAACCGCCCTTCGACGAGCCGGCTGTAGACCATCGCCCGCTCGGTTTTGATGAGCACTTCGTTGGGCCTCAGGCTGATTTTTACCATTTCGTCAGGCTCGACCAGGTTGCGATCAAGAAGCTGCATCGCTTTGGAAGGGATGACGGGCGTTGTGTTTGCGGTCGAGTGATCGCCGTGCGGTTTGGCGGCGCCGGTCATCATTGCCAGTCGTCGGCCATCAGTCGCCACCAACGCCGCTTTTTCGCCTTCCAGCTCGATCAATACGCCCGTGGTCGCCCCGAAGCGGACCTGCCCTTCGGTCGCGGCCGAGAAAATCGTGCGCTTGATCATCTCACGCAAGATGCCCGCAGTTATTTCGTGGTAATTTTCCTCGGCAAAGGTTGGGATGTCGGGAAAGGTTGACGGATCCTCGCCCGGCATGTCGAACTCATTGGTCTCGCCGCGAACGACGCATTTGTCGATGCTGGCGTCGATCGTGAGTTCCTCGTCGGTCGATTCGCGCAAGATGGCGATGAGCCTGCTCGTGGGCAAAAGCGCTTCGCCAGGCTCCTCGACCTTGATGCCGCGAACATCAAGCCGAATGCCGAGCTCGAGGTCGGTGGCCATCAGGGTGCAGCGATCGTCGTTGACAATGGCTTTGATGTTTTTCAAAACCGGTTTCACGTCACGGGAAGCGATGGCGGCACTGGCGAGCTGGCATGCAGACAAAAGTCCTTCCCGGTGACAAACAATTTTCATGAGGCGTTCCTTTTGTATTACTTTAGTTCTTTATGTAATGTCAGTATTCATGTTTGGCCAAGTTCTGTTCATTGGTTCTTGCAACTACCTAATTGGCCAGGATATAGGTTTTCGATTCTATTGGGTAAATCTCGTTGATGTCGAGTTCATGATTTGTTGACTGCTGATGATAAGAATGCAGAATTATGGATTTAACGTATTCACTAGCTCCATGAACAACGCCGCTCAACACGTAATCAACATTCCACCAACACGTTTTCCCCAACATACCCATTTGTCGGCATGCGGAGATCTAACAAAGCTCCGCTTCCAGTTCACCAATGGCGCTGGATAGCGCAAGGTCCGCGGCACGGGCGGCTTCGACTTTTTCGCAGGCGTGGGACACGGTCTTGTGATCGCGGCCGCCGAAATATTTCCCGATGCCTTGAAGCGACAGACCCGTCAGCTGCCTGGCGAGGTACATGCTGATTTGGCGAGGAAGAACGATCTCCTTCGCGCGGGCCGGCGAGCGCAATTGCTTCGCGGACACACGAAAACACGCGGACACGCGCTCGGCGATGCGTTCGACGGAGACCGTCTGCGCTTCGACCTGAGCACGAAAATGTGCCTTGACGTCGGCAAGGCGCAACGGCTTGGGCTGCAAGCGTTGCAATGATGCCAGCTGCCTGACGGCGGCATGCAGTTGCCTCCCGCCGGCGGTCAGGTTTTGCGCCAGCCAGTCGAGTATCTCATCGGCGATGGTGGCGCCCTCGGCTTCAGCGGCGGCGCGAAGCACACGCAGTCGGCTCGTGCTTGACAACGGTTTCACAGCAACGACCAACCCGCCTGCGAGGCGATTGGTAAGCCGGATCGGCAACGCCTTGCCGCGATGCCTCAGATTCGCCGGTCCGCGATCGGCAGTGACGATTGTCGTCGATCCGGACCTTTGGCGATTATCGATAATCGCGATAATTGTTTGCGTCGAACGGTCGGGCAGGTGCTGGAGATCCTCGATCACGAGGACGTCCGCATCGGGCCGGGCGTTCGTGTCGCCCAGGTCGTTTGCAGTTACCGCTTGGATAACGATGCCATGTTCCTCGGCCTCGTGGCGAAAGAATTCGATTAGGGTCGTCTTGCTTGAGCCTGTCGGCCCGTGCAGGTAGACGAGCGTAGGCAACGACGCATCCGCCTCGGCGGTCAAGCCAAGTAAGAGCCGTTCCAGTGCAACAAACGCAGCACGGTTTTCAGGCAAAACCAAAACCGCTGCCGAGGTCGAAACCGCTATCATTGCAAACCTGCCGGACGCAATGGCGAGCCGAATTCTCTCAACTGAAATTGTATCAAAAATGGAGTCTATAGCATCGTTACATGGAAACTGACCGTGACACCATCTGGCAAATCCCG
>CAZAFH010000023.1:0-69646 GCA_964484265.1 uncultured Singulisphaera sp.
GACAAGCCTCGCTCCCAAAAAAAATGTGGGGAACTCGCAGCCCGGTGGGAGAGGGAGCACTTCGCGCAACGATTTCCGATCGTGGATCATGTCAACACCCGGTCGAATTGCCAAGCACGACATCACTCGGCGAGGGAGACGCAGATGATTTCCTTGTCGTTGCGTGCATAGACCGCGCGATTGGCGTAGGCGGGGTGCGACCAGATGACGCGTCGGCCCGCTGGCGGCGCCATGGTGTTCGTCGGCTGCAGGATGTTGGCACGCGAGACTTCCTCGTAACCCTTCGGCGAGAACTTGGCGATGATCAGGTCGCCAAGTTCGTTGAAGAGGAAATAACGATCGCCCTGGGAGACGATAAACGCATTGCCCCAGCGGGTCGATTGTCCGGTCACGGGTTTGTGAGTGGACCAGATGCGCTCGCCCGTTTTCTTGTCGAGGCAACGCAGTTCGCCGTAGGAATCCACGCCGTAAATATGGTCGCCGTGAATCACGGGCGTGACCATGACACTGTGAAGACCGTCGGTATCCTCGGGCATGACGGATCGGCCGGCTTTTTGCCAGACGACGGACGGCGTCTTCGTGCCATTGGTTTTGAGCATCAGCGAACCGTCGTAGAAACAGGTGAAAAAGAGCGTGTCGCCATCTTGCCGTGGCGTCGGGATCGACATGCCAGCGCCGAGGGATTTCTTCTTGTTGTAGCGGTGCGACCAGAAGAGCTTTCCGGTCTCTGGGTCAAGCGCGTTGATCGATTCGGGATGCCAGACGATCAGCTGACGCTTGCCGCCGATCTCGTAGATCATTACCGGCGCGTATCCGGGTTCATTCGACGACAGCGCTTTCCAGACTTCTTTGCCGGTGTCTTTGTTGAAGGCGACAGCGACGGAACCTTGCCCGCCGACAAGGCAGATCAAGCGGTCGCCGTCGATGAGCGGTTGGCCGGAGATGCCCCATACGGGGGCGCCGGTCTTGTAGGTTTCGAGCAATTTGTTGGACCAGACGACTTTGCCCGTGTCGGCATCGAGACAATACAGATCGCCCATGGCGCCGACGGTGTAGACCTTGCCGCCGGCGACGACCGGCGTGGTGCGCGGCCCGGAGGCGTAGCTGATCTGGTAGACGGAGTCATACTCGTGCTTCCAGAGGATTTTGCCGTCGGCTTCGTTGAGGCAGAGAATGCGTTCAACGCCATTGACGCGCGACTTGCGGTCGAAGGCGTTGGCGGGATTTTTCGCGCCTTTCGCCAGGAGCCGATCGGTGATGTATACCTTGCCATTGGTGACGGCAGGCCCGGAGTAACCTTCGCCAATGGGCGTGCGCCAGCGAACTTTCGGCCCGCCGGCGGGGAATTTCTGGACGATGCCGGTCTCGCGCCAAACGCCGTCGCGTTTGGGGCCGAGCCATTGAGGCCAATCGTCAGCGTTGGAAATCGATGAAGCGGCAAGAACCGCGGATAGAGCGAGCAAACAACGATAGGACCAGCGCATTCCGAATCTCCGTGTGAAAGTAGGGCGACGCCTGTTCTTTCACTATAGACGCCGGAGACGGAAAAGGCATACAGCCGAATTTTGCGCTGCCAGGTTAGTTGAGCGGTCGAGCCAAATCCTCGGGGCGGCCTTGAGCCGGGAAGATGACGTAGGAGAAACCATCGCGAGTGAGGAGACGCATGCTCGGGTCGTCCGACGAATCGGGAACGCGGAATTGGCGATGCGACAACACCAGCACGTGGGCCTTGGTCTGACCGTCGGAGAAAGTAAGCTTTGCGACTTGCCGTTTGTGCAGCACGACGATTTCGATATTCTGCAAAAGCGAATAATCAAACTCACGCGGCGACTTCGCATCGAGGCCCTGTTCCCTGAAGTACGCATCGACTTGGTCGATCGTCCAGCCAGAGCCGAACTGCGGGAAACTACGAATCTCGCTGATGGCAATGTCGGTCGGCCGATTGGCGTAAACCACGCCAAACGCCACAACCGCGAGCACGGCAGCCGCAGCGGTAGCGCCGGCAGCCCAGCGCTTCCAAATTTTCGGGCGGTCGGCGGCGAGGCGTTGCTTGAGCAAGGCGGGTTGTCCAGTGGGAATCGGCACGTTGCACATGGCCGCGCCAATCGCATGATCGAATTTGGCGTCGGCCTGTCGGCGTTCGTTCGCCTGCGCGCAATCCGGGCATGCTTCCAGATGTTGCTGGAGAGCCTGGCCTTCCGCCGCGTCGAGCGGTTCGCTCGGACGGTCGTTGAAGGCGAGCAGCAGGCGTGCGTCTTGGCAGTCCATTAATAACCCTCCCCTTGAGCGGTCTTGGTCGTCACCTCGGCATGCTCCATCAACCGTTGGCGAAGAAACGTCTTGGCCCGTGCGAGCCGAGACATCACCGTGCCCAAGGGCACATTCATCTGTTCCGCAATATCCTTGTAACTGAAATCCTCGAAGTAGTACAAGATCACTGGCGTCCGAAAAGCCTCGGGAAGCTCCAATAATGCCGATTGCAGCTGAGCCGATTCCACGATCGGCAGATTCGCGTTCGCCCGGTCGGCGATCTCCGCTACGCCATCCAGCGACACGAATCGGCTTTGTTTCTCCGTGCGAACGCGATGAAGGTAGGCGTTGCGCAAAATCGTAAAAAGCCAGGATTTCGCCTTGTCCGGGTCACGCAGCTGACGCAACATCTTCTGCGCCTGCAAGAACGTCTCCTGAGTCAGGTCCTCCGCCTCCTGGGAAACACCGCTCAAACGATAGGCGTAGCGATACAGAGCGGCATAGTGGGAATCCACTAACGTTTCGACCGTTGTCGGATTGCTGCCAAACCAACTCATGGGGCGCACTCCCTACCAATCAGAGCCAAAATCGGCCAGTTTATTCCCGTGAAGGCAGAAAATAAACAACGATCCTCCACTCGCATCCTCGCGTCGCACCAGCGTATTTTACAAGGTCTTGTCAGGGAAAAAGGTCTGGACAAATGTGCAAACATCGCCCCCGCGATGGGTGTTCTTCCGCAATTGTAAAGGGACCGTGAATAGGCCGCGAATATTCAGCTAATTTGGGAATACCGCCGCCATCTCCCCATCCCACCTTCAGAATCGGGTGAAGTGCGCCCTCGGCAGTGTTCGCCGAAGCGGCCACGAAACCAATTTTTTAGATGGGAAGGATTTTTTACCATGAAGAAGTTCGTCGGCCTGTTGTTGTGCCTCGGTGCTTTGTCGTTCCTGACCCTCGGCACGACCGGTTGCAAAGACCCGAACAAGGACAAGACCAAGAAGACCGAAGAGAAGAAGACCGAAAAGAAAGAAGAGAAGAAGACCGAAGAAAAGAAGACCGAGAAGAAGGACGAGAAGAAGACTGAAGAAAAGAAGACAGAAGAGAAGAAGACCGAGGAAAAGAAGACCGAAGAGAAGAAGACTGAAGAGAAAAAAGAAGAAAAGAAGACTGAAGAGAAGAAGACTGAAGAAAAGAAATCCAGCTCACTGATCCTGCCGCGCACCCGTGAATTGGCGTTCGCCCGCACGGTTGCCATGCGGCGTAGCCACCTCGTCTAACCTGCCCGAACTACATTGAGTTTGCACCCACTTGATTGAAAGGATGTCTCACGTGAAGAAGTTGTTCTCGATCATGGCGATCATGGCAATGCTTTGCAGTTTCACCGCATTCACGGTGGGCTGTGGCGATGCCAAGAAGGCGGAGAAGAAGGCCGAGGAAAAGAAGACCGAAGAGAAGAAGACTGAAGAAAAGAAGAATTCGTAACGCTTCCTCCGCATTTCAAGACGAAAGGCCGACCCGATCATCTCTCGGGTCGGTTTTTTTTCGCACCTACCTTACGACCAAATCCTTCCCCGCTTCAACCTGTTAAATATTGCCGATTGTAATAATCCGCGCGGATATACCGAATTTGTGAAAATCTTCACGAATTACCTGAAATCTTCTTGTCGGCAAAAAAAGCGGGAATAAATATATCGTTCGTGTATCTCATATGTGAAATCGGTGAAGATCGCGTGAGGCAGTGTTTGCCGACCAGGTTTTTACCACGTACGATTTTTTGGAAGGTTAAGATATGAAGAAGATTCTGGGTGTGTCCATCTGCGTTTGCGTTCTTTCGGTACTGAGCCTGAGCACCACCGGCTGCAAGCCGCCAGCAGGCAAGACCACGAAGACCAGCCCGACATCCCCGACCGCCACCACCCCGACGAAGACGTCGCCGACGCCGAGCCCGAGCCCGACGCCGACGCCGACCAGCCCCGCTGCAAAGACGACCACCCCGGCTGAAAAGACGACCACCCCGGCTGAAAAGACGACCACCCCGGCTGAAAAGACGACCACCCCGGCTGAAAAGACCAGCAAGACGTAATAAGCCGATTTCGAACCTGTCTCAGCCTCGTGTGTCAACATCGCCGAGGCTGAGTGTGTGAATTTTTCTTCTGCAATCTTCAAAAAAGGAAATCTCACGTGAAGAAACTGTTCTCGATCCTGTCGCTTTTGGCTTTCGTCTCCGTCTTCACCGTTGGTTGTGGCGGCGGCGCCGCGAAGACGACCACCCCGGCCAAGACGACCTCCCCGGCAACGACGTCCCCAGCGACGACCCCGGCGAAGACCACCACGCCGACTTCGTGATGATTCTGCAAGTTCATCGCTTGCAACCCGAGGCCGATCCGATCCATTCGGGTCGGCCTTTTTTGTCCGTTAACTCGTGCGGATCGCGCTGAGCGCATTTCCGTGAAGAATTCGTGGAATTTTCTTGACGATTTAGCGCAGGAAGCGTTAATCTGTGTTGAAGCTTTTGCCTTGTCCCTTTTTCCGTATCGGCTTCCAATCAGAGAGCACCTTCCGATGCATGCTTCTTCCGTGATCGATGAATCTCCCGTGCCCGCACCTACTGAATCGGCGGATCTTGCAGCTGACACGCCGGAGTGGAGCACGTTTGCCGCTCAAAGGCAGCGAACGTTTATCTTCCTCCTCTTTGCAGCGGTCTACGTCGGCTACCACCTGATCTCGCGCTGGGTGCAATACCCGCTCTTTCATGGCGATTGGTACTATTTCGGGGGCGAACCGCCGCCGTGGTACCAGCCCGAATTTCTCTACCGCTGGTTCCTGACCATCCTGCCTCTGGCGGCCTGGGCGGGCATCGTGTTTTTTCTGCTCACGCGATTCCAGTTCCTCACGCATAGGCGCGTCGCGCTGGTCGTGATTCTGCTCGGCCTCGTGTTTTTCGAGGGCGACATGCGCTGGTTCCAGATGTCGCAAAAGCACGTATCGTGGAACGAGATCATGGCGGCGCTCGACCAAGACGCGGGTTCCGACCTCGGACTTCGCGAATCGGATTACAACGATATCGGCTGGCAGTTCGCGTATCACCTTCTGTTTCTTTCGCTCTGCGCATTCTTCGCCGGGCCGGAGCCGCGTTACTGCATCCAGGCGATCTGGAGTGGTCCGCTCGGTCGAACCTACGCCGGCATCGTCTGCACCTGGTTTTACCGCGCTCTTGTTTGGTTGCGGATCGAAAAGCTGGCGCTGCGCGTCTTGGGCTGGTTCTACACCAAGGTTGCCTTCGCGTGTTTGGCTGGGCTTGTCATGATAGATCCGGTCGTGATCTGGGCGTTCGACAAGGATCGGCAGGACAATCAATCCGAGCGAACCGTGATCCGCATGATCGCCGACGCCAATCCGCTGCGCTGGCAGGCTCTCGATCGTGCATGGGATCGCGTCGTTCTCGCTTATTCCGAGGAGTCGCAAGACATCGCGGCGGCCAACGCGGCTATGCGGAATCTCGACATGCTCTCGCCGAGCGCCAAGGGACCCATGTACGCGATTCCCAAACGCATCGTCCCGAAGAAACCCAACAATGTCCTGATTCTCCAGGCCGAGAGCCTGAGCAATGAAATCTTCAACGAAACCGACCTGCCATTCCTCAACGAATTCGCCAAGAAATGCCTGCGTCTGAAACGCCATTTCTCCGCCGCCAATGCCACCCACTACGGCGTTCTCGGCCTTCTGCACGGCAACCCGGTGACGTTCTTCACGGGGCCTCGCGAAACGCATCGCCCCAATCCGTATCTGGATCATTTCAAGGAGCACGGCTACAAATCCCGCCTCATCACGCGCAGCGTCATGAGTCATCACAAGCTAGGCCATTACCTTCCGAACTGGACGGAACCCGTCAGCGAGCCGGGCGGCGATTTCAAAGTGATTCCAGAGATTCACGAAGAATTGGCCAAGCCAGAGCCTCGGCTGGTGTTTTCCTTCTACCACGCAACGCACTATCCCTACGATCATGACGACGAGGCTCGCTTCAAAAAGTATCTGCCCGAGGTGGATTATGAATTCAACTACAATCGCTCGGACTTGATCCAGTGGAAAGACAAGATCGTCAACCGTTATAAAAACACCTTGCTCAACATGGATGTGTGGTACAAGCTGATGCTCGAAAAAGTGGATCTGGACAACACGATCGTCATTATCACGGGAGATCATGGCGAGGAGTTCTTCCAGCAAGGCCGTCTGGGGCATTGCTCGTCGTTGAACATCTACCAGACGATGACTCCGTGCCTGGTGTATATCCCGGGCGTGGAGCCGGCCGACGTGAACTTCATCACATCCCACGCCGACATCATGCCGACGATCGCCGACGCTCTGGGCCACGAGACGAAGCCGGCGACGCTGGGGCAGTCGCTATTCACGCCGGCGCCGCTACGGTATGCCGTGCTGTCGCATTTCGAGTACACGAAATGCCGAGTATGGGCGATCGCGACCGAAGACCGCATGGCCGTCTTTGAACGCGACTACTGGGACAATGTCGAGATCATGAGCTTGACGGACCGGAACGGCCAACGAAAATCGTACCGCGAGGAAGCCGAGATGTGGGACGACCGATTTCGTATAATTCGGCAAGTAGAGGAACAGCTCCGAGCGTCGCGGGATTAGCGTGTTCCTGAGGAATTCTTGTTGCGACGCGCTGCTCTCTTTGGGATTGCACCATGCGTATCAGCGTTCTCGCGGCGCTTTTTCTTCTCGTCCTCGCCGGGTGCGGCGGTTCGGATCGGCCGATCAACAAAGATCTCGACATGCCCAAAGAACCCGGCAAGGAAAAAGAAAAGACCGAGAAGAGCTGATGAATTCCGCTTGCGGCTAGGCACTCAATAGAACGCTTCGCTGAACGCCAAGCCTCAAGCGGAGAATCCTGGCGTGACGTCGTTACTGCCCGCCGATCGCTGGGGTCGCTGGGGTTGCTGGGCGGGTTTTCTTCCACTGGTTCACGTCCTGCAAAAGCACGTCCACCGCGCGTTCGAGTTGTCGGTCGATGCCGCGGGCCAAGTCATCGGGATGCGGTTCGACGAGCACATCAGGCTGCACGCCTTCTTTTTCCATGTTTACGCCTTTCACGGTGTGCACGCCGATGCGCGGCGTGCGGAACAGAGATCCGTCGATAAGCGAAACGCTGCGCGTGCCGATAACGAATCCGCCCGTCGGTTGGCCAACGAGCTTGCCGAGGCCCCAGGTGCGGAAGGCGTGCGGGAAGATCTCGGCATCGGAGTAAGACCGATTGTTGATGAGCAGCGTGAGGGGCTTGGTCCATTTACGGTCGTAGGAGCGAAGGACCAGGCCGGTGCCGCCGTCGCGGTGGGTGAAGATCGTGTGTTCCTTGCCGACGAGGTAGTTAAGCACCTGATCGTGGGTGAATCCGCCGCCGTTATAGCGGACATCGAGGACGATGCCGTCCTTGTCGAAATTGTCGGAGTAGAGAGCGCGGACGAATCGTTCAAGGCCCGGCTCGGTCATGTTCGGGATGTGGATGTAGCCGAGCTTCCCGTTGCTGAGTTCCGTGACGCGCTGAGCGTTTTTGGCGACCCATCGTTCGTACATGAGGTCGATGACCTTCGAGCGTTTCTCGGCCCGAATCTCGACTCGCCGTCTGCTGGTCGATGCACGCGGGTCGGTGAGTTCGAGAGTCACGATTTCTCCGACCTTGTCGTTCAGGAGTTTCGACAGCTCAACAGTTGGTCCAAGCTCCACGCCGTCGATGCGAGCGATGAGTTCGCCCGGCTTCAGGTTCACGCCGCGGCGGTCGGCGGGGCCATCCTTGATGACCTCGGCGATTTTCAATTCTGGTCCGGTGTGGGTGCGATCGAATGTCAGGCCGAGGTAAGCGGTTTCGCGGTCCGCACTGCGAGGCGTGCCCGAGATGCCGAGGTGCGACGCGTTGAGTTCGCCGAGCATCAGGCTCACGAGCGCGTACAAATCTTCGGTGACGGCACAATGATCGACGATCGGGCGATATTTCTCGCGAATCTTCGCCCAGTTGACGCCGTGGAAGTTTTTATCGTAGAAATTCTCGTTCAGGGCACGCCAGCTTTGGTCGAACATTTCGCGGAATAGTTCATCCTGGCGGATCGTCATCTTGGCGGTAAAGGAAACCGTGGTCGGCCCCACAATCGTCGGTCCGCCAACCATGACGGCGCGCGACGCGCCATTGCCGTCGCGGAAATAGATTTGGCCCGGGAAATAGCGCGACCACATGATCTGCGTCGGTTTGAGTCCGCCGGTGGTGATGCGCTGTACCGAACCGCCGTCCACCTTGGCGAGCCAAAGATCGTCCACGCCCTCGCTGGTCGCCCGGAACGCGATCTTCGTGCCATCGGTGGAGATGGCGCATTGGCTGATGGCCATGTTCGCCGGCTGCGTGACGCGCAGGTGGATGTTGTCCCAATCGATGTCCTGCCCGGTGGCGATATTGAAGACTGCCGGCTTTTGCAATGACAGGACATAAGCGCTGAGCGAGTTGCCCTTGCGCTGGCTGATGAACGCGAGTTTGTTTCCCGTTCGGCTCCAGGTAATGCCGCTGTTGAACGTGGCGAAGCGCGTGATATTGCGTGCTGGGTCCTTTGGCGTGGCGCCGGTCGCAGGGATGATGAAAAGCTCGCTGGCGAAGGAACCATCCATGCCCGCGTAGCACAGGTACTTGCCATCGGGCGACCATTCGTAGTCGATGACCTGGCGATCGCCGACGATTACTTTTTGGTCCGTGCCATCGGGATTCATGCTCACGAGTTTGCTGGCGCGCAGAAAGGCGACGCGTTTGCCATCGGGCGAGAAGCTCACGCCCAGTTCGGGCTCTGGCGAATTCGTGATGCGCTTGACCTTGAAGCGATGAGCGCGAACGAGGTCGGGATGATCGGGATCGTCCGCTTCGAGCGAGTGGATGTCTTCATGCCCCGAGCGATCCGAAAGGAACAGAAGCTTCTTGCCATCGGGCGACCAGGCCAGGCCGTGATCGAATGCCGGGCTGTCGGTGAGCCGTTTCGCTTTTCCGCCGGCGCGAGGCATCAAGAAGATTTCGCCATGCACGACGAACGCGACATGTTTTTCATCGGGCGACCATGCGTACTCCGTCGCACCGCTGGTAAACGTCTTGACGGTTTCGGAGCCGGCCTTGTCGTCAGCGTTGACGATGATTCGCAGTTTTTCGCTCTTGTTCTGTTTGACGTGATGAATCCAGATGTCGACGCCGGCTTCGTAGACGATGACTTCGCCATTACCGCTGAGACGCGCCCGGCGGACGTTATCGTCCTTGTGATGGGTGACGCGAACAGGGTCCGATTTTTTGCCCGTGCCGTCCAGGTCGATGCGTACGATATTTGTCTGCGGGCTGGCGACATCGCTCACGTAGTACATCTGCTTGCCGTCGGGCGACCACATCGGATAGTTGTCTTGGCCGTCGTGCGTCGTCAGTCGGCGGTTGTTTGAGCCGTCGGCATCGCTGATCCAGATATCGTCATTCGAGGAACCGCGGTAGCCCTTGCGATACCAGAGACCTGGACCGCGCACGTAGGCGATTTTGTCGCCTTTCGGCGAATAGACGCCGTCGCGGCCCTCGAACACGCTGATCTGCGTCGCCCGGCCGCCGTTGATTGAGACCGAGTACAACTCGTAGCGGGCTGGTACGTCCGAGACGCGATTAGAGCTAAACAGCACGTTCTGCCCGTCGGGCGACCACGCGCAAGCGATATCGTCGGAGGAATCGTGCGTCAGCCGGCGCGGCCGACCGCCGTCGACGGGGATGACGAAGACGTCGTAGCTGCCGTGCCGATTGGACGAGAAGGCGATCCATTTGCCATCGGGGCTGAAGACGGGAGCGTAGTCGTGCTTTTCGTGCATCGTGAGGTGATGCGCCACGCCACCCTTGACGCTGACGGTCCAGATGTCGCCCAGATAGCTGAATGCGACCAGCTTGCCATCCGGTGATATGGCCGGCGTTCGCGCGAAACGGATCGGCTCTTGACTGACGGCAGGCAGGGTGCAGAGCAATAGCACCACGAAAGAAAAAACGAAACGATTCATGGAATTTGGTCCAGAAGAGGAGACAGATGCAGTCACGCGGGTGCATCTATTATATCAGATCGTGCCGCCTACCAGAGAACGAAATGCCACGAAAATCAGCGAGCCTGGAGCGTCAGCGACCGGAGATGGTCCATGGTTTCGGTTCGTTTTTGTCGCTGCCGTTCCCGGTCCGCCAGGCTATTCACAGTCCCACAGCAATCCCTATTGACTTAGTTGGAAGCGACGCTAAAACCGATCATCCAAAATAGAGTTCGGCTCGCGCTCCTGGCGTGATCGTTGCGCGCGGACAGCCGAAGGGGGAACGGCGAAATGCGTATCTGTTTGTACACTGAAACCGCGTTGCCGAAATTGGGCGGACAGGAACTCGTCGTCGATTCGCTGGCGAGACAGTACCTCGCGCTCGGTCAGGAGCCGACGGTGCTTGCGCCGTACCCACGCAAGCTGCGAGCCGCGGACCATTTGTTGCCTTATCGCGTCGAACGCCATCCGCGCTTCTACTCGACGCATCTGTTTGTGGCCTGGTATCGCCGATACCTATTGCAACTCCACCAGCGCGTCGGCTTTGATGTGATTCATTGCCATGGCATCTACCCGTCGATGTATCTCGCTTCGCTGATCAAAGACCAGCTCGGCGTGCCGATCGTCGTGACTAGCCATGGCGGCGATGT
Organism: uncultured Singulisphaera sp.; assembly: GCA_964484265.1. Lineage (GTDB taxonomy): Bacteria > Planctomycetota > Planctomycetia > Gemmatales > Gemmataceae > SIAQ01. The sequence continues at coordinate 10,986 of CAZAFH010000023.1, forward strand.
GTACGAAGACAATGTCAAGCTGAAGAAAAGCGTGATCGAGCGGCGAATCGTCGACGGCCTTCGTGCCGCGGATGCGCTCGTTGCAATCAGCCGATTTACGCGCGATGGATTTGCGCGAATTTGCCCCGAGGCGGCGCCGCGAATCGTCGATATCCCCAACGGCGTGAACCTGGCCGAGTTCGACGCGCCAGTGACCTTGCCGCCCGAAAGAATCCCAGCGGTTCCGGCGAACAAGTACGCCGTCTTTCTCGGACGATTGAAATATCAGAAAGGTGTTGACGTCTTGCTCCACGCTTTGGCGCGTGCAGCCATGGAATGCGACGCACGCCTCGTCGTGGTTGGCGATGGCGAGGAACGGCCCTACCTCGAGTTGCTTTGCGATCAACTGGGCATCGTGGACCGCGTTCAGTTCCTGGGCAGACTCGCCGGCGCCGAGAAGCACTATGTATTGCAGCAGGCACGCTTCGCCGTCGTGCCGTCTCGGCAGTGGGAGGCGTTCGGGCTGGTCGTGCTGGAGAGCTATGCGTCTGGCTTGCCCGTGATCGCAAGCGACATGCCTGGATTGGCGGATCTGATTCAGGTCGAGAAAACCGGCCTGCTCGTGCCGCCCAACGATCCCGAAACGCTCGCCACGGCCCTTACGCGGTTGTTCTCCGATGACGCATTGGCAGCGCGAATGCGGCAACACGCCAAAGCCGCGGCGAAGCCGTACGACTGCCGAATCGTCGCGCAGCGTCATCTTGCACTTTACAGCAGTCTGCATTCGACCCAACGCGCCGCTGCGGCGTGACGGCTTCATCCCCTACTTCGCCTTGTTCACGGTCGGAACCTTTATCGTCGCTTTGCCCTGGAGATAGCCCAGCAAGACGAGAAAGTCGTCGGTGCGGAGCAGCGTCTGCTCTAGCCACGGCGACTTATTGAAGAATCCGTGTCGCTGGTTCTCGCCGACAAACATTTCACCGCGCGTGCCCAACTTCTTCGAATGCTGGATGAATTCCTTGCCCTGGTCATACAACAAATCCTCGGTTCCGAAAAACAGCAGCGTCGGCGGTGTGTCTTTCGTCAGGTGCAGGATCGGCGAGAGCGCTTTCGCGATGGCTCCGTCATCGCCAACGGCCTGTAGCTGCTTCGGACCGAATCGCAGCACGGGGTTGAACAAGATCATCGCATTCGCCTTGCAAGACACCGTTTCGCTTTTCGACTCTAATTCCGGCATCAACGTGGTGCACGCGGCGATGTGGCCGCCCGCCGATCCGCCGGAGGCGACGATGCGCGCGGGATCAACGCCTAGTTTGCCAGCGTTCTCGCGCACCCAGCGGATGGCGGCGCGGGCGTCGTCCACGCATTCCTTGGGGCTGACGCCATGACGCGATTTCACCCGATAATCGGCTCGCGCCGCCACCATGCCTCGGCTGGCGAGATACTTAGCTTGCGGCTCGAATTGCTTGATGGAGCCGTTCGCCCAACCGCCGCCGAAGAAGAACACGATACTGGGCCGTTTGTCGGTCTCCTTCCAACCGGGCGGATAATGCACGACGATTTCCAGGCTCGCCTGTTTCGTCTTTGCGTAGGTGAATGATTTCGTCGCCTCCTGGCCGATCGAAGGGCCGACGGCGATAAGCGAGGCCAGTATTGAAAAACCGATGAAAGACGATCGCATGGGGATGCTCCATTAGGTGAATTAGGATCGTAGGCATCACGCTCCGCGTGATGCATTTCGCCGCCTGAGATTTTTGGCGAACCAGGAGCGTGAGCGACTGAAGAGGAAACTCCGTGTTTCCTCCAGTCGCTCACGCTCCTGGCTCGCCCGATGTCACTTTGCCGCTTTCTTGAAACTCTCGGCGTGGAATTTCATGACGTCGAGACCAGCCTTGTCGTACACCAGCTTGGTGCTGTGCGGCACGCCAGAAATTACACGCTGCTCGAACGGGATTTTTAGCGACGTCAGATGCGCCATCCAGTCGAGGTTTGCTTGATAGTTCATATCCTTGTCGCCGACCACGACAAAAATTCGCAGCGGCGACTTTGCTTCGGCGGCATATTTTTTGGCGAGATCGTAGGTGTTGTTTTTCGGCTCGAATTGGTACATGCCTTCGTCGCCGTTGTTTTCGGAGATCCGTTTTTCGTGCTGATGCCCGCCGCCCATGGGCGCCGCGGAGCAGAACATCTCGGGATATTTGAACATGTAGCGCGCCGTGCCCCTGCCGCCTTGCGAGAATCCTTCAAGGGCTCGGCCTTCGCGCGACGCGATGGTGCGATAGGTTTTGTCGATGTGCGGAATCAGTTCCTTGATGAAAGCGGTTTCGCCGAGCGATTTCAACTTGGGATAGTCGTAATGGCTGACGGCGCCGCCATTCGGAAAGACGTAGATCATCGGCGGCACAGTGCCTTTTTTCATGGCGTCGTCGAAGTAGGGCGTCAGCGAAATCACCTTGGTCTCGCCGCCCGGCCGCCCGCCGTGAAGCCAATAGACGACGGGATAGCGGCGTTCCTTGTTCGAGGCGTTGCCGTATCCGGGCGGTAAATAGATGCAGTAGCCGACGTCCGCTTTGTTGGCGTTACTGTGGAACGTGCCGTGACTCAGGCCGGGGTACTTTCCCTTGGGAAATGGATTGACCCACTTGAATGACGCCTCTTTCTTCTGCTGCGCAATAAGCGTTGGCCTAGCGAAGACGATGGCGACCAATAGGAAAGCCGAGACGAGAGTGCGTTTCATTTGGGTTCTCCTTGAAGCATTCCTGCTGAACGCCAGGCGGATCGGGTAAATGGTCACTGGTCGTAAGCATACCTTTGCCGCATCGAATCGGCTATCGCCCGTGCGTTCTCGCCGCCGTGATTGTTGAGCGCGTCAATAACCTTCAGGCGCCGTTCAATCGAATGGTTTTGATTCAGTTTCCATTTGCCTTCGATGCTTTCGATCACGATGCGAAAGCCGACGATTTGCGCCAATAGCCTCTCAATGAACGTGGCGCTGCCGTCGAAGGCCCACGGCTGCGGCATATTGCTCTCGTAAATCGCCACGGAGCGCTGCACGATCTCCAGAAGTTCGGCGCGATCTTCAATGACCTCTGCCCGGCCATAAGCGTGGACGGCGATGTAATTCCAGGTCGGCACGACCTGCTCCGCTTCGTACCACGTCGGCGAGATATAAGCGTGCGGCCCGGAAAATATCGCCAGCGATGACTGTCCCGCGAGGTGCGTCCATTGCGGATTCGCGCGCGCCATGTGGCCGATCAGACCGCCGAATCGGCCGATCCCTTTGTCGAGAAGGACCGGCAAATGAGTCGCGAAAGGCTCGCCATCGACTTGCGAGACCAACAGTCCAAAGCTGTGCCGTTCGATGAAATCGTGCAGCGTGTTCAGATCGGTTGCTGCAAATGCTTCCGGAATGTACATCGGGAGATCCTTCTGTCAGCCAGGCCCTGAGATTGGACTCTGTTGATGAATCAGGTTTTTCGAAATCGCTTGTATCAGCAGAACGCTCGCCACGACGATCAAACCGACGTGAACATAGGAAATGAACGACTCGGCCTTCATGCGGCGATTGAGCCAACGGCCCAGAATGATCGCTGCGAAGACAACAGGCAGCGACATCACATAGGTCTGCGTCACATCGTGAACCCATAGGCCGGCGAACCAGTAGCCAAACAAACCGACGATGCTCGCGGGCAGGAAATATCCCTGAAGCGTGGCGCGAAAGTGTTCCGGCGGCCACCGGCGCAGCGACCCGTAAATCACCAGCGGCGGGCCGTTCATGCCGTACGCGCCTCCGAATATCCCGGCCATGAAGCCGAAAAGCCAGGCAAGCCTGTCGTCGTGTAATTCGAGCCTGGTTCGACCGCACAAGCAATAGGAGGAAAATCCGATAATGACGAAAGCCAGTATTGCCTTGACCGCGACATCTTCCACGGTCGTCAGCAAGAGTAAGCCCAACGGTATGCCGAACAATGTGGAAAACACCAAACCGATGGCAATCCGAAAGTGGACCTTGTGCCAATCTTGCACGAGCACGACACACGCGACCGTAATCGAAATGATCGTCGCCAGCGGGACGGCTTCTTCCACCGGAATGAGCAGAGCAAGCAATGGAACCGCGATCAATGCCTCGCCGAACCCGAATGCCGACCGTATCACCGTCGCGAGAAAGATCACGGTCAACACCGCTAGTATCGTCCATTCCACGCCTTCTTTCTCCTCTGGAAATCAGCAGCGCTCGGCAATGAACGCTTCACCTGCCCTGACAACGATCGGTTCATCCAGTTCCACCCAGCCGCCGTCGCTGACGGTCGCATGGGCGAGTAGGCCCAAGCGCTGTTCGGTGACCGGGTCGAATTTGAATACGGAAATCACTCGGCCTGGCTCGACGCCTTCGAGATGAAAACGGGAAACAATACGGTCGTCCGCGAATTTGAAAGTGAACCAGGGATCGCGATAGAGGGGAATCATTTTTACTGCAAAGGCATCAGGAACGGAGACACAGACATACTTGTCTCGGCAATATACCTGCACAGACAAGAATGTCTGTGCCACCAAAGCCTGATTTAATGTTGCGTGCGGGCCGCTACCCCTGCCCGCGCACTTTGCACAGGGTGACGCAGTTGCCGACGTCGTTGAACTGAACCCAGCTCATGTAATTGCGCATGAGAAAGACGCCGCGGCCGCCGGGGCGTTCGAGGTTCTTCGGTTCCAGCGGATCGGGAATCGCGTCGGCGTCGAAGCCCTTGCCTTCGTCGCGGATCTCAATCATGAAATGGCGTGCGTTGGCCTGAAAGCGAATATACACAGACTTTGTGATGTCTTGGCGGTTGCCGTGCTTGATCGCATTGACGATTGCTTCTTCGAGCGAAAGGCGGATTCCAAACGCCTCTTTTTCGGTGAAGCCGTGCTGGCGAATTTCCGCAATGAGATCGCGCAACAGGTTGGACATCTCGGCAAGCGTACTCAGGGTAACATGCTGCCAGCTGGAGAGTGCCGGATTAGCTGTCATGGAGTGGACCTGAAGATTGAGCCGGATGGGGACGGCTTAGGATGCATTGAAACTATTATTGCAAGGAAAATGAAAACGCCAACCCCAGAATTGACTGGCGCATGGCGTTACGGAGATGCTCCGAGCAATCGCGTGATGATCGGCGTCGGGACGCCGAAGTTGGCGATCGACTCAGATTGAACGAACCAATCGGGCGTGGATTCCCAGATCGTTTTTACGAGTTCGTCGCTGAGTTTAGGGAAGGTCAGTGTTCCAGCGGTCATGGACGGTTCGTAGATCGTTCGCCATTCGCTGACACTGTTCGGGTCAAAGTTGGCGAAATAGTTTTTGTCGCCTCGCCATTTGAGCAGCTTTTCGAGATTGATGGTCCGCTCGGTAGCGAGCAGAACGATCGGTTGTTGCTCGGAGGCGATGGATACGAGAAGACAGTTGTCCGCGTCCACCTGGCTTTCGCTCAACCCCTTGCCGGCCGATTTGGATCGCATCGCAAACAACGATTCGGTCACGAACACCGAGGTCTTGCTCATCTTCCAGCGCACGCCCTCGTCCATTGGCATCTGTTTATTGGCCGATTCGATATCCAGAAGCGAACCATCGAGCGCGATGAGCGAGTTCTTCACATCCACCTGCAAGCGTCGGCAGCCGCGCAGCAGGACCAGATCACCGCGGCCTCGCACCAGGCACTCGTCGAAACTCACACGTGCTGAGGCTGTGGTTGGCGTGCCTCCCTTGACCATTTTGTCGAGATCAATGAACGTGACAACGTTCAATTTCACGTCAGACGTGGTGCGAAGATTGAAGACGCAATTCGTAAATCGACAGATGGCAGTCTCGCCAAGGTGGACGAATGACTGCGACTCAAACCCCTCGACGGATGGATCGAGCGATACCTCCATGCCGACGACGCGCAGCGAACCGTCTTGCACCTTGAACATTGCAGTGTCTTTATCCTTGACGCCTTTTTTCAGAACCAACAACGGCCTGTGGCCTTCATAGGGCATCAACGTCACGGAGATTTTCGATTCGAGAGTGATCGGCCAAACTTTGACTTCGCGATTTTCGCCTTCCTTTATAAAGATGACGTCGCCATCCGTCGCGGCGGCGAGCGCCTGGTTGAGAGTGCTCGAATAGCCAGGCGTGTCGGGATCGACAATCTTGAGCTTGGCGGGATCATTCGCCATCACGACGGGCGGTGCCGCGTTGGGAATTTGTTGCCCCGTCCACGCGCTCTTCACGCCGAGGTCGGCGTATTCGGGTTTGAGTTGAAACGCGAGGATGTCGGACCGGCCAAGCGGATTCTGCTCCTGCCAGGGCCCCGCGTTTTTCTTCAGGTTCCGCGAACCAATGTCGAAACCGAGGTTGCCCTTGGCGAGATGGCGAGCAAACTCCTCGGGTTCACGGACCAGGTTGACCATGTTGAGTTCGACATACGCCATCAGGTCGTGGTAGATATTTTGCTGTCCTTCGAATTTGAACTGCGCTTCGCTGTCAACGAAAATAAGACCAGGTTGGGGCAATCCGCCCAGACCGATGGCGTCGGTCGCGCGCGAAAAAACCGACTTTTGCACAACAAGTTTCGCCGACGCGTCTTTCTCGAATCGAAACACCGGACCATTCGTCACCAGGCCGGAACAATTTCGCAGCGTCACGAGCGTTCTCGCCTTGGCGGCATCGCCTCGAATGTAGACGAATGCTCCACAGGATTTGAACGCGCACTGTTCGAAGATCAACTGGGCAGGCCCGCTGACGGCGACTGCAACCTGACCGCCGTCCTGGTTTGCCGAGTAATCAAAGAGGCAGGATTTGAAAACCACCTCCGGAGCCGCGTTCTTCCCCGCGTCGACATGGACGGATGCCATGGGCATCTGCCTGGAGATTGGCGGAACCGATTGGGTGAAGACGCATTCCTCGAAACGCACGAGTTTGGGCGATCGAATGGCAATCGCCGACAGAATTTGGCCAAGGTTCAGCGACTCTTCCGCGTCGAGTTCAAACCTCAGGCGTTTGAAGACAATCTGGTCGCCAGACTCTATCGTCAGGCCGTCCCTGGAATTCATGACAGCGGCCTGGAGCCGAAGCACATTTTTGGCGTTGTCTTTGGCCTCGATGTCCAGGCGGTGTTTGCCTGCGTGAATCGTCACATTCCCGAGGTCAATAGCTGGTCCACCATCGAGCGAAACATCGACGCTGCGTAGCCCCTTGTCAGCCAGGGCGGCAACGAATTCCGCTGTCGTCTTTACGACGCTGGGTTTTAGCTCGGGCGTGAGAACCGCCGACTTGACGTTGTTCTTTGGAACATCGGGATTCAACGCCGTTGCCTTGGATCCGGAATCCTTGGTTAAATCCGGCGAAGGATGAATATCGGGCTGCGGGGCGAGCGACAAAATAAGCGTCACCACGACAAGCGACGCGATCGCCATGCCGATAAGCAGCATCGGCCGAGCGACGGGCGGCTGAACCAGCGGCGTATCGACGAACATCGCGCCTTCGGGCAGGTCATCGCCGACACCGACCTTTCGCGCGATCTGAATCAGGTGCTGCACCAGGTGAATGGGACGCTGATAGCGCCTGTCGGGGTTCTTGTCCATCATCTTGCCGAGGATCATCACGATCTCATCGGGGATGTTCGGATCGACCATCCGCGGATCGAGAGGCGAAATGTGTTGATGATGGTGCAGCTTCTTCGCAGGCGTGCCCTCCGGCACAGGCGGCAGGCCGGTGAGCATGTGATAAAAGGTGCAGCCCAGCGAATAGATATCGCTGCGCGCGTCGGCGTCGCGCGGTTCGAGCGCTTGCTCGGGCGAAATATAGTCGAAGGTTCCAAGCGTCATGCCCGACTGCGTCAGGTCGCGCTCGCCATGGCGCTCCATGTTTCTAGCCAACCCCATATCGACGAGCTTGGCTCTGCCGTCCGGGGTGATGATAATGTTCGATGGTTTCACGTCGCGGTGGACGACGCCGCGCGAGGCCGCGTGCTCCAGTCCGGTCGCGATTTGGAGAATATAGCGCACGGACTCTGCCACCGGAATTCGGCCGCGTTTTTCGAGCATCGCCCGCAGGTTGACGCCTTCGACGAATTCAAAAGCGATGAAATGCAGCCCCTGATCTTCACCACAGAAGAAGACGCGCGCGATGTTCTCGTGATCCAGCTTGGCGGCGGCTTTCGCTTCCTGATGGAAACGCTGAACGTTCTCGATTTCGCCGGACGTTTCGGGAGGCAAAATTTTCAGGGCCACGATGCGGTCAAGCTGGGTATCGCGTGCGCGGATCACCGCGGCCATTCCGCCGACACCAATCGGATCGATCAACTCGAAATGTGCGAGCTTGCGCCCGCGAATGGCCGCGACGATGGATTCGGGCGAGCTTTGTTTGCGGATGATATCGCTGGCTTTGTTGCCGCTCTGTGGCGGACCGGAAAGAGGCGACGACTTGGAGATCACCGTCGGCGATTCGTCCGTTTGCGGCGCGCCAGACGGCACGACCACGACTCCCTCGTCGGGAATGCGCCGATGTGCGGATTCGGAGGTTCGCGTTGCTGTGCTGGACATGCGTTCCCCAAGACTCGACAGTTTCCTAACGATTCGGGCGAACATTTTCGAACTGAGAGCCACCAAGCCTTACTTTTCGCCAGGCTGTCGGGGTAGCGTCGATGTCAGAGATCTCTTCCCATTTCAGATATGATCGCAGTAGGGAAGAGAAACTAACACCAAACTTTAAACCAGTATAATCTTAAACACGGGCGGATGTCAATCGGTTTCGGAAAAATAGACAAAAGAGGGAGAACCATGCCCTCTTTTTGCGCACCGCCGCAAACGGCAAAGGCATATTGAGAAGTAATTTCTCGAGCGTTAAAAAACACGCAGAATCCGCACCTGGAGAGTGCTACTTGGACAGTATCGAACAGCTGGATTGGGGAACCTATTCGTTCTTCGACTTCCTCGCGAAGAAAAACCCCGAGCTTCCCCGCTACCTCCACGTCGAATGGGCGAATGTGGCCGGCGGGTACATCGCCGTCTCCGTCATCGCCGCGGTTGCGTTGGCGTTGTTCCTCTGTCGGCACCGGCGACGGGATGCGATCTGCGCCATGTTGGCATTCGCCGCCGGGTGCGGTTCGATCGAACTAGCACATTGGCTCGTGCCCCGATCGCGTCCCGAGGATGCACGCAACGCTTTCCGTGATATTGAGATGCTTGGCAGCTACCCATGCGCCAGTGTATTGCTGTTTACGCTTGCAGTGACGATTCTGGGCTTTGCACTTTGGGAGGTATTGAAGCCAATCTGGGCCAAGGCGCTCTACGTCGTCGTGGCTGCGCTTCTCGTCGTCTGGGTTTGCATGGCACAATTCTTTCTATCGCTGCATTTTCTCACCGACATCCTGGGCGGACTCGCCGGCGCGGGACTCTTTGGCTTCGGGGCTTTCCGGTTTTTCGAACCGGATCGAAGTCCAAAATAAAACGGACCGCGAAAAGCCTTGTTTTGCGCAGATTCCTGTTGCATCTTCGCGTGCGGGCCGCACAATGAATAAGGATCGATCGCCGACACCTTCGGACTTCCTGCCATGAACCGTGCCACATTGTTAATCACTCCATTAATGCTCCTCGCTTTCTCACCTGTGAGTTTTGCACAAGCAGAGCCGAAAAAAGCGACGGTGAAGGAACCCGCAAATGCCGATGCCGGCAAGGATCCGAAATCGACGGCGAAAGACGACGGCAAACTCGCACACACCAAGCTGCTGCCCGCGAAGCTTGTTCCGAACCTCTGTGCGGTGAAGTATGCCGTGAGCACTTCGTCGCCGCAATGCCAGGCGTTTGTGGATCAAGGGCTTGGTTATTACTACAGCTACGTTTGGATGGAAGCCGCTCGCTCGTTTGAAACCGCTACGCAGCATGATCCCACCTGTGCCTTCGCCTGGTGGGGCCTGAGCAAGGCCTGCGAGAAATGGGGCAAGGCTGCCTATGCGCCGCCATTGAAGAAGGCCCAAGAATTGATGGCCGACGCCAACGAGCGCGAGCAACGGCTCATCAAAGCACGCCTTCAGGAGAAAGGGCTGATCGAGAGTGTGAAGATCGAGGATCGCCGCACGGAAGCCATAAAAACTCTGGACGAATTATTGACGCTTCACGACGACGACGAAGAGGGCTGGTTCGCCCGCGCTCAGGTCGCGCAAGGGCCGAACTCCGCAGTGCCGTTCTATAAGGCGCTGCTGCGCGTCAATCCGCTCCACGCCGGCGCGCATCACGAGCTTGTGCATCACTACGAAAATATTCGTAGGCCCGCGCTGGGCTGGCAGCACGCGGAAAAGTACATCGAATCGTCGCCGGGCATTCCGCATGCATTTCACATGCAAGCGCATCTCGGCATGCGCATCGGCAAATGGACGAAAACGACCGATTGGTCTTCCCACGCCATCGACCTTCAGGAAGCCTATCACAAGCAAATGAAAGTGCAGCCCAACGAAGATTGGCAATTCGCGCATCACCTCGAAACGCTCATGCAGTCGCTGCTTCACGATGGCCGATACAAGGAAGCCAACGCCATCCGCAAGAAATGCGAGGGCTACAAGTTCACCCAGCGCGTGCACTGGTTCCGCCTCGCGCTTGCCGAGCGGAACTGGACCGAGGCATTATCCCAGGCCAACCAGTATGGCAAAGATCGCGTAATGATCAGCTACCTGCGAGCACTGGTATTCCTCAACAAAGGCGAACCGGAACGCGCTCTGCCCGAAATCAACGTGCTGCGTGAATCGTTCCTGTCTAACCGGGGCAACAAGGACCTCGAACTGCGCATCTTTCTCACGCAGGGCCTCTACCAATGCTCCACCGGCGGCGGCGATGCCGGCGTCAAGCTCCTTGCGAAAACCGTCGAACGCACCAAGGACGATTACGGCAAACATGCCTGGGGCCATGGCGCCTACCACATGGAATATTGGGGTATCGGCGCGCTGAAGGCCAATCGCCTAGACCAGGCCGAGGAGGCATTCCTCGAAGCCCTCGCCCACGACGCCGGCTCGGTCAAGGCGGCTCTCGGCATGCACATCGTCTGCGAACGCCAGGGCCGAACCGAGGAGGCGAATCGCTTTGCCGAGTTGGCGCAGCGCTGCTGGCGCAAGGCCGACCCGGGCCTCATCCAGGCGGAACTCGAGCACATGCGATCGTTCGGCGGTACCGTTCCCACGTCGGTCGGGGTGAAGCGGTGATTTTAGAATCCTCGTTTAGCACTCGCTTGACGCCATGCAGGCGCTGAACGAGCAATCCAAGAGAAGAAAGCATGCGGTACGTAACCTTACCTATATCGTTCCTCGCCTTAGTAATCTCGTCCCCCGCCGCCGACCCGTGCAAATCGGGCCTGCAGCCAAATCAACGGCCTGGGCCCTACTCGGCTCTCGTGTGTGTCGGCAAGGAACGGGGTGTGCAGCAATGCTACATCTGCGAGGCTGCCAATAAGCCAATCATCATCGTCTTCGCGCGTGACTTGACCGAACCGCTTGGCAAGCTCGTCAAGAAACTCGACGGCGCCGTCAAGGCGAACAAGGCCGCCGAACTGAAATCGTGGGTCACGTTCCTTGCCGACGATCAAACCAAGATGGACCCGCAAGTCGTGAAATGGGCGAGCAAACACGCCATCAGCAATGTCCCTCTTGCTGTGTTCGAGGACACCGTTGGCCCACCGACGTACCTGCTCGCCAAGGAAGCCGAAGTGACGGTGCTGTTGTCCGTGAAGCAAAAGGTTGTCGCGAACTTCGCCTTCCGCGCGGGTGAACTCAACGATGCCGCGATTGATACGATCATGAAGGCCGTGCCGAAGATTCTGACCGCGAAAAAATAGCGTTTGATTTATTCGATGCCACGAGAATCAAAGAAATCACAAATGCCTATTTGAGTATTTGATTTTTGGATTTGTTTGGGATTTGCGATTTCGATTTTGTGATTTTTACGATCATGTCAACCAAAAAAATCCTCGCATTTGACCTCGGCGCCGAAAGCGGCCGCGCTTTGATCGGCTCGTTTGATGGCGAACGGCTTGGCCTCGAGGTCGTCCATCGTTTCCCGACCGGCGGCGTTGCCACGCTCGACACGCTGCACTGGGACGTGCTCGGGCTTTGGCGTGAAATTCTCTCCGGTCTGCGCAAAGCGGAGGCCGAGCACGGTCGCCTGGAATCGGTCGGCGTCGATACCTGGGGCGTCGATTTCGCGCTGCTCGGCAAGCATGGCACGCTCCTGGGCAACCCGCGCCACTATCGCGATCCGCACACCGAATCGATCATGGACGCCGCGTTTGCGAAGGTGCCGCGCGAGGAGATCTTCCGCCAAACCGGCATCCAATTCATGCGCTTCAATTCGCTGTATCAGATCCTCGCGCTGATGCGTGATCGCTCGCCGTTGCTCGACATGGCCGAGACGCTGCTGTTTATCCCGGACCTCTTCCATTACTGGATGACCGGCATCAAGGTCAACGAATACACCGATGCCTCGACGAGCCAAATGATCCATCCCGGCGAACGCACCTGGGCCCGCGAACTCGTGCGAGCGTTCGGCATCCCGGAGAAAATCCTCGGCACGCTGGTGCAACCGGGCACCGTGCTCGGGCCATTGCGTCCGAGCGTGGCGACGGGTGCGGGTGTGTCGTCAATACCGGTGATCGCCCCGGCGACGCACGACACCGCCGCGGCCGTCGCCGCTGTGCCTGCGGTGGGAGAATCGTGGGCGTACATCAGTTCGGGCACATGGTCGCTGATGGGCGTCGAGACGAAGACGCCAAAGACCGACGAGAACACGCTACGCGTCAACTTCACCAACGAAGGCGGCGTCGGCGGCACGATCCGCTTGCTGAAAAACATCATGGGCCTTTGGCTCGTGCAGGAATGCCGGCGTGCCTGGGAACGGGCTGGCGTGACCTACGACTATGCCGCCCTGATGAAGATGGCCGAGTCGGCGACGCCGTTCGCGAGCATCGTCAATCCGGATGATACGTCGTTCATGCTGCCTGACGACATGCCGCGTGCGATCGGCGATTTCTGCAACAAGACAGGCCAACCCGTGCCGAGCGAGCCAGGCGATGTCGTGCGTTGTGCGCTCGAAAGTCTTGCCTTGCGTTATCGCTGGGTGCTTGAACGGCTCGAAGAACTGGTAGGCAAACGGCTCGACACGATCCACATCGTCGGCGGCGGTTGCCAAAACACGCTGCTATGCCAACTCACCGCCGATGCCTGCAACCGCCAGGTCGTCGCCGGCCCCGTCGAAGCCACCGCGATCGGCAACGTGCTCGTGCAGGCGATCGGCCTGGGCCTCTTGAGTTCGCTCGCGGAAGGCCGCGCGGTTGTGCGCCGTTCGTTCGAGGTGGTGACGTATGAGCCGCGCGAACCGGAACGGTGGACGGAGCCGTATCGGCGGTTTTTGGGGATGATTGGGTAAATCATGCAATTCTCTGACGAAGACCTCAAAAGGTTCATCGAGTTCATGCCGGTTGGATCGGGACAGACCGAATTGCATCTGTTGCGAATCGTGAACGGTCTCAAACGGTCTCATCTGATTGACGTGGAAGCTGAGTTCAACGACTACGGAAGTGGTACGGCTTCCTACGTTGATGTTTTTTGCTCGAAACGTAGTGGTAAATCAACTCAGCGAAAAGGCGACACGGATTGGATCGATGGCATCGCCATCTATCTCAGCCGATTGGCTCCTATAGCAATTTATGGACCGATGCAACGAACCCGAAACAAAACGGGCGGAAGCTTCGATTTTCTCATCGCAGACGTTGTTGGTACATTGCCGCCGGGTGACTGGATAGAGGAGGTCAAGGAGATCAACAAAAAGCTCACGACCTTTTACGGCGTCACTTTGCTTGAAAAAGAGTTCCTGGCAAAAAAACTGCCGTTCAAAGCGAAGATTCGAACTTGCTTTAAGAAGAAGGGGTATCAAATATTCGATGCAATTTTCTATTGGGACGATTGACAAGAGTCTCCAAGAGTTTGCATCGTCGAAGAGTTCGTGCAGATCACTTTTTGGACACGCGCAATTTGGCCCGTACGTGCGTTCAGCGGCAAGCTCGGAAGGCGTTTCTGGGCTTCAGCGACAATGCCTGGAACGTATTATCTTCGCCTTTTGATTAGCCTCATCACTTCCCCACCACCTCACGCCAATATGCCGGCACCTCGTTCCACGCCCGTTGATACGTCACTTCGAGGTCCACGGGCACGTATACCTCGGGCGTCAGGAACAACGGCATCTCGGGCAACGGATCACCCAGGCCGACCGGTTCGACGAAGGCTTCGGCGATCGGGTCAGAGACATAGCTGACGCAAGTGAACGGTTTATCCGGCGAGAACACGAACTCGTCGTCACGGTCTTGCCAAATCGCGCGATGGATGCCTTCGGGATCGCGCGGCGTCGGCGGAAACAGGTCGGCGATGAGCAGGTGGATTCCCGCCGCCAATGCTTCTTCCGCCTTGTGGACGAACGAGTCGAATCGGCGACGACTGCTCTTGTTGCCTGGTGAAACGATCTCAACCATCGCAATCAGTGAATGATCGCTGGCATGACGAATGGTGACAGTCTTCGCCTTGCCGGCGTAGGTATTGGCTTCTGTTCGTGCATGAAACCGCACCTTTGGCTTTCGCTCGGCGACGAGAACGCTGCCGCCATTGCTCCCAGGTTTGAATTGGCCGTTTGTTGGGCCGTTTAACGGGTGCAAAGTAAGCACGTCGGGTCCGAGGCGGCCCATGAGCTGCTCCGCCATGGCATAGTAGCCTTCAGGCAAGTTCCCGTGATTGAGAAAGCGTTTGATCTCTTCAATCCACGCGTGATGAAAATCATGAAAGATACCGTCGTGTACTCGAGTCCAATCGTGAACAGGCATGGTGAGCCCTCTTGGGGTTGAGTTTCACTTACCATTATACACGGCGAGTCTGAAATCTGGCGATTCGAGGTCCCGGTTACCGGGACGCTTGCCGGCATACCATTGCGCGAGCGCTAAACGTAAACAAGCGGATTTTGTCGGGAACAGATCGCCGCAAACAATAAAATATCCGCATGCACACGATTCGTTATGAACTGACCGACGCTGAACGCGCCATTTATCGCCGTTATGCGAAGTTGGCGTTGCCGCGACATACATCGTATCCGATCGCGCCGGCGTGGAGCGATTCGTATCGCAGCGACGAGTTCCGCGATGATCTTGCGCAGGTCGCGGGGCCGTTGTCGCTTTACGTGCATCTGCCGTTTTGCGAGAAACTCTGCTATTATTGCGCTTGCACTAAGGAAATCATCCCGGCGGCGAAACGGCGCGAACACGATCCAGCGGAAGACGTGATCGCGGGGCTGGAACTGGAGGTGCCGCGCGTCGCCCAGGCGTTGCCGACGCGCGATGCGCAGCAGGTGCATCTGGGTGGCGGGTCGCCGACGTTTTTCACCTCGCAGCAACTGACACGAGTGATGACGTTGCTGCGAGACAACTTTGCGATTGCCAGCGATGCGGAAATCGCCGTCGAGATCGATCCTCGAATCACTTCACAGGAACAGTTGGCGACGCTTCATCGATTTGGCTTCAATCGTGTCAGCATGGGCATCCAAGATTTTTCGCCGCGAGTGCAGGATGCGGTCAATCGCAAACAGCCATACGATTGCGTCGAGCGAGCGGCGGCGTGGTGCCGGGAGTTGGGGTTTGCGTCGCTCAACTTCGATCTGATCTACGGGTTGCCGTTTCAGACGCTTGAAAGCATGAACGACACGCTGGATAAGACAATTCACCTATCACCCGATCGCATCGCATTTTATCGGCTCGCGGTGATTCCGGAGATATTCCGCTGGCAGAACGTGTTCAAGCCGAATGACCTGCCCGCTGGCGAATTGCCGTTGGATCTGAACTTGCTTGCGATTCGGCGTTTGAACGACGCCGGCTACGAGTTTCTCGGCCTAGATCATTTCGCCAAGCCGACCGAAGGCCTCGCCAAGGCCCAGCGTGACAAGACGATGCAGCGCAACTTCCAGGGCATGACGACCGGCAAGACGTGCGAGCTTATCGGCTTCGGGCCGTCGGCGATAAGCCAGCTGGATCGGGCGTTCGCACAGAGCTGGAAGTCATCCGCGGATTGGCGACAAGCGCTAGAAACCGGCCTCGCCACCGAACGCGGCCTGCGCCTCAGTCACGACGACCGTCTTCGCCGTGAGCTAATGCAACAGCTGTACGGCTATGGCGAAATCGTGAAGGCGTCGCTCGAATCGCGCTTCGATATTGTGTTCGACGACTACTTCGCCGACGAGTTAGAACGACTCGATGTGCTCGTAAAGGAAGGTATCGCGACGATTGATGGCGATGCGGTCCGCGTGACGGCGCCGCTCGGACGGTTGCTGGTGCGCGTCGTCGCCGCGGTGTTCGACTGCTATCTGCCGGGCGATGCGTATGTCAACGGATTGGCGGCGAATGAGGCGTCGAAGGTTGGCTAACCAAGCAGCGCCTGGGCGCCGTGATCGCGCAGGACGGACGCGACGTGTTGGCCGAGCGCCTCCGCCTGTTCGGGCGGCATGGTCGCTTCGGCGGCGATGCGCTGTTTGCCATCGGGCGACAAGACAACGCCCTGCAGCCGAAGCATCCCGTTGGCGATAAGCGTCCGCGTGCCGATCGGGACTTGGCAACCGCCACCGAGACCGCGAAGCATCGCACGTTCCGCCAGCACGGCGGCGCGGACGGGTGCGTCGTTCAGCGTCGTCACGATCGCCAGGGTTTCGGCATCCTCCACCCGGCACTCCAGACCCAACGCACCCTGCCCGACAGCGGGGAACATCCACGCGGGGTCGAGAATCTCCGTGATCTCGCGTTCGAGGCCGAGCCGAATTAGTCCCGCCTGGGCGAGAATCGTCGCGTCCAAATCCTGCTCGATCAATTTCCGCAATCGTGTATCCACATTGCCGCGGATGTCGATTAACTTCAAGTCGGGCCGCTTATGGAGCAACTGAGCCTTACGGCGAAGACTGCTGGTGGCGACCACGGCGCCGCTCGGCAGATCGGCGAAGGCACGGTGTTTCTTCGAAACGAGCGCATCGCCCGTCGGTCCGCGCGCGGGCACGGCGGCGAGCGTCAGGCCTTCGACCTTGAACGTCGGCAGGTCCTTCAAGCTGTGGACAGCGAGATCGACGCGGTTGTCCAGAAGCGCCTGCTGGATCGCCTTGGTGAACGCGCCATCGCCGCCGAGTTGGGTGAGCGGGACGTTGAGCACCTTGTCGCCGACGGTCTCGATCTGGATGAGTTCGACGGTGCAATTGGGCTGGGCGGCGCGCAGCAGTGCCGACACGTGATGCGCCTGCCAAAGCGCGAGCGGACTGCCGCGGGTGCCGATTCGTAGCGGTTTCATGTGGTTGGCGCCTGCAACTGTTGAAGGATCATGCGAATGCGGGCGGAAATGTCTGGACGCGAGAAAGTTGCAGTCTGCAGTCGGCGTTTCTCGGCGTCGTCGTTCTCCGCGCGATCGAGGGCGATCCAGGCCGGCTTGAGTGTATCCGGATCGTCCGCCTGGCGAGGGAAAAGATGCCAGTGCACGTGTGCCACCTGGTTGCCGAGCGATTCGCAGTTGAGTTTGCGCGGCTGAAAGGCGATTTCGATGGCATTCGAGAGCAGGATCATTTCATCGAAATAGGCGTCGCGTTCGGGTTTTGGTATGCGATGTATTTCGCACACGTGGCCACGATAAACGAGCACGCAGTAGCCGGTGTAGTATTGCCAGGGGCCGAGGAATGCGACGGAGTTCGGGAACTGCCAAACGACATCTTCGGTGGGCAGATCGCCAAGGCGTAGTAGTTTTTCGCAAAGCGAACAGGAGGGATTCATGGAAAAAAATCAAAAGCCCAGGGGTGAGGTACCCCGAACCCCTGGGATGAATCGGATGTTAGTTACATCCCAGGGGCTCGGAGTACCTCACCCGTGGGCGTGGGAGAAATCAGTCGCCGCCGCCACCGCCACCACAGCCGGCGCCGCCGCAGCCGCCACCACCGCCGGCGTCGCCGCCACCGCCGCCCCAGTCGCCGCCACCACCGGCATCGCCGCCACCACCGCCGCCCCAGTCGCCGCCGCCGGCATCACCGCCACCAGCGTCGCCGCCTCCGCCGCCCCAGTCGCCACCGCCGCCACCGGCGTCGTTGTCGGTGTCGCCGCTGTAGCCGCCGGCGTCTTTGTCGCCGTCAAAATCTTTGCCGCCGTCGCCAGGTTTGTCGGCCCAGCCCCCGCCTTGGTGCCCACCGCCGCCCCAATCGCCGGTGTGGTAGTTGGCATGGCCACCGAAGAAAGTGTTGTAAACCCACATGCCAGCCATGGCGCCGAAGAGTCCACCGAGCATGCCGGTGAAGAATCCGCCGCCGCCACCACCGCCGTATCCGCCGCCATAGCCCGGCGCGGCGCCGCCGCCGCTCATCATGCCAGTCATGGCCCGGATGATTGCGATGATGACCCAGACGACTACCAATCCGCCGATGATCAGGCAGACCCAGCCAAGCCAGGCAGGCGCCTCGTTTCTCACGTTCTCGCCGCGCGGCTGCTGTTGCTGCTGCACGGGAACGGGGACAACCCCCTGGTTCTGCTGCTGAACCGCTTTTCGCGGCGCCTGGGCGTCCATGGTTTCAAGAACATAGTCGGTCATGCGAGTCAGCATGGCATCGGCCGATTGCTTGGCCAGGATGACTTTTTCGAGCGCCTTAATATTGGCTGGCGTGAAGTGTTCCTTGAGAGTCACATTACCCACGCGAATTCGAAAGAACTTTGGATCTTTCGAGAATACTACATAAACTCCGTCGGCCTTGAGATTGTTGAAGCGCTCCTTGGCCCATTGGGTTTGAGCATCCTTGTCCATCGCCGGAGACGATTTCACCGTCTCGATGATGAGCTCCTTGTGATGTTTATCGAATAATTGCGCAATGGTCCGGTTGGCCTGATCCTTGGCTTCTTGGCTAAACAGGCCCGCATCGTCCTGCACATGGCGAACTCGTTTGTCCTGGGCCTGGGCGTTTCCTGTCAGTAATAACGCTCCCACAAGCAACGCCGTCAGACCGACTTTGTTTGCTGCATGGAACATTGAAAGATCTCCGTGTGTAAATGGGTTTCTGCCACACATCCTGTTATTCGTTCATGATATTCCATTATTCACGTGGAATCCACAAAGGAAATAGGCAAACGAGGCCATTCGCGCGAATTGTCCTATACAATGGAAGCGTCCCGCAAGGCGGAGGCGTAGTGCTGTCGTGTTTCGTAATTTATTCGTAAGGTTTGGCTTGGGCGCATTCCCCGTACGCCAAATGCAAAAAGGAATAGGTGTTACTTCATGCAACGCATGCGTGCCACGACGATCCTCGCCGTCCGACACAAGGGTGTTACCGCCATCGGCGGCGATGGCCAGGTGACGCTCGGCAACATCGTGATGAAAAACGACGCGCGCAAGATTCGCCGAATGCAAGACGGAAAAGTGATCGTCGGCTTCGCCGGTTCCGCCGCCGACGCGCTCACGTTCATGGAGCGGTTCGAGGCGAAACTGAAAGACTTCCAGGGCAGCGTTCCACGCGCCGCCATCGAACTTGCGAAAGATTGGCGGCTTGACCGCGGCCTGCGCCGGCTGGAAGCGTTGATGATCGCCGTCGATCGCGATCACTTGCTCGTGGTCTCCGGCACGGGCGACGTCATCCAGCCGAGCGACGGCATTGCCGCCATCGGGTCCGGCGGCGCGTATGCGTTGGCAGCCGCGCGAGCTTTGGCGGGGCATTCGACGCTGGGGGCTCGCGACATCGTCAAGACGTCGCTCGACATCGCCGGCGATATGTGCATCTACACCAATCGAAATATTGAAGTGGAATCGATCGAGTAATTCATGCAAGCCCCGGGGCCGAGCGGAGCGATACTCGGGTGAACCGCTTCAACCCCAGAGATCGCCAAGCTCGTTCTGGGGCCTGGAGAAATCATGACGCCGCGCGAAATTGTCGCCGAACTGGATAAGTACATCGTCGGACAGAGCGCCGCCAAGCGAGCCGTTGCGATCGCCATTCGCAATCGCTGGCGCCGGCAGCAGCTGCCGGTGGAGCTGCGCATGGATGTCACGCCCAAGAACATCATCATGATCGGTCCGACGGGCGTGGGCAAGACGGAAATCGCTCGACGGCTGGCGCAGCTGG
Source organism: uncultured Singulisphaera sp. (assembly GCA_964484265.1). Lineage (GTDB taxonomy): Bacteria > Planctomycetota > Planctomycetia > Gemmatales > Gemmataceae > SIAQ01. Next base: position 31,116 of record CAZAFH010000023.1, read on the forward strand.
TCGGCGCGCCGTTCCTCAAAATCGAAGCCACCAAGTACACCGAGGTCGGCTACGTGGGCCGCGACGTCGAGAGCATGATCCGCGACATCACCGATGCCGGCATCGCCATGGTCAAGGCCGAGCAGCGCCGGCTTGTCGAAACCGACGCCGCCGAGCGCGTCAATGAACGCCTGCTCGATTTGCTCCTGCCAGGGTCCGATTCCTGGGATCCCGACAATACCGACGAGAACGACCGCCAAAAGCGAACTCGCGACAAGATGAAAGCTCGGCTACTGGCAGGCGAAATGGAGGACGCCAAGGTCGAGCTCAATGTCGAGCAGAAGGCCGTTCCCGTGCAGATCTTCTCCAATCTCGGCATGGAAAACATGGATGTCGATTTCCAGAACATGTTCGAAAAGATCATGCCCAAGAATAACCAAAATCGGCAAATGACGATCAAGGAAGCACGCAAAGTCCTCATGGAGCAAGAAGTCGAGGCGTTGATCGACCGGCAGACCGTGGCGGAAAAAGCCGTCGCCCTGGTCGAGAACCATGGCATTATTTTTCTCGACGAGCTTGATAAAGTGTGTGGCCCGTCCTCGACGCAGGGTCCGGACGTGTCGCGCCAGGGCGTGCAGCGCGACCTGCTGCCGGTCGTGGAAGGAACGACCGTGAACACCAGGCACGGCCCGGTGCGCACGGATCATATCCTCTTCATCGCCGCCGGCGCGTTTCATGTGTCGAAGCCGTCGGACCTGATGCCCGAACTGCAGGGCCGATTCCCGATTCGCGTCGAGCTGACTGACCTGAAGAAGGAAGATTTCCTGCGCATTCTTACCGAGCCGAAACACGCCCTCACCAAGCAATACGCGGGACTTCTCGCCACCGAAGGCGTGACGCTGACCTACACGCAAGACGGCATCGAGGCACTGGCAGACATCGCCTTCGACGTCAACCGCACGACGCAAAACATCGGCGCTCGGCGTCTTCATACGATCCTTGAGCGCGTTGTCGAGGATATTAGCTACGAAGGCCCGGATCTGACAGACAAGAATGTGACGATCGACGGCAAGTTTGTCCGCGAACGTTTGAAAGAGATCCTTGAAAAAGAGGATCTGTCGAAGTTCATCCTCTAACTAATCGCCGAAACCTGTACTATCATGGCCTCTGCTCGAATTACTTCCGAAACGCCCGCTTGTTATGCGATGGTTCATGAAGGACTCGAATCGATCGCCAGCGAGGAAATCACGCAATCGCTCGGCGGCGAGATCAAGCGCCTCGGCAGCGGCCTGATCGTCTTTCGCCTTCCAGAGATCGACCGTTCCATCCTGAATCTGCGCACTACCGAGGATGTCTTTCTTTATGCCTGGGGCACCGACAAACTCAGCTATCGCGCGGCCGATCTCGATTCGATCGAACGCTGGACCGACCGCGACGCCGACTGGGACCAGCTTCTCAAAATCCACCACGCCGTCACGCCCAAGCCAAAAGGCAAACCGACGTGCCGATATGTCGCCCAGATGGAGGGCGTGCACGGCTATCGGCGCATCGATGCCCGTAAGGCGATGGCGCGCGGCCTGGAAGGCAAGCTGCCGGCGAGCTGGCGCTTCGTCGAGGAAAACGCGTCCGTCGAAATCTGGCTCAAAATCGACGGCGCCATGGCGATCTGCGGACTGCGGCTCTCCGACCGCACGATGCGGCATCGCACCTACAAGCATGAGCACCTGCCCGCCTCGATCCGCCCGACCGTCGCCGCCGTCATCGCTCGGCTCGCCGACTTGAAACCTGGCCAGACCGTGCTCGATCCGATGTGCGGCGCTGGTACGCTGATCGCCGAGGCGTATCTCAGCGTGCGCGGCAAGAAGGGCATCGGCGGCGCCGACTGGGAAATGAACTACCTCGGCGGCGATATCGATTCCGGGCACGCTCGCGCCAGTCAGGCGAACCTTCGCCAATTCGGCATCACCGACATTCGCACCTGGGACGCTCGGCGATTGCCACTGGACGATGACTCGGTTGACCGTATCGTTTGCAATCCCCCGTTCGGCAAGCAGCTGAGCTCGCCGGAGGAGATCGGTCCGCTCTACCGGCAAAGCGTGCGTGAAATGGATCGCGTGCTAAAGCCGGGAGGCAAATCCGTGATCATCGTGTCCGACGCCGCCGCGTTGCGTGCCGCCGTCGAGCATGTCGGCTGGAAGGAGCAGCGCCGGCTGACGATGCGAATTCTTGGCCAGCGTGCGTTTATCACGCTGTTTCGCAAGATGACGGAGTCGTGATCACGTTCCCGAAAGACTCATCCTGTTTCGAGCCAGGAGCGTAAACGGCGTCAGCAACCGGAGAATATACACTTCGCACACTCCGATTTGACACAATCTTTGAAAGGTGGCACAGACATTCTTGTCTGTGCTTGATGTTCTCACAGAAAAGAATGTCTGTGCCACCTATGTGTCAATCCTGCCCGCGCGGAATATAGACGGGCAATTTCGTTTCTCCAGCCAATCGCGCCTCTGGCTCGCCAAAATATCACATGCGCCAAACGGCAAGCGGAAAGCTCATTCCCAGTGAATCCCCGCGCTCGAAACGACGATGCGGCGCGATCCCACGCGCGTCGAGAGGGTCCATTCGCCGCCATCTTTCTTTGTCTGACGCAATCCTGTCACGAAGCTGCCGTCGCCGCTGAGGTCGTAGACAGTCATGAAGCGAGCCTGTTTGCCCTGCACGCGGCGAATCAGGCATGGGACGCGCGCGTCTACCGTGTACCCGATGCCGGTGCAGGTGAGGATCTCTTCGCGTGGCAGGCCGTCCAGCCAAACCCGGAGTGATTTCTTGCCAGCGCTGAATTCCCATTGCGAAGGCCCAGCGATCGTCCAGCTCAGGCCGTTTGTCAGATGCGGATAGCCGTCCTTCGTTCCGGTCACGGCACCTTTGCCCGTTCCCCGCTCGCCGACCGGAAGCACCTTTTGGCTGATCGCATGTGCGAGCAGGTCGATCTGCGTTTCCTTGGCCGACTGCACGTCGAAGACATCGATCAGCACGTTGTCGGTCAGCAAAAGAGACCGGCGCAGGCGTGCGTCGGGATAGGCGTCCGCGCTCTCGGCAGTGCAGACGGCGTAGTCGTTCGTGACCTTCATCTCGATCAGCTTGCCTGTGGTGGCGCTTTGGCTGATACCGCCGAGAGTCACCGTGTTATGGGCGGCGGTGTGTTTGACCCAGGTCTTGTATTCCTTGTGGCTATAGGTGAGCCGACCGGGATCGAGCAGCCATTCCTGGCCATTGGCGAACAGCACCAGGTTGAGCTTGTCGAAATGGCCATGCGCGCCGCCGTGCGGTCCATGATCGAGCATGACGCAGACGGCATTCGCGCCTTGGCTTCGGCGCAGGATCGCCAGCCCGGCGTCGGGCAGGTTGATCGACCGCGTTTCGAGAAATGGCTCGACCTTGGCGTCCGGGCCAAGCAACGGCTTCAACTTGGCGAGGTTGCCTCCTGCGTAGGCCTGTGCGAAGACGGGTTCGCGGTACACTTCCCAGGCCCAGAGGAAGGCGGCATTGAAACTGCTCACGTAGGCCTGATCGCTGTCATTCATCGCCGGGAATTGGCCATTCGGGTAGGCGCATTGCAGCGGCGCCTCGATCATCTTGCGGAACCTTGTCTCTTTGTGCAGTGGAAGATTCAGGCGTCGGCCGGCATCCACGATTTCGATCATCGCCTGGAGCGCGTAGTTGTGGTACGCCATCGTGCCTTCGTACCATAGGCCGTCGGAGCCCACGGATCGCTTGAGCTGATCGTAAAAGCCGCCGCGCATGGTGAGCACCTTGTTGACGAGTTCCTTGTCGCCGAGGACGGATGCGATCGCCATCAGCCCGGCGTTGTACCAGGTTTGGTGATTGTTGATGTCGCGATTGGCGTAGAGCAGCGTGGCAGCCGTCAGGCTGAAGAAATTCTTCTCGACATGCTCGCGGTCCTTGGCGGTCCAGACGACAGCGGAGCGCGTCAGGTCATAGGCCTTGGCGAGCTTGATGATCCCGACGGCTTCATCCAGACTTTGCGAGTAGCGTCTGCCGCCGAGTTGAGCGAAGAAGCCGGTGCGGTCCCAGCGATCTTTTCGCGCGGGATAGCCGGGATAATCGTCGGCGTACTTCAGCAAGATTCGCCGAACCTCGCGGGCGAATCGTTCGTCTCCGGAGAGCGCGTAACCCCAGCCAAGCTCTAACGCGGCGATGTTGGCCTTATCGTGCAGCAGGGTGCGGTAGGCCGCCACGATGCGTTCATCTTTGAACACTTTTTTGCAGCGCGGACACTGGTGTTCCGTTTCGTTGAGCGCGTGCAACTGGCTGGCGTCATCGGGACAAGCGTAGTAGAAAACCCAGTTGCCCCAGCCTGTCGGCACCGTGACGGGATTCTTGAGGCGAGCCTCGGCCGTGCGGACTGCTTGGGTTTTGCGCTGTTCCGATTCGCGTAGTTTGGCCAGCTCGGCCGCTGTCGTCGCGAGTCGCGGATAAGGCGGAAAACTCGGACCATCGTCCGCACGGAGATACTGAAATAGAAGCGCGGCGAAAATAAATCCGAGCAGGCATCGAGACGAGACAGGTCTGATGAACATTCGGCTTCTCACACCTGACGGCGATCTTAAGGATTGGTTCGGTGCGGTTGCCTAAAGTGTATCGATCAGACGGGCAAGTTGGAAAAACGAATTGAGAATCCGGTGCAAGATCCACTTCCGACAAAACAGCCCCTCGAAGTCAGGTTGAGAAGACGGCACCCGGCAATAACACTACTCGGCCGATGGAGTCCACCAACCATGAGTGCCGGAACCGGAGAACGCGGCACTACCAACTCTTACCTGCGAATTATCGTTGGCATCAAGATTTGCAGAGACGCGCCATCCGTCTTCGCTCTCAGCGTGAATTCGGCGGTGTGCATTGTGGATCGCGAGATTATCTCGCAGCAGGGCGAAGGAAATGGTCCCGGTGTCGCCTATAATGATTGCCGGAACGACTTGAAGGCGACTTCCTGCCGCTAATTCTGCCCCATTCGCCAAACGACGCAAAGGATCTTGGTCGCTCTCGTTCGCAACTCTGAGGGAGGGATCGTCATCGAGTACAAACGCCGGTCCTGCTATCGATTTCCAAACTTCACGTTGGCGATCGGTCAAGGCAGACCAAATCGTCGTCTTGATTCGTGTGATCTCGCGATGTGAATCTGCCGCGTTCACGTTGGCATTTTTCCCGTCCAGCAACAAATGACTGGCTTTGTCGACGAGCGGCTGAATGAGCTCGATTTGATCGGAATTGAGATCAAAATCACCGGAGAATTCCAGATCGCAAACGGTTAGACTTCCGCGGTACTGCCAACAGATTTGTTGGAGACGCTTGAACTGTTCCGGACGGAGATCCTGAAAAACGAATGTTTGTTCACGAACCGTCAGATTGCTCAATCGATTCTGCCAATCCTCAAGGTTCTCTGACAACATCAGACGGCAAATATCCTGTCGTTCCTTAATCAGCCCAGCGAACTCGGCGACCTGAGCAGACGTAAGGCCAAGCTCGACTTGAACGCTTGGCTTTCCGAGCAAAAAGATGCTGGCCGTCGGCAACGTTGATCGTTCGACGATGCCATTATGCAGCCGAGTTTGAGCCGTTTCCGGCGACGACCGTTTCTCGGCAAACATAAAGATGCTGGTGATAACGATTGACGCCTGAACGCCGCAACCAAAAACCAAGATAAAGTATCCGCCAAAGGCCCGTCGGCGTTCGATCAGCATCGCCAAACCATAAATCAAGAGCATCAGCGTTAGCTTGAAACATCCTAGGCCGACCCAACCCGCCGAGTTCAAAACCGCGGCGGCGAGGGGATTGCTTTCGATGACGTCGCTGTCCTGGAGCGTTAGTAGTTTCCAAGTCAGGAAAAAGTCGGCAAGACCCAGGAAGAGAAAAATGACCAGTAGGCGGCAGGAAGCATTCGCTGGCAGTCGAGGAGTTTCCATTTTATCCCGTCCTGAAAATCGAAACAAACGAGAGAGCGCTTCTTCTTTTTTGATCCTAACGAGAAAGCGATTAAACCGCGATGAATGCCAGCGCTTCGTTCTGAAAATTCAACACCGTTGCCAAGGCTGAGGATCGATTCTCATAAAGAATTAGCCCGTATTATTCACCACAGAGAGCACAGAGAACACAGAGCGAGGAAATTAAAAGGAATACGAAAGATCGATGAAAACACCTTGAAAATTACACGGCGGCGCTTTCATTGTCGTAACTCCTTTCTTTCCAATCTCTTCGTATTTCTCCGTGATCTCCGTGCTCTCTGTGGTGAATGATCTGGGTACGGCAGGGCGTGAGTCGCCGTTCGCCGCTGCAGGCTCATCGTTTTCTCAGTCAAAAACCAAAACTCAGGTTGGGATTCGAATTCACTCGTCCTGAGAACAATTCCGGCAGTCAGGGGTATTTTCTGCTGACGTTCCGCAGCGGTCTCGTCTGCTTGATACGTGGTCGAATGATTTGTATCAATGTGATTTGGAATATATCAATTTGATTGCGCTTGGGAGTCTTTGCGACGGTCTCACATCTCACATTTCTCAGTCATAACGTTATATTTATCAACATATTGCGCTGATTATTTCTGCATCTGTCTAGCAATGGCACGGCCGTTGCGTTTTCAATTCATCAGTAAAGGGCTACGCAGCCCAAAAGAAACCTACACCCGATTGCTGATAGACAGCAAGGAGAAAACCATGAAGAAGTTCAGCATGATCCTGGCGGCCGTGGTTGCGGTCGGCCTCTGCAAAGGCGACAGTTTGTTGGCCTCTAACAAAAAATCTGGTTCCTCGCGCAATTTCAACAGCGCCTTCAAAACCGTCGGCGGCAGCGGAAGCAAGAGTTTTCAGCCAGGTCTCCCCAATCCTCTGCCTCTGCCCACGAAGATCACGCCAACCAATCTCGTTCCCACGGCGTTGGTTCCGACCAAGCTCGTTCCGACAGCCATCGTGCCGACGAAGTTGGTGCCGACCGCTGTCGTGCCAATCAAGGTCACGCCGACGAAACTGGTGCCAACCGCCTTGGTTCCGACCAAATTAGTACCGACGGCTTTGGTGCCCACGAAGCTGGTCCCGACCGCTGTCGTGCCGATAAAGGTCACGCCAACCAAGCTAGTGCCCACCGCAGTGGTGCCGATCAAGATAACGCCGACGAAAGTGGTCCCGACCATTGTGGTGCCAATTAAAGTCACGCCTACGAAACTGGTCCCGACTGCAGTCGTGCCGATCAAGGTTACGCCGACGAAAATCGTCCCGACCGCAGTCGTACCGACGAAGGTTGTGCCTACGCAAGTTGTGCCCACGCAAGTAATCACACCGGTGCGGGTCATCCTGCCAATCATCGGCGGCGGCTTCCCGGGTGGATTCGGCGGATTTCCTGGTGGATTCGGCGGCGGCGGGATCATCATCGTGAACGGCTCGCCCGTGTATGACGCAGCACCGGTCGTCGTCGAGCAAGCTCAATCATCGGTGTTCAGCGAACGGCTGCTGCTGGTAAAGAACGACAGCAAGGAAGAGGTTCAGTTCTTCCTGGTGATGAACAGCCAGGGCAAATGGATCCCTGCCGCACCGGGCAAAGATTCGCAAATGATCAGCTTCGTGCTTCAGCCCGGCCAAGAGTACATGATCGAGGATGGCACGAACGCGATACCCGCGAGCAAGGCCCGAATCTGGGCCAAATCCGCCACTCGGCAATGGATGAACAATGCCGAGAGCGACCTCTTCCTAGTCGAGCCGAACGCCAGCGGCGAACGAGTCTACCAGGCGACGGAAATGGGAGTCTTCACCTACCGCGTCAATGAGTAAACGGAAGCGAAATCGCCAAGGCCTCGGATTTTAACAAGAATCCGGGGCCTTTTTCGTTTTTGTGTAGCCGCTCGTCATTGGCGAGCTCGGGCCCGACCTGTTGGCGAGTCGGAATGCACGCCCCGTCCGCGCTCGCCAAAGGCGAGCGGCTAAACAAATCTCAAATCAATATGAAACGCACTCGAATCGTTTCGATAACACAATTCGCCGCTGCCCTTGTTTCATTTATCGAAGTGTAATGTCGTAATATCTTTTATTTTCAATGACTTGCGTCAATTGAAATCGCTTCGCCTTCCACCCGGCATCGTCGTTGCGTTACTCCTGCCCATGAAACACCCAACGACCTCTCCCTCGAAAGGACATCATCATGGCTCGGAATTTCCTCCCCTGTATAATTGCTCTGCCTGTTCTCTTGGCCTCCTGGCTGACCTTCTCGGCTCCTGTGCCGACGGTTGTCGCACCCGATCAGCTTGTTGCGTTCGACTATTCCGCTTCGCAAGCGCAGACCTCGGAAGCCGGGGAGCTTGTCGAAGTCAGTGATTTCGCCGAATAGGCCCATCTCTCGCGAAAGGAAAGGATCAGCGTCATGACGCGACCACAAAAAATTTGGCTCACGATCGCGATCTTGCATCTGGGCCTGGTGACGTACAACGGGTTCGGCGAGATATTAAAGCTCCCCGTCGCCTCGGAGCGTCATCCTGCGGGATTGCCGATCCGCTGGTATGCCGCCATGACCGGTGCCAATAACAGCTACGGCTTCTTCAAGAAAGTGGACAACACCTGCAAGGTCGAGTTCACGCTGGTGGATGCCGACGGCAACTCCTGGACCGACAAGCTCAGCACGGCCGAGAATCACGAAGCCGAGCTGCGCTTCATGGGCAGCCCGTTCATGATCGCCGACTATGGCGACGCATTGACAACTAGCTGGGCGGCGACGATGTTCGGACGCCATCCCAAGGCGGCACGCGTGGATATCAACTTCGTGCAGTACAATCCCGTGAACCTGGACGAATTCCGCAACGGCGCCAGGGCACAATGGTTCCCAATGGACCCCAAAATATTTCTTCGCAAAGACTACCTCGAAAAAACCGCTCAGGAAACACTGCCATGAACGACACGACGACCACTCTCGCCCAGCCGACGCTGGGCAAACGACTGACCGATTCCGTGACGCAATTCTTCCTCGCGCCGGCGAACGCTCGGCCGCTCGCCGCCCTTCGGATTGGCCTGGCGTGCGTGCTGCTCTGCCAGGCTCTGGCTCTCGCCAGCAACGTCATGGGACTGTTTGCGCCGACGCAAGGCGTCGTGCAATGGTGGATCAACGAAACGATGATCATCCCCGGAGTGCCGCGCGTCCGCTGGCTGGTGGAGTTGCTGGCGCCGCTGGGCGTCAGCGAAGCTCATTGCGTCCGCTTTCTGTTTCTGCTTTACGTCGCCGGGCTGTCGGCCTTGGCATTGGGCTGGCATACGCGAATCGCCGCCGGCATCGCCTGGCTGACGCATCTGACGCTGATGATGAGTGGCCGATCGTCGCTGTATGGTGTCGATGATTTCGCGCATATTTTCTTGTTCTACCTGATCTGGTTTCCGGCAGGCCACGCCTGGTCGCTCGACGTGATGTACGGCCGAGCCTCGACGACGCCGGACTGGTCGGCGCGTCTGGCGTTGCGGGTATTTCAGATTCACATGTGCGTGGTTTACTTCAGTTCGGGCATCGAAAAGGCGATGACGCCGCCGTACCAGTGGTGGGATGGGAACGTCATCTTCCGGGCGGCGCAGTTTCCCGAGTACCGCATGTTCGACATGGACTGGATGGCGGATTGGCCGATCGTGGCGATCCTGGCGGCGATCGGGTCGCTCGTGATCGAAATCGGCTACCCGTTTTTCTGCTGGCCGCGTTTGACGCGCAAACTCGGCGCGCTGGCGACGATCGGCCTGCACGTGGGCATCGCCGTGATGATGGGTCTGGTTTCGTTCGCGGCCCTGATGATCGTGCTAACCGGCGCCGCCTGGCTTTTCTCGCCGGAACCGGAAGTGTGATTGCGCTTGCGGCTTGGCGCTCAGCATGGCGCCTTGCTGAGCGCCAAGCCGCAAGCGAAATTCGGCGTCACTGCTTCTTCTTTTTCGCTTTCGCTTTTCCCTTCATGAAATACGAAATGTCCACCTTGGCGGGCGACGGGTTGGCGACGATCAATGGCGACGGATCGTCGTAGAGCTTTTGCTGCTGGCCCAGCAAATCCATCATCTCGCGCACTCGTTTCGCCTGGGCGGGGTCGGCTGCGAGGTTTTTCATTTCGTCGGGGTCGTCGGCCAAATTGAAGAGCTGATTGAAATCGACCTTGGGATAGCGAATCAATTTCCAGTCTTCCTTGCGGACGGCTCGTTGCACGTCGCGGTAGGCGAGAAAGACGGTGTCGCGCACGCTCCTCTGCTTCCCTTGCATTACGGGCGCGAGGCTCTTGCCATCGAGCCCCGCAGGCATTTTGCCGCCGATGAGTTCGACCGTGGTTGGGAAGATGTCGAAGAGGTAAGCGAACGCATCACTTTGGCCCTTTGGAATGCCAGGCCCGGCGAAGATGAGCGGCGACTTCATGCTGTGCTCGTACAGGCTTTGTTTGCCGAACAACCCGTGACTGCCGATCGCGAGGCCGTGATCGGACGTGAAGATGATGATCGTATTCTCCAGTTCGCCGAGTTCTTGCAAGGCGGCGATGACGCGGCCGATGTGATGGTCGATCGACGAGATACAGCCGTAGTAATCGTGCAGGTGCTTGCGAACCGTGGCTTCGGTGCGAGGCCAGGGGGCGAGCTGTTCGTCGCGGATGAGCAGGTCGCCGTTGTTGAACGGGTGAAACGGCGCGTAATTCTTGGGCAGCGGGAGCTTTTCTCGATCGTAGAGTTTCAGCCACTCCGGCGCCGCCACGCGCGGATCGTGCGGGCCGGCGAAGGCGACATAGGCGAAGAACGGCCGATCCTTCTTCCAGGTCTTTTTCAAAAACTCAATGGTCTTGTCCGAGGCGGTTCGGCCGTGGTGCCCCGAGTTGCGCTCCTTGCCGTCCTCGAGATAGCCGGATATTTCAAACGCGGCATTGTAGGCGTTTGCCACGTTGCCTCGCTTGGAGATGAGAAACGTGAAGTAGCCCAGCCGGCGGAGCAGTTCGCCCATCGTGTTCGTGGCGTCTTTTCCCTTGTAGCGATACAGCGACTTGCCGCTCAGCAGCATATGCCGGCTCGGATTGCAGACGGCGCCGACCGTGGAACCCATGCAATAGGCATTGCGAAAGGTGAAGCCGCGCTGCGCGAGCTTGTCAAGGTTCGGCGTCTTGATGATGCCATTGCCCAGAGCCGCGATCGTGTCGGCACGCTGATCGTCGGTCACGAAAAAAAGAACGTTGGGTCGTTTCGTTTGCGCGCTGGCGACCGGAGCGAGAATCGCCATGAGCATGCTCGCGAAAAAGAAAAAGCCGGTGGGTTTCATGATCGCTCCATCGGGTCGAAGGAATCAGTTGGGTATCGATGCGCTGAGTAACATTCTATAAACCACGCCGATCGTTGAGACGTTGCTGTTTGCGTTTGCCGCTTGCGGCTTAGCGCTCAACAGGGCGCCCTGCTGAGCGCTAAGCCGCAAGCGGCAGAACACGGAAGTTGCAAATTATTCCTCCCTTACCGAATCAAATAGTTCAGCAACAAGGACGCAAGCCCCAGGACGAAGAAGAAGCCGCACATGTCGGTGATGGTTGTCAGAATTGGCCCCGCGGCGATGGCGGGATCGACCTTGAGACGCTTGAGGATCAAAGGGATGGAACCACCGATCGAGACGGCCACTACCGTGTTCAAGCAGAGGGCGATGCCGACGACCAGGCCGAGAAATGGGTTCGCATGCCAAATCCAGGCGACGAGAGCGATGAGCAGGCCCAGCACGACGCCATTGATCAGGCCGACGGATATCTCTTTCATCCAGACGTAAAAAAGGTCGCGCGGGCGGACCAACCCAAGCGCGAGTTCGCGCAGGCTGACGGCCACGGCCTGGTTGCCGCTGCATCCGCTCATGTCGGAAATGATCGGCAGGAAAATCGCCAAAGCGATGACGGCTTGCAGCGTATCCTGAAAGATTGCGATGACGCTCGCGGCAGCGATATTGAGGAGAATATTGACGCACAGCCAGGCCAGTCGGCTGCGCGTTCGGCGCAGGAGCGGCATGGTGCGGATTTCATCGCCGACGATGCCCTGCGACTTGAGGTAATCGCTGCCCTGGCGGTTGCGCCATGCCTCATCGACAGCGCCCTTTTGCACGACGCCTGCGAGCTTGCCGTGCGCGTCGACGACGGGCACGCCGAGAAAATGGTGACGATCGAAGAAATCGGCGAGTTCGTCGAGGTGAGTCTTGTCCGACACCGACAACGGCTCGCGAATCATGATCTCCGCGATCGAACGCCTGGGATCCGCGAGTAGCAAATCGCGCAGGCGCAGCACGCCAGTCAATCGCTTATCGGCATCACACACATAGGCGTACTGTATTTCGTAGTCGCGATATTTGTCTGCGTGGGTCCGCAGGTCATCGACGACGTCGGCGACGCGAAACTGCTCTGGAAAACGCAGAAATTCCGTCACCATCAACCCGCCGGCGACGTCGTCGGCGTATCGGCTCAATGCTCGAGCGTCCGCCGCCTCCTCCGGATCCATCTCCCGAAGGATCGCCTCGGCGTCCTTGGCATTCATGTCGCCGATCAGATCCGCTTGCTCGTCGCTGGGCAGTTCGTCGATGATGCCCGCGGCAGTTTTTGGATGCATCTGATCGATCAAGGCAAGCGCCTGAACGTCGGGCAACTGGCCAAGCAACCGGGCGGCATCGTCGGGACTGAGTTTCGTCAGGATGCGATTCTGCGCTTCCCGCGTCAGACGCGACATCGCCAGTGTCGCATCCCCGGACGACAGCTGCTCGATAAACTCGGCTAATGCCTCTGGCGTGCCGGTTTCCGATAGCCTGGCGAGTTCGTCCCATGGTTCTGGTCCGCCGTTTTCCGGCATGGTCGGTTCCTTCCTGTAGGGAGCGATGGAAACGGATTACTTATACCGCGGATGCGAGAACGGAGATGAATCGCGTCGCGTTAACGAAGAGGCATGGTCCAAAAAAGCGTTTGAAACAGCGCTTCGGTTGCAGTAATCAATAGTATAGCAAGACATGAATCCCTGTCACAAGTGATTTCCTCGTAATCTCTCCCTGGGCCATTCGGCCGCCAATGCCATTCGCCTCGACCTACGCCTGTTCCGCGTATTGAAGATCGAAACCCATACAGGAGGCCAGACATGCCATGGAATCGAACTCTAGGCTCATGGCACATGAGCGAGGGCACGCAGTTCCGCGTCTGGGCGCCGGTCATCAACACACTCGAGGTGATACTGGATGGAGCGCCAACCGCCCCGCGTCTGCTCGCAAAATCGCCTGACGGATTCTTTACGGGTGTTCTCGCCGACGTCGGCCCCGGCCAGCGTTATCGCTATCGCGTGGACGGGCAGGGCCCTTTTCCCGATCCGGCTTCGCGATTCCAACCCGACGGAGTGCATGGCCCTTCCGAGGTAATCGACCCGCATGCCTTCGCTTGGACCGACGCCAGCTGGCAAGGCATCGCCATGAAGGACGCCATCATCTACGAGTTGCACGTCGGCACATTCACGCCAGCGGGCACATTCGCCGGCGTCATGCAACGCTTGCCGGATCTGGTAAAGCTGGGCGTGACCGCGATCGAACTGATGCCCGTCGCTGACTTTCCCGGGCAGCGAAATTGGGGCTACGACGGCGTCAATCTGTTCGCGCCGGCCCGTTGCTACGGCCGACCGGACGATCTGCGCCGGCTTGTCGATGCCGCTCATTCGCTTGGATTGGCAGTCTTTCTGGACGTTGTCTACAATCATTTCGGTCCTGATGGCAACTACATGGGATTCTACAGCCCATGCTATTTCTCCAAGACGCATCAATCGCCCTGGGGCGCCGGGCTGAATTTCGACGGCGAGAATAGCCTTCCCGTGCGCGATTACTTCATCGAGAATGCCCTCCACTGGATTCACGAGTACCACATCGACGGCTTGCGACTCGATGCAACCCATGCGATCGTCGATAACAGCCCGCGGCATTTCTTGGCGGAATTCTCGACACGCGTACGCGCAGGCTGCGCGGGGCGGAACGTGCTGCTCATTGCCGAGGATCATCGCAATCTTGCTTACATGATGAAACCAGTGCGAGACGGCGGATTCGGGCTCGACGGCGTGTGGGCGGACGATTTTCACCATCACGTTCGCAGGCATTTGGCTGGCGATCATGAAGGCTACTACAGCGATTTCACGGGTTCCTCCGAGGATCTCGCTGCCACGGTTCGACAAGGCTGGTTTTTCACGGGACAACATTCCGCCCACCTCGACGAACCGCGCGGCAGCGATGGATCGGAGTTGCCGGCGGAGGCATTCGTCATCTGTGTGCAGAATCATGACCAAATAGGCAATCGCGCCATGGGAGATCGCTTGCATCATCAAGTGGACCTGGCTGCCTACCGAGCGGCGACGGTTTTGCTTTTGTGTGCGCCCCAGACGCCGATGCTGTTCATGGGCCAGGAGTGGGCGACCAGTGCGCCGTTTCAGTTCTTTACCGACCATAACGAGGAGCTTGGCAAACTGGTGACGGAAGGCCGACGCAAGGAATTTCGCCACTTTTCGGCATTCTCCGATCCGGCCGCGCGTGAACGGATTCCCGACCCGCAGGCGGAATCCACGTTTCTGCGCAGCCGTCTCGATTGGGGCGAGCGCGAGCGTGACCCGCACGCCGGCACCCTCCGCCTGGTTCAGGCGCTGGTAGGGTTGCGTCGCAGCGAGCCTGCACTCCGCGCCGCTGGTCGCGACGATTACGCAATTGAAGCGATGCCGAACGGACTGTTGCTGCTGAAACGAACCGCTGCGTCCGAGCCGACGTTATTGATCGTCATCAATCTCGATTCGAAAGCCGAAGTCGATTTACAAGGCCATGCATTCCTGAAAGGGCTGTCGTGGGACATATTGCTCAACACGGAAGATCCCGCCTTCACGTCGAAGCCATCGCAGCCTCGCATCGAACTTTCCGATTCCGCCGCCTGGATCGCGTTTCAATCGCCAGGCGCTGTCATCCTCAAGGAACGATGAACAACCTGCGAAAAAAAGTCGCAATCGGATTGCCATCCGGATTCGTCTAGTAGGATGAGGGTATGAGTGAACTTGCGGTGAGCACCCGGGAAAAGCAGCGTGATGCGGAGTCCGACGGAGCCGTTATGGATACCGATGCGGACTTCGTGGGCGCGTTCAATGGGATGCGCACGGAACTCGTCAGCACGTTGTACTATGTCCTGGGCAATCAGGATGACGCCCAAGACGTGGCCCAGGAGGTGTTCATTAAATGCTGGCGAACGCGAGACTCATTGACCGATGTAAAAAATCTGCGGGCCTGGATATTCCGGGTCGGGATCAACGCCGCCAAGGATCTCCAGCGAAACGCCTGGCGCCGCCGAGCCAAGCCGTTCGGCGACAATCCGCCGCCCGAATCGCCAGGCGTGGCGATCACGCCTGGAGACACGCTGGTCAACAAAGAGTTGATGGAGCGCCTGCGTAAGGCGCTGATGGAGCTTCGGAACGAGGAAAAAGAGGTATTCCTTTTGCGTCAGAATGGCGATTTGACGTATGAGGAAATAGCAGACATGCGGCGAACACCGGTGGGGACGGTCAAGACCCAGATGCGTTCCGCCTTGCAGAAACTACGCCGTGTGCTGAAAGAACCGTGATGACTATGCTACCTTGCGAATCGTGTCGAGAACAACTGCTCGATTACCTGTACGACCTGTTGGACGAAGCCGAACGGGCGGAGTTCGATGCGCACCTGCGTGCCTGCCCGGCATGCGCAGCCGAGCTTGCCGTCGCTCGAAGCCAGCAGAGTTTGTTGAAACACGCCGCCCACGCCGTTCCGCACGTGCCTGAGTTTACCGCGCCGAAGGACGAGCCAGCAGCACTTTCGCCGGCCGCACAGAACACGCAACCCGCGGCCGAACCGCCCGTTGCGCCGCGACGATCATTGTGGTCTCGGTCCTGGGTGATCTGGTCGGCTGCGGCAGCGATATTCGTCATAGTGTCGGCGGGCGTCTCCTATTACAATCATTTCCTCGCAAGCCATCAGCGCATGCTGACTCAGGCGCGGAAAAATCTCCGCGATCTCGATTCGGCCTATGCCGCGCTGCCTGCTAAATATGCTGCCCTGCAACAGTCCGCCACGCGCGAGGCGCGGAGCAAGATTGGCCCGCATTTGCATGTCGTCGGGCCGACGACGTTCCAGCCGAATGCGCGAGGCCACATTCAAGTTTCCGTGCGCTCGACGGACGGTAAGCTGTCCGCCGCCGACCTTCGCGTGAAGCTGATCGACGAGAAAGCGGGGAAGGCCCAAACCCTGCAGATGCTGCATTCGCAGACCGATGTCAACGGACCGGCCCGCATCGAGATCGACCCAGGTCTTGCCAAGACGGCGGGCGAGTTGAAAATCGTCGTGGAAGCTCGCACCACCGAGGGCGTCGCCGTCGTGGAAGAGGCGATTCGTCTCGCCGCTCCAAGTTTTGTCGCCCGAATCGACACCAATAAATCAGTCTATGCGATCCCCGATGTTCTGTTCTGCCGGGCTTTGCTTCTGGACCGTTATAGCTTGCACCCGCCGGAACACGCGATTCCACTTCGCCTCGATCTCGTCGATCCAGCGGGCAAGGTCGTGCGATCGACCCAGGCCCGTACTGGGGCGGGCGGCACATTGGCGGCGGAATTTGCGCTTGAAGAAAACTACGTTGCCGGCAAGTACTCGATCCGCGTCCAGCCGGTTGACCCGGGCAAAGACATCGTGCAGGCGGCGACCTCTGCGATCGACGTGCTGCGCGAAACGGATGTTCCCGATGTCCAGTTCGACGTGGACCGCTTTCTACCGGGCGAAATCGCAAGCGGATTCCTGCGATCGACCCCCAAAAAACTACCGGCAAACGCGCAGGTGCAGCTTGGCCAGGCCGCGCCGGTTGCCGTCGTGATTCAGCCGTATCAAGAGCAAGCCATGCGGGTGGCCCCTGGCAGTCCCAACGCCGGCGGCGGCGGGATGATGGGCGCTGCACAGACGGCGAAAGCTCAGGGCAACGCCAACCTCTCCAATATCACGGGACGGTTTCAAATCCCTGTACCCAAGAACCTGCCGCCCGGCGTGAGCCGACTGCCGATCGTGATTCAGTTCGGCGCCGGCAAAGAAAAGCGCGAAATCAAAGCTGACCTGCCGATCGCCCCGACCGATTTCGCAGTCGATTTCTTCCCCGAGGGCGGCGACCTGATCGCCAAGGTCAAGAATCGCGTCTTCTACCGCGTCCGTTCGAAATCCGGCCAATCCGTGCAGGGTGAGGGCAGCCTCATCGTCTTGCACGAAAAAGGCGTCATCGACTCGCACTATGAAAATGGCCTGGGATACTTCGAATTCGTGCCAGATGTCAAGGAAAAGTACACGGTTCGCCTGACCACGCCGATCAAGGTGGAGGAGTTGAGCGATCCATTCGCCAAGCTGCCCATCCAGCTTGAGGGTCTGGTGTTGCATGTGCCAAGTGCCGTCGGACGCCAGGGTGATCCGATCCACGTTCGCCTGCGTCATCGAGGCGTCGATCGCAAGCTCTTGATCGTGGCTGAATGCCGAGGCCAAATCGTCGATCAACGCTGGATCGATGCCAAGCCAGGTTCCACCGAAGTGACGCTGCAACCGACCGCCGAGGCGTTTGGCATGGTCCGCGTGATGGCGTACGAAGTCGTTCTGGGCGGCGAGAAAGGTGCAAGAGCGCCGCCTCCGGACCTCAGACTCAGGCCCGTGGCCGAGCGGCTTGTGTTTCGTGCGGCTGCGCAGGGAATGAAAATCCGTGCCGCATTGAACGCTCAGCAATTCCAGGAAGGCCGGCGCGTCAAGGCCAACATCGAGACGCTGGATGAAAAAGATCGACACACACCGGCGTATCTGTTGGCCTGTGTCGTGGACGGCCGCTTCCAGAACCGTCCCCGCGGTCTTGCCGCCCATTTCCAGCTATTCAACGAGGTCCGCACGGGCGCCGACCTGGAAGACGTACAACTCGTCGTCAACGATTCTTCCGAGTCGATTCGAGCCTTGGAACGGTTCCTGGGAACGCACGGCTGGCGTCGCTGGAAACAGGAAGTGCCAGCCGAGGCTGCCGAATTCGGCGTGCGAGGGATCGTATTCAGCACGGAAAACACGCCGCTCACGGTCCTGGCCGATCAAACCGAAATGGCGCTGGTCGCCGCGCTGACGCCGATCCACAAGAGCGCATTCATGGAAAAGAACGAGTTGGAAGGTCATCGCGATCAAGCCGTGGCTCAGGTCAACCTCGCCCTCGCCAATCTTTCACTGTTCGAGGCCAGCGTTCGGGAACGCATCGGCATCGCCTTTGGCGCCGTCGTCGTCGGTTGCCTGGCGCTCAGCCTGATTCTGATGATCGTCGGCACGATTCGCATCGCCCGCACCCAGCGCCCCGCGACCGCATTATTTGGCACGGCCTTTGGTTCGCTCGTCGCATGCATCGTCCTCATCGTCATCGGGCGAAACAGTCTCAGTTTCGGATCCACGAATACGGAACAAGCCGTGGGCCCGCTGCCGTTATTTGATGTCGCGCAAAAACTCGAGAACGCCATGAGGATGCCGGCCCAGCACGCCGTGCGCGATCGCCAAATCGTCGGCGTCTTCGCGATGGCCGCTCCCGAAAAACGGCACGAGCAGCAAAAAGCCGAGATTCAAGCGCTAGCCCAGACGAGGGTCTATTCCAATATGCACAACGTCTCGAAAGCCCTTGCCATGCGTGACGGAACGATCGCAGTCGATAAGAAGCAAGACCAGCAGCGCGTTCTGCGCAATCTTCAATGGACCGATCGTCTCAATCAGGCACGCGGCGGAATCCGCGAATCCGAGGCTGCGAAGCTCGACGCGAAAAAAGGCGCCGTACCAGTTGCCAAGGGAAGTCCCGAGAAGAAGGTCGCTGAGAAGACGCAACCGCCAATATCCCCGCCGGGCGCGCCGAAAGTCGCGGACAATCGTCGGCGCTCGCCGGAGTTCGCTTACGAATACAGCCCCGAATTGGCCTTCGACACGCTCCTTTGGCATCCTTCGCTGTGGCTCCCCGAAGGGCGCGGGCAGGTTCACTTCGATCTCGCCGCCGGCCAGGCAAGCTACCGTCTGCTCATCCTCGGGCATGGCCACACCGGACGTTTCGGTTTCTTCGAAAAAAGCCTCGACGTGCCAGGCATCGGGCGGTAGCGCTCAGTCACAAAAAAACTCCGTGTCTGCCGCTTGCGGCTTAGCGCTCAGCATGGTGCCCTGTTGAGCGCTAAGCCGCAAGCGGAAAACTCAAATCGGGAAAATTCAATAGGACGGAATAGCTGACGCATCTCACAAATACCAACCGCATCGACCAATTTGCCTCATCGTCAATACCACTTCCGAGAGCAGACTCCGGCAGCGACCCCACGGAAAACAGCCCGCAAAATCGGTACGACTTTCCCAATCGGCCGGGGAACGAGCAAATTGGTCCCGTCTTCGGGTTATGCTCTTCCGCCCTGGTTTCGATACTGATAGAATAAAGGAGATGCGCGTGTTGTTCCAGCTGCGTCGATAATCCCGGCAATGTGATCCGTCGCCAAGCAACGAAAAGGGATGAGTGTCCCAATGGTTCAAGGCTATTACACGCTCCAAGAGGCAGCGCAGGTTCTCATGATGCCTGCCGATGAATTGAAGCAGATGGCCCAGAAAGGCCAAATTCGCTCTTTCCAGGACCGCGGTACACTGCGCTTTCGCATTCAGGATGTCCAGGAACTCGCACGCATTCGCGGCAGCGCAAGCGACCCCGACCTCGCTCTAGGCGATATGTCGCTCGAACCGCCGAAATCGTCGGCTACCCCGCCGTCCGGCTCCAAAAAATCCGTCGCCGCTCCGAAAACGCCCGGTAAGAAAGACGCGCCCGACGTCTTCGAATTCGATTTTGACGCAGGAAACGACGATGCCGACTTCGGCATCGACCTGCTTGGCCCGGCCAGCGGCAAGAAAAGCAAGCTCGCGGGAGGCAAGAGCGGCAAGAAGTCCACGCCTCCTGCTGGTAGCGATAGCGACGTCCGCCTCGTTTCCGACGGCAGCGACGTGACTTTCAGCGTGCAACCGGAGAAAGAAGGCCGCCCCGCCGACAGCAACGTTAAAATCGCATCCGATCCCAAGCCGCGAACGGGGGTTCATTCGCCTTCGTCAAAAGCCGGCCGGGCGTCTCAGCTCGCAGTCGGGGCGACACCGCCGGGGAAGTCCAAACTCGGATCCAAACTGCATCAGCCCAGTCCGAACCAACCCCAACCGCAGGACAGCGGCATTCGCCTGATTCCCCTCGACAGCGACAGCGACGTAAAGCTATTGGGCGCGTCGGACGAAGTCGCGCTCGGCATGGGTCCAGGTCCGGGCGGAAACGATAGCAATGTCCGTCTCGACAAGGTCAAGCTTCCCGCCGACTCCGGCGAAGGCAGCATGATGCTCACCGAGGAGATCAACCTCGACGAAGAAATCCTCAAGCAGATGGAGAAGGAAAAGAACCAGTCTCCCACGAAGTTCAAACCGAAGTCCGAGCTGAAGCTCCCGACGTCGTCTCCCTTTGAACTTTCAGATTCCGACCTTGAGTTGCCAGCCGGATTGAAAAAAGGCGCCGGGCCCAAGACTCCGGTCTCCAAAAAGAACACCAGCGATAGCAGCGACTTCGAAATCGACTCGCTTCAAACCCAGGATGGCAGCAGCGATTTCGATCTTCAGCCGCAACCGCCCCTCGACGACAGCAGCGACTTCAGTATCGAAGTCGGCGGCAACGACGGCGACGGCACGGCGCTGGTCGAGGAAGACGGCGGCGATCTCAGCCTCGAGATCGGCGACGAAAATGAGCAAGTCCTCGACCAGGAAAACTTTGAACTCACCAGCTCTACCAGCGGAATTGCGCTCGACAGCCCGCACGACGAGGGACTCTCCCTCGAACAATCCGAGCAAACCGAATACGATGCCGAGGCCAATGTTGACTTTGACTTGAGCCTGGAAGTTGACGCGACGCCCAGGCCCGTGCTCAACGAATCTGCCGATGATTCCGATAGCAACTTCGAGATCAGTGCTCAGCCCACGCCGAGGCCGGAACGCTCGGTCGCCGCCGATGACTCCGACAGCGAATTCGAAATCGACGCCCATGCGACGCCGAAACCGGAACCGTCGTACTCCGCCGACGATTCCGAAAGCAGCTTCGAGCTCAACGTCTCCGATGATTCCGACAGCGGCTTCGAGATTCACTCCCAGGCGACGCCAAGGCCAGGCGAATCCAGCCCGCTCGACGGCGATAGCGATTTCGACCTCAGCCTCGAGGCCGACGAAGACGCCGCTCCAGTCCAGACGAAGAGCAAACGGCAACGCGCGCCGGAACCTGCCGCGGAGGAAAGCGACGACTTCGAGCTCAACCTCGAGGGGTCAGGCGAAGGCAGTCTCTCCAGCTCGGCTACCGACGCGGGAGATAGCGATTTTGAACTCAATCTCGAAGGGTCTGGCGAAGGCGGGTTGAGCACGCAGGGCGGCGATTCCGACAGCGAATTTGAGCTCACGCTCGACGATAGCGGAAACCTCCCCACCGACGACGAACCGGCGCCGCAAGTCAAATCGAAGAAGAAAAAGCAAGCGCCAGCCGCTGACGAAGGCGACCCGGACGAGATCTTCGAAACCGATTTCGACGTTCCCGCGCTCGAGGACGGCGACGACCCGACCGTTGCCGATTCGGAGCTAGAAAGCTCCGATTTCGACATCGCGCTCGATGACTCCGAACTCGCCCAGGAAGAAGAGAGCGGCAGTCAGGTCGTGGCGCTGGATGAAGAAGACGTCGACGCGGATACGGAAATCGATCCCGATGCTGCGGTCGTTGATGATGTAGAAGTAGACGAAGAGAGCAGCGATTTCGCGGATCTCGATGCCGATGGGGCTTCCGACGATGTGGACGTCGATGTCGATGCCGACGAGGAGGCCGCGACCGAAAAGGAAGTTGTCGTCAAGGCTCAGCTCGTGCCGGCCGCGCCGTGGGGCGCGATGCCCGTAATCTTCATGGTTCCCTGCGTGATCATCATGTTCCTGGTCGGCTTGCTGGCGTTTGAGATGGTGCAATCGACGGTCGGCCTGAAGCCGCCGGGACCGTTGACTGTCGCCGTGGCCGACATGTTCGGCAGCCCGATCGACGTGAAAACGCGATGATCCATGCAAATCAATAAACCCCCCCGCGATTTTCAGCGGGGTGTTTTTTTTGCTACCGACATTCTTCTACTGCAAGCAGTCCCGTGGGTCGGCGATCGTGCCCGTCAGCGCGCTGGCAGCAACCGTCAGCGGGCTGGCCAGGAACACTTTCGCCTCCTTGTGGCCCATGCGGCCTGGGAAGTTACGGTTCGTCGTGCTAATGCAGCTGATGGGCGTGTTCAGCCGGCCAAACGTATCGCTCGGACCGCCCAAACATGCTGCACATGAAGGCTCGCCGATCTTGGCGCCGGCGTTGAGGAAGATCTGCTCCAGCGACGTTCCCGCGATCGATTCGGTCTTCAGCCCGGCAGCGATCTCGCTTGTGGCAGGCACGACGAAAGTATCGATCTTCACGCTTCGGCCATTCAGGATTCCCGCCGCCGCCCGGAAGTCGGTGAGCTTCCCGCCGGTGCAGGAACCGATGTAAGCGCGGTCAAGCCGGGTGCCTTTCACCTCGGAGAC
The DNA here is from genome assembly GCA_964484265.1 of uncultured Singulisphaera sp. GTDB lineage: Bacteria > Planctomycetota > Planctomycetia > Gemmatales > Gemmataceae > SIAQ01. Next base: position 53,757 of record CAZAFH010000023.1, read on the forward strand.
GGGCGCCTTGTTGTCGGGGCTGTGCGGCTTGGCGATGACCGGTTCGAGTTTGCGCACGTCGTACACTTTTTCATGGCAGAACTTGGCGCCGGGTTCGGTCTTGACGACCTCGAACGGCTTTTTGTGCTTATTACGAGAATTCACGTAGTCGAGCGTGAGCTTGTCCGGCGCGATGACGCCGTTCTTGCCGCCGGCCTCGATGACCATGTTGCACAGTGTCATGCGTTCTTCGATGTTGAGAGCGAAAACGCCATCGCCGTCGAACTCCATCGCCTTGTAGGTCGCGCCGTCGCAACCGATATCGCCGATGACCGCGAGAATCAGGTCCTTCGCCATCAGGTAGGGCGGCAAATCGCCGTGAAAGACGAACCGCATGGTCGGCGGGACTTTGACCCAGAGCTTGCCCGTGCCCAATACGAAGCCCGCGTCGGTATTGCCAATGCCCGTGGCGAATTCGCCGAACGCGCCAGCCGTGCAAGTATGGCTGTCGGTGCCGAACAGCACTTCGCCGGGCCGGGTGTGGCCTTCCTCGGGCAGAGCAATATGGCAGACGCCCTTGTAATCCTTCGTGCCGACGTCGTAGTAGTAAGGCAGATTCTGTTCCTTGACGAACTGGCGCAAGACATCCACATTGCGGTTGGCGAGTTTGTCGGTCGTGAAGATGTAGTGATCGGGGATGATGACGACCTTCTCGCGATCCCAGACCTTTGCGTCTTTGCCGAAGTGCTGCTTGAATACGCCAATCGTGCCTGGCCCGCAGACGTCGTGCGTCATGAGGATGTCGGTATCCACCCAGATATTGTCACCCGGAACCACGGCGGCCTTGTTGGCGTGGCGGGCGAGGATCTTTTCGGTCATTGTCATCGCGGACATGGCAATTGTTTCCTTTGACGCAGTGTTCTACCCGTGCAGTTTAGTATATCGGAGATCCGGTACGGTTGCAGTGCGGATTACGATACTGAAGGATTGAATCGACACCGATCCGACTCCAGGTTCACCTTTTCCGTCCGCGCGAAATACAATTGGATGGTACTTCCCTGTGCACTGCCGATTGCTTTGGGGATTCTCCATGGCCCGCGCGAAAAAGAACGACGAAGTCGTGCTCGATGACATCTTCTTCTGGTGGGACGAACTCGACCGCCAGGATCTGCCCGCGTGTTGCATGTATTGTGGCTCCAAGGAAATCGAATGGCGCGAGCAGCGGTTCGAAACGAGCCGATACGAGGACATGAAGAATTACCGCGTGACACGCAAATCGACGATTCCGCTGTGCGGCGAACATTCAGCCTGGCCGATCCGAGTCCGGGCAGACGATTTCGACAAAGTCGGCGTATGGATGCGGCATGTTGGTGAAGAATTTCGCGAGGCATTGAAACGCTATCGTAAAAAGGAACTGAAGGAGTGGGAAGCAGAGAACGAAGGCGCCGATCCGGATGAATTCGACGACAACCAACTGCCGCCCATGCTGCGTACGGAACCGGAAAAACCAAAGAAGCCGTCGAAATGGTGGCTTCTTCCCGCTGCCATCTTCGTTGGCGCGATTATGCTTTTCGGCCTATTCATGTTCTGCATCGTGTTTCTCCTTTTCGGAGGCGTCTTCGGCGGACTATTCCTTGGATTGAAGAAATAAATCGGCAAACATCGTTGGTCCTGCCGGATGAATCATGGCGCCGTCCATTCATTCTGCTTCCAGCCGCCCTTGAATTGCATTTCATTTGCGGAATATCGGCCAGCCGACTGCAGCAGAGGAAGCGCGGCGTCGAGCTCCGTGCGCTGGAAACTGGAGCGTTCGAGGATCTCCCGCGCGACCTGATGCGGATTGGGCGGTGGGAGTTTTTTGGCTGCCACTTTTGGAAATTGCAGTTCATACCGGCCTAACTCAATTTGCCGCAGCGGGTCTGCCTCGCGGGAATCCGTCACGTTTCCGATCGGCAGACTGATGGGGGGCAGCCGTTCGGGTTGCCGAATCTGATCGGCGACGGCAGTTTCGCGTTCCGCGACCATTCGACCAAGCTGATACGCGAGCACGGCTGCGAGATTTCCGTCGCTCGGGCATTGCCGAACCATCGCGTCGGTAATGAACATTTGCTGCAATGTTGTATGGAATACTTCCGGATCGTTGGATGCGATCGCGGTCACGTTTGGACTCAGCCCCAGCTGCGGGTTTGCGTTGATCAGTTTGGCCCTCATTAATTCCACGCGATAGGACACATCCCGCGACGCCGGCGCGTAACTGGCCCGGCGAGGCATCGGCTTCTTGGCCTCGGCGAACGGCATGTCGGCAACTTGTAACGTGGGCGGATCGCTCGGCAGCGTCTCCAGCGGTATGCAACCGACGCACGCCATCAGCATCATCGCCATCACTCGCCGCATGTTCGCCTCCTTGGGATGACTGCGTCCCGATTCGCCATGAGCGGAACGCACGAAAATACCAAATCACCACACTCTGTCCAGACGAAACGCCCGCGCCAAATTGGGCGGCATGTATAAGCTAGATGCATTAACCAAACCCAAGCGCGGAGTAGATCGATGAAGAAAAATCAGACCTGGCTCGAAGAGAACGACGACGCCCTGATCGCCGATCTTGGCAAGCTCGTCGCCATTCCCAGCATCAGCACGGATGGCGAGCATCAATCACAGATCACGCAATGTGCCGAGCTTACCTGCGAACTCATGCGCAGCGCCGGCCTGAACAATGTGCAAGTTCTCAAAACAGGCAACTCGAATCCCTACAGCTACGGCGAATGGCTCGGCGCTCCAGGCAAGCCGACCGTATTTCTCTACGCCCATCACGACGTGCAGCCAATCAACTACGTGCAGGACTGGCTGTCCGACCCGTGGACGCTGACCCCGCGAGACGGCAGGCTTTACGGCCGAGGCGCTGCCGACGACAAAGGCGCCATCGTCACCCAGCTTGGCGCGATCGCGTCATTTCTCAAGACTACGGGCAGCTTGCCGGTGAACGTCAAGATGCTCGTCGAGGGCGAGGAAGAAGTCGGATCGAGCAATCTCCAGGGGTTCTTTGCCGAGAATAAAGATCGCCTGATGTCCGACGTCATCGTGGTGTGCGATACTGGCAATGTCGAGGTCGGGTTGCCGTGCATCACCTACTCGCTGCGCGGAATCGTCGGCCTACATGTCGAAGTGCAAAGCGCAAGCAAACCGGTGCACAGCGGCACCTCGGGCGGTTGGCTGGCGGATGCCGTCATCGCGCTCAACGTCATCCTTTCGCGGCTCTATTGGAACCACAAGAAGATTCCGGTTCCCGGCCTATACGACAAAGTCCGTAAACTCACGGGCAACGAAAAACGCGCCTTCCGCAAGCTGCCCGGCAACGACGCCACCTGGCGCAGCGACCTCGGCGTGCTCGAAGGCGTGGAGTTCGCACTCGAGACCAACACCCATCCGCACGAAGCAACCTGGCGCAAACCGTCGATCACCGTCATCGCGCAGGAAGCCAGTTCGATCAAGAGCGCGTCGAATCAGGTGCTGCCGACGGCTCAAGCAATCATCAGCTGCCGAATCGTGCCCGATCAGGAACCGGAAGAGGTTTACGAGCAGATCAAGGCATTGCTCGTCAAGGATCCGCCGTGGGGCGTGAAGGTGAACGTGAAACCCGCAGGCATGGTGAAATGGTGGATGACCGACCCCGAAGGCCCGGCATTCAACGCCGCGATCAAGGCGCTGAAGAAAGGCTTCGGCGTCAAGCCCGTCCCGATCGGTTGCGGCGGTTCCATCGGCTTCGTCGGCCCGCTCGCGGAACTCTTCGGCGGCGCTCCCGCGTTGCTCCTGGGCATTGAAGACCCACTATCGAACGCGCACGCACCCAACGAAAGCCTGCACTCCGGCGACTTCCGCAAACTGACGGTCTCGCTCGCGCATCTCTTCAACGAACTGGGCAACTTGCCGGATGGGAAGGTGAAAGCGTCGGAGGTTGTGGCCAGTTCCCCCGAGGCAACGAGTGAAGTGCCGCCCGAAACGATACCGAATTCGTGAGAGCTCCGAACGGATTTACCGTTGCCATCACGCTCCGCGTGATGGATTAATATTTGACAAAGCGAGAAGATTTTGAAATTCATCACGCGGAGCGTGATGGCTACGGTATTACGATCACGTTGACGCGAGGATGTGCATGATATCCCCATCCTGCACGATGTAGGTCTTGCCTTCAAGGCGGTAGACGCCGTGGGTTTTCGCTTCTTTCATCGAGCGGTGTTTTTGAAAATCGGCGTAGCTGACGACCTCGGCTCGGACGAAGCCGCGTTCGAGGTCGCTGTGGATTTGGCCGGCGCCTTGCGGGCCCGTCGAGCCTTTCGGAATCGCCCATGATCGGCACTCGTCTTCGCCGACGGTGAAGAACACGATTTGATTCATACCCGCGAAGATCTTGCGAATGGTATCATCGCGCGACAGATCGGTCATGTTCAGGTCGGCCATGAAGGCCTTGCGATCTTCCTCGCCCAATTCCGCGAGTTCCAACTCCAATTTCGCCGGCGCACAGAACGCGCCGGGCGCGAGCTTGAGCAGCGCTTCGGGCAGCGGTTTGCCTATGGCGTCGTCGCCGATGTTGACGAACACGAGTTCGGGCTTTAGCGTGAGCAGCTGGAAGCTGCGGATCATCTTTTCTTCTTCCGCTTTCAAGTTCGCAGCCGATGCACCTTGGCCGCCTTCCAGCACGCCGGCGATGCGCGTCAGCAGGGCATGTTCGAGTTCGTCTTGCTCCTTGAGCTTCGCGGGCTTCGATTTTTTTAGCTGGTCCTTGACCTTGTCTATGCGATTGGTGATGACCTCGAGATCGGCGAATAGCAATTCCTCGCGGAATCGGCGCAAGGTGTCGGCGAGATTCTCGCCGGAGAATCCGTTGAGCACGACGAGCAACCCGCCGGCGTCGCGGAGGATTGCCAGTCGGCGCGGATTGTCGCGACGCTCGGAAGGGTGCAAGCCAGGCGTGTCGAGCAGTTCCATGCGTGTGAAGGTTGTCTTCTTCGGATTGAAGAGCGACGCCAGGAAATCAAGCCGTGGATCGGGAACTGCGGGGTTGCCGACTTGGCCTTGCTGCATGCGCGCGGGATCGGGTTTTTCGCCGGTCAGCCATTCAAACACGGTGCTCTTGCCGGACCCAGAAAAACCCGCGATACCGATCTTCATGATGGAGATACTCTTTCGATAGATTTCTGAAACGGAAGGCGTATTATATGAACGCTTGGATGGGTCCGTAGTCCGTAGTCCGTGGTCCTTGGCAAAATCACTCAGATCATTCGGCAATTGGATTTTGCCAAGGACTACGGACCACGGACTACTTACTAATACGTCGCCCTTCCCCCCGAGATATCGTAGCATTGGCCCGTCGTGAAGCTCGCCTCGGCACTGGCGAGGAAGTGCACCAGGGCGGCGACTTCCTCGGGTTTGCCGACTCGGCCCATCGGGATCTTCGAGACCATGTAATCGACCGTCGATTGGGGCATGCCGGCGAGGATCGGCGTGGCGATGACGGCAGGCGAGATCGCGTTGACGGTGATGTCGCCCTGGCCGACAAGTTCCTTGGCGAGCGATTTGGTGAAGCAGATGATCGCCGCCTTGCTTGCGGAATAGGGTCCGAGGGTCGGGTTGCCTTCTTTGCCCGCGATGGAAGCGATGTTGACGATTCGGCCATACTTGCGGTCGCGCATCGCATTGACGACGGCCTTGCAGCAAAGCACCGGTCCGAGGACATTGACGTCGAGCACGCTCTCCCAGTCAGCCTTGGAAAGTTCCCACAGTTTGCCCGCCTTGCCCGTGATACCCGCGTTGTTGACGAGAATATCGATTGGCCCAAGATGCTCGCGAACATCCTCGACGGCGGTATCGACGTCGGCCTCGGAGCAGACATCGCCGGCGACGGCATGTCCGCCGATCTCGAGTGCGACGCGGTTTGCCGCGGCGGCGTTGCGATCGAAGACGCCGACCTTCGCGCCCGCCTGCGCAAGACGCCGGCAGATCGCCTCGCCGATGCCTTGCCCGCCGCCCGTGACGAATGCGGTTTTTCCTGCGAGTTGAAAGAAGCTGTCCATTCAATTGTTCCAGAAGCCCAGGGGTGAGGTACTCCGAACCCCTGGGATCGTGAGGCCTAATCCCAGAGGTTCGGAGTGCCTCACCCCTGGGCTTGAATCCTATTTGCTTACAATGATCCTATGAAAATCCTCGTCATCGAAGCGAACGGCCTCTCCTCGGCATACCTCGGGTGTTACGGCAACGATTGGGTCGGGACGCCAAACCTCGATCGGTTCGCGGCGGATGGCATCGTGTTCGACTGGCATATCGCTGACCAACCCGACCTTTCGCGAGAACGTCCCTGGGCGGAACGCAGCGTCGCAACCGGTCGGCATGCGGGCGGCGTGGAGCTGTTCTCGCCGCGCGTCGTCCCGTGCTTGGGTCTGAAGACGTTCGCCGACGACGCAATCCATGCGATCGAATCCGAGAGTGATTGCCTGTGGATCGATGGTCCAACGTTGACTCCGCCGTGGCTTCTCGATGACGACGTGCTCGACGCTTACTTCGATGAGGACGACGCGGAGGAACGCCTTACGCCTTGGCCTGATCCGCCGATGACGTGTGCGACTCTCGACGAGGCCGAGATCGTGACGCTGCAAAACACCTACGCAGCGGTGGTGACGTTTTTCGACGCGCAGCTTGGCCGAGTTTTAGATCACGTGAAATCGCGCCCGGACCTGTTAATCTGCGTCACAGCACGCGCGGGGTTGCCGCTTGGAGAGCACGGCATGATCGGCGCGCCCAGGCCTTGGCTGCATGCCGAACTCGTGCATGTGCCGATGATCCTTCGGCTGCCCGGCGGAACCGATGCAGGCATGCGCATCGCAGCGTTGACGCAACCCGTCGATCTGACGGCAACGCTCTTGGAAGCCCGCGGTGCACCGATTCCGCCGATGCATGGCCGCAGCCTTTGGCCTTTACTTCGGCAGGAGACGCCGGCGGTCAGGCCGTGCGCGGTTTCGTCGCTGAGTGTCGATCGATTTGAAAGCTGGCTATTGCGATCGCCGGACTGGTCGTTTCACCTGCCCACGCGACAACTCGAGGCCAGCGAACCGCTCAAACCGAAGCTGTTCGTGAAGCCCGAGGACCGCTGGGAAGTCAACGATCTTTGGCAGCAGCAAGTCGATCGGGCCGACGAATTCGAGCGTGTGCTGCGAGCGTTTATCGCGACGCTTTCCCAACCGGACGCGCCGACGTATCCACCGATCGATTTCGCGTGATGCCATTTCCGCTTGCGGCTTGGCGCTCTGCCGACAAGCTTGCAGCTTTCTTCCTATTTCCAAGCTTTCTGTGAGTGCAAGTTCCTGCGAGACGCTGATCGATTTGATAAAAAACTCCGGTACATTCTCAATAAACTGCGAACCAGCCCTCAAGTTTGTCGTACGTGTAATGACCAGGCGAATTAAATTGGTCAACGACATTCCCAAGGACGATTTTCGCAAAGAGGATTCGGTGGGCGGTTTGGTCATCAACGAAATCGCGTCGCTCACCCGAGACGAAAAAGAGTTCATCCTGGACTTTTTTCCCGACATCCATTTCAGCAAAATGCTCATCCTCGAAGAAGTTCGCACGCCAGTATCGGAAGGCGCGTCGGTCGGTGCGATAACCGAAGGCGGTTGCTGTTGCAGCGTGGCAGCCATCGGCGGCTTGTGCGGTCTGGGCCTCATTTTGTGGGCCGGATTAAGAGGTGGCGGCGCCGAACAGAATACGAACGCCGATTCGGCCCATGGCAAACGACGAAAACGCCAATTCTAAGGGAATTGAAGCGGCTCGACTTCCTGGAAGGAACGGTTAAAATCTCCTACTCTCGCACGCAAGCTCTTGCGAGACGCTTGCCGCTATGATAAAAATAAACATCGGCGCAAGCGTTTCGCACCCTCCGGACAAACCTGCCGGACGCTGCCTATCCATCTTCGGAAACCGATGCAAACCATCTTCTCCAAACCCCACAAGCATGGCGACGTTTGCGACAGGCAGTATCGCCGTGACTTCCTCACCATCGGCGGATCGATCGCGGACGGGCTGATGCTTCTCGATGTCCTTCGCGCCGAGGCGGCACAACGCCGGGCCATGCACCACACGGCGAACATCCACATCCACCTGGCTGGACGTTGAGCGAAGAAGAACGACAAATAGCGGCTCGGCGAGCGCTGGGAAAGTATCGGACGCGATCGCCGCCGAGCTTGTGGGCATGGCGCAGAGTCGCCGCAAACAACTTGAACGCGCAATCTCCTGCGTTGAGGAGCGTTCCGGGCTGAGCGAGGCTGCCGATGATGGAAACGAATAAGGCCGTGTCGAAAGTGAGGCCCGACGAGCAGTTGTGGCAACGTTGGCGTGACGGGGAGCGCGTCGACCTGGCCGAGTTCTTGGCCGGCTTCCGTTCATTGCAACCAACCGAGCTGGTGGCAGTGCTGCTCATTGATCAGAGCGAACGCTGGCGACGGGGTGAGCGCATCCCGGCCGAAACCTATCTGCGCCGCTTCCCCTCACTCGACGCCGAGGTCGAGGCGGTCGTGGAACTGGCGTACGGCGAGTTCTTGCTGCGTGAAGAACTCGGAGAAAAGCCGGCGTTTGAGGAATATCTGCAGCGTTTCCCGAGGTACCAGGCGCAGCTTGATCTGCATCGTGCACTCCAGCGGAAATCCGCATCCGCGGGATCCAGCGGCACGGCAAAGCAAACGCCGCCGGCGTCGGCTGCCGAGCGGACGCCGGGGCCAACAAGTTCGCGCGACCCCGGTGTCCTCCCGCGGTCCTTCGGCCGATACACGCTGAGAAAGCTTCTCGGCAAGGGGGGCATGGGCCGCGTCTATCTCGCGCATGATCCACAACTCGATCGTCTGGTGGCGCTCAAGATGCCGAATCCTGTCGAGGATGTGGGCTGGCGGGAGCGTTTTTTGACTGAGGCGCGGGCAGCCGCCACCCTCACGCACCCGAATGTGTGTCCGGTCTACGAGGTCGGCGAAGTGGACACGCAACCCTACCTGACGATGGCCTTCATCGAAGGCGAAACCCTGGCAGCCAAGCTAACACGCGAAGGCCCTTTCAATTCGGCGGATGCAGTAGAATTGGTCGCCACCGTGGCGAGAGCGATGCACGAGGCGCACCGTCGCGGCATCATCCACCGCGACCTGAAGCCGGCCAACGTGATGCTTGACTCGGTCGGCCGACCTGTGATCATGGACTTCGGCCTCGCCATACGCTCGACTGGGGCCGATGATTTGCGCATGACCCTGACCGGCGTGGCTCTGGGGACACCAGCTTATATGCCGCCCGAGCAGGCCGGCGGCGATCAGGACGCCATCGGCCCGCCTGCGGATGTCTACTCTCTTGGGGTCATCCTCTTCGAACTGGTCACCGGGCGGACGCCGTTCCGTGCCAAGACCTTCGGCAAACTTCTCGCCCAGATCGAACGCGATCCGCCGCCATCGCCGAGTTCGCTTAACCCGAATGTCGACTTGGCCCTTGAAGCTTTGATACTTACTGCACTAGCAAAGGCGCCGAACGATCGTTTCTTCTCGGCGGGGGATTTCGCTGACGCCCTTGAACGCCACCAACAGGGTGATCGCGCCGGCCTCATTTCCCGCTACAGCCAACAATTCGTGACCACGAAATCGGTCACTGGCTTTCAGTCGGACTCCACTGCAACCTTGCCATCGCCGCGTTCCAAACGCGGGTGGTGGTTACTCGGGTCGGCGGCGCTGATTTTTCTATTGACGGCACTCGGCGCGGGCATCTACATAGAAACCGACTACGGCCAAATTGTGGTGCAGTTGAGCGATCCGAATGCGAAAGTGGACGTACGCGTGAATGGGCAGGAAGTGACGCTCACCGCGGTCGGCGGCAAACCAATCCGTGTCCGCGCCGGCAAAAATCAAAAGCTGGAGGTGAGCGGCACCGACTTCGAAACGATCGCTGACTCATTCAACCTGAAGCGTGGCGATATTCACATTGCACGCGTGACGCTGAAGCCGCGCCTGGCAATGGTGAAAAAAGGGCGCGACCCGATTCCCGTTGATCCACCGAAGAAGGAACCGATCGATCTACGGAAGAAGACCCCGTCCGATCCACCGAAGAAGGAACCGATCGATCCACCGAAGAAGGTCCTGCCGCCGAAACCGGTGCCGTTTCCGGAAAAGTCCACGCTGATAGAGATCGCTGGTTGGCAGATCCTCACGGATGCCAATAGGGACGAGATGCAGGCCTGGCTCGATGCGAGGAAAAAGGACAAGCACTCCGTCATTTGGCTGGACGCTTACCCGATCGGTGACCGGCCGGTTTTTTCCGCCATCGCTGCACTCGACGAACGAGAAACAAAATGGCTCGCGTTTCTGGCCGTGAAGGCCAGCGAATTCGGTTCCGGCGCGATTCTCAAGCGGTTCAATGTCAAGGCATATCTTGTACGTTCAATGGGTGGATATACTCAAGGCGCTGACACGCCGCTCGCCATGCTCATGGTTCCCGGCAACAAGGTTTGGGGTTTCATCCCAGACTGCGAAGACTCACTGCTGGAAAAGTGGGAGCAGGTGCAAAACAAAGCCGGCAACGTGTTCCATGTCCTCCGCCCCTTTCCTTTCGGCAGCGGCAGGACACTGTACAGCGTTTACTCGGAACGGAGACTCGATAAGGGGCCATACGCCGTCAACCTGTCTTCAAAGGGCTTGGCGGACGAATTCGCAAAGATGCGTGCCGCGAATCGCCGCCCCCATGGTGTTGCCGGATCGGCCGCTCCAGACGGTGTCCGCTTTGCAATGACGACCGTCAGCAACGACGAGAAAACGGATTGGCTAGTCGATGTGGACCTACCCGCTGGCAAATTGAAAACACGAGCCGAGGAGCTCGCCCAAATGGGGTTCCGTCCCGAAGGCGTGTCCTGCTATGGCTATGCCGGTGTTGTTCGTTATTGCGTCCTGTGGGTAAAAGACAAGAAGCCATGATCTTGCCGACCACACTGCGTTATTTGTTACGGGCAGCGGGATGACATCCATCGGCGCAATGATTGGGGGCGGTGCTGTTGCAGCGCGGCAGCCGTCGCCGACTTGTGCGGTCTGGGTCTCATGCAGCGGGCCGGATAAAGAGGTGACGGCGCCGAACGGAATACGAACCTTGGCAATCGACGGAAACGCCAATCCTGACAGATTTGAAGCCTCCAACTGCTCGGAAAGAGCTGCAAAAAATATCACTCTCCCGCACGCAAGCTCTTGCGAGATGCCTGCCGATATGATAGAAATAAGCATCAGCGCAATCGTTGCGCACCCTCCGGACAAACCCTCCCGCCGGACGCTGCCTAATATCCTGGTTTATCCATCTTCGGAGACCCCATGCTAACCATCTTTTCCAAACCGCACAAGCAGGGCGGCTTTTGCGACGGCCTGAATCGCCGTGATTTCCTGACCATCGGCGGGTCGCTCGCGGGCGGGCTAATGCTTCCCGACGTCCTCCGCGCGGAGGCGGCTCAAGGCCAGCGCTCGCAGCACAAGGCGATCATCAACATTTACCTGCCTGGCGGACCGCCTCACCAGGATATGTGGGACATCAAAACCGAAGCACCCGCCGAGATCAAAGGCGAGTTCAACCCAATCCGCACGAATGTCACTGGCATCGAAATCTGCGAACTGTTTCCGCGTATCGCCGCCAATGCCGACAAGTACATCTTCGTCCGTTCGATCGTGGACGCCGACGGGCGGCACGACGGTTACCAGTGCATGACGGGCCGCAAAAAGAACCCGCAGCAAGAAGGCTTTTGGCCGATGATGGGCTCGTGGGTATCGCGCTTCCAGGGCAACGCCAATCCGTCGATCCCGGCGAACATGGCACTGATGTACGCCACCGGCGAATCGCGCTGGGGCGACCCGTATCACGGCGGCTTCCTCGGCATGGCTCACAACCCGTTCAACGTCATCGGCGGGCGGGGCAACACCGCCACCGCCAACATGACCCTCAACGGCGTCACGCTCGACCGCCTCAATGACCGCGTCGGCCTCATGCGTTCCTTCGATTCCCTCAACCGCCGACTCGATCATCGCGGCACGATGGACGGCATCGACTCCTTCCAACAGCAGGCCCTCGGCATCCTCACCTCGTCCCGCCTCGTCGAAGCCCTCGACCTGTCGCGCGAGGATCCCCGCGTGCTGCAGAATTATGGCTTCAACGACCCGGCTCATGAACGCGACGGCGCCCCGCGCATGGTGCGAAACTTCTGCATCGCCCGCCGACTTGTCGAAGCCGGCGCTCGCGTCGTGACGTTGAACTTCAGCCGTTGGGATTGGCACGGACCGGATGGCCGCAACTTCGACGAAAGCCGGCGCAACATGCCGCTGCTCGACGCCGCAGTGTCGGCACTGGTGGAAGACCTGAATATTCGCGGCTTGTTGAACGACGTCTCGATCGTCGTCTGGGGCGAGTTCGGCCGCACGCCGCGCATCAACAACACCGCCGGCCGCGACCATTGGCCGCAGCTGTCGTGTGCCCTGATGGCAGGCGGCGGCATGCGAACAGGCCAGGTCATCGGCGCTTCCGATCGCATCGGCGGCACGGCGGCGCGCCGCCCCGTCAAGTTCCAGGAAATCTTCGCCACCCTCTACCGCAACATCGGCCTCGATCCGCTCTCGACCCGTATCTTCGACCCGAACGGCCGACCGCAATACCTCGTCGATCAAGGCAACGACCCGCTCCACGAGACCGTGTAAGCGTTCGTCACCAACGATAAAAACAAAACACGCGGGCGATGTGAGAATCGCCCGCGTTTTTTTTATTCTCTGTTATCTATGGCGAGCCCAGCAGCGTGAGCGGCGGGTTGAACAAGCATTCGTTCATTCAACCCGCCGCTCACGCAGCTGGGCTCGCCATGGCAATCACGCCAAAATCTCGCGCACCACTTCGCCGCTGACGTCGGTCAGGCGGAAGTCGCGGCTCTGGAAGCGAGAGACTTCAATATCCGTTATGGCGTCGCCCAGTCTTCAACAGATAGTCCGGGAATTTGTTTCATATCCCCGTCGCTGCTCACGACTGTGCAATTCCCCAGTGCGAATACTATGGCAGCGATTTGCATGTCGATTTGCTGAATCGGTCGGCCAAGGCGTTTCATCTGCGCGAAGATGCGGCCAAATTCGGCGGCGGCTAACCCGTCGAATGGCCATACCAAAAGGCGAGAAATCCCATGCTTGAGCTTTCTTAGGTTTTTCTCTCGAGTCCCGCTCCCTTCGACTCCGGACCAAAGTTCACCTAAAACCGGAGTGCAGATTCCGATTCGATTGCCCTGAAGACGTTCGATGTTGACTCGTGCTCGAACGCATCTTCGGTCGTTGATGAAATCCTGAGCGCTGCCTGTGTCAAGGAGGTAGCGTTTCATGGGCCGCTGCCCTCCTCCATTTGTTTGCGCACCGTTTCAATATTAAATAGCCGGAATTCATGATCGAACTCGTCGTTAGTAACCCATTCGATCGGCTCAATGGTTTTGATCCAGGCCCTCCAGTCGGCGAGAGCTTCGGGATCGTCGCGCCACTCCGATTCGGTGATACCGACTTTCTCCGCCAGGACCGGAGTTACTTCTACCGTGACTCTCGTTCCGTCTGGAATGTCGGAGGGAGCCGACACTTCAACTCGGCGATTCTGCACGGTGGTTTCAATTGTAGTCATGGTCGCATTCCTTTCGTTGCTCGTATCAACTCACGCCAGGATCTCGCGCACCACTTCGCCGCTGACGTCGGTCAGGCGGAAGTCGCGGCTCTGGAAGCGATACGTCAACCGCAGGTGGTCGATGCCGAGGAGGTGCAGCATCGTGGCGTGGAGGTCGTGCACGGTGACGATGTTCTCGGCGGCGTTGTAGCCTAGTTCGTCGGTCGCGCCGTAGTGGAAGCCGGGCTTGATGCCGCCGCCCGCTAGCCAGACGGAGAATCCTTTCATGTGATGGTCGCGGCCGTTGCCCTGAGCCATTGGCGTGCGGCCGAACTCGCTGCCGAAGACGATGAGGGTGTCCTCGAGCATGCCGCGTGCCTTGAGGTCCTTGACCAGCGCCGCAGTGGCCTGATCGACTTCGCCGGCGCTGCCTCTCATGCCGTCGCGGACACCGCCGTGATGATCCCAATCGCGATGATAGAGTTGGATGAAGCGCACGCCGCGCTCGGCGAGGCGTCGCGCCATCAGGCAGTTGGCGCCGAAAGAGCCGTCGGCGCCACGGATGCCGTAGGCGTCCAGCGTGCGTTGCGATTCCTGCGAGAAGTCGCGCAGACTGGGGATCGACGATTGCATGCGGAACGCCATCTCGTATTGGCTGATCCGGGTTGCAACTTCGGGATCATCGACGATGCCGTCCTGAATGCGATTGAGTTGCTGCACGGCATCGACGACGTCACGCTGGCGCTGCGGGTCGATGCCTTGCGGGTTGGACAGGTAAAGGATCGGATCGCCCGTGCCACGCATGTGGATGCCCTGGTAGCGCGACGGCAGAAAGCCGGAGTGCCACTGGCGCTGGGCGATCGGCTGCGATTGCCCAAATCGGCCCGACGACGTGAGCACGCAGAATGCCGGCAGGTCGTCGGCTTCGCAGCCAAGCCCGTAGCTCAGCCAGGAACCCATCGACGGCCGACCGGAGATCGTCGTGCCGGTGTTCATGAAGGTGTGCGCAGGATCGTGATTGATCGCATCGGTCTTGAGCGAGCGAACAATGCAGATATCGTCGGCGATCGAGCCGATGTGCGGGAAGATCTCGGAAATCTGTTGGCCGGACTGCCCAAATCGGCGGAACTCGTGCTGCGGCCCGAGGCAGCGCAGGGCGTTGTTGTTCTGCAGTTGCGCGATCGGCTGGCCTGCGGTGAACGAGGTCGGCATCGGCTGTCCGTTCATCGCGGCGAGCCGGGGCTTGTAGTCGTAGCTCTCCAGATGCGACATCCCGCCGGCCATGTACAGCCAAATCACGCGTTTCGCCTTGACGGGAAGATGCGGCTGAATGGCGCCAGGCTGCCCGCGGCGAGCGGGCGATTGCGCGTGCGACAATGACGCTAGCGCGGCGAGCCCCATGCCCGCAGCGGTCTGGCGGAGGAAGGTACGGCGGGGGAGAGTATTATTATCTTTCATTTCCGATATCCTTGATAAGCGACAATGAACCAAGATCAGATTTTGCATTACTGCGTTCGATTTCTATGCCCATTTTGATTTTCCGCCAACAGTCCCAGCCTACCCAAATCCACCAGGGGCGGAACAGAAAAGTCAAAATACAGCCGATGACGGGCTTATTAATAATTCGCCGTCTCAACCAAGACAGATCTAGCGGATCAACCGGAATCCACGAACCGGCTATTGCGGGGAAAACTTCATACCAATAGATCGCTGCAAGTTCTTTTTCGGTGTACTCCGATTCAATCGCAATTCGTCCAATTCTTCGGAAGTCGGATTCAGGTGATTCGTCGTCAAAAACAAAATCAATGAGCGGCTCAGCAAAGCTTGACCAGATTCGCTGTCGGCGTTCCGAATCTCGGTCAGGCGGTAATAGCATTAAAAAAAGACCAAGTAATGTCTAAGCATTGTGTTGCTTATTTGGATAAGGGAATCACCACGGCTGGCCCTAACTCCGGCATTGTTTCGAGTATTGCGCACCCGGCATCTTTCATACGCTTACATGCCGCTGCGGCCAACTCGTCATCCTCGATAATCAGCACGCTACCTTGCCTGTTAAATATGCAATAATGATCCGAATTGGGCACCTTGAGAAGTACCCAATTCGGATCAGTTCCATTCCAAAGGTAATCGAAATCTTCAATCATTAATCGTCTCGCTCTTCAACCCGGCTTGCTGGGCCAGCGTCTTCCGCCGCACCTGTTTAGCGCCCTCTGGCCATTCTACGCAAAAATCCGCATAATTTCGTG
>CAZAFH010000024.1:0-69579 GCA_964484265.1 uncultured Singulisphaera sp.
GGGCATGGAGAGCGCGGCGCCGGAGCGGACCGAGACGAGCAATGGGTCCGCGGGATCGCCGAACTTCTTGCCGGCGATGCCTTCCATTTTGGCGAGAGCGTCATTGATTTCGGGAATGGCGGCTTCGGGGATCTTCTTGCCCTGTTCGTAATAAGCCGCACAGACTTCGGTGGTGATGGTGAAGCCCGGCGGGACCGGGATGCCGATTTTGCACATCTCGGCGAGGTTCGCGCCTTTGCCGCCGAGGAGTTCTTTCATCTTGCCATCGCCGTCGGCCGTCTTGCCGCCGAACGAATACACATGCTTACCCATTTGCGTTTCCTGAATTTGAGAATTTGCTTGACAATGGAGATAAGTATAGCGAGGGACAAGGGAAGTGGCGATGCTTGTTCCCTGGCAAACCAGACTGGCAGGCGATCAACGAGCGTCCATCGCTCGCGTCGTCAATGTGCCAGGCAACACCAACGGCGTTGCGTATCAAGGCTCGGGGTTCGCGCAGCGTACCCCGGGTGGACAGAATCGTCGGCAATTCAACCGCGAAGCGGTTGCGTATCAAAGCCCAGGGTTGCGTCCTCGCTACCCTGGGAAACCGATTCCATTATATCCGAGACACCAAACACCCCGTTCAACTCCGCAGGAGTTGCGTCGGCTCAATCCCACACGTAGCGTTCGTCCCATTCGACGCCGTATTTTGTTAGCAAATTGCGAAACTCGTCTTTGAACGAAACCTTCTTGTGATGTTCTTCTTGATTCACGATGTATTCTCGGATGACATCGACATGTCCGGGACTGATCGAGAACGCACCGTAGCCGCTTTGCCATTGAAAATCTGCCAGCGTGTCGGTTTTGGTTTTTATCCACGCCGATGAAACGCGTTTGAGTTCTTTGACAAGATCCGCCAACGTGATCGTGCGCCCAAGTCGGCAGAGCACGTGAACGTGATCCGCCACACCGCCGACGCAGATCACCGGCGAGCCGAGCCGATTCGCGGTTTCGCCGAGATAGGCGTGCAATTCACCGCGAAGAGTAGCATCGTGCAAAAATGGCCTGCGATCTTTCGTGGAAAACACGATATGCAGATAGACCTGAGCAAGCGATTGCGGCATGGCGACACTGGATTGGAAGAAGGGTGATGGTTGACGCAACCCCGTTGGGGTTGATCGGATTGTTGGATGTTGTAGGGAGGAGGGATTTGTCTTCCCAGGGTAGCGTGTACGCAACCCTGGGCTGTGATACGCAACACCTTCGGTGTTGGCTGACTGCGAGGCGCCTATCCGCTGAGAACGGATCGCGCGAGGCTCCCAGTCCCGGAGCGGACAGCGGCATCGGCAGTGCGACCTAGGCTAAACGTCTGGCGACAGCAGCCTCGACGATTCCTGAACCAGCCGTTTCGGCGCGTTCGAGGTTCAACGATAATCGCTGAGCCTCGCTGCGCTCGACCCACCCTACTACCGGCGGAATCGCGAGCCAATCTTCGAAGTTCCCGCAAAAACCAGGCTATTTTATTACCACCCGCGTACGAATTCGGTTGGCCAATATTGCGAAGGAAGTATCATGGTCGCTGCCGTCTCTTCCGGGTTGACTAGCATTGGGAAATACGAGCCTGTCAAGCATTTACCCGGAAGATGCGACGGTTGAATGAAACAGTCGGCAAAAAAAACGGAATGCCCGCAACAAT
Source organism: uncultured Singulisphaera sp. (assembly GCA_964484265.1). GTDB lineage: Bacteria > Planctomycetota > Planctomycetia > Gemmatales > Gemmataceae > SIAQ01. The sequence continues at coordinate 1,679 of CAZAFH010000024.1, forward strand.
AGTGTCTCGGCAATTCTCGACGGATGGATCGTTCGAGTTCATCTGTAATTACCCGCACAAACTCGCGAATTTCCCGGTCTGCGGGGGATGTGCCCTTTTGAGCAAACAGGCTTCGTGCGATGGCTCCAAGGTACATGACATCCGAATCAAAATAGGTATCGAAGCTATACAACACATTTGCTGGCAATGTTCTGATGTTCTTTCGATCAAACGCCATGCTGTTCGCCTGAACGAGATGCCCCCAAACAATGGTTCCACCGCGAAGAAGTTTGTCCTGATCTTCAAGAATCATCAACAACGGGTCCTTCGATGCCTTGAACATTTCGGCCATGTCCGACGTCAATGAAAGCCGGCACGATTTCAGGTCTTTTTCAGAAAGTTGCCTCGGTGCTTCTCCGAATTTTCGACGACAGGAATTTAGAACGTCTGCCATGTCGGATTGAGGGGGGTAGATTTTCGGCACCTGCGAAGGCTGAGCCGGGCGAAATATGTCTGAAAGCCATTGGAACATGAGCGAGTCCTCAATCGCGACATGGTTTTCTTCAATCAGACCCCAGAGGCAAACATCCTCTGGGATTAACGATGAACCGCGTCGATCTCCCATCACGGCAACTGCAGCGTACGCAGCGTCAGGCTGTCTTTTTCTTCGCGGATGACGATGGCATTGGCGTTGTCCAGTTTGTCCATGAAACGCACGCCAAAATATTCCGGGGCGATGTTGGCGCGGTCGGTCACGTCCTTGTCGGCTTTGCCCTTGACGCGCCAGAGTGCCTTGTCGTTGACGTTCTTGGTCTCCTTGAGCAGATCGTAGTCAACGCGGGCGGCCCAATATTGGTTCGGCCCGGCCGGATTTTGCTTGTGATGGAACCGGATCGTGCTGACGAGAATGTGTTTCTTGCCGCCCTTTTCGTAAACGAACATGTCGCGCGGCGTATTTCCCGATCCGAGTTCGAGGATGCTCTGGCCCTTCACCTTGGCATTGGCTTGCATTTCGTCGAGCGAATATTTCACGATCGGCGTGCAGGTGAACGCGCCGATAAGGTATCGCTTGCCGTCTTCTTCGTACGGAATGATCGTGCGGATCGGCGCCTTGGTTTCCCAGCTGCGGTGCGCGACGTGATAGGTTTCGGTGGCGTAGCAGGTCGCTGAGCCGTCTCCCTTGGGCAGCACGGAGAAGATGCGGGCGGCAAAGGTGTCCGCCGCCTGTGCCGCGACGAGGATACGGTCGCCTGCCCAGGTCACATCGGTGATCGTCGTGATGTTCTTTTTCTCGACGGCGAGCGGATAGCGGTTGAATTTGACGTTCTCAAGCGAAAACTCTGCGATTTTCCCGGCGCCGTCGATGGTCAGTAGGATGTCCTGCTTGGCCTTCATCGAACGCACGGACACATAGGCCTTCCGCGAGGCGGGGTTGACGGCGAGTTTGAGGATCGAGATATCCTTCGCCATCACGCCGAGCTTGCCTGCAAGCGCCTGATCGATGTTGGCGATTTCTTTGCCGCCCCATTTCGTCTCGGCGAGGTCGCCGGTCTCGACCGTGACGACGGCGGACCCTCGACTATCGCCGATGATGAGCAAGCCGTCCGGCCCGAAGGCAAGCACGTCGATCGATTTGACTTTTGGGTTGCCCTGCTCTGCCCAGACCGAGCCGACCGACGCGAGCAGCGCGACGGCAGCGAAGAGAATGCGTTTCATTGCGAGATTCCTCCAGTGAAAATTGGCGTATGTTGGGGGAAAGGATATCGTAAGATGTAGACGCCCAGAGGGTAGCGCAAATTCAGCGCGATGGCGGAAAATGAGTCTCACGCAAAGGCGCGAAGGCGCAAATAATTGAATAAGAAATTCGAAATTCCCCTCCGGTGGCAAAGGGAAGCATTGCCTTCGCCGCGTGGGATCATGCAGCGGCCTAACCCCGTATAGCCGTCTGGTGCAGTCTAGGAAATTTTACTTATACGTTGATTTTCTTAGTACCTTTCACCGTTGCTCGAACCCTTCCAGCTCGGATTGCATTTCACTTGCCCCTGCCGAAGAAGCGTCGCCGTGGAAGGAAGGTACCTCAACCTTCAAGGTCCAAATAACGGTTCGGCGGCGACTGACTCTCGCTTACGAGTGGCGCTCCAATTCACTGGAGGACTGTAACGCTAATCTCTAGCCACTTCTTCTCAAATTCGTTCTTGGAACACCACTTCGCTTTGTCGGGCTCGAGGTGTAGCCTGTTTTGTTCGACGTGCCTACCGGAGCCAACGCCAAGGGGCTTTGACGGAGCGTTTACTACAGGCAATGACCCGTCGAACTGGAAGCCGATTAGCTCAAAATGGCTAAAGTACAAGCGAACCTTACCAAATCGGACTTCCTCGAACGATTTTGTAGCTCTGGCACGCTTCGTACGGGATTTGTCAACGGGCTGCATTGTTGGTAGCATGGCGTTCTCAAGATTTTGGGGCAAAGGAACCGCGAGAAACAAAGCCGCCGAACGTCAAGGATTTTATGAGTCGTGCTCCGCGTGCAAGAGTGAGTGCTCGCGTAATTGCTTTGTCGCAGAGAACGAATGATAGGATCTGGTTGGTCTGAACTGCGGACCCCATCTCCTATGGACATCGAATCCGCGGACTCATCTCATTATCACTTTGCAAGTGCACGCGTCAAGAAGCTTCTCGCGGTTAAACGGAAAGCGGCCAATTTCATCCGCGCAGAGTATGACGGCAAGTTTTGCCATATCTTCCGCACTTCTTTACAATTCCCGCGCGGGATGAAGATAACGACGCTGGCAAGCCAATGATACTGCGGAGAATGGGCGAAAGCGCGAATTCTCCAGGCGAGTCTCCAACCTTCTCAGACGCCTCAGATCTCGGCTTCTGTCGGCGTCAGAGTCGCCGCGGCGAAATCGTCGCATTGGCATGCTGCTTGCAGTAGGTATGGTCTAACATCAACTTCGCGCCAGACAAGGATGTCTTGCATGCGTCAACTATCCGCGTGGTATCTCTTCATTGCACTGTTTGTCATGTTGATTGGCACGATCCATGGCTTGCAATGGTGTTTCAAACCCGTGAAGGTCTCGGCGCCTTCGATCCAGCAATCCGCGGCGGCGAGCGATCGCGCCGCGGCCCATCGGCATATCAGTGGACAACCTCGGCATTGGCGGCCCATGCTGTTGCAGCAGCAGTGAGCGAACGGAACGAAGCGCTCTTCTGCCAGGCCGCTTGCCGTTCCAGTCCGTCGTCGAGCGTCGTTTTCGGCTGCCAGCCCAGATGCCGGCGCAACTTCGACGTATCCGCGTAGGTCGAGCGTTGATCGCCGAGTCTCGCCGGCTCGCGCCGCGTGATGGCTCGGCGTCCGAGAATCAACTCCAGTTTGCGCAGAATATCCCAGACCGAAGCCGTCTCGCTCCCGCCGAGGTTATAGGTCTCGCCAAGCGGCGCGTGCAGCGCGAGCACCGTCGCGTCGATGCAGTCATCGATATAGGTGTTGCCTCGTACCTGAAATCCGTCGCCGAACACGGTTATTGGCCTGTCGGAAAGGATCGCGTCGACGAAGCGGTAGTAGCCCATGTCAGGCCGTTGCCGCGGGCCGTAGACCGAGAAATAGCGAAGCACGACGAGCGGCAGACCGAGTTCCTGATACGATCGGCACAGGTTCTCGGCGGCCAATTTGGTGACGCCATAGGGCGACGCCGGCCGCGTCGGCATGGTCTCGTCGCCCGTGCTGAACTGCCCATACACCGAAGACGTGGACGCGAAGATCATCCGCTTGACGTTGCCGTTTTCCCGTATCGCTTCGAGCAGGCGATGGGTTGCCGTCAGGTTGCAGCTTTGGTAAGCGTCGAAGTTCGTCCAGCTGAGCGCCAGCCCGGGCATGCCCGCAAGGTGAAACACTGCATCGACACCGTCAAGCGCGGCTGTCAGCGAATCGGTCCGCAGATCCAGATTGTAGTGCGAGTAATTCGGTTCGTGTTGCAGCGCGGCTAAATTCTGTTCTTTGATCTCACGCGGGTAGTAAGGAATGAAGTTGTCGATCCCGACCACGTCGTGACCTTCCCGTGCTAGCCGTGCGCAAAGATGCGAGCCAATGAATCCTGCAGATCCCGTTACGAGGCATTTCATCCGTGAACCTCCATCGTTGGCGAATCCGTGTTGCTAGGGGCGAACCTGGCTTCCATGGCATCAATCCGGCGATGTAGTCCGACGATCGCCTGATCGAGCATCGCGCAGCATTCCGAGAGTTGCTGCACCATCAGCAGCAGATCGCTGTTCACTTTCGATTGCTGGCGTGAAACCGCGTCGACGTAGCCGTGCTTGAAGTTGTGCAGCACTTTCTTCTTGATGAACCGCTTCACCGGCGCCAGCATGCCTTCCGTGACATCGACATAGTCGCTCGGCAGCACGCAGTTCTGGTGCGTGCGTGGAAGCGTTCGGCGGACCACGTCGAGGAATGTCCCCGCGGGCGCTGCGCCGGCCGACGACTCGGACGCCGACACGATCAGTGTGACCATCGCATCATTCGCCACGCGAATTCGACCAGCCGCGCCTTCGCGCTCGCACCATACACGGATACGATACTCGCCCGCCAAATCGGGAACGGCAATCGGCAGCGGCAGAACCGTCGATTGGCCTGGCTGCAGCATCTCCGCGACGAACTGCTCCTGGCGAGGCGCCGCGGCCTCGCCTTCGGCGACTTCGCAGCAGAGCAGCGTTCGGCCAATCCCTTGCCCGATGGCGGATCGACTGCCGTGATTCGTTACGCGCATCGGCGCCAGCGCGGTGCGTTCATTGGCCCCGACGAGGATCTGCATGCGCAGCGGTTCGATCTCGAGACATTCGTCGGCCGAGCGTGCGGGCTGGGTCAGTACATGATCGACAAAATCCGCGAAGCGATCTTGCCAGGATGGGCGCGAATAGGATCGCGCCTGCTCAAGCCCGCGGTCGATCAATTGCTGACGAATCGGAATCGCTATCCGATCGATGGCGCCGACGATTCGGTCCACAAACGGCTGTGCATCAGCGTAACGCGCGGCGACGTAGCGCTTGCCGTTTTCGCCGAGACGATGCCGTTGAGAAAGATCGTCGAGGAACTCGCGGAGAACCTGCGAGAATTCATCGCAATCCGCAACTATGGCTCCACCGGCCGCTCGCTCGATCTGGCCTCGGAGGACGGCACAATCGCGATGGGCGATGACCGGCGTCGCCTCGGCCCATGCCTCGAGCGCCACGATCGACAGCGATTCGAGCGTCGAAAGCTGCACGAGCGCGCAGGATCCGCGCAGGACTCGTCGCTTCGTTGCTTCGTCCACTCGGCCAAGGTTGCGGAGCCACGGTTCGTTCGGTATCGCCAACTCGCCGGCGCCCACCAAAACCAGGTCGAGCAATCCAGGGTGCTGGTTTTGGAATTTCGCCATCCAATCGAGCAGCATCGGCAGATTCTTTTGTTCGGCATACCGCCCGCAGTAGACGATGTAGGGTCGCGAAATCGGTGAGTCGAGCGCTCGCTCCCGGGCGGAGGATTCGAGATCGATCACCGTGCCGATCACGACGGAATTGGGATGATTGATGCCAAGCCGAGCCTGGGCAAACGCCAGTTCCTCCTCGCTGTGAAACAGGATGCCGGCGACGTCGCCATACACGCTCGGCCAGCAGGAGAGATGGGCCAAAGGTTCGTCGTGGAAGCAGGGAACCAGCAGGGTTTTTTCGGGCAGTGCCTGCGCGATGTCGGCCGTCAGGCCGAATAGATAAGGCCCGATGAGGATCGCGTCGAATTCGTTCGCGCGTTCCTTGAGCGCGTTCACGAGTTCCGAGGAGTGGATACTGTCGCGAAGATGGCGTTCGCCGGCGGCGAGACTCGAATCCGCCGGTGAGTTCGCTGGCCTGTCGATCGCGAATCGATGCACGATGATACCGGCCTCGTGCGTCGTGCCAGCGGGCAGGTCGTCGGTCCATCGGCTCTCGGATTGCGTCCGGGTGGCGAACACTTCGACGCGATGCCCTGCCTGGCTGAGCCGCGTGACAATGGCGCGTAGCGATGTTTCAGCGCCGCCAATAATCTCCTTGCCGAATCGAAAACAGCCGACGGCAATACGCTTCGTGAAGTGCGAGCCATGTTTCCGCTGAGGCTCCAAAGCGATCGCCCGCCGAATCTGCTTCACGAGGTCGCCGACGTCGTTCGGGGTAAACGTCAAGCCCGCTGCGCCGACGGTCTCAGGCAAGGCCGTCGCTCGTGCCGCGATGACGGGCAGGCCGCTCGCCTGCGCTTCGATCACGGGCACGCAGAAGCCCTCATGCAACGATGGCATGATGAACAGGTCGGCTGCTCGGTAATAGCTCGGCAACTCGCTGTCGGCCACGGCGCCGACGAATCGAATGCGGTCGGCCACGCCGAGTTCAGTCGCCAAACTTTGGCAGCGCTCGGCCTCGACGGTGTAGACGTCGCTGGCGTCGCCGACAACGAGCGCGCGGTATTCCGGGCCAAGTCGCGCCAGTGCCTGGATCACCATCGGCACGCACTTGTTACGCGCGAGACGCCCGACGAAGAGCAGCGTCGGTCCCGTCAATCCAAGGCGAGCACGAATCGCGGCACGATCGCTGGCGTCCGGAAAAAATCGCGACGTGTCCACGCAGAGCGGCGACGTCGTCGTGCGCGATTCCGGAAATCCGGTCGCCTCGGCCAACTCCCTCCGACTGGCCTGGCTCATCGTGAGCGCGTGATCGGCGAACCAGACGTACCCTCGCGCCGCCGCGTCACGCGCTAGCCGTTCGCGATTCGTGCCCGCCCATAACTCCGCAGGGGTCACGCCCAGATAGTCGAAGACGATTCGTGGCCCACGCCCGGACAACCTCGGCAGCCAGTGCAAGAGCCGATAGGCGCCAGCGTAAATGACTATGACGAGGTCGCAATCACAGAGAAAATCGGGCACGTCGTCGGTGAAAGGAATGGCCGTTGCGACAGTGCGCAGGGAGGGATGAAGCAGCGTGGCATCTTCCACCAGGACGCGCAGCTCCGCACTGCGATCCTGGAAGAACATCGCGATCTCGGCAACGTGATTGCCGACGGCATTGCATCGCCTGGCGTTTTCCGCCAGTACCACGACTCGCATGACGTTCCTCCGTGAACGACGATTTATTGTGAGGGTGAAATCGTATCACATTTCGCAAAATTAATGCAATCCGAAGATGTTCGTATGGATTGGAGAGAAGAATTTTCCCACGGATAACACAAAATGACACGGATAATAATTACATGAAAAAAGGGGCCGAATCGTTGGATGAGCCACAGACATGAAGCAAAAAAATAGCCACAGAGACCACAGAGAACGCAGAGAAATCAGGATAAAATGGGAGGTTCGAGCAATAATTTCCGAAGTGTTGGAAATTTGATTCCGAATTTCCACTCTGGGTTCTCTGTGACCTCTGTGGCTAAGCTTTGTAAACTTGATTCACATGCCGAATCGTTGGATGACCTCCTTCTTCCTGCATTTATCCGTGTGCAAATGCGTGATCCGTGGTTAGATCGCTTTGTAGAATCATTCGAGCAGCGTGCGGAATCGGCACTCGCTTTTGTCGAATTGGCAGGTACTCGACTGCGGTTTCTGCATACTCCGTTCCTTAACTATATACACGATAAGCGATAGCGGCGAATGCGGCCCTCTTGGCATTCCGTTTGCACTTCGTTATTCGTCGCGCCGGAAACGAAACACCTATCGCGCGCGGAGGGCATCATGAACCAAGATCGCTTTACCGAAAAATCGCTGGAAGCCTTGCAATCGGCTCAGCGCCTGGCATCCAAGTTCAACCATCAGCAGATGGATGTCGAACACCTTCTCTTGAGCCTGCTCGACCAGGAGCAAGGTCTGGCGCCAGCGATATTGACCAAGGCCGATGTCGCCATCGACGCCGTCAAGATCAAGCTCCAGCGCGAGCTCGAAAAGCTGCCTCGCGTCACCGGCGGCAGCGATCAGGTCGCGCTCACCGGTCGGCTGAACCGCGTGCTTGGCCTGGCCGAGGACGAAGCCAAGAAGATGAAAGACGACTTCGTCTCGGTCGAGCATCTCCTCTTGGCGATGATCGACGATACCGGCGCCGCGGGTCGAATTCTCAAAGAATTCAAGCTCAATCGCGCGAATCTCACGAAGGCGATTCAGGATATTCGCGGGCATCAGCGCGTCACGTCGCAGAATCCCGAAGCAACCTACGCCTCGCTCGAAAAATATGGCCGAGACCTGACGCAGTACGCCAAGCAGGGCAAGCTCGATCCGGTGATTGGCCGCGATGAAGAAATTCGCCGAGTCATCCAGGTGCTGTCGCGCCGGACGAAGAACAACCCGGTATTGATCGGCGAACCTGGTGTCGGCAAGACGGCGATCGTCGAGGGATTGGCGCAGCGCATCCATCGCGGCGATGTTCCCGAAGGTCTGAAGAACAAGCGTGTCGTCGCTCTCGACATGGGCGCGCTTATCGCCGGCGCCAAATTTCGCGGCGAGTTCGAGGAACGCCTAAAAGCCGTGCTGAAGGAAGTCACCGAATCGAAGGGCACGATCATTCTCTTCATCGACGAGCTTCACACGGTCGTCGGCGCCGGCAAGGGCGAAGGCGCGATGGACGCAGGCAACCTGCTAAAGCCAATGCTCGCGCGCGGCGAGTTGCATTGCATCGGCGCGACGACGCTCGATGAGTACCGCAAGTACATCGAAAAGGATGCCGCCCTCGAGCGCCGATTCCAGCCCGTGCAGGTCGATCAGCCGACCGTCGAGGACACAATCTCGATCCTGCGTGGATTGAAAGAACGTTATGAAGCGCATCACAAGGTGCGTATCAAGGACAGCGCCCTCGTCGCCGCCGCGGTGATGTCGAACCGGTATATCTCGGATCGGTTTCTGCCTGACAAGGCCATCGACCTCGTCGATGAGGCCGGTGCAAAGCTGCGCACCGAGCGTGAGTCGCGGCCGGACAAGCTCGACGCCGTGAGCCGACAGGTCATGCAGCTTGAAATCGAACGCGTCTCACTGGAAAAGGAAAAGGACGCCGCCTCGCGCGATCGGCTCGAACGATTGAAAAAAGAACTCGCCGATCTGAAGGAACAGGAACGCATCTACACTCAGCAATGGGACGAAGAAAAGCGCGGCGGCCAGGCGGCGGGTTCCATGATCGAGCAGCTCGAAGCAGCCCGGCGCGAACTCGATGACGCCAAGAAAACCAGCAACTGGGCTCGCGCCAGCGAGCTGCAGCACTCCATCATTCCCTCGCTTGAAAAACGCCTCAACGAGGCGCCAGGTACCAAAGCGGAAACCAAGGAGCGCGATCGCCTGACCAAGGACGAAGTGGACGAGCACGACATCGCCAAGGTCATCAGCCGATGGACCGGCATCCCCGTCGATAAGTTGCTCGAAGGCGAGGCACAGAAGCTCTTGAACCTCGGCGAGGAACTGCACAAGCGCGTCATCGGGCAGGATGAGGCCGTCACCGCCGTCGCCGAGGCAGTGGTGCGAGCCCGTTCGGGGTTGAAGGATCCGCATCGCCCGATCGGGTCGTTCATCTTTCTCGGACCGACCGGCGTAGGCAAAACCGAATTGGCACGCGCGCTTGCCGAGTTCCTCTTCGATGACGAACGCGCGATGATCCGCATCGATATGTCGGAGTACCAGGAGAAGCACACCGTCTCCCGCCTGGTCGGCGCGCCGCCTGGCTATGTTGGGTTTGAGGAAGGCGGACAGCTCACCGAAGCGGTCCGCCGCCGGCCTTATTCCGTCGTGCTGTTCGACGAAATCGAGAAGGCCCATCTCGACGTCTTCAACGTCCTGTTGCAAATCCTCGACGACGGCCGGCTGACCGATGGCCAAGGCCGAACCGTCGATTTCAAAAATACCATCGTCATCATGACGAGCAATATCGGCAGCCAGCGTATCCTCAATCATCAAGGCGCTTTCGACGGTCCGGGCTACGAGGCGATGAAAGACGCGGTGCTGGAGGAAATGCGCCGGTCGTTTCGGCCCGAATTCTTGAACCGCGTCGATGAATTGATCGTGTTCCACGCGCTCGACGAAAGACACCTGAAAGACATCATCATGATCCAGCTGCGGCGGTTGCAGGAGCGCCTCGCCGACCGCAAGATCACGCTCGAACTGACGGACGCTGCCAAAACGCACCTGGTGCGCGTTGGCTACGAACCAGCCTACGGCGCCAGGCCGATCAAGCGGGCGTTACAGAAGGAAGTCGAAAACGCACTGGGCCGATTGATCCTCGAAGGCCGAGTGCGCGACGGGCAGACCGTCCTCGGGGATTACGATGTCAAGGAAGGGCGGATGACCTATCGCGTGAAGTAAATTGCGGGACCAGGATCCAGGAAAGGGAGTATTATGGTGGATAGGTCAACCTTCGAGGTGTGGTGATGCGCAGTCCCTTTCCTGGCATGGATCCCTATCTGGAAGTATCCGGAGCGTGGCCTGATTTTCATTCCACGTTCATCAACTACTGGCGCGAGGCGATTGCCGATGCTTTGCCGGATGATTACGACGCCAGCATCAATGAACGGGTTTTCCTGATCGAAACCGACCCGGACACGCGGCGATTGATCTACCCTGATGTCGCCGTCTCTGATGACGGATCACGGCTGCGGCCGAGCAGGTCCGGTTCAGCAGTCGCGACCTTGGAGCCGACGACCGTGCCGCTGGAAATCGTCGGTGAATCGCGCGAGGCTTACATCGAGATTCTCCACCGCGAGGACCGCTCGCTCGTGGCAGTTGCCGAGTTGTTATCGCCAGGCAACAAACAGGAGCCAGGGAGAGCGGAGTATCTGCAAAAGCGCAACGCGATCATTCGGCAAGCGGTTCACTTGGTGGAGCTGGACCTTCTGCTCGGAGGCCGTCGGCTGCCGTTTGGCAAACCATTGCCGATCGCGGATTATTATTACACGGTGGCTCGCGCGGAACAGCGTCCTGACTGCCAGGTTTACGGTTGGATGCTGAAGGACGCCTTGCCGAGCATGCCGATACCGCTTCGGTTTCCCGACGAGGATGTGATGATAGATCTTGCAGCGGTATTCAAGCAAGCGTTCGAGCGAGGCCGATTTTTCCGCCGCCTGCCGTACCGGGGTGAGCCGCCAGCAGCGCTTTCGGAAGAGCAGAAAGCATGGGTTGCGTCCCGCCTGGCGCAGTTGAAGTAGAGTTCGCTGGACCGCTTCGATTGTCGCTATTCTTCCCCGTTTCGGACGTCCTATTCCGTTAAGTAATTCGGGCGAACAGGATCCAGGAAAGGGAGTATCATGGTGGATAGGTCAACCTTCGAGGTGTGGTGATGCGCAGTCCCTTTCCTGGCATGGATCCCTATCTGGAAGTATCCGGAGCGTGGCCTGATTTTCATTCCACGTTCATCAACTACTGGCGCGAGGCGATTGCCGATGCTTTGCCGGATGATTACGACGCCAGCATCAATGAACGGGTTTTCCTGATCGAAACCGACCCGGACACGCGGCGATTGATCTACCCTGATGTCGCCGTCTCTGATGACGGATCACGGCTGCGGCCGAGCAGGTCCGGTTCAGCAGTCGCGACCTTGGAGCCGACGACCGTGCCGCTGGAAATCGTCGGTGAATCGCGCGAGGCTTACATCGAGATTCTCCACCGCGAGGACCGCTCGCTCGTGGCAGTTGCCGAGTTGTTATCGCCAGGCAACAAACAGGAGCCAGGGAGAGCGGAGTATCTGCAAAAGCGCAACGCGATCATTCGGCAAGCGGTTCACTTGGTGGAGCTGGACCTTCTGCTCGGAGGCCGTCGGCTGCCGTTTGGCAAACCATTGCCGATCGCGGATTATTATTACACGGTGGCTCGCGCGGAACAGCGTCCTGACTGCCAGGTTTACGGTTGGATGCTGAAGGACGCCTTGCCGAGCATGCCGATACCGCTTCGGTTTCCCGACGAGGATGTGATGATAGATCTTGCAGCGGTATTCAAGCAAGCGTTCGAGCGAGGCCGATTTTTCCGCCGCCTGCCGTACCGGGGTGAGCCGCCAGCAGCGCTTTCGGAAGAGCAGAAAGCATGGGTTGCGTCCTGCCTGGGGGATGCGACGCCCCTGGGCAGTTAGAGAACTCGCGCATTTGGGCTGATCGTGGCAAATCGTCTGCTTCATTATCGATTTAGCAATAGCTCCACCTGTCTAAGATGCTGCATTCGCGCCAGGCCGCCGCAAAGGTGCAGGTATTCGTTGAAGTCGGCGACTCCGAATATGTACTTATCGATAAACTTCTTATACTCGGCGGGATCCTCTTCGGCGGTCAGCCACTGGCGGATGTGATCCTCGTCGGAAAAATATTCGTACGGCATGTTGCCTGGATAGCTGCCGTAGGGAACCTCGCAGACGGCATCGACGCAGAAGTACGGGATGACAGTGCGCGTCGGGTCGCTGCGGATGTCGTCGTTCGGGATCAGGCGCTCACAGGTGATGATGAGCCGCTTGGCGGCACGGGCGAGATCGATGTCCGCGACCGTCGTGCCGCGGATTCGGCAATTGCCAAAGCAATCGGCTTCATGAACGTGAATGACGGCGACATCCGGGTAACACGCTGGAATCGCCAGCAAACGCTCGCCGGTATAGGGGCAGAGGATTTCCTTGGCCGGGCTTTTTTTGAATGTATCGGTCCCCATCATCGAACGCATCGGCAGAAAGGGCAAACCCATCGCGGCAGCCTTGACGCGGACGGCGAGCGAGTAATTGCTCCATTCGGCGGTCTGGACGTCGCCCGATTCCATCACTCGGCGCCCGTGTGGAGAAAGGCCGCGCGCCTCCAGTCCTACGACGTAAGCGATATCGACCCGTGCGAGGAGTTTGCCTCGCCCTGTTAGATTGCCGGCTGCGAGGATCTGGAAATTATGCGTAGCGGTGTGGCCAGACAGGGTGAGGTTCTGCTTTTGTTGCCGCACGATTTCATGGCAGACGGCACTGGCGAAACGATCGCACCCGAACCCGCCGATGGCTAGGTAAGTTCCATCCGATACCAATCGCGCGACGGCATCCTTGATCGTGGTGAGCTTGTTAGTCATCGCACGCGGCTTGGCGCGAAAAAACTCGCGGGCACTATCAGCGGAAGGGTCGGCGAACAACGGGCCTTCGCCCTGTTGGAGAGGTGTGGCCATATGCTTCACATGGCCCGGCAATTACGCCAGGTTTCCCATCGGTAAGGCTGGGAATTTTGCTCAACGCATCATCGATTTTCCAGTTCCCGCAGCAATTGCCGAAATCGCGGATCGCTGCGGACAGCATCCAGATCGTGGTCCTGCCGCATGTAGGTGAAATCGTTGTACCCCAGTTCGACGGCCTTTCGCAGCATTCCCAGCGCGTAGTCGATCTTGCCCACCAGCGAAAAACTGCAGGCCAAATTGTAGTGCGCCAAGGGATCGAATGGCCGAAGCTCGACGATCCGGCGATCCACCATCAGTCCCTCGGCGAAAAGGCCTTTGAGGGTGAGATTGTTGCCGTGAACACGCAGAGCGTCGACGAACTTGGGATTGCGCTGGAGGATGCCTTCGAAGAAATCGAGCTCGAAATCGAGTTGGGATTGAAGCTCGCGGACTTTGGTCGGCGAAGGCGTCGCCGATTGGGTAGCCGTTTCACCCGTGGTAGGTTTTCCATGACTGGCCATGGCGAAATCTCGCTGGTTGTCTTCTTTCTCGGAACCTATCACGCAGTATAACGAACGGCGTCCATTCACGCAATTGGTGCGCGGAAAAAAAGATATTATTCGCTGAAACGGCAAAAGCCACGACGACCTCGTGGCTTTTACAAAGACGTACGGATAGCGAATTTACTCGTCGTCATCTTCATCGTCATCTTCATCGTCGTCGTCTTCATCGTCGTCTTCGTCGTCATCTTCATCATCGAAGTCGTCGTCGTCGAAATCATCGTCGTCGAAGTCCTCGTCATCGAAGTCTTCATCGTCGAAATCTTCATCGTCGAAGTCCTCCTCGTCGAGATCTTCTTCGTCAAGATCTTCGTCGTCGAGGTCGTCATCTTCGTCGAGTTCTTCTTCATCGAATTCTTCTTCGCCCATGCCGTCGCCGTCGGCTTCGTCTTCCTTCTCTTTGCCGCCGCCGTCGTCGCCGTCATCTTCATCATCATCGTCGTCGTCATCGTCATCATCGTCTTCTTCAACTTCCTTTTCTTCCTTGCGCTTACGACCTGAGCGGATCGACAGGTCTTCCTCCGCCAGCCTCCAGAAAGGCGCGTCAGCCTCCGCTCCAACATTCAGCGAGAGTTTAAGTTGCCCAACGTACATTCCATGTTCCTCTATGTTAAAGAAGACCTTGTCATCACTTGGCCGGTTCTTTTTCGTTTTCGTAGTCATTTGGTAGGGAAGTCCACAAAGCTCGTCAAGCATTTCGACAGGCTTTCAGCGCGGATTTTTTCGTAATGAAAAATCCCCTAACCAACTATTGATCCAATCGGTTGCGGCAGAATTGTTTCACCAGTTTTCCGGAAGAAAAGCAAGCCCAATTGTCGAAATTCGGGAAAGATTCACCCGTTCAATTCCACAGCTTCTTCCCAATGGTCATAGAGTTGCTTGAGTTTCACCTTCAGGTCTTCGAAGGCCTGCATCTTTTCCTGGACTTTCGCACCTTCGCGATAGAGATCCGGCGACGCCAATTCCGCTTCCAGATTCTTGAGCCGAGCTTCCTCGGCGCCGATCTCCGTTTCGATTTCGGCGACTTTTCGATAGGGGAACTGCCGTTTTCGCTTAGCGGGTTTGGCCGCGGCGCTGGCTTCGTCTTTGGGAGTTTCTTTTTTCGCTGAACTTTCGGGCTTTTCGGGCTCCTGAAGAAGCCGCATGCGTTCGTACGTGTCGTAGTTGCCGTAGATGACGTGAACACGGCCATTGCCCTCGAACACGAGCAGGACATCGACGACCTTGTTCAGGAAGTAGCGATCATGGCTGACGACAATGGCAGTTCCTTCGAAATCGCGCATGGCCTGTTCGAGGGAATCGCAGGCCCAAAGGTCGAGGTGGTTGGTCGGCTCGTCGAGGATCAGCACATTGACGCCGTCGGAAACGAGTTTCGCCAGGGCGGCCCGACTGCGCTCGCCGCCGGAGAGCTTTCCGACGGACTGATAGACCTGATCGCCGCCGAGACCGAAACGGGCGAGGAGATTGCGCATCGCCTGCTCGTTGGCGTCGGGATCGTCGGCGGGCCAAACGGCTCGGATGACCGTTTTCTCTGGATCGAGCGAATGCAGGTGCTGATCGTAGTAGCCATATTCCACGAGATGCCCGTGCTTGACGTCGCCGCGATCGGCTTTTTCCTCGCCGAGGAGGATCTTGAGCAGCGTCGTCTTGCCGCACCCGTTCGGACCCATGATGCCCAGGCGCTGGCCTCGTTTGAGCATAAACGTCAGGTCTTTGAAGAGCGGGCGGTCGTACGCTTTGGTCAGGCCGTCTACTTGCAGGACGACGTCGCCGGTGCGTTTGACGGCGCCAAAATGCATGTGCGGCGAGTCGATCCAGGTCGGGCGTTCGACACGTTCGAGGCGATCAAGCTGTTTCTGCCGTGATTGTGCCTGTTTGTGCAGCTGGCCATAGTGCACGCGACGGATGTACTCCTCCTGTTTCTCGATGTGCTCCTGCTGGGCTTCCCACGACTTGAGTCGCTGCTCGTAGCGCTCGCGGCGAAGGCGCCAGTAGGCGTCGTAGTTGCCCGGATAGCTCTCGAGGCTCTGCGCGCTCATCTCGAAGATTTTCGTGACGACCTTGTTCAAGAAATAGCGATCATGACTGACGATGAGCATCGCCTCGGGTTGCTTGATCAGGTAGTCTTCCAGCCAGCGCGTGGCGTCGATATCGAGGTGGTTGCTCGGTTCGTCGAGCAGCATCACGTCGGGCGCGGCAAGAAGCAACTTCGCGAGCATGAGCCGGCTTTGCTGGCCGCCGGAGAAGGTGTCAACGGCGCGATCGTAATCCTCCTTGCGAAAGCGCAGGCCGTCGAGCACCGATTCGATCTGGTGGTCGATGTTGTAAGCGTCGTGGAAATGGAGCATCTCATTCAGGCGATCGTAGCGGTCGGACAGCGATTTCTTCTGACTTTCGTCGGTCGCCTTGGCCAATGCCTCGGCCGTGGCGACCAGGTCGTTTTGGGCGGCGACGAGCGCGTCGAGTGCCGTGCGGGCTTCGTTGAAAAGCGTCTGGCCTGGCGCGAAATCGGGCTGCTGCCGAAGGAGCGAAACCCGGGCGCCAGCGTGCAGGCGCACCTCGCCGGTGTCCGGAGCGTCGAGGCCGGCGAGGATCCGCATCAGCGTCGTCTTGCCGACACCATTGGGACCGACCAGTCCGACGCGCTGCCCGGAGAACAGCTCAAAGCCAATCTCCCGGAAGAGTGGCTCGGCATCGAATCCGCGTGAAAGACCTTCACAGCTAAGCAACAACATGGTGATATTGTACGAACGGAACGTAATGCGTAGTCGCGGCGCTCGGCCTTACTGCTTGGCCGCCGGCGACTTGAGAAACAGATCGACGAAGCGAGTCTCGGCGACGAGCGGGCGGGCTTGTTCGAAGAAGCCGACGGCTGCTTCGCGATCGCCGTCGTACCACGCGAGATAGCCGAGCAGAAACAGAGCGTCGGCGTTTTTGGGATTCTGCCGATGCGCTTTCTTCACCATGTCGAGGTGTTCGGCCCACAGGGGAATTTGGTCGGCGTACAATTCCGTCTTGGGGCGGAAACCGTTCAGGTGAAAGTGCGGGTTCCGCTTCAAACCTGCTTCGATCTGCACGACGGCGTCGCTGAGCCGACCCATTGCGATCGTGGTGTGTGCCTGCAAGAACCAGGCGCGGGCCAGGTTCGGCGTGAGTTCGGCGGCGTCGCGAAAATTCCGCAGCGCCAGCGCGAATTCTCCCGCGCGGAACGCTTTCGACCCAGAATCCACGAGTTGAGCGCCATCCAGGGCCGGAGCAGGCTTTCGCACGATCGGCGGCTGCGGCATGTTGGCGACCTCGGCCGCGACTCGCAGCTTTTTCTCTGCCGGCGGCACGACGCGCGCCAGTTCCGGTTTCGCTTGCGGATTCGCCTCTGCCTTACCCAGAACCGCAGCCCGTTTGCCCCAAATCTTCGCCGCCGACTCGACGTCCAGATCGATCCCCGAGAGATCGTAGTCTTCCATGTACGGCGCCAAACCGGTTCGCCCTTGAATCAACAATGCCGGCTGAGTCACGGTCACGGTAATGCGCTGATCGACGGCTCCCATGGCCGGGAACGGATAGCCGTAGGGGAAGTAAGGATAGGCGTAAGGATAATAAGTCGCCGGGAAAAAAGCGCCTGGACCGACCGCGCCGGGAATCACCGGCAGCACCGCCGCCGCCGCCCCGCCTGTCGGGATGAAGCCATTGATTCGCAGTCCGCCACGTTTGTAGTGAAAGTCGATCCCGTTTGGCAGCACGACCGGCATTCCCACGACCGGCGGCGGAAAGAACTGCGCCGACGCCTCCGCGCTGAGCACGCCCGCGATCAACATCGCAATAACGCAACGGATCCGTGTCATCGTCGTCGGTCCTTTTTGCAGGGGACAGGAATCAGCTGTTTCTCAGGGAGCGCCAGGGTTCTTCCTTGCTCATGTCGATCAGCGCGGGGCCTGCTATTTTGGCAGGCGACAGAATCGCGAGAAAACGCAGCGTATCGGTTCCCGCGTTGTAAGTGCCGTGGACCACGTCGATCGGAATGTGGGCCATTTCGCCCGCCTTCAGGATCTTCTTTTCGCGATCAACCCACTGCTCGGCCGTGCCTTCGAGAATATAGATAATCTCTTCCATCTCGGGATGCCTGTGAAACTCGTGAGCCTGGCCCGGAGGCATATGCACGCGGACGAGCAGCAATTTCTCCGCATCGACGATATCCGGCCGGCACAGCCAATCATGTGGGCCCCACGGCAGCTGATCGACTTTCATCTCGGCCGAGGTCACGAATCGCTGCAATGGCATCCCGCGCTCCTTTTACTTTCTCTCGATCATAGGCGAAATCCGCAAAACTTGCAAACTCTGTTTTGTCAGAATTCGAAGATCGAAAACGAACAAAGGCACGAAAGGCAATCTCGCGAATTGCCTCTCATGCCTTCGTCGTTTTCGTGTTCGAGATCAACCCGTCGCGCGGCCCGATTAATTCACGCGGATCGGAACCTGCTTCGGCTGCACCGCTTCCTGTTTGGGCAGATGCACGGTCAACACGCCGTTCTTGTGATCGGCATGAATCTTGGATGCGTCGATCGTTTCGTGAACCTGGAAAACGCGATAGTAGTCGCCGAATTCGAATTCGCGGAACACGACATTGCCCTTCCCCTCCGGATGCGAAACTTTCCCGCGCACGACCAACTCGCCATTTTCGTAGCGAAGATCGATGTTGTCAGGCTTCACGCCCGGCATGTCCGCGGAAACCAGTATCTCCGTCGGCGTTTCAAAGATATCGACACGCGGCGAGAAAAACTTGTCGCTCCGAGTCTCCTCGGCCAATGGGTTTTTAGCGACAGCACAGCACGAATTATCCGACATGGCATGGCTCCTAATATTTCTGAGTGAATAATCCCATACACCGCAAACGAAAACAAATACGTTTGCCAAGGACTACGGACCAAGGACTACGGACGAGTTACGCTTTGATCGCAATCTTGCGCGGTTTGGCCGCCTCGTGTTTCGGCAAGCGGATCGTCAATAGGCCGTTCTCGAAGCGCGCCTCGACGGCGGCTTCGTTGACGGCGAAGGGCAGCGTCAGCACGCGCGTGAATTTGCCGAACGAGCGCTCGTTGCGATGTTGAACGCCTTTTTCGACGGCTGGTGCCTTGCGCTCACCCTTGATCGTCAATTGATTCTGGCCCGTGACGAAAATCTCGAGATCGGACAACTCGAGGCCAGGCAATTCAGCTTCGAGGTGGAGCACATCTTGCTCCTCGCGCAGATTGACGACCGGAAACTCGCCGAGGCCGAACGGATGGTTGCCGTAGCGATCGAACAGCCGATTGACTTCGTGCTGCATCTCGCCGAGGCTGCGCCAAAACGGGTGAACGGTGGAACGTGAGAAGAACATGGTTGAACCTCCTTAGGTCGAAATGGCCGCGATGCGCGCACGACGTACGCAGACCATCGCACGTGATTTTTCGTAATCGTTTTTACGTATCCCTGTTCCGAGGGATTGGTGTCGGCGAGTCGCCTGCCGACTGTGAAACAAGTTGCAATCGGCGTGCCAATGCCATTCCCGTGTTGCGGATCCGCGTTTTTGATTGCTGCAAGTTGTTGGTTTTTTTCAGGTTCCGATCGGTACTCGAGCAAGTGATTTGCGGAGCAATCGAATCGAAGCCGAGACGACATGTGTCAAAATGGCATGGCTTCGCTGCACCGCGCTCGAAGCGTCTGATCGGCAACTGGACTAGACGAAATTCCGCAAGAAGAACGATCGCAGCATCTCTTCCGGATATAGGCAAAATGCGTAGTCGCGCCGTGATGCGACCGCGTGGAGGCGCGACTCATGGTCGGCAGTTTCGAGGGCGGCGCGGGTTTGCTGAAATTGCTGCGCTAACAGAGGATGCATCACCGAGTTGATGGCGCGGATGTGATAAAACCGCTCGGCGCGTTCCTTGTGGGTGCGCCCGTCACGTGCGATCCAGCGGCGCTTCTCCACGGCCTCTTCGCTGGTGGGCAGCGATCGCTCTGGCTGATAGGTCAATTCGCGGAGCACCCGATGCCATCGGCGCCGGCGCTCTACTGCGTCGGGAAACGGCGGCAACGGCAGATGAAGCGTGGCCGAGAGGATCAAGAACGCAGGCGGCGTGACGCCGAAAAAGCGCTGGATGATATGGTCGGTCAAGGCGTCATAGATCCCGCCGCCGATGCCGTGAATGAAAAGGTCGGCAACGAACAAGCGCAGGAACATCGTCGTCGTCAAGGCGCGCGAGCGGATCTTGTAGCCTTGCGCTTCCAGCGAGCGCCAGGTTGCGACGCCGTCTCGGTGCGGAATGGTTGGCCCGGTCTCGACACCGATTCGCAATTGAATGGAGTAACCCCTCGGCTTCGCGAACAACCGCTCGCGCCGGCTGGCGCCGACTTTCCACGCCCAGAACGGGATCTCGAGAAATTCGCCTTCCTTCGCCAAATCCGGGACGGGATGGTTCTTGCTGCGAATGCCATGCGCGAGCCGATAGGCGTGCACGGTTTCGTTGTAAAAGGCGTGAAATTCCTGCAATCGCGTCAGTATCGCCCATGCGAAAGTCGCGAACGCCTCGCTGCCGCACGCTCGGCTCATGGGCGCTTCCGCCTGTGCGACGCCCCAGCGCTGCTCGATGCGCCGGCGTGCGCGTGCGAATCGTTCACCCAGGAGGCCCGACCTCGGCATGTCGCGCCAGAAATTCACCAACATCGGGTCGAATTCCCAGGAAGCCGACAGTTCCGCGAAGCGCTCGGGCACGGACGCGAAGGTCGCCTCATCCAGAACGGCGCGTTCTTCGTACGGCATCTCCGGCGCGGCACGATCGATCGGTAGTCTGGCCAGACGCTCGCCCGCGGGAATGTGAAGCAAAGCAGATTTTGCGGTGTCGGTGTCGATGACGAGATTGAGCGACGCGGAGCCAAGTTGTTTCGCTAGCTGATGCATCGCGAAGTTTTTGAACCAGACACCGGGATGGAATAGCTCGGGTTGATGGCCCGCGACTAGCCAAAGATCGCCCGAAATCGGCTTGACTGATTCGGCAGCGGCGCGATGGTAGTCTTGCGAGAGGGTTGATAATTCACGGCGTGCGAGTTGTCGACACTCAGCGAAAGTCAGGTTCGGCAGCGGCAGCGAATAATCCGCGAGCAGGCGGCGATTACGTTCTACGATTTCGCCGACCCGATCGAGCGCGGGCGCCGCCAGGATTTCGCCGTGCTTGGTCGGCGCACGCAGGGCCGGGAGCGTCACCGGCAACTCCTCGCGTCGATGGCGCACGCCAGGTTCGGCCATTCGCACGCGGAAGCGGTATCGACAAGCGCGTCGGCTATAACGCGGCGATAATGTGATAGCCGTTCGCCAGCATCGTTGAGCACGCCGCCGAACGCGCGATTGGGATCGAGATACAGCCGAGGCACGCCGACTTCCTTCACGCGAAGACCCAGCCGAGCGGCTTGCACCCACAGTTGGAGCGGCATGCCCCAACCCGTCTCGGTAATGTTCAGTTTGGCCAGTGCCGAGGTTCGATAGGCTTTGAATCCGCAAAAGGAATCGGTCAAATTCAGGCCGAACTGCTCGTTAAGCTCGCGGGTGATCGTTGCGTTGATCTGGCGCCGATCTTCCGGCGTTGGCAGGCTGTGCTGGCGGAACTCGCGCAGGTATCGGCTGCCGCTGACGATGTCGGCATCGTGAATCGCTTCGAGCAGCACGGGAATGCGGGCTGGCTCGTGTTGCCCATCGCAGTCCATGGTCACGAGGATGTCAAAATCGGTGCGGAGCGCATAATCAAACGCCGAGATGATCGCCGCTCCGTAGCCGAGGTTTCGCGAATGCGTCACGACGCGAAGATCGGGAACCTGGGCGAGGTATTCGGCCGTGCGATCGGTGGAGCCATCGTTGATGACGACGATGTTCGGTGAATAACGGCGCACCTCGCGGAGGACGTTATGGAGGTGGCGTTCTTCGTTGTAAACGGGAATCGCGGTGAGGAAGTTCATGATCGCCCTCGCGGATGGTTTACACCATTCTAACCGCGAGGCGAAAGATGTCAAATTGTTGAGGTAGGCGACAGCAGGCGTCAAGGCTGAAGCGCGAGCCGAGGCAGGCCGCGGACGAGATTGGCGCGGGCGAGGAACAACAAGGCGAACGACGTGTCCGGGATGCCCGAGTGGCGGTCACGCCAGCTGCCGTCGGCTTGTTGGTGCGCGAGAATGACGCCGGCGCCCCAGTGATACCAGCTCTTCGTGCCAATGGTCGGCGTGCCATACGAGACAGCAACGCGTTCGACGGACCACAGGTAATACAAGTCGCCGCGAGCGTCGGCGCCGACGAGCGAGCCGGTTTTCCCTTTGCCTGGAGCTTTTCCTTTGCCTTTGCCCTTTGGCGGCGGGTTCGCGCCAGGCGCTTTGCCGATGGTGGACGCAAGATAGGCAAAGCCCTTTTTCACGGCGGGGTCGGCGGCAGCGACGCCGGCGTTTCGACCTGCCAGCTGCAAGTCCAATCCCAGCGCCAGGGCCATTCCGAGCAGGCCGGTGCAGGTCATCGAGTCGGCTTGCTTGTGATCCCAGCCGTGGTATCCCCAGCTGCCGTCGAAATTCTGCGATGAGCGAAACCGCCGCTCCACGAGCACCAGCGTGCGGTCCATCGGCACGCCATGCCGGCGCGCCGCCCAAAGCCCCATGATGGCGAATTGCGTGTTGGAATTGTCGTCGCCTTCTTTCCGCTCCACCATCCGAAACGTTCCACCAGGTCCAATGTTCAAGGCCGGCACGTTTCTGAGTGCAGGAGGCAGAGGCTGCACGCCGCCGGGTCCGAGCACGGGCCTGAGTTGCATCTCCCGGCTCTGCGCCGTGTTAAACGACGTGGATTCCTTTTTCAGCGGATTTTTGAATTTCGGATCGTCCTTCCGCAGCGGATCGAGAAGTTTGGGCAACGGCTCGATGCCTTTTTTCAACTTCGGATCCTTCTCGAGCGGATTCAACAGCGGATCTTTCGGCTTGAGCGGATTTGTCAACGGCCCATTCTTTGTCAATGGATTGGTCAGCGGGCCTTCCAGAGGCAGCGGGTTTGGCAGAGGCGTTGGGTTGGATACGATCTTCTTCAACGGCGGAAGGTCTTCCAGCATCGTCAGCAGAATCGTCTCTTCAGGCTGCGTCAACACCGGGCAATCGTAGGTCCAGCCGCCACGACCGTTCTGCCCAGCGACGAGCCGTGCTGCAAAGCTGCGGATGACTTTCCGATCGGCAGGCTGATCCAGGCGGTCGAGAAACATGATCGCCAGCGATAGCGAGTAAGTGTCCCGCAAACGCGGCGAAGAAGCCCTGACCGCCCGCGCTGCATTGGCGATCAACGGATCGTCCGCCGGCATGCCGCACTCGACGAGCGTCAACGCGCCAATCGCCAGTCGGCCAATGGAGTGCGAGCCGTCCTCCTGCCCGCTTTGCTTAGCTAGGTTCGCCTTGAGATACCGGACGCCCCGGTCGATCGCCAGATTGATGCGTCGCTGGTCCGCTTCGGAGACGGCGATCTTCAGTTCCGGTCCGCGCGGCTGGACTTTCTCGGCAGGGAGAGCGTTTTTCTTCGGCGCAATTTGAGCCGCAGTTAGTTCAGGCTTGCTCGCGTCTAATTCAATCTCGGCGTTTGTGTCAAGCGGCGTCGCGGCCGAGCTGTTGCAACTGGCAAGGACGGCAACGAAGAAGGCTCCCAGAGTGCAATGGACAAAAGTGAGCCATCGAATCGCTGAACGTGTTGGCATGTGGTGTCGCATGGGTTCCGCCCGAATGGGAAAGATAGACCTGTTCTGCAAAATGGAAATGACCCAAGGAAAATAATATTGAATTTGAAACTAATTCGAGGAAGAAAGACGTGCACACACCAATTTCACATGCATCTCGCCTTGCGTGGTATTGCTTAAACCACTACACTGCCATTTTCGGCGCTGCGTGGGCGGCGTTGGTTCGAAACGGATGCATGAGGCGCGAGAATGAACTACGATCCGACAAATCCTCTCATCGTGCAGGGCGACCGCACCGTCCTTGTGGAAGTCGATAATCCGAAGTATGCCGAGGCACGCGACGCACTGGCGCCGTTCGCGGAGCTGGAAAAAAGTCCGGAACATATCCACACCTATCGATTGAGCGATTTGTCGCTCTGGAACGCCGCCGCTGCCGGGCTATCGGCCGACGACATGATCGTCGTTTTGCAGAAGTACAGCAAGTTCCCGCTGCCGATGAATCTCTTGACGGAGATCGCCGAGCGCGTCGATCGCTATGGCCGAGTCAAGCTGCTCAAGCATGAAGAAAAGTTGAAGCTGGTCTGTGCCGACAAGCCATTGCTTGAGGAATTGGCCCGTCAGCCCAAATTGCGTGAATTTCTCGGCGAACGGCTCGACGCGACGAGCTTCGTCATCGAGCCGGGTTTTCGCGGCGTGCTCAAGCAAGCGCTGATCACGATCGGCTACCCGGCGGAGGACCTCGCGGGATACTCCGAAGGCGCCGCCCTGCCGATGGCGCTGCGCGAGATCACGCGCGCGGGGTTGCCGTTCCACGTTCGCGATTATCAGCGCGAGGCGGCGGACATCTTTTACGCCGGCGGCGATGTCCGCGGCGGCAGCGGCGTCATCGTGCTCCCCTGCGGCGCGGGCAAAACCGTCGTCGGAATCACCGCCATGACGATGATGCAAAAATCGACGCTCGTCCTCACCACCAGCATCACCGCCGTCAAACAGTGGATACGCGAAATCATCGATAAAACCGACCTCGCAGAATCCGATGTCGTCGAATACTCCGGTGAATGCAAGAGCATCGGCCCCGTCACCGTTGCCACCTACCAGATTATCACCCATCGCCCCGACAAGAAGGAAGACTTCCCCCACTTCAAGCTGTTCAACGAGCGCGACTGGGGCCTGATCGTCTATGACGAAGTCCACCTGCTGCCGGCGCCGGTGTTTCGCGTCACCGCGCACATCCAGGCGCGCCGGCGTCTCGGGCTGACGGCGACGCTTATCCGCGAAGATGGCCGTGAGGGTGACGTCTTTAGCCTGATCGGACCGAAGAAATACGACGTGCCCTGGCGCGAACTGGAATCCAAAGGCTGGATCGCCGAGGCGAATTGCACGGAAGTGCGCGTCGCCTTGCCGGACGATCTGCGCATGGAATATGCCGTCTCCGAATGGCGCAACAAATACCGCATCGCCAGCGAGAACCCGGCAAAGGAAGACATCGTCGAACGGCTCATGAATCAACACGCCGACAAAAACGTGCTCATCATCGGTCAATACCTTAGCCAACTGCGCGCGCTGAATAAACGCTTCGACATCCCCCTCATCACCGGTTCCACCGACAACCAAGAACGCGAGGTACTCTACGGCAAATTCCGCCGAGGCGAGATCAAACGCCTCATCCTCTCCAAGGTCGGCAACTTCGCCATCGACTTGCCTGACGCGCAGGTGCTCATCCAGGTTTCGGGCACGTTCGGTTCGCGTCAGGAAGAAGCCCAACGGCTCGGCCGAATTTTACGTCCCAAGGCCAACGGCGAGACGGCCCACTTCTTCTCGCTGGTGACTCGCGACACGCGCGAACTGGACTTCGCTCACCATCGCCAGATGTTTCTGACCGAGCAAGGTTACAGCTACAGCATTCTGGACGGTGCGGATATTCTGGCCGAGGCGGTGACGCTATGATCGACAAGCCGCAGGCGCGGATTCCCGTCAAGCTGCATCGAAACGTGGCACTGATCCAGACCGAGGACGCCCTTCTCGCGCAGGAATTGCTCGCGCATCGCAAGCTCGCTCAGGAGATCGTGGGCCGACTCGCGGATAACGTGCTGCTCGTCCGCGCCGGCAGGGTTGACGCTGTCGTGCAAGAGTTGCAACGAATGGGCCACACGCCGCAGGTGGTGTGATTATTTTGTGATTACCGTAGCCATCACGCTCCGCGTGATGGATTTGTTTTGAACCCATTGCAAATTCCGAGATTTTTTTTGAATCCATCACGCGGAGCGTGATGGCTACGGTGGTCATCGGCTCCTTCAATCGGCGCCGTTTTCTCGGGTTGGAAATTTATTCATGTCGTCGGACGCGGTCACGGACTGGGATACTCACACTCGCCATACGCTCAAGCGCTACGATGAAGCGCTCTTGCGGCAGGTGGCGCACAACCTTTGCAAGCCGCGCAATCAATGGCCGGTGCACGAACTGATCGACCGCATGTGTGCCGGACTGGGCAACGTCGCCATGGTCGATCGACGGCTGAAAGAGCTGCCCGCTGCCTCCCGACAGATCTTGGCGATTATTCACCGAAGCCGACAGCCGCGCTGGCCGATCAGCATTCTGGTCGAGACGCTGGCGATGCTCGGCCACGACGACGGACTGGCGCCGGTGACGGCATTGCTGCAGTCCGGTCTGCTGCTTCCCGAACTCTCCCCGCCTGGAACGGACCCGGAGGCCGAGCGTCCGTCGGCACGTTCCCGCGTCAAGAACATCGAGTCATGGCTGACGCGCTCGGACCCGATTCCCGTTGTACTCGCACCGCCCGGTATCGCGAAGCGGGCGCTAAACGAGCCGCTGCCGATCGCAATTCCCACCGAAGAGAAGAACGGATCGACGGTCTACGAGACCGACGGCCTCGAGTGGCCGACGCGGCTTGCCGTGCTTTGGCAGCAGACGTTGGCGGCGCCTCTGCGAAAGACGCAGCAGGGCGGATTCTTCAAACGCGATCACGAACGTTTGCGAGGCGATCCGCTGCTCTGTGCGGCTCCCACCGAGGCGCTTGCCGAGATTCCCGATCCCGGCTTTTTCACGGCGGCGCTGGCCGAGGCGACGGGATTGCTTCGCGCGGAGGGGGCGGAGCTTCATCCGGGCGACTTATCGGGCAGCTGGCAGGCGCCCTTGCCGGTTTTGCTGGCGGAATTGTGGCGAGCGCTTCCGCGCGTCGTGCGGTGGAGTCCGGTTGCCGGCGCGGAGTTGCCCGAGGCCGGCGCCGCCAATCCGTATGCGTCTGCGTATTTGATGACGGGCGTCCTGTTGTCGCAACTTCAGGACGACGCCTGGGTGTCGCCGGAAGAGATCGAGAAATGGATATTCACGCGTCATCCCTTCTGGCGCGGGCGGAAGCCGGAGTCGATCGGCATCGCGGCTTTTTTGCTGGGCGTCGCTCAGACGATGCGTCTGGTCCAGGCAGCGAAAAATGGCGAGGGCGGTTGGGTGGTTCGGCCTTCGCCGCTGGGCCGATGGATGCTCGGCTGCGCGGATTCGGCGCCGGTGATGCCGACGTTCCAGCAGACGCTACTCGTGCAGCCGAATCTGGAGATCCTCGCCTATCGGCAGGGATTGACCCCTGAATTGCTGGCCCGCCTGAGCAAGATCGCGAGCTGGAAAACGCTCGGAGCCGCGTGTACGTTGCAGTTGGAGCCTGGCAGTGTTTACCGTGCCCTCGAGATGGGCGAATCGTTGCCGAGCATCACCCAGCTGCTCGAAGGCCACGGCATGAAGGCGATCCCGGCAGCGGTGCTCGATTCGCTGAAGACGTGGTCGAACAAGCGCGATCGCATCCGCATTTATCCCGCCGGCGCGATCTTCGAATTCAGCTCGCCGGCGGAGATGAACGACGCCATCGCCCGTGGTTTGCAAGCGGTCCGGCTTACGGATCGTCTGGCCATTGTGCCCGGCGAAAACGAGATCGACTACAAACATTTCCGCCTGATGGGAACGCGCGACTACACGCTGCCTCCGGAAAAGTGCGTGGAGATCGAACCCGACGGCGTGACTCTGAGCGTCGATCTCTCGCGCTCGGACCTGCTGCTCGATACCGAGATGCAGCGCTTTGCCGAGCCTATCTCAGCACCGGCGCCGACGCAAGCGTCGATCGCCCGGCCTGCGGCGCAGTCGCGTCGATACTACCGGGTCACGCCAGCGACGATGCTCTCCGCCCGCCAACAAGGCGTGACCCTGGCGTACCTCGAGCAATGGTTCGCGCAACGTGCGGGCATGACGATTCCCGCAGCCACGCAACTGTTATTCGCCGGCCCGGAGTCGCCGGCGGCGGCGCTGCGGCGTCAACTGGTGCTCCATGTAAACGATTCGCGCCTCGCCGACGGGTTGCAGCAATGGCCTCGCACCTGCGACATCATCAAGGATCGGCTCGGACCGACGGCGCTGGTCGTGGACGAAAGCAACGTCGCCGAGTTGGCCGAGCGTCTCAAGGAAGCCAACATCGCGTTTGAAATCAACGGAGCGAATTCCAGCAGTGAATAGCGTAAAGAAGAGGATCCCATGAGCCCGCCACCCCGCTCTAGTTTAGGTAAGCCGGCGCCGCAGAAATCGTCGGCCTGGCCGATGTTCGCAATCGTCGGCGTCGCAGTGGCGATTCCGTTCGTTTTGCTCGCGATGGTCATCGGCGGCGTCATTATCATTTGGATGATGGCAGCACGAGCCGGACAGGAAATTGCCGAGAACCTACCCGACCTGCCGATGCCTCCGGAAAAGGTTGCGAACAAACGGCTCGATCTGCACGGTCCGGTCGCCGGTGCTCTGAAGCAGCCTCCCCCGCCTGCAAGTGCGGCCGGGAAGCGGGTGGTGGACCTGATCCCGCTGATCGATCCGCACGTGGACGCGGTGCATGGCAAGTGGTCGGTCATCAACAACGTTCTGCACTGCCCGGACATGCATCTCGTGCCGCGCGTACAGATTCCGTATCAACCGCCCGCGGAGTATGACTTCGTCACCACATTCTCCCAGCCTGGGCTTCGAAATGGCATTTCGATGATCATGCCCAACCCAAAGGGCGGGGCGTTTTTCTTCGCCGTCGGCAGCGAGGGTGGCCAACGCTACCTTTTTCACGCCAACCCGGAAATTGGCGGACGCGTCCCGGGCCTCATCCGGGCCAACACCCATCATACCGTCACGGTCGAGGTGAGGCGACGCGGCGTCCGCGCGATCGTGGACGGGAAGGAACTCGTGAATCACGCCACCGATTTCCGCGACCTGACCAGCGACGACTGGCGCCGGATGAATAACACGCAACGCCTCGGCATCGCATGCGATGACCCGACGGTGTTTCATTATCTCCGCGTCGTCGAGATCACCGGTGTCGGCACGGCCCGAAGATAGCGAGCGCTTGACAATAATGTGTGCAACTGTTAACCCAATAGAGGCGAACCATTCTATTTTCAGGATTCAGGGACAAGCCATGAATGAGCCAATTCTCTCCCGTCGGCGCTTTCTGCAAACCTCGGCCTGTGCGGGGGCCGTCGCAGCGCTGCCAGCGTTGGCAGGCGCCGCCCAGGTCGCACAACCCGCGAACGATGCGTTTGGCGGCTTCACCGTCGGCATCCAGAGCTACAGCTACCGCAACTTTAGCCGGGAACGCGCCTTCGAGCAGATTCAAAAGCTCGGCCTGCGTTTCGTCGAACTTTACCGCGGCCATGTGCCGACGAACGCCACGGAAGCCCAACTCCGAGCTGTGCGCGGCGAGCTGGAAAAATTCCGCCTGACGCCGATCGCGTTTGGCGTCGAGCGCTTTACCAAGGATCACGCGGCCAATCGCCGGCTGTTCGAGTTCGCCCGCAACCTCGGCGCCCGTTACCTCAGCGCGGACCCCGATCCGGATAGCTTCGACAGCCTCGACAAACTCGTGGCGGAGTTCAACATCGCCATCGCCATTCATCCGCACGGACCGTCGGGCAAGCAGCTTCACCGCTGGTATTCGGCCGAGCGCATCATGAAAGCGGTGCGCGATCGGCATCGGCTGATCGGCTCGTGCCTGGACACCGGACACCTGATTCGCAGCGCGCAGAATCCATTCAACGAAAAGCTGGATTCCGCACAGCAGGTTCGTGCCATGGGCGCGCGCAATTTCGGCCTGCATCTGAAGGACCACGACAACAAGGCGCGGCGCGATGTCGTTTATGGCCGCGGCGTGCTGGACGTTACCGGCGTCTTGCGGGCATTGCGCGAGGTGAAATTCCAGGGCTACATCAGCATCGAATACGAAGCGAATCCCGCCAATCCCACGCCCGACATCAGCGCCTGCCTCGATGTTTTCCGCGCTTCGGTGCGGAAGCTGTCGTGATCGTACTCCCTTGCTGTTCACCCCATGCGAGCGCCAAATAGGATGGCGCTTGCCGTGGGTTTCTCAAATCTCAGGTTGCAGAAATATGACTTCGGAAGAAATCGACGCCCTTCGCAAAAAGCACTACAACGCCACGGTCGTGTCCATTCGATTCGCGAACCCGGATTTAATGATCATTCGTGTCAAACCCGACTCCGGCGTGGCCAGGCATCGCCCTGGTCAATACTCCACGCTCGGCCTGGGTTACTGGGAGACGCGCGCACCAGGCTGCCAGGAGGAGAGTCCCAGGCCAGGCGACGAGATCAAGCTCATTCGCCGGGCCTATTCGATTAGCTCGTCCGTGCTCAATGATTCCGGCGAGTTGTACGGCTCGATCGGCCGAGAGTGGCTGGAGTTTTACATCGTCCTCGTGCGCCAGGCCGACAAGGCGGCGCCGGCGCTGACGCCTCGGCTCTTTTCGCTGAAGTCTGGCGATCGCATGTTCATGGGCGAAAAGATCGCGGGGCATTTCACGCTCGAGACCGTCAAGCCGACGGACAACGTCATTTTCCTCTCGACGGGAACAGGCGAGGCGCCCCACAACTACATGCTGTGGGAACTGCTCAACAACAGCCACGACGGCAAGATCCTCGCCGCCTGCTGCGTGCGCTACAAACAGGATCTCGGCTATCTCGCCATCCACGAAGAATTGGCACGCCGATATCCCAACTACACGTACCTCAGCCTCACGACGCGCGAGGCTGCCACCGTCGATCACAAGGTCTATATCCAGGACCTCATCACGAGCGGACAGCTCGAAGAACGCCTCGGCGCCAAACTCGACCCCGCCTGCACTCATGTGTACCTGTGCGGCAATCCCAAAATGATCGGCGTGCCCAACATCGACAAAACCACAGGCAACTTCGTCTTCCCGCAACCCCTGGGCGTCATCGAAATCCTCACCCAACGCGGCTTCCAAATGGACCAGCCCAGTGTTAAACTGAAAGGAAACGTCCACGTCGAAGAGTATTGGTAACAGGGAGCAGGGGACAGGAGTCGGGAACGAAGATACCCGAGCGAAACATGGCAGAAGATACCATCGGCAACTACAAGCTCGTGAAATGCTTGCAAACCGGCAACAACAGCCAGGTCTGGGAAGTCGTCGAAACTTCCAGCCATCGCCATTTCGCCATGAAGCTGCTGCTTCCCGCGATGGCCAAGGACGGCATGTCCAGGAAGATGCTCTATCACGAAGCCGCCGTCGGCAAAGAACTGACGCACCCGAACGTGATCCGCATCGTCAATGTCTCCGAGGACTCCGCCAACGACTATTTCGTCATGGAGTTCTTTCCCGCCGGCAGCCTCAAGGCGCGAATCATCAGCAAACAGTACGATTTCATCCGTGAGCGCGCCCACAGCATTTTCAAACAGGCGGCAACCGGCCTGGCCTACATGAACGCCAGCGGCTGGGTGCATCGCGATATCAAACCCGACAACCTGCTGGTCAACGCCGCCGGCGAATTGCGCATCATCGATTTCGCCATCGCCAAGCGGATCGTTGCACCGTCCTTCTTTTCCAAGCTCTTCCACCGCAAGGGCAACATCCAGGGCACCCGCAGCTACATGTCGCCGGAACAGATTCGCGGCGAGATGCTCGACGGCCGAGCCGACATCTACAGCTACGGGGCGACGCTCTACGAATTGACGACCTACCGTCCGCCATTTAAAGCGGCATCACAGCAGGAATTGTTGCAGAAACACATTCTGGAGAAACCGGGAGCGCTCACCCTGCACAACAAGGAATTGACGTCCGAATTCAACGACCTGGTTCTGCGTTGCCTGGCCAAGAAACGCGAAGATCGCCCGGAGAGCTTTCACGACGTCTTGAAGGCGCTCAACCAAATTCGCGTCTACAAGGGTGATGCGGCTCCGAAGAAGGAATAGGACCTGGATGGTGAAATTCATTGAGAATTCGCCCCAGTGGGACGTTCTGAGAATCGCAGAAACTCGTTGGGGTTTGACAAAATCCACGATCGAAAATCGTTGCGCAACCTGCAACCCTCACCCCCGACCCCTCTCCCGGTGGGAGAGGGGAAAAAAATAGACTCACTCCGACACAATTTCGATGATGCCGCCATGCGCTGCGACACGTTATCTGCCGCCGATCCCGCTGCCATCGCGCGAGCGGCTACGCTTCTTCGCGCCGGTCAGCTGGTCGCGTTCCCGACGGAGACGGTCTACGGCCTCGCAGCGAACGCGCTCGAGGCCGCCGCCGTTGCTCGCATCTTCGCAGCCAAGGGTCGGCCGGCGACCAATCCTGTGATCGTGCATGTCGCCGATCTCGCTAGCGCCAAGAGTCTTGTTTCCGCCTGGCCGCCGCTGGCGACACGGCTCGCGGGTCGTTTCTGGCCCGGACCGTTGACTCTCGTCCTGCCGAAAGCCTCTATCGTTCCTGACATCGTCACCGCCGGAGGACAGACGGTCGCGCTGCGCATCCCGTCCCACCCGGCGGCGCTGGCGCTGCTGCGAGCATGCGGCTTACCTTTGGCGGCGCCGAGCGCGAATCGTTCGACGGAGCTTTCACCGACGCTTGCCGAGCATGTGCAACAGAGCCTCGCGGATCGTATCGCCCTCATTCTCGACGGCGGACCGACGAGCGGCGGCCTCGAATCGACGGTGCTCGACGTCACCACCGATCCGCCGACGCTGCTTCGCCCCGGCCTGGTGACGATTGCCGAGATCGAGGCGGTCATCGGCCGGATCGCGCGTACCGGTTCGAGCAACAGCGAGAGTCCCGCTCGCTCTCCGGGGCAGATGGAGCGCCACTATTCGCCGCGCACGCCGTTGACAGTCGCCAGCGCCAGCCGCGACGTGGTGCTGGCGGAACGTGCGGCGGGAAATCGTGTCGGCTGGCTGACGCACGAGGATACGGGCGAAGTTCCGGGTGTTTCGCGTGTCCTTTTGCCTGCCGATCCGGTAAGCTACTCGGCAAGGCTCTACGCCGCCCTGCATTCGCTCGACGATCTTGGCCTGGAGCGCATCATCGTCGAAGCCACGCCCGATGACGACGCGTGGCTGGCGGTGCGCGATCGATTGCAGCGTGCGGCAGAGTAAAGCCACCACGAGTAATACACCATGGGCGAGTCCAATCCGGCAGAACACATCAAACTCCCACGTGTGCTCGGCCCGTGGATGGCCACCGCGATCGTCATCGGCACGGTCATCGGCTCAGGCGTTTTCAAAAAGCCCCACGCCGTGGCCAAGGACATGGCGACTCTTTCCGACGACGGCTCGGTAATTCTGGCTCAATCCGAGTTCGGCCTCATCATCATCGCCTGGATCCTCGTCGGAGTGTTGTCCTTCCTTGGGTCGTTGATCCTCGCGGAAATCGCGATCATTCACCCTCGCGCCGGCGGGAATTACGTGTTTCTTCGCGAAGGCTATGGCCGATGGGCGGGCTTCCTCTGGGGCTGGGTCGAATTCTGGATCATCCGCTCCGGCTCGATTGCAGCGCTGGCGAGCATTTTTACCGAGGCCTTTCATGGCATCTTGCGTTTTGCGCTTAACCATCCCGAAGCGGATCATCCTGTATTGGGATTTTGGGCGCTGCAAGGCGTGACCGTCACCGTCATCGCCGTCCTGGCATTTGTGAACGCCCGAGGCACGGCGATCGGCGGCGGGTTGCAGGTCGTCGTCACCACGGTCAAAGTCGTCTCGCTGCTCAGCATCGCGCTCTTGCCTTTTATCTTCATCGCGTTTTCCAGCGATCCCACGGCCGTCTCCACCGAGCGTCTCGCACCGATTTGGCCCACGAGTTTTTCTGGCATCGATTGGAGCAAGTTCGGCAGCGCCATGGTCGGCATTCTCTGGGCCTACCACGGCTGGATGAATCTCGCGCCGGTGGCGGAGGAAGTGGACAAGCCGAATCGTAACCTGCCGTTGGCGTTTTTGATGGGGACGCTTGCGATCATCGTGCTTTACGTGTCTGTCAATGTCGCGTATCACCTTGTCGTATCGCGCACGGAGATGGTGATGGAAGGCGGGACCACTCCCGTCGCGACCATTTTCGGCCAACGGCTACTTGGCCGGGTCGGGCTGCTGCTGGCCTCGGTCGCGCTGATGATCTCGGTTTTCGGCTCACTGAACGGCAACCTGCTCGTAGGGCCGCGTCTCCTGTTCGCCATGGGCGAGGACGGCCTGGCGCCGCGCCGCTTATATCACCTGCATCCCAAATGGGGTACGCCAGTGAACGCGATCGTCGTCCTTTCGGGCTGGTGCATCTTGCTTGTTACCGGCGCCGGGGCGTTCATCTACTTTGGCGTGATGCGCAAAGACAAAGCTCTATTCGACGTACTGACCGATTACGCCATATTCGGCGCCGTGGCGTTTGAAACACTCGCCGTCGCATCCATCTTCATGGTGCGCCGACAGTATCCGGTCGGCACGGTCGATCTGCCTTATCGCTGCTGGGGCTATCCGTACATTCCGATCCTTTACGTATTGGCGATGGCTGCCGTGCTTGGCAATATGTTCTACACGCACACACTGGAAGCACTGATCGCCGTCGGCTTCATGGGCGTCGGCGCGGTGGTGTACTTCGTGGTGTTCGCCGGTAAATCGCCGACGCCGACCGCGTGATTTGCCCCGCGCTCGCCAGAGGCGAGCGGCTAAACGTGTTTCAACCCTCTCCGGAGCTTCTCATGTTCTCACAATGGGCTACTGCTGTGATCATTGCTTCCTCTTGCGTCGGTGCCGCGTCGGCACAGATCAAAGGCCCCGTTCCCTTCGGCAAAACCGCCGACGGGACACCTGTCGAAACCTACACGCTCACCAACAAGAACGGCGTCAGCGTCAAGGTCATGACGCTCGGGGCCACGATCAACGAGATTCACGTTCCCGACAAGAAAGGCAAGCTCGCCAATGTCGTCTTCGGGTTCGACAATGTTGCCGACTATCAATCCGACAAGAATCAATACTTCGGCTGCACCGCCGGACGTGTCGCCAATCGCATCGCCAAGGGCATGTTCACGCTCGACGGCAAGCAGTACAAACTCGCCGTCAACAATGGCCCGAACCATCTCCACGGTGGCGTGAAGCGGAGCCTCGACAAAGTCGTGTGGAAGGCGGCGATCGTCAACAAGAACGTGCTGCAGCTCACCTACACCAGCCCCGATGGCGAAGAGGGCTATCCGGGTACATTGAAAATCGAAACACGCTACTCGCTATCGGACGGCGGCGCGTTGCAAATTTCCTGGACCGCGACCACTGACAAAGCCACGCCTGTCAACCTCACGAACCACTCCTACTTCAATCTCGCCGGCGCCGGAGCGCCGACGGTGCTCGACCACGAACTGACGGTTGCCGCCAAGGAATATGTGCCTGTCGATGAGACGTTGATTCCGACGGGCAAGCTGGCGCCGGTGCAGGGCACGGTCTTTGATTTCACCGAGGCGAAACGCATCGGGGAACGGATCGAGAAGCTTTACGACACCAGTGCCAAGGGCTACGATCATTGCTACGCCCTGACCAAGCGCGGCGCCTTCCCGATTTTCGCCGTCACCCTGCGCGAGCCGAAATCGGGCCGAACGCTAACCGTTTCAACGACGCAACCTGGCGTGCAGGTCTATTCGGGAAACTTTCTATTCGGGCAAAAGGGCAACGGCGGCGAATACAAACTCCGCAGCGGCCTGTGCCTGGAAACATCGCACTTTCCCGATGCCGTCAATCAACCCGCGTTTGCGTCGATCATCCTTCGGCCCGGCCAGATCTACGCCCACACGTGCATCTACGCATTCTCGGCGGAGTAGTTTCGGCGAATCGTGAGGTTTCGGCGAGCCGGGAGCGTAAGCGACTGGAGAAATGTGCGGTTCCTTTAAGTTCCTCCAGTCGCTCACGCTCTTGCTGGCTCGCCATCACCGGGTAGGAAGTTCGAACAAACCTAATAAGATACACGATTGCTCTCGTTTGGCAGAGCAACATTCACAGTCTCTCTGGCGATACCATCATGGCTACCGAAGGCGAAACCGTACCCGCACCGCAAACTCCACCCGAAACGAAGGCAGCCCCCGCAGCCTCCACGCCGGCGCCGCCGAGCACGCAAGGCTCGCGTCCGCAGGACAAGCGTCGGCCGCCGCGCGACGGTGGCGGCGGGCCGCGGCGAGGCCGGGATCGCGAGCGCGGGCCGGTGCGCCAGCTCGACAGCGATCTTGACTTCAAGAACAAGTTCGAGCCGAACATCCATGACCTCGATGCCGAGATCGCGGGCGAACTCGAAGCCGCCATGCAGGGCATGGACCAAAAGAGCCTGCTCGGCGCGGACACTTCAAAGCAGGTTCGCAAGCAGGCCGACGTTCAGCCGGATGGCGGACGCAAAAAGGGCAAGGTGATTTCCGTTCGCGGCGCCGATGTTTTCGTCGAGATTCCCGGCGGCCGCGGGCAGGGATTGCTCATGATGGAGCAGTTCCCCGAAGGCGCGCCGAAGGTCGGCGACGAAGTCGATGTCAGCATCGAAGGCTACGATCCAACCGATGGCTTGCTCATCCTCACTCGCAAAGGCGCCGTCGTGCATGCCGATTGGTCGAGCGTGGCCGAGGGCATGATCGTCGAAGCGCGTGTTCTGGAGACGAACAAAGGCGGACTTTCAGTCGATGTCAACGGCATCAAAGGATTCATGCCGATTAGCCAGATCGACCGTTTCCGCGTCGAGAACGCCGAGCAGTTTGTCAACCAGCGGCTGCGCTGCATGGTGACAGACGTCGATCCGGCGGAACGCAATCTCGTCGTCAGCCGGCGCGCGTTGCAAGAAAAGGAACGAGCCGAGCTTCAGGCCAAGCTCTGGGAGGAATTGCAAGAAGGACAGGTCCGTCAGGGCATCATTGGCAATGTGCGCGACTTCGGCGCGTTCGTCGATATCGGCGGCGTCGACGGCCTTCTGCACGTGAGCGAAATCAGCTGGAAACGCATCGCCGACGCCACCACGGTCTTGACCGCGGGCCAATCGGTGAAAGTCGTCATTCTCAAGATCGACCGCGAAGCGAAGAAGCTCAGCCTCGGCCTGAAACAACTCGAGGCCAGCCCGTGGGATAACATTCAAGACAAGTACCACATTGGCCAACTCGTCAAGGGTACCGTGTCGCGCACGATGGATTTCGGCGCTTTCGTCGAACTCGAACCAGGTCTTGAGGGGTTAATCCACATCTCCGAGCTAGCGCGAGGCAAAATTTGGCGAGTGACCGATGTCGTGAAGGCGGGGCAAGAGGTCGAGACCAAGGTGCTTAGCATCGACCCGGAGCAGAAACGCATCTCGCTCTCGCTGCGCGGGGCGCTGCCCGTCGAAGTTGTGAAAACGGACGAAGACGAGGAAGAGGACAACACGCCCGTCGAACCGGCGCCGCCGCGAAAACGAAACTACGCGCTCAAGGGAGGCGTCGGCAGCAACACGTTCATCCCCGAACCGGGCGAGGAAAAATAAGCTAAGCGCACGGCTCAGTTCTTCGCTTTGACGTTTATCTCGGCTCGAACGCGCTGGCCGATGAATTTCTGCTCGCCGCCCTTGCTAGTTACCTCGATAATGGTCTCGAGCGTTCGCACGTCGTTGTAGCGGAACGGCTCGATGATTGGGCTGCGCGTGGTGGCATACCATCGTGAGATGGTTTTGACTTTCCCGTCCCATTTGGGGCCGTTGTAGGTGTCGTCGCGAATCTCGACGGTCTGCCCGACGTGGATAAATCGGCCCCATTCCTGCAGCACCTCGGCCCGCACGATGATCGGCGCCTCCGGGAGAAATTCGATCGAGGGCCCGCGCGGGACCGGTCCGAGAACCTCTCCCTTTCTAACATGTACACGCAGAACATAACCGTCCGACGGCGCGAGGATCTGGCATTGCTTGGCCATCGCCTCGGCCTGTTTTTTGCGAATTTTCTTGGCCGTCAGATCCGCCTTGGCCTGCTCGATCTTGAGATCCGCATTTTGGAGATTGATTTGCTGTAATTTTGCTTCTTCAGCCTTTTTCTTTTCCGCGAGTTGCGCCAGCCCGGCCCGATAATGCTCGAAGTAAGTTTTGTAAAGCGCATTCGTTTTTTCGAGCGAGCTGAGTTTCGCATCGCGATCGCGTTCGGTTTTCTTGACTTCTTCGTCGATCGCCTTGATGTTCGCCTGCTGCTGGTCTGCTTGCAACTTGTAGAGCCGGGGCAGCTGCCCCGCCTCGGCAACGAGTTGTTCGGATGCATCGATGTCAGCCGCCGCCTCCGCGATTTTGAGTTTGAAAAGCTCATCGTCAATGGCGAGGAGCGGATCGCCTGCTTTGACTTTGGTGTTTTCGCTGGCGACGAACATGACCTCGCCGACCTGTTTCGGAAAGAGCTGCGCCACTCCGGCCTCGACGTCAAAGTTGCCCCAGCAGATGACCTCGGTCGGCACCGCATCCGCGACGGGGGCTTGAGATTTGTTGCTCCCCATCGACGGCTGTTCCGTCGCCCATTTCACGCCGATGATCGAACCGATGAGCAGGAATGCTCCGAGCAACCAGAAAGCGCCTTTCATTAACGGACTCCTTGGCGGTGATTTGTGTTAATTAGGGATTTATCCCTTCTCCCGACGGGCTGGGAGAACTTCGCCTATCCGTTACTGCGCGAGGTAACCAGGCGCTGGGATTCCGTGATCGCCGTAGAGTTCGAGCGGCGGTTCGGAGCCCTCGTAGAGGATGCCGTCTTCGAGATGCAAAACGCGATCGACGAACGGGATGATGCGCGAATCGTGTGCGACGACGAGGATCGTCGAGCCTTGATCGTGTGCCGCCGCCCGCAGTAATTCGATGACGTGTTGGCCGTGCTTCCAATCGAGGGCGGCGGTCGGTTCGTCGGCAAAGACGAAGTTCGGCTGTTTGACGAGTGCCCGGCCGATGGCGACACGTTGCTTTTCACCGCCGGAAAGCTGCATCGGCCTCAGATCAGCCTTCTTCGACATGCCGAGCATGGTGAGGACGTCGGTCGTGCGGGCCGATGCATCCTTGGCGGAGCAACCGGAGCCCCATTTGAGCACCATTTCGAGCTGTTCGCGTGCGGTGAGGGCGGGAAAGAGGTTGTAGCCTTGAAAGATAAAGCCGAAATGCTTGAGCCGGAAGGCTTCGCGTTCGCTTTCGGTCATCGCCCAGAGGTCTTTGTCGAGCGTCAGTACTGTCCCCGCGTCGGGGTGCAGCAAGCCAGAGAGCACTGCGAGAAGCGTCGATTTACCACTGCCGGAAGGACCCATGAGAAGTGCGATTTGGCCCGGATAAAGCTCTAGACTCACGTTTCGGAGAGCATAGGTTTTGGTCTCGCCGCTTCCAAAGCTGCGGGTCATCCCCCAGGCCTTCATGGAGGGAGTCAGCGGTAGTCCATCGGCACGCATGTGGGTCTTCCGCGCTGGTAGTGTTGCAATCATAGGGTGTCTATTATATTCAAAAAGACTTTACACGTTACATGGATTCTACCAAACTGATGCCCTATGCGGTTGTAATATTTACACGGTATCGTCGACATTGCCGTGCAGGGCGATTATTCAATCCGCATAATCCGTACAAACTGTCCAGTTTTAACAAACGACTTAGCGCAGCAACGTCACCGGCTCGATCATGCGCAGGCTTCGCAAGGCAAATAGGCCGGAAAGCATCGCCATCACCAGGGTCACGCTTGCGGCGAAGATCAGCAGCCAATAAGGCAGGAGCACTTTCGCGCCTACCTGGCTGCCGAGGTAGGCGATACCAAAGATCGCGGGGAACGCCACGGTGACGCCGGCAATCCCGACCCAAAACGCCTGGGATACCACCATCATCCCCATGCGCCAACGCGGAATACCCAGCGCTCGCAGCACGGCATATTCCTTTAGCGACGCCACCGTCGCCGAGTACAACGTTTGACTGGTAACGACAGCGCCGACGAGCAAACCCAACGCCGCAGCCAATCCGAGCGCGATACCTGCTTTGGTTTTCGTCAACCAGTGCATCTGGCTGTGAAAGGAAAAGTCCTGAGTTGTAAAAGGATACAGCTTGCGCGGGTGCGCTTTAAGCCTTTCCACGATCTTCGGAGCATCTTGTTTGTCTCGGCACTTGCCAAGAATGAATGTACACTGCCCCGGCGGCGGATTGAGGAACTTCCGAGCCGTATCAAGCGAACAGAACAGGTACGGCCCCGCAAGACTGCGCAGCCCCGAAACCGTGCCGACGATTCGCACGCGCTTGCCCAGAATCTCGGCCGTGTCGCCGACTTTTTGGATGCCGAGGCGTGCGAACTCGCCTTCATCGATGACGGCGGAACTAGTTTCCGAGAGCCGCATGCGCAATTCCGGAGTGAGTTGCCGAATCGCGCCGATGGAATCTTGGCCAAGCCGCGAGCCAATGATGAGAACGAGTTCCGTGCCACCGGTGGGTTTCTTCCAGTAGGCAAACCCCTCGATATATGGCTCGGTGTGTTCGATCTCGGGCATGGCGAGGTAGGATTGCCAGGCCTCCGGGATCGGGATTCCGAGATCGACGCTGGGCACATCCGGATGTGCGACCCAAATGTCGGCCGACG
This sequence comes from uncultured Singulisphaera sp., assembly GCA_964484265.1. GTDB lineage: Bacteria > Planctomycetota > Planctomycetia > Gemmatales > Gemmataceae > SIAQ01. The sequence goes on from CAZAFH010000024.1 coordinate 41,917, forward strand.
ATTCGTCGATCGGAATCGACGTGATCGAAAACAGACCGAGCAATAGCCCGCATTGCAGCGCGATCAGCAAACAGCTAAACGCAACCGCCAATACCGCAGGCAGATAGCGTTGCCGTTCAAACCAAAGTGTGGAGAGTGCGTATGACATAATAATGAGTCCTTTGTCATTGGTCATTAGTCATTGGTGGGTCGGCAAATGACTTATGACCAATGACTAATGACTACTCATCAATCCCCCGCCCATGAATGTATGGTGCCAAAGCTGCGTCGCGATGACGCCGACCAGACCCATTTCGACCATGGTGCGCTGGTTGCTTCCCTCGCGCATCGTGCGGAATTCGCTGCGCCAGCGTGTCACCTGGGCGGGATCGAAGTATTCGGTTCTCCTGAGCGAATCCGTGCTCAAGAGTTCATCGACGAAGGTCGGCAAGGTCGTTGAATGAAATCCGTCGAGTGGGGCTCGAAACATCGCTTTGCGCCGCCAGGCGACGGAGCGTGGCACCCAGCGGTCGGCCAAATAACGCAGGATCAGCTTGTCGCGCAAGCCGCGCATCTTCCAGATCGGGTGCAGCTTGGCGAGGAAATCGAACACCTCTTCGTCGAGAAACGGATAGCGCGTCTCGACCGACGAATTCATCGCCACGCGATCGCCCTTGGACGCCAGTAACAATCCCGGCAACATGACGCGAGCGCCGATGTAGAGCGAGCGATTCAACGGATGCCATTTCTTCGCCCGCTCGAGATTGAGTTTCAGGTCGGCGTAGGGAATATGATCGCCAAGCCGTTCCCACATGCCCGCGCTGAAAAAGCGAGAGCGAGAGGAGCCGAACAGGCCATAGATATTAAGCCAGGCGTTCGAGCCGCCGATCGCTTCTTGTACCTTGCGAGCCGCGTCCCATGATACTTTCGGGGCACCCGTGAGCCGAAGGTATGCACGCCGGGCCAACCCACTCAAAGGCACGCCGGGGATGAAATCGAGCGCGCCGAGCACGCGGTGGATTTTGTACCACGGATAACCCGCGAGCCATTCGTCCGCTCCTTCTCCCGTCAGCGCGACCTTGTAGCCTGTTTGATGCACCTTTCGCGCCAGCATCAGCAGAGCCGCACACGCCGTGTCGATCACCGGCGCTTCCGCGGCGCGGATGAGCTCGGGGTAGCTATTCAGCACCTCGTCTCGGCCGCAGTCGACGAAGATCGCGTCCGCGCCGACGTGCCGGGCGACCTCGGCCGCCTCGGTCTTCTCGTTGAGGGTTGGATCTTGCACCGCGATTGTGAACGTCGGGATCGGCCCTTTTCCTTCGCTGCGCCGTTGTGCACACGCCAGAGCGACGACGACGCTTGAATCGACGCCGCCGGAAAGATACGACACCACGGGAACGTCGGCACGCAGGCGGCGCTCGACGGAGCGCTTCATGACGGCTTCGAATTCGTCGATCACCGGCGACGCGGAATTGTCGCCGAAACGCCGAAAGTCCCGCCAGTCCTCCTGGCCCGCGTCGGGAAAATCGATCTCCCAGAAGATGCGTTCGTGGATCTTACCCCCAACAATTTGGAGGAATCGGCCCGGCAGCAGGCAGTTCACGCCTTCAAAACAGGTCACCGGACCAGGCGACGCGAAGAACGTAAACACGTGATTGATGCCGCGAACATCGGGCTTGGCCGGCACAAGGCCGGACGCCAAGAGCGCCTTGATCTCCGAAGCGAAGAGCAGCAAGTTGCCCTGCTGCGACCAGTACAGCGGACAGATGCCGAAGCGGTCGCGTGCCACCAGCAGTTGCTGTTTGCGTTCATCCCACAGAGCAATGGCGAATTGCCCGCGCAGCTTCTCGAATACGCTTTCCCCATGCTTCTCGTAAAGATGCGGGATCAGCTCGGTATCGCAATGGGTGCGGAAAACGTGGCCTTCGGCCTGAAGCTCAGCCTTCACCTCGGGATAGTTGAATAGCTCGCCGTTGAAAACGACGGAGACCGAGCCGTCTTCGTTGCCGATCGGCTGCTTGCCGTCGTGCAACCCGACGATGCTCAGCCGGCGATTGGCCATGCCGAGTCCGGGCCGAAAGAAGTAGCCGTCCTCGTCGGGACCACGGTGCGTGATCGCGTCGGCCATTCGGCGAACGATCTGCGGATCGATGGCCGTCGGCTCAGTGAGATTCACGATTCCTGCGATACCGCACATGAGGTTGGGGTTCGTCCTTCAAACGGTTTTCCGAATTCCGCTTGGGGTTTAGCGCTCGCGTGAGAAGCATGCGAACGCTAAACGCAAGCGAGGGGATTCACGCCTTTGCCGCATACAACTTCGTCACTTTCCGCGCGATCAGGTAATCCACGAGTCGCGGGAACCAGCGGTTGATGCGGAGCATCCAGTTGGTGTCGCTGCCGATCCAGGTTTCCGTTGCGTTCTTTTGCAGGCTGCGGACGATCCGCTGGGCGACGTATTCTGGCGGCATGCCCTTGTCGTATTCGATGTTCGCCTTGCCCTCGGTCCGCAGGAAGTGCTGCGAGAACTCGCTGCGAGTCAGGCCGGGGATCATCAGCAGGATATCGATATCGAACCGGGCCAGTTCGCCGCGCAAGGCCTCGGTCAGGCCGCACAGAGCGTACTTGCTGGCGGAGTATTCCGTCCACGCCGGCATCGCCCGTCGGCCACACATCGACGCGACGTTGACAATCGCTGGCTGCACGCCTTGCGTCAGCGTCGGGATCGCCTTGCGAATCAGTTCGGCCGGGGCGAAGAAATTCACCTCCATGATTTGACGAAGAATCTCCTCCGTCGAATCGGCGAAATGCGCCCAGCTGGCGATTCCAGCATTATTAATGAGCACATCCAGCCCGCCGAGGTGATCGACCGCGCGGTTCAACACGTTCTGGCGATCCTCCTCCTTCGTCACGTCCGTCGGAACGATGAGCGCTCCGCCGGGCAGCGCGTCGGCCACCGCCTTCAGCTTCTCTTCGTTTCGGGCGGCAAGCACTAGCTTCGCACCCAACGGCGCCAGCTGCTGCGCCAGCGCTCGGCCAATGCCGCTGGAGGCGCCCGTGATAAGGATCCGTCGCCCGTGAAGTTCACGCGTCATGGGAAAAATGCTCCTGTTTGGAATGGGCGTAGGAAGAACGATCCATACTTCCCAATCGTACCAAACCACCCAAACCAACAATACAGAGACTTCTCCATTCTGTTGTGATCGTGACGCTCGTCGTCGGTAAGCCTGATTCAATCCCTACAACCGTCGGCACGTGGCCGGGATTGACACATTATCCGGGCCGCGCACCAGCGGAGCGCAGCAAGCACCGGCCAGCCAAATCGCTTGCTCCGCTGCGCTGCGTGCGCGGCTCGGAAACGTCAATTTCGCCCGCGAGAGTTATATTTTACGAAGTGAGTGATCGTTAACAAGCGTCAACAATTGCCATCCGAGCGCCAGCTTCCATTGGCTTTTTGCAATTTGTTTCGTTATACTCGAAATTGAAATTGGGAAGTTTTTCCGAATTGTCCTAAATAACCGGGCGCCATCGACGAAATAGATGGCGATTTGATTTGCTCCATTCTTCTCAGGATTCGCACCATGCCAGGCCAACGACAGCGTGCTAGGCGGACGGGCTTCACACTCGTGGAAGTCACGGTATCGCTTGCCGTCATCGCCATCGTCGGGGTCATTCTTGCACAAGTGGTCGCGGTAAGCCTGCGAGAGCGAGCGCGATCGGCGTCGCGCCAGGCGGCGCTGGAGTTGGCTGCCAACCTGCTCGAATCGGCTCGCGCGGAGCCTTTGCACACGCTGAACGCCGACTGGGCGAAATCGCAAACCGTGCCGACCGCGATGGCGGAACTACTCCCCGGCGGAAACGTGCTGGCAGCGGTAAGTCCCGATGCCAAGGCGCTGAACGCCAAATATGTCTCCATCGAGATTCGCTGGCGCGAGGCGGACGGCATGCCCGAAGAATCTGTCCGGCTGGCTACCGTAATCGGGCCGCGTGAAGCGAAAATAGCTGGAGGTGCGCGATGACAAGTCGTCGGGCCGGCTCTTCCTTGATCGAGCTTCTCGTCGTCATTGCTATCCTGGCGATGATCGGCGTGATCCTGACAGCAATGCTCAAGACAACGCTCGAAGCCGAACGCCTCCAGGCCGGCAGTTTCGATCGGCTCGTGCAGACAAGCCGCCTTGCGGATGACTTTCGCGCCGACGTCGCCCGAGCGGAGAAAACGCTGCCAAGCTGGGAGGATGTCCGGGCCAACGATCAGACGTTGATCCTGAGCCTCAAGGGCGACATTCGCATTATCTATCAATGGCGAGCGGGAAAGCTTTGGCGATCGGTTTACGAACCCGAGGATTTCCACGAACGCGTCGTGCCGATCGATTCAAACATGCGTTTCGAGTTCGTACAACCGACGGGCACGGACAGGCTGGTCCGGCTGCGCTTGCATCGCAAGGGCGACACGCAGAAGTCGCCTGGAGGAGCCCTCGAACTCGCCGCCGCCTTGGGAGGAGACACGCGATGAACGCGAGACGCCGCGGTTTCGCCGCGATTACGGTGTTGGTCGTGCTCGCGGTGCTGACGATCGTGTCGTCGGTCGTCACGCTGCAGATGGTGTCTCAGCGGCGCTTCTTGCAACAGCGTGAGCAGCGTCTCCAGGCCGACAATCTCGCACGGGCGGGCATCGAATTCGCTGCCGCGCGCTTGCTCGGCTCGGATGCGGGTTTCAAGGAAGAACGCACCGATTGGATCCCCGAAGGCGCCGTGCGGATTCGGGCGACCAGGGCGAAAGACAACGTGTATTCCGTTATCGTTGAAGCATCTGTTGGCCCTGACGAGGAGCGCAGTGTCCGGAAAACGCTGACGCGCGAGTTCCGCCGAATCGAAAAAGGCGGCAGCGTGCGGTTGGAACCGTTGGCGGTGGCCGCGGTACAGTAGCATTCCGTTTCCCGTTAAGCGTTCGCAAGTTGCCACGCGACCACAAAGCCGATGGCGGTTTAGAACCCTGGAATGGAGTCCAGCGATGTCTTTGACACACTCATGCAATCGTCTTTGGAACACGCTGACCCGGCTGCGCGAGTTGCTTGACGCACACTTCTTCGCGTTTCTTACGACGGCTGTCTGCCTTCACGTGCTCTGGTTTGTCGATCAGGTGAGCCATATCGTTTTCTTTCTTCCCAGTCCGCGCATTATTATGCAGGACATGTCGCTTTTGAAGCTGGTGGTCGGGTTCTGGCTATTTCTGCTCACCATCATCGTGGTCTACTTTTATGCGGTACTTCTCGTCGTGCCTCGCGACAGCGCGGATGCGATTAGCCGATCTTTCGACGTCTGGCGCAGCGCCGTTCGCGGCGGCGAGGGTCGGCGGAAATGGAAGCGGAACTGGGTGGCCTGGCCGATGTTCGTCGTGTTCGCGATCGGCCTGGCGACGGCGCTTTCGGCTCCGTGGCTGGTGGACGATCTCGACGAGCAACTCATGACCGCGAACCTGGGCTGGATGGTCTGTCTCGGTGTTCCCTGGTTCTTCCTCCTCACGCGGTTGCTCATCGATACGAAATTCCTCGAACGCCTCATGGATTGGCCGAACTATTTCCTCCGCCTTTCCGCACGGCGTGAGATGATCGCCGGGTCGGTCGCGCTTGGCTTTGGGGCGGCCTTGTGCCTGAGCGGTTTGCCCTCCTATTGGCATGCCGCCTCGGCACTCGCGATCTGGCTGACGGTGTTCGGCATCTGGCTGATCGGCATGCGCTTCGTCTCGCCGCCCGCCGCCGACGAAGACACCGTGCGCCGCCCGATTGGCCGCGGGCTTGGCTTTCTGCTCTTTTCTGGCGTGATCGGCGAGCTTACCTGGCATTTCCCGAAATGGTGGCCGGAGGTCGTCTCGTACCGCAACTACAGCATCTGGGCGATCTTCAACATTCTGTTCATGGCAGTCCTAGTCGGACGCGTGCTCGACTATTGGCAATACAAGACGAAACTGCCGATTCGCTTCGTAAGCGTGATCCTGTTGATAGGCGTCGGGCTGATGTTTTCGCAAACGCCGCAGGTCGGCAAGCTGGATCTCGATGCAGACCAGACGCGGGCCGACATTGTCACCTGGCTGAAATCGCTGGAGCAGCGCATCGACGCCGGTACTCCCGATCGGCCTGCGCTCGTCATCGCGGCGAGCGGCGGCGGGTCGCGGGCGGCGCTTTTTACCTCGCTCGTCTACGAAACCCTCGCCAACGAACCGCTCGACGCCGCCGGCCGAACCTGGGACAAGCAGGTCATCCTCATCAGCAGCGTGTCGGGCGGCAGCCTCGCCAGTGCCTATTTCGCCGCCATGGAAAGGCCGACGCCTGCCCTGCGCGATTGGCGACACTCGATGACGGGCGAAATCAAGGTCTGGATGACCAAGAAGGCCGACGAATTCGCCACCCGTTTCGAGGAAAGCGCCGACGACAATCAGACCTCCAAGATCCTCAAATCGTACCAGCGCGAGCATATCCAGAAGATCGCCAAATTCTGCCGTCAAATCGAGGCCGGCGTCCGCGACCCAGAGCCGCGCTGGCTGCTCACGAGCGCCTTTGCCGACGATATGTGCACCGACTTCATGGCCCCGCTCCTGCGCGGCGTCATGCTCATGCACATGGAGCGAGGCGTCAGCTCGACGATGTTTTGGCAGGACCAGTTCGCCCCGCACTTCTCCGCGACCAATCAGGATGAATGGAATTCCGCAAAGCCGCTCCTTCTGCTCAACACGACGCACGTGCAGAGCGGCCGGCGCGTCGTCGTCGGCTATCCGAACGTGCCGCGCGGTTTCCTCGGCCTGGCGATGAACGCCGACGTGCGCGACGACGCCATGGCCCGCGGCGCTCCGCCGAAACCGTGGGAGGCGATTCCGATGTCGCTCGCCGATTTCGATTCGCGCTATTCGATGACACTGGCCGAGGGCGTTCGCCTCTCCGCCAATTTCCCCTACGGTTTCAACCCCGGCGCGATCCAGTTTCGCACCAGCCTGCGCCGCCCGGAACCGACACGCACCATCATCGACGGCGGCGTGCTCGACAACACCGGCATGGACACGCTCGCTCATCTTTTCATCGCCCTTGACCGTGCCGCCAATCGCTCGCCAAACGTTCCGTTCGACGTCCGCAAACAGGCCGAGCGCGTCATGAAAAAGCTCCGCCAGCGCGGCGTCGCCTTGCTCGAAGTTGATTCCGGCGCCAAGCCCGGCAGGCCGAATTTTCTCCATCGCCGATTTCCCAATATCTTTCAACCGCCCGAAGGCATCAGCAAAGCCGGCTACGCCAACGCGCTCTTGCTCAAGCATCGCTACCAGGATGAAATCAGCGACGCCCTCAATCCGCTGCGCGACGACCCCGACGCGCCGGCCTCGGCTCTTCGCGTGCCTCGCTGCCGTTATGTCTGGTTCCAGTGCAATCACTCGCAAGACGTGATGACCGCGTGGTCGCTTGGCCCGAGCGACAAGGCCGCGATTCTCGTGCAGTTCCTCGTTGAACTCGAGATGAAAAAGAACCTCTACTTCGACAGCTTTCGCAGCCTGACGGAAAACATCCAGAAATACGAACAGATCCGGCAGATGAAGAACGAACAGATTCAGCAAAAAGAGGAAGCGCTGCTCATGAGCCAGTTGCGCGAGGAGAAACGCATTCAGAGTGCCCACGCCCTGCTATCGGCCGGCGCGAAGGAAATCTACGACAACCAGCAACCGCGCACGGAGCAGATGATCAAATTGATCATGAGCCACAACCCGGCCCAAAAAACGCCTGCGAGGTGGACGTCGAATATCAAGCCGGTCTCTTTCAACGCCGTGCAAGAAAGCCTGGACCATCTCAAAGCACACCAACAAAAATTGCAAGCCCCCCAAACCCGCGACGCCATCCGCCGATGAGTGGGGATCGCCGGGCGTATAGGGAACGATCTCACGTTTAGCGCTCGCGTCAACCATGCAATCGAAAATAATTTTGCAATCCTGCGGGGTTACCCGAGGCACGCGATTTCGCTGGGCATCGCGCTCCACGTGAGTTATCAAGAGTAGGCCTCCCCGGCTCGGTTCGCGGAACCTACTGGGTTGCAGATCTGCTGCGTTGGGTACGAGCAAATGCATGTTCTGAGCCGAGTGCATCGCCCGGAGCGCCCGGCATGGTTCGTTTTGCAGAAATCTTCACGGCAGCTTGCACGGGCGTTCGTTTCAAATCAAATACATCTGGAAAAGCGAATTGAAAATCGTGAGCATTGCGGTTGGGTTTAGGGGATGCCGACCCGGCGAGAGCCGTTTTGACTGCGGAAAGGAATGTGCAGCGTATCCAATCGCGAAGCCGTTGCGTATCATAGCCTAGGGTTGGCTCTGCGGTACGTCGAACCCATAAAAGCAGTTTGCAAAATAGATAACTGAAAAGGCAAAATGAAATGCCAGTCGACACATTTTGCATTTATATTTCGTATTTTCTATTTTGCATTATTCCCAACACTGAACAATCGCAATTAGGTAGGTCCGGCGAGCCGAGCCGGACCAAACTCGGAGTACCTCACCCCTGGGCGTGGAAATTCATTCTTTAGAATTTGATGAAAGTGCCTCTTCGCTCTGGACTCGCGGAAATAGCGTGGTACGATATTCGCCAGTGTAATTCACTTCTTTTGCAGGAGCTACTCATGAAGCGTTTCCTTTTCAGCACCCTCGTTCTCCTCAGTGCGGCAATGATCGCGCGAGCCGAGCAGGGCAATCCGAAGTTGCAGTCGATCGAAGTCATTCGCTTCGGTCCCGACGGCATGCTGATCGTCGGCGATAGCAAAGGCGCCGCCGTCGTCACGATCGACACCGGCGATTTGGCCGAGACGAAATGGACCAAGACTGAAGTCGCCAGCATCGACGGCGTGCTCGCGGGGAAACTTGGCCTGATGGCGAAGGATCTCCAAATCCTGAAGGTTTCCGTCAACCCAGCGTCCAAGAAGGTCTATGTCGCCGTCCGCTCGATGAAAGCGAAACAGGACGCGATCCTGACCATCGACGGCTCAGGCAAGGTCGCGGAGTTCGCGCTTGAAAACGTCAAGTATAACCGCTACCCGCTCACCACTGACAAGGCCGTCGTCAAGATCACCGACGTGGTCTATGCCGGCGGAAAGATCATCGCCGCGGCCCAGGCGAGCGACACGTTTGCTTCGCGCGTCTTCACGATCACTCCGGGCAAGGGCGATGCCAAATGCATCGCCACCGAGACCTACCATGTTGGGCATGGCAAATGGGAAACCAAGGCTCCGATCCTGACCATCATGCCGTACGAAGAAAACGGCAAGCCGTACGTCGTTGGCTCGTTCACCTGCACGCCCATCGTGAAATACTCGCTCGACGACATGACGGAAGGCGCCAAGATCAAGGGCACGAGCGTCGTCGAACTCGGCACGGGCAACCAGCCGCGCAGCATGTTCACCTATGAAAAGGGCGGCAAGAAGTTCATCCTCGTCAGCACCTTCCGGAAATTCAACAAGCAGCAAGTCGGCCCCAGCCCGTACTGGGTCGCGAAGGTCGATTACACGCTGCTTCAGGAGACGAAGGCGATCAATGAAGCCGCGCTGTGGCGCGTCGCCAAGGGCGGCGATCCGTCGAAGTCGAAGAACGACCGTGCCGTCGTCGCGTCCGAATTCTTCGGCGTGCAGCACATGGACAAACTCGACGGCGAACGCGCCCTCGTGTTGCGCGAAGACAAAGGCGGCCTGAGCCTGCGTCTGCTCAACCTGCCGTGATAGAATAGGTTTGTGCAAGCCCAAGGGTTCGCTGCGCTCACCCTTGGGATGCTTGATCAATTACAAAATGCAATAGTGAATAGCAAATAGTGAATGATAAATGTCAGGAACAACCAACGCGGGCAGATTGATTGCCAATCTTGCATCCTCATTTATCGTTTACTATTTACCGTTTACTATTCACTATTGCATTTGAGACATGAGATTTAATGCGCGACTTTGGAAGGTGCAGGCGGCCTGAGCCTGCGTGTGCTCAACTTGCCGTGATAGAATGAACTCAAGCCCAAGGGTTCGCTGCGCTCACCCTTGGGATGCCTGATAAATTAGAAAATGCAATAGTGAATAGTAAATGGTAAATAGTGAATGATAAATGTCAGGAACAACCAACGCGGGCAGATTGATTGCCATTCTTGCATCCTCATTTATCGTTTGCTATTTACCGTTTACTATTCACTATTGCATTTGAGACATGAGAGGTGGCGGCGAGCTGCCAGCTTGCCGGCACAAGCTGGCAGCTTGTGGCCACGAAACGTGACTCATGCGCTATGAGTTTTTTGGATTAAGGACTCTAGAAGCCGAGCGAGGCCGCAAATGATACCGTTTCTTGGCATCGCGATGTTGACGCTTGGACAGGCCAATGCGCCGCTGCGCTTCGAGGCGACGAAGGGCGAGGACTGGCGCGTCGCCGCCCGCCTGCCCGCCAAAATCGCGGCCAAGCTGCCGATGGGCAAACTGACGCAGGATCAGGGCGAAGCGATTCTCGGCGTCGCCTTGATTCCGCCCGACAGCAAGACGCCCGGCCCCGCGATGCTCGGCCGATACGAACGCACGGGCGAGTCGCTGCTCTTCACGCCGCGTTTCGGCTTCGATCCCGGGCACACCTACCGTGCGACGTTGATGCTCGACGGCAAGGCGACCACGCTCGACTATCGCATCCCCGCGCTGAGCAAACAAACACCGCCGAAGGTCGTCAAAGTCTACCCGACTGCCGACGTGCTGCCTGCCAATCACCTCAAATTCTACATCTACTTCGATCGCCCGATGCGAGGCGGCAAGGAAATCTTCGATCAGATCGTGCTCCTCGACGACAAGGGCAAAGTCATCGACGCGCCCTGGCTATACGACGAAATCTGGGACCATGAGAACAACTGCCTCATCATCTACATCCACCCCGGCCGCATCAAATGGGGCGTCCTGCTGCGAGAACTGCTTGGTCCGGTGTTGTTTGAACGCCGCAATTATTCGCTGGTCGTCCGAGGCGACATGCGCGATCCGGCGGGCAACAAGATCGGCACGGACTACGTCAAGAAATTCCGCACTACTCCCGAAGATCGTGTACGCATCGATCTCTCTCAGTGGAAACTGACAACACCGAAGGCGGAGACGCGCGGCGCGCTGACGTTGACTTTTCCGAAAGCCATCGACCACCGCTCGCTGGAGCGTTTCCTGAGCGTGACCGACGAATCTGGTGCGAAAGTCGCGGGCACGTTCGCGCTCGATAACGCCGAGACGATCTGGCGCTTTACGCCGATGCAGATGTGGACCGGAAAAGGCTATCGAATCAACGTCGATCCGCGGTTGGAAGATGTAGCGGGCAACACGCCGTCGCAGCCATTCGATGTCGATTTGAGGGCCGCGAAACTGCCGCCGCAGAAGCTGCGATTGGATTTTCAGCCGTGAGACTTCAAGCCCGCAAGCGATGAGGGTGATGCGAGAATTGCGCGCAAAAAAACCTCCACCTGTGCCGTCTGATGCGCTTTTGAGAACCCGTAGACATTACTGGGTGCCGCACGCTCGGATTATGGATCCCACTACGGGGTGGGCTTGCATGCACCGAGCGATAAAATCTTAGGCTCCCAAACGAGTTCTTATCGGTTCGCCAAAAGTATCGCAACATAACGAACACTGCAGAGGTAAATATGACCTTACCGGCTTGTGTTCGGGACTTCAAGACGTCTTTGGCCTTTTTGCCAAAAAAAGCCTGAAACGAAGCCGAAGTCTAGCGAATCCCGCCATCCTTTCTTGATTCCCCGCGCCGTTTGCTGTATTTTATACCGTACCAACCGATAGAGTCACATTACTTTCTCCCGCGAGGCTTTCCTGCCATGCTGCGTATCTTTTGCGGATGTGCCGTTCTTTTGTTGAGCGTCGGCATTTGTCAGGCTCAATCCAAGTCCAAGATTCTGCCTCCCGATCGGCCTATTGAGCAAGTAATCGACCACTACATCGACGCGAAGTTGAAGGCCGACGGCGTGACACCAGCGCCCCAGGCCGACGATGCGACCATCCTGCGCCGCCTGACTCTCGACCTGAACGGCCGCGTGCCGACTCTGAACGAAGTCGAGGCGTATCTCGCCAGCACCGACGCCGACAAGAAAGCGAAACTCGTCGATCGGCTGATCGCCTCGCCGGCGTTCGCCAGGCATGGCGCCCAGGCGTTCTATGCCTTCCTCCAATATGCAGATGCCAAGCCGCGTAAAGGCGCCAAGGGCAATCCGTTCTTCGATTATCTGCTCGAAAGCATGGCCGAGAACCGCGGCTGGGATCAGATGTTCCGCGAAATCATGTTGCCCGACGAGACGAATCCGAAAACCAAAGGCGCCGCTGATTTCCTGAAGTCGCGTGTCAAGGACCTGAATCGCCTCACGATCGACGCCAGCAATGCCTTCTTCGGCGTCAATGTCAGCTGCGCCCAGTGCCACGATCATCCACACGTTCATCAGTGGACGCAGGACCAATTCTACGGCATGAAATCGTTCTTCGCCCGCACGGTGGATAGCGGCGGATTCCTCGGCGAGAAAGATTTCGGCTACGTGAAATACATCCCCAACAAAGGCACCGAGAAAATATCACCTGTGCTCTTCCTGACGGGGAAAAAGATCGACGCTCCGGGAATGAAAGAACCGAGCGCCGCGGAAAAGAACATGGAAAAGAAACGGCTCGACCAGGGAAAAAAAGCCAAAGGCCCGCCGCCGCCGCCACAATTCAGTCTCCGCGCGAAACTCGTCGAAACGGCGCTCGCCGCGGATCAGCGCGACTTCTTCGCTCGCAATATCGCCAATCGCCTTTGGCATCGCTTTCATGGCCGCGGGTTGGTCATGCCGCTCGACCAGGTGCATAGCGAGAACCCCGCCAGCCATCCGGAACTGCTCGAATGGCTCGCGCGCGATCTCGCCAGTCACGGCTACGACATGAAGCGCTTCATCCGCGGCCTCGTGCTCACCAACACCTACGCCCGATCGAGCCGATTCGAAGGCGGGAAACACCCCGCGGACAACGTCTATGCCGTCGCGATTCTTCGGCCTCTCGCTCCGATGCAGCTGGCGACCTCGCTCAAACTGGCGACGAGCGACCCCGCTTCTTTTCCTGCCGACGCGAAAAAACTGGAAGACCGCATCGATGCTCTCGAAAAGTCCGCCGGTGGATTGGCGAACCTGTTCGCCCAGCCGACCGACAATTTCCAGATCGGCGTCGCCGAGGCGATGCTATTCGCCAATAACGAAGCCCTGCAAAAATCGCTGCTCGACGGCGCCGGCACTCTCGCGGACCGCATGAAGCAGGAGCCTGACATCGCCAAGCGTGCCGATCTCGCCATCCGCACGGTGTTCAGTCGAGCACCCCGGCAGGACGAATTGCAGACTATCGTCGGCTACCTCCAGCGCCGCCAGGAGCGCCCCGCCGAGGCCTGCCAGCAAGTCGTATGGGCGCTGCTGACGAGCGCGGAATTCCGCTTCAATCATTAAATCACGCCAGGTATGGCCCAGACGCTCGCGGCGATACGTACGAACGCCTGTGCCATAATCAATCCAGCGCACAGTCTCCGAACCACGCACGCAGCGCAGCGGAGTAAGTGGATTCCATAGCAAATATGCCACTTACTCCGCTGCGCTGCGTGGCTTGGTCCGTCGGCAAATGCGACAATCTCCACCGTCCAGTTCGTCGGTGTCAAGATTGTTCCATCGCCGAGCTACATGGCCATTTCATCACGAAATTCACCCGCAGCCGAATCGATCACCGCCCCGCGAACACTCGTTGTGCCGCCGTCAATCCTTTGCCTGGCTCCACCATGTAGCCCATCTCCGCCAGCACGATCTCGACGCCGGAGATCGCGGCGAGGATGTCGAACTGGTCGATATAGCCCATGTGTGCCAAGCGAAGAATCTTGCCTTTGAGTGTGTCTTGCCCATTCGCGAGCTTGAGGCCGAACTGCTTTTCCAGCTTCGACAAGAGAGCCGTCGAGTCGATGTTCGCGGGCATCTTGACTACCGTCAGTGCCGTGTTCGGCTGAGCGGGAAAAAGCTCCAGCCCTAGCGCCTGAAAACCGGCACGGGCCGCGGCGGCGTACTTCGACTGCCTCGCCCAGATCGCTTCCATGCCCTCGGCCAGGATCCGCTTCGTGCTGAGCCGCATCGCCCGGATCATCGTGTGAGCCGGCGTGTAGGGCGTGTCGTTCGTCTCGAGGTTCTTCTTTGCCTTTTTCAAATCGAAGTAGAACGTCCGCGGATTCGGGTTCTTATCGATCACCTTCCATGCCTTGTCGCTGACCGACAGAAACGCGAGGCCAGGCGGCATCATCAGAGCCTTTTGCGAGCCAGTGCAGTTGATGTCGATGTTCCACTCGTCGGTTCGGCACTCCATGGCGCCGAGACCGCTGACGGAATCCACGATGAACACCGCTGGCGTCTTCGCCACGATCTTGCCAAAAGCGGCAATGTCATGCCCGACACCCGTCGAGGTTTCGCTCAGCGTCGAACAGACGGCAATCGCGTCGGGATGATCGACCAGCGCCTGTTCCAGTTGCGCCGGTTGGACGGCCTGGCCGTATGGCACGGTGACCGCGACAGCTTCGATGCCGAACGCCTTGGCGATATTTTTCCAGCGTTCGCCGAACCGCCCGGCAATGAGGCAGATAATTTTTCCGCCCGCGGGCACGCTATTGGCGAGAGCTGCCTCCAGCGCGCCGGAGCCTGAACTTGTCAGCGGGATTATCGGGTTTTTCGTGACGAATATCTTCTGCAAGTCGGCGAGCACTTCGCCGAGCATCGCTCGAAACTCGGACGTGCGATGAAAGATCATCGGCTTGGCCAATTCGAGCAGGGTTTCTTCGGGAACGGGGGTCGGTCCGGGGGTCAACAATCGCTGCTTCATTCTTCCATGTCCTTATGAAGGGTTCAGTAGTTACACGCCTTATTATACGCGTCGTTGCCGCTTGCGGCTTTCTCCCATTGTCTTGAGGGAAGCGGTGTGCGTATACTGAATGAGACCTACCGAAGTTCACTATTCCACCAAGGAGATACTCAAATGCGTCGTGCGTTGTCGTATGCGGTTGCCGTCGCCCTGTTTGCGTTGATGTTTTCGGCCAGCCTGGGCCTGGCACAAGGTGATAAAAAGGCACTGGCCAGCACGGGCTGGGGCAGCTTGACTGGGAAGGTGACCTACAACGGCGAACCGCCCGCGGAAGTCAGCCTCATCGACTTGATGAAGAAGCACAACGATAAGGGTTGCTGCCTGGATCCGAAGGCGAAGCCGTTTGAGAAAATCGATCCGACCTGGCTTGTCGACAAAAAGACCAAGGGCGTCGCCAATGTCATGATCTGGATCAACGCGCCGGTAGGCACGTATCTCCCATCGCACGAAAAGCTCAAAGTACGCAAAGAAACCGTCGTCATCGATCAACCGCACTGCGCGTTCTTGCCTCGCATGGCGGCTTTTCAGCCGTTTCACATTGACGGCGGAAAGCAAGTCGCGACGGGTCAAAAGATGGTAATCAAGAACAGCGCCGTTGTGCCGCACAACATCCGCGCCACGGGCCATCCGTTGTACAATCCCGGGTTCAACAACAATCTGCCGCCGATGACCGAGATCGAGGTTACTGACAAGCTGAAACCGCAAAAGCTGCCGATCAGCCTGCAGTGCGATTTCCATCCCTGGATGGCGGCGAAGCTGTTCGTGTTCGACCACCCCTATTACGCCATCACCAAGGACGACGGCACGTTCGAAATCCCGTTCGTCCCGGCCGGCGCCGAGATCACCGTCATGGGCTGGCATGAAGGCATCGGCTACACCCTCGGCAGCAAGGGCAAAGCGATGACGCTCAAAGCCGGCGCGAACACGCTGGAATTTAGTATCTCGAAATAGGAATAAAGGGCCGCGCGTGATCTCATGCTGTGCGGCCCTATTTTTTTGCGCTCGCATTCGACACTTTGAGCGCTAAGCCGCAAGCGGAGAGTCAGATCCGCGCGCATATCTTGCCGAAGTGGGCCGCCGACTCCATGTGTTTGAGCGCCGACTGGATTTCGTTGAACGCGAAAACGCGATCGACGACCGGTTTCAGGCGGTGTTGCGAGACGGCGAGGTTCATCGTCTCGAAAGTCTCGCGGCTGCCGACGAAAATGCCGTGTACGCGCACCGCTTTCATGAGCACCGGCATGAGATTGACATCGCCCTTTCCCGCGAGCACGCCGATAAGGCTGATCGTACCGCCGAGTCTTACTGCCTTGAGCGATTGATTGAACGTGCCCGCACCGCCGACTTCGACGACGTGATGCACGCCGGCCCCGCCGGTGAGTTCGCGGACCTTTTCTTCCCAGGCTGGCGATTCCTTGTAGTTGATGCCTTCGTCGGCGCCGAGTTGCCTCGCGCGTTCCAGCTTGGCGTTGCTGCTCGACGTGACGATGACGCGCGCCCCGGCAAGTTTCGCGAATTGCAGTGCGAAGATCGAAACGCCGCCCGTGCCTTGCAGCAGCACCGATTGGCCAGGCTTCAGGTCGCCGAGCGCGAAGAGCGCGTTCCATGCCGTGACGGCGGCGCACGGCAGCGTCGCCGCCTCTTCGTCGGAGAGATGCGCAGGCACTTTCACGACGCCGTCCTCGGGCAGCACGACTTGCTCGGCGGCGACGCCTTCGATCCCGCCGCCCAGCGCCGATCGCGAGCCGACGTCGTTGATGTCACCAGCCGTCCAGCGCGTCATGAACGCCCCGGCAACGCGATCGCCGACCTTCACGCGCGTCACGCCGTCGCCGACGCCGATCACCTCGCCAACGCCGTCCGAGAGCGGCACGAAGGGCAGCTTCAGCTTCGGATTGTATAGCCCCTTGGCAACGAGCAAATCGCGATAGTTGAGCGACCACGCCTTCATCCGCAACAGCACCTGGCCGGGACCGGGACTCGGAGCCGGACGTTCCACGATGCGAAGGTTCTCGAGTCCAAACGCGGATTCGATGACGATGGCTTTCATTGACGTTGACCTCCTTCAATGGATAAAAATAAACGATGCGCGCGTGCCGAGCACAGTCTCCGCTCGCCGAAAACGAGCGGCTAAACAGAGGAATCGCCGTCCGCTTCATCGTCCGTCTGCACGTGACGCGACGCGATGCGTTTGAGGTTTTTCAATTCGCGCGGCGACAGTGGCCTTGACTTGCGCGTGGCCAGGCTACCGATCTCGACCGGGCCGATCGCCACGCGCTTGAGGCGAATCACCTTGTGCAGCATCTTGGCGAGCATGCGGCGGATTTCGCGGTTCTTGCCTTCGGCGAGCACGATGCGCAGCCAGGTGCTTTCACCCTGCCGGCGCAGCCGTTTCAGGTTCTTCACTTTGACGTGGCCATCGGAAAGCCAGACACCTTCGAGAAGTTTCGCCAGGTCTTCCACGGAAGGCGTGCCGGCGACTTGCACGAGGTAGGTTTTCTCGACCCCATAGCGCGGGTGCATGAGTCGATTCGCCAGGTCGCCATCGTTGGTCAACAGCAAGAGGCCTTCGCTATCCTCGTCGAGTCGGCCGACGGTGTAGACGCGCTGTTCGATTTGCGGCACGAGGTCGATGGCGAGAGGCCGACCCGCGGGATCGTGATTCGTGCACAGGAAGCCCCGTGGCTTGTTGACGAGGTAGTAGACGAATTTCTCGGTCGACACCGGTTCGCCATCGAGACGGACGTCCTGCTCCGCCGAGACGCGCGTCGCCAGATCCTTGACGATTTCGCCATCGACAGTGATGCGCCCGGCTTTGATGAGCAGATCGCACTGCCGGCGCGATGCGACGCCTGCGTGCGCGAGGTATTTATTCAAACGGTCCATTATTCTCCTTGTTGTTTTGCCGTTCGCCTCTGGTGAGCGCGAACGAACAAACGCTTATTTCATATCATGAAAACGGTAGTCCCACCGCATCCACTTTTTTCGTCGAGAGCACTCCATGCGCAGCACTATCGCTATCGGGTTTATTGTAGCGTTCGCGTTCTCCACCCGTGCCGAGAATTGGCCCGAATTCCGCGGCCCCACCGGGCAGGGGCTGTATTCCGGTAAAAATCTACCGACCGAATGGAGCACCACGAAGAATGTCGCCTGGGTTTCACCTATCGCCGGCAAAGGCTGGTCGTCGCCCATCATTCAAGACGGCAAAATCTACCTCACCTCGGCCATCGTCACGCCCGACAAGAAGGACGTTTCCCTCATCGCCGTCGGCGTCGATGCCGAGAACGGCAAGACCCTGTGGGAGACCGAGGTCTTCCGCGATCCCAAGGCCCCGAAGATTCACGGCAAAAATAGCCACGCCAGCCCCACGCCGATTACCGACGGAAAATTCATTTACGTCCACTTCGGCCATCAGGGCACGGCTTGTCTGGATTTCAACGGCAAAATTGTCTGGAAAAACAACGACCACCGCTACGCACCCGTTCATGGCAACGGCGGCACGCCCATCCTCGTCGATGACAAGATCGTCTTCTCCATCGACGGCAGCGACAAACAATTCCTCGTCGCTCTCAACAAGGCCGACGGCAAAACCGCCTGGAAAACCAATCGCAAAAGCAAAGCCGCTCGCAAGTTCTCCTTTAGCACGCCGCTGCTCATCGAATACAAAGGCCAACGTCAAATCATCAGCCCCGCCAGCGATGTCGTCGTCTCTTGTGATCCCGCCGACGGCAAGGAAATCTGGCGCGCCTCCTACGACGGCTACTCCGTCATCCCGCGTCCCGTTTTCGGCCACGGCATGATCTTCCTCAGCAGCGGCTATAACGTCCCGACGTTGTACGCGATCCGCGTCGATGGCAAAGGCGACGTCACCGAAACGCACATCGCCTGGTCCGCCAAAAAAGTTGCACCGCACACACCGTCGATGCTGCTCGTCGGCAAAGAGCTTTATGCCGTCTCCGATTCCGGCCTGGCAACCTGCCTCGATGCCCTCACCGGAAAAATCCACTGGTCCGAACGGATCGGCGGGGCGTTTTCCGCATCACCTTTCTACGCCGACGGCAAGGTCTATTTCCAGAGTGAACAAGGCGTCACGACGGTCGTCCGCGCGGGAACCACGTTCGAGCAAATCTCGCGCAGCGACTTGCAGGAAAAGACGTTCGCGTCCTACGCCGTCGCCGACGGCGCGATCTACCTGCGAACCGAAACGAAACTCTACCGCATTCAGGGGAAGTAGCACGGAGTCGGACAAGAACCAAACCGATGGGAGCACGATCCTCGCTATTTTACCTTCTCGCGCAGGAACGTCACGATGCGGTCGAACGCCTGGGCGTTACGCGGGTCGGCGAGGCCTTTGCCGTCGAAGCCGTGGGGGCCGTCCTTGATGGTGATCAGTTCGCTGGCGATGCCGTGCTTCTTCAACGTGGCGGCCATGTCCACCGATTGGCGGTAGGGCACGTCGGTGTCGGCGGTGCCGTGCAGGAAGAGCGTCGGCGGGTAGGCTTTCGTGACGTTGCGAATTGGGCAGAATCGGTCGAACGCGCGCGGCTCCTTTTCCGGATCATGCCCGACGACTTCTTTGGGCCAAAGACCATTCTGGCGACAGTAGAGATAGAATCGCCCCCGGCCCGGATCTTTGCCCTCGGCGATCTCGACTTTGCCGATCGCCTTGAATGCTTCATCCTTGGTGACGAGCGGGCGCGTGCGGTAGAAGGCATCGGGTTTGGCGTACCATTCGTTGGTGATGTCGCCGTAGCCGTAGAACGCGACGAGCGCCTTGGGCCGCGGCTCGACAGCGAAGCCGGACATGAGCGTGAGGTATCCGCCTGCGGAATGCCCGACGACGGCGAGCCGATTCGGGTCGATCTTGAAGAGTGTCGGACCTTTATCGCGCACCCAGGCGAAGGCGTCCTTGAGGTCATCAATGATGCCTGAGAGCTTTGTTTCAGGCGCGAGGCGATAGTCGATGGAGACAACGACAAAGCCGGCGTCGAGATAGCGCTGGCGTTGCTCGGCTCGCAAGCTCGCGCGATGCCCAGTGATGAGCGCGCCACCATGAATCCAGACGATGACGGGCCGAACCTCATCGCCCGGTAGGCGGTAGACGTCGGCGTGAATCGGCAACGGGCCGACCTTTTTGTAGGCGTAAGTCACCGGCATTTTTTCCTGCGTCTGCGCGGCCGGGGCAGCCAAGAGAAATAGCGCGAGGATGAAAACACGACGCATCGGATTCTCCAAGTATTGAGGAAAGAAGCTCGAATCAATGATTGCTCTTCACTCGTCGTGGCGCCGGCTCGGCTCTTCGAGGTACAACAGCACCACGGCGAGGTCCGACGGCGAGATGCCGCTGATTCGCCCCGCCTGGCCGAGGCTCGCCGGGCGAATGGCGTGCAGTTTTTCCTTCGCCTCCTGACGAAGCTGCGGGATCGCGTGGTAGTCAAACGTCGCGGGAATTGGCTTGCCTTCCATGCGTTGAAAGCGCTCGACCTGCGTGGCTTGCCTATCGATGTAGCCTGCGTACTTGGCCTCGAGCGTCACCTGCTCGATGACATTCGGCGCGAACGCATTCAGTTCCGGCGCCCAGGAGGCGATTTGCTCCCAGGTGGTTTGCGTTCGCTTCAGCCATCTTTCCAGGGTATCGCCTTCGTGTTTTGACTCCTTCAATCGCGCGCTGAGTTCCGTGATACCTTGTTCCTTGCGTTGATGACGATTCCAATCATCATGATTGACGAGGCCGACGCGCCGGCCGATCGGCGTCAGTCGGCGGTCGGCGTTATCGTGCCGAAGGAGCAGGCGATACTCCGCGCGCGATGTGAACATGCGGTACGGTTCATCCACGCCCTTGGTGACGAGATCGTCGATGAGCACGCCGATGTAGGCCTGGCTGCGGTCGAGAATCATCGGCGGCTCGCCCTTGAGCTTCAGCGCGGCATTGACGCCGGCGATGAGGCCCTGAGCGGCCGCTTCCTCGTAGCCCGTCGTGCCGTTGATTTGGCCGGCGAAATATAGACCGGCGACAGATTTCGTCTCCAGCGTCGGATAGAGCTGCGTCGGCGGCGCGTAGTCGTACTCAACTGCGTAACCCCAGCGCATCACCTCGGCCCTTTCCAATCCAGGTATTTCACGAAGCATCGCATGTTGGACGTCGTTCGGCAGGCTCGTGCTGATGCCGTTGCAATAGTACTCAAAGGTATTGCGACCTTCGGGTTCGAGAAAGATTTGATGTCGATCCTTGTCGGCGAACCGCACGATCTTATCCTCGATCGACGGGCAGTAGCGCGGCCCCCGGCTCTGGATTTGGCCGGAGTACATGGGCGAACGAGCGAGATTCGCGCGAATGATCGCATGAACATTGTCGTTGGTGTAGGTGATATGGCACGGCAGCTGCGTTTGCGCGATCCGTTCGGTGGCGAAGCTGAACGGTCGCGGCTCGGCGTCGCCGGGCTGAAGTTCGCATTTCGTGAAGTCGATAGTCCGCCCGTTGAGCCGGCATGGCGTACCAGTCTTGAAGCGCGCCAGCGCGATGCCGCAGGACGCCAGGCTATCGCTGAGCGATTCGGCGGACTGGTCGCCGGCGCGTCCACCGCGCGTCTTGGCCTCGCCCATGTGCATGAGGGCTTTCAGAAATGTGCCCGTCGTCAGGATGATTGCGGGAGCGCGGTAGAGCGTATCGCCATTCGTGTGAACGCCAACGACCTTCCGTGAGGAGGATTGGGAAGGTGAAGTTGCATCCTCGATGAGGATCGCATCGACCATCTCTTGGCGGAGCGTCAGGTTCGGCTGGCCTTCGACGATCTGTTTCATCGCGAACTGGTAGGCCTTCTTGTCCGCCTGGGCGCGGGGCGAGTGCATTGCGGGGCCTTTGGTGTGGTTGAGCATGCGAAACTGGATGCCGGTGGCGTCGATCGTTTTGCCCATCTCGCCGCCGAGCGCATCGATTTCGCGAACGATCTGCCCCTTGGCGACGCCGCCGATGGCGGGATTGCAGCTCATGGCGCCGACGGTGTCGGCGTTCATCGTGAGCAGGATGGTGCGCAGCCCCATCCGCGCCGGCGCGAGCGCAGCTTCAATGCCCGCGTGGCCTGCGCCGACGACGATGACGTCATAATCAAAGATGAGATTGGCCATGGATGAATCGTGATCCGTTCAAGTATTTGGCTGTTTCAGCTGTAGCTGTTCCCGCAGTCGCGCGATCTCTGCGGCTTGCTCCGCGGCGAGTTTTAGTGCGGCAGCTTTTTCTTCGTCGGCACGCTTTTGCTTGGCTTCCGCACGAAGGCGTTGCTCCTCTGCGTGTCGGCGTTCGGCTTCCGCACGGCTTCGCTCCTCGTCAGCACGCTTTTGCTCCGCTTCCGCGTGAATACGTTGCTCCTCGGCGCGTCGGCGTTCGTACTCGGCGATGGCGAGGTCCTGTTCTGCCTGATGCTTCAGGCGCGCTTCCTCCAGGTGCGAAGTGAACGGAGTGCCATCAGGGTGGTAAATCTTCAATCCGTTCGCGTCGATCTCGAAGCGAATCCCCAAGGCAGGACTTACGCAGCCGTTCATGTTGGCAATCTTTTCGAGCCGATCGCTTCGACGGGCCCACCCCTGCAGATCGTTCGTCTCGGGATCGAAAAGATAATACTCCTCGACTCCGTGCTGCTGGAAGAACAGAAACTTCCGATGCATCTCGTCACGAGTATTGTTGGGCGAGAGAATCTCGAACGTCACCCTCGGCGCGATTCCACTTTCTTCCCATTGCTTGTACGAGCCGCGATATCCCTTCGGTCGGCCGAACACGACCATCGTGTCGGGAGCGGTGCAGATTTTCGGCTCGCCCTTCACTGGATACCAGAGCAGATCGCCGGCGATGAATACATTGGCATCGTCGGCGAACTGGGTTTCGAGGTTCTCCTTGATGAGCACGATCCAGAAAAACTGCAGCGTATTGTCAGACATGGGATTTCCATCGCAGTCGGGATATTCGATTGCCGAATCGTCGTTTTGAAGCAAGGTGTTCATGTGACAAATCCCGATGATGGTTGCTATTTCACATCCAGCCGATAATCGACGTCGCCGAGTTCGTCTTCGATTCGGCGGAGGCGGAATTTCTTGCCAAACACGGGCGAGACCTGCCAGGCGCCGATCTGTTTGGCGGGTGCATAGTCGTCTTCGCCATGCACGAGAATCTGGAATTCGACTTCCTCGCCGCGAGCGTCGATGAGCCAATACTCGCGGATGCCAGCCTGATGATACTTTTGGCGAAGCACATGTTTATCTTTGATCACGGAGCTTGGGCTGACGATTTCGAGAATCCAGTCGGGCGTGCCATCCAGTTCGATGAAATCGTTGTCGTCTTTCGTCGGGACCATCTGGATTCGGCCCGACTTGAACGTCTCGAAAACCGCGAAAACACCGTCTGGTTCATTAGAGACATTCGCGTCGGCATTGACGATGCGCGAGCGATCGAAAAAGATCTTGCCCATTTTGCGTTTTAGCACGAGTGGAATCACAGTTCCGCTCACAGCGGTTTTTACGCAGCCGTGTGATTGCAATCGTTCTGGGCTCATGTCGACGAAGATCTCCTTGCCAAGGTAAGCAATATTACCTGTATCTGGAAAACTCGGCGACCAGGTCCACTTGCGGAACTGAGCAAGCGTCATCGAGCCGGCTGGCATGATGAAGGCAGGCGAAATCGTGCCGTTCGCTCCATTCGTATCGGAGGAAGCTGCCGCTTCTTCAACGTCGCGTTCGAGAACGATTGCTGCCATGGAACTCCTCGCAACCGGTTTTGTTTCATATCGTTTAGAATAGCAGATCGCGCAACGTCGTACCACGCACGCTCGTGCACGGAGAGAAGGAAAAATGAACCGTCTACAAGCCGCCATTGCCGGGTTTCAGACTATCGACGCCGACCCGGAATATCGCCAACAGGCCGCGGCGAATCTCGCGCGCTGGCTGAGCGAACCCGATTTCGCCGCCTACCTACCGCAAATCGAATGGCTCATCGATCAGGCCAAGTGGGGCAGTCTCCTCGATTGCTTCTATCAGATCATGCCGTTCGGCACAGGCGGTCGGCGCGGTCTGGTCGGCGTCGGGCCGAACCGCATGAACCTGTGGACGCTTGGAGCGTCGGTTCAGGGGCATGCGGAATATCTCAAGGAGCGATTTCCGAATACGCCGAACCTGAGCGTCTGTCTGGCATATGATGTCAGGCAGTTCGAGGATCAGAAAAAGAACTACAACCCGGATTTGCCGAACCCGGTTCTGCACCTATCGTCGAAGCGATTTGCCCAGGTCGCCGCGTGTGTGTATGCCGCCAATGGCATCACGGCCTACATCCTTCCGGACAACAGTCAGCGTTACCTGGCCACGCCGGAGTTGTCGTTTTCGATTCGCTATTTCAAGGCCCATGGCGGGCTCAACGTCAGCGCCTCGCATAATCCGCCAGACGATAACGGCGGCAAATTCTACGACGAGCGCGGCGGGCAGCCGATCGCGCCGGATGACCAGATCATGGCCGACCTCGTCGATCAAGTCACTGCGATCAAGCAGATCGACTGGGCCGATGCCGTTCGCGCAGGCAAGATCCGCTTTCTCGACGACGCTCCGCACCAGGCCTACATCGAACTGTGCCGCAAGCAGAGCCTTGTCAAACCGCCTCGGTTTGACGAGATTCAGATCGTATTCACGCCGTTGCATGGCGTCGGCGCGATGACGGCGATGGAGGTGCTGACGTCGCAAGGCTTCCGCGTGCGTCCCGTCGAAGAACAGATGACGCCGGACGGTCAGTTCACCAACGTCACCGACTTGCCGAACCCGGAATTTCCGAGATCGATGGATCGCGCGGAAGCACTCGCCAGCAGCATCAAGGCCGACCTGGTGCTCGCCACCGATCCCGATGCCGATCGGCTCGGCGGCATGGCGCCCGATGGTGATGGAAAGTTTCATTTCCTCAACGGCAATCAGATCGGCGCGCTGCTGACGCACTTCAAGTTGTCCAAGCTCCTCGAAAATGGCACGATGCCGCGCCGCCCCATCGTGGCCAAGAGCCTCGTGACTTCGAACATGGTCACCCGCATCGCTCGCCATTTCAAGGCACAGATGGTCGACAATCTACTCGTCGGCTTCAAGTACGTCGCCGAAATGATTTGGCAACTCGAACAACGCGGCGCCTACGAGGAGATCGTCGGCACGCCCGATGATTACGTGTTCGGCTGCGAAGAAAGCCACGGTTACCTTGTCACGCCAAACATGCGCGACAAAGATTCCGGCGGCGCGGCCCTGTTGCTTGCCGAGATGGCGCTCGACAAGAAACGCGCGGGCACGAATATCGTGGCCTACCTGCGTTCGCTGGAAATGCAGTTCGGCTACTTCAATAATGACGTTCGCAATATCGTCATGCCTGGCATCGAAGGCAAGATGCTAATGGGCCGAATGCTCAATAATATGCGTCATTCGCCGCCCGCAAAGGTCGGCGATTTGGCGGTGACCAAATTCGAGGACCTGCAAGACGAAACCTGCTGGCTAGGGCCGTTCAAGGGCGCGACCGACAAGGTGGCCCGCAACTTCCTCATCTTCACGCTCGGCGATACCGCACGCATCAGTCTGCGCCCGAGCGGCACGGAACCCAAGGCCAAGGCGTACGTCGAGGTGTGCAGCACGCCGCGCGCCGCCGGCGAAACCGACGCCGCTTGGGCGAAACGCTGTGCCGACGTGAACGCGCTGGCAAAGAAACTCGCCGACGCGTTCCATGAGCTGTGCAAGACCAACTGAGATCGGTTTTCGCTCTTGTCGAAATCGCCCTGGGCTATTAAGATTTAGGGACACGCGATTTCGATTTTGAACCTGAAATGAAGGATCCGTCTCATGTCGATTGATAAAAGCCTTCGCCGCAAGAATACGTTGCAGCGATCGCGAAATGTTTTGACCCGCTTCGAGCGCATCGCCAAACTGCAAGCCGACGACCGCTGGCCGGCCGGGCGCAGCCCGTATGGACTGCCCAAGGTCAAGGTTCTGAAGATCGCCGTCAAGAAGGCAAAGAAGAAGGAAGCAGCAGCGGAAGGCGCCGAAGGCGAAGCCGCAGCAGCAGCAGCGCCGGCCGCTGGCGCCAAGAAGTAATCCCGCAACACACTCCGCAATCAAGCCGGGCCGACAACGCCCGGCTTTTTTCGTGCGCTATTCATTTCCACTTAACGGGACTGCACCTCGAAATCGAACGTCGTCGGGCCGTCGGATGTCACGTTGGCCTTGAGAATCGTCTCCGTGTTGAACCGGCGCGCGACGGTGGACATCATTTGCGGATCGCCGTACATGTTTTTCTCGCCGCTGTCGCGCTCTTGCTGAATCGACACGCGATACTCACCTGGCAACGGTTTCAGCGAATAGCTTCCACTCGCAATCTTGGCCTGCACCGGCACGCGCCCATCCGTTGGCTGAAAGTAAATATCGCCGTCGGACATCGGCTTGCCATCAAGCAGGACCTTGCCCGTGATTTCAACAGGAGTCGGCGTGGCAGGCTTGCCGCAACCGGCCAACAGGAAGACGCATCCCACCAGGAAAAAGCTCGTTCGCACGTTCGGTCCCATTTGCATTGCACCCTTTGCAAATCGTTTGAAGGGGAATCACGGCAACGTCACGGGAATGCCATCGTCGCGCGTCGCCAGACGTGCGAGCACGTCCAGCGCGGTGTCTGAAAGCAGGAAGCGCACCGTGCCATCGCAGAATGCCGTATTGACGCCGCCGGGATGCTCGGAACGCAACGGCGCATTAGCGCCGTGGTTAGAGCAGACTCCGGTTTGGCAGTCGTTGGTCCAGCCGTTGATCTGGTTGATGGAATACCGGATGGTCGTGCAGTTGAAGGTGCGGATATCGCCGCCCGGGTTGTAGTTGGGCGGTTGCTTGAGGTACTTGGCGCCGGTGCCGTTGCCCATCGGAAAGCCGTGGGGCGAGCGCCAGTCGGCCAGTCCGGAGGTTTTGTTGAGGTAGGAGGCCCATTCGCTGATGGCGATGGTGTTGCTCGTGCCGTCGGTCACCTGCACCATCGTGACGACGCTATTGGGGAAGAAGATTCCGCCGCCGGAGACGATATTGCCTCCGCAGCAACCCGCGCCGCCGCCGCCGCTTTCCGTTCGCGTCTCGGTGAAGCCTGGAATCAGACCGTTGACGGCGCCGGAGATGGCGACGTAACACGATTTCTGGATCTGGTTATTGCCATTCTGCGTCGTGCCGTTGGCTTCGGGTAAATCGGTGGAGGGGCATTTATAAACAGGAATGACGACACCGTTCATGAGATTTTCGTTCGCCGGCGTGGCCCAAAAATTGATCGTGTTGTATTGGAATTTCTCCCCGAGCGGAACCTGGTCGATGTAGGGGAAGAGGTAGGCGAACACGGAGCAACAGGCATCCATCCCCGGCGGGAATTTTTTGTTCGCGTCATGGTAGCCGTGAATGCCCAGCGCGAGCTGCTTGAGGTTGTTGCCACACTGGGTACGAGCCGCGGCTTCGCGCACTTTCTGCACAGCCGGCACAAGTAGCGCGATCAGAATGGCGATAATGGCGATCACGACGAGCAATTCGATCAACGTGAAGCCAAGCCGCTTCTTTTGAAGAGTGGAGAAGATTTTCATTTTCGCCTGCAGGAGAGAGAATAATCGGGCGGGTAATAAATAATCATACCCATCGAATTATTCGCCGTAAATAGCGAAAGTGCAAGTGCGCCGCAGGCAAGCTCCGCTTGACTAGTGCTTTGTCACAGCTAAGATTTCGGGTTGGTAAATTCGGGCGAATCAGCGA
>CAZAFH010000025.1:0-66968 GCA_964484265.1 uncultured Singulisphaera sp.
GACATGGATCTATGAACGAGATTTTAGGCGACCAGGCTGGGCCGTGCGATTCATCAGGGTGATTCGTTTCGGCCTGGCTTGGAATAGCGGCACTTGCCGCATTCTTTCCCTTCTTCACCTTTATGGCAAAGAAGATCATGGATGTTTCTGGCGCGACGCCAGAGGAACCTTCGCAGGATCCGAAGAGGAAACCTGTCCACACGATTCGCGTCGAGGACGTTAACTGCTCCGTCTGGGCAAGAGAAGTTCTTGTCAGAGGAGAGCCGAAAACGTTTCTCGGATATACGTTCGAGCGTAGTTACAAGGACCGCGATGGTTCTTGGCGCTACACGAAGACGTATGACGGCGATTCGCTCGGCAAGTTGTCGGATGTAGTTCGGCAAGCTGCCGAATTCCATCGGATGCGTCAGCAGGACGCTGCGGGTCATTGAGGAAAATGGGAGAGGCCCTGACCTCTCCCGACAAACGATCCGTCCACGCTGCGTTCATCCCAGTACACCTGGGACACTCCGACGCGGTGGATGGGTTCTTCCCTGTGCTCTTCTCGCAGTAGCGAAAGAACCTCGGAAGCACACTTCTCTCGTAGAGGGTCTCATCCGACCCTCTACACCCCTTCAAAAACTCATTCTGTCGCCCCTACAGAGGTTCTGTCATGGAAAGTGACCGAGTCCACGTCCGTCGAGTTGAAGGCCGTTATCCGGCAAATGCGGGGCAATTCGACCCCGAGAATATCGAGACGTCGTGTGTGCGAGAGGCCCAGGTCGTCCGAATTCGGATCGACGACAGTTCTCAGCCCGATGCGTGGATGGAACTGACAGTCGAGATCGAGGACTGATGCAGGTGTCGAAGAGTAGTCCATCTCGGCCCTATGCCGTCAACGATTTGCCGCCTCGCGTTCCTCGTGTGACGGCGGGCCGGGTGGACTCATGCAGGAGACACCTGCATTTGCAGGATTCTTTCCTTCATTCATATGGCAGTAGCGACGGAAACATCATCGGCAGTTATTCAAGAGCTGATCGAGCAGCTCGACGTCCTGATCGAAGGGTCGGTCAACGTTCTCGAAGACTACGAGAACGAGATCAACTACGAGGACACGATGGAAGATCTCGTCCAATCCGCGATTCAGGCGAAGATCGTTGTCAACCGCGCGAAGAGGCTTGTCAAGGCGACATAGGAGAGTCAGATGATACGCTTATTTCTCTACCCATTTACGAATGAAAAACGCTGGAACATCATTGGCACAGACACAACACGAGACGCTGATCGCAATCCGGAACGACTGCGAGGCTTGGCTTGACGACGAGATGGAGTTGTCGGCGGATGATTTGATTGCGGCCATACACGCTGCGGCTTGCAAGGCGACTTGAGCGAGAAAGAGAAAGAGCAATGATACGATTTATCCTGTTCCTACTTTCATTTTCATGTCATCAACCGATTCCCAGCAACGGCCAAGGGGAGGAGTTAAGCACTGTAGTAAGTGCGGAAAGGAGTTCTTCGCGATACGAGCAACGCACCGGTATTGCAGCCGAGAATGCTCGCTCTTGGTTTGGAAAACGGCCAGAGGTATTTTCACTCTCAAGCCGATTCGATTCTGTCGCCAGTGCGGAAAGGAATTCGTGCGAACATCTCCAAACGTTCGTCATTGCTCCCTTGAGTGCTCAAAAAAGTCTGCAAGAGAATCGCGTTGCAAGTTTTACGCAAAGAACCCAAACAAGATGGCCGAATACCGCAAGCGCACAAAGGAACGCGGCACGGAAGCCGGCGGGAATATGGGACGGCTTCGAAGACGCTACCCCGACCTTCCAAAAGCCTGTCAGGCGTGTGGCGAAACACGCGTGCTGGATGCTGCACATCGACCTGAGTTCGCTCGCAAGGGTGCTTGGCGCTCTGCAAAGAACTGCACGCCCGACAAAATCTGGATACTGTGCCCGACATGCCATGCTCTGCTGGACCGCATGCATTACGATCCGGCTTCCCTTGGTCTCAAATAGTTCTATATATGCTTCCCCATTTATCCTCTTGAAATACTTGGACACTTTCGCGGGAATTGCCGGCTTCACGCTGCCACTTTCGGAACTCGGCCACGAATGCATCGGCTTCTCGGAAGTCGATCGCTACGCGACCGCAATTTACCGTTTTCATTTTCCTTCTCACCACGCATATGGAGACATCACCAGAATCGCAGCAGACGCTCTTCCCGATTTCGACATCCTCGTCGGAGGATTTCCATGCCAGGCGTTTTCCATCGCCGGAAAGCGTCGAGGCTTCGATGACACCCGCGGAACGCTTTTCTTTGACCTCGCACGGATTCTGCAAGCCAAAAAGCCTCGATACTTCGTTTTTGAAAACGTCAAAGGACTGCTGTCTCATGAAGGTGGACGCACTTTCGCAACCATCATCGCCACGCTTGCAGAACTGGGGTATGACGTCCAATGGCAGGTGCTTAACAGCAAAGATTTCGGCGTCCCGCAAAACCGGGAGCGGGTCTTCATTGTCGGCCATCTTGGAGGAATACCCCGACCAGAAGTATTTCCTCTCGGAGACGGCTTTGGCGAGGATCGATCGGAGGACGTTCGGGAAACCGAAGGTTTTTGCAGCGGAACCATCAGCACGAAAAACAACGGACCTCAGTGCCAGTTCGACAACGGAACAACGCTGATAAAGACGCCGGTTGTGATTGACCTGAAGGGGTTTGGCTCAACTACACGACGTGGCGTGTTTTCGGATCGCGGGTACGCAAAGACGCTGGATCACAATTGCGCCCAAGCCGTGGCAATCCGTGGGAGGAATGGAGAACCGACGCTCGAAACTCGGGAAGACGGCGTGATGAATGCTCTCCGTGCATCCGAAGGCGGGAGCAGCAAGGCAATGATCATGTGCCCAGGTTATGCAGTGAATGAGCTTGACGGTCTTGCTCGGACGTTACAAGTAGGAGTGCATGGGCTGCCAGGTGGCGAAGGCCTGGCAATCACCGAGAAGCGGCAAGATTTCGCCATCACCGACAGCGGATTATCTCGAACGAATCAGATCAGAACAAAGGTGTTGCCTCCACTTCGTGCCAACACGGGCGCGGGTCACAACACGGTTATAAATGCGATTCGACGCTTGACCCCGATTGAATGCGAAAGATTGCAGGCTTACCCGGATGGGTGGACAGAATTCGGCTCCGACGAGAGCGGCAAACAGATCAAGATTTCCGATACGCAGCGGTACAAAGTGTTGGGCAATTCGGTCACGACGAATGTTGTCCGCGAAATCGTCAAACGACTTCCGAATCAACCATGACAAAGATGCCCGTCCTCGAACTCCTGGTCGAACGCAAGCTCTCCCTCCTATTGGAAGAGAGCCCAGACGCAAGCGCAGAAGATGCAATGGGAGCGATCGTGGCCGAGTGGTGCGAGTGGAATGCTGCGAAGATCCTTCGTGTTTCGGCTTCAGCAGTTGAGCAAGCCAAATACGACGAGGAAGCTCGACAGATTCGGGAGATGTGTGACAGATTACTTTCTTCACTGAATCATGGAACAACTTGAACACGAAAGGAGCTTGAACGAGATGCAAACCGATGTCGCTCTCACCTATCGAGATCGGGAACTCCGGCCCATCCGCCTGCGTGAAGGAACGAAGGCTGCGGAGCTGAAGTGGAAGGAGTATCAATCGCGACCGCCGACTGAGGATGAAGTGCGGGCGATGTTTGCTTCCGGAAAGCCGAACATCGGCCTCGTAACAGGGAGCGGGCTTGTCGTCGTCGACGTCGATGATCCCGCCCTTCTCGAAGACGTCATCGCGCATGTCGGAAGAACGCCGATGATGTGTCGAACACCATCGGGCGGAACGCACTTGTACTATCGGATGCGCGGCGGCGTCCACTATGGCAACGCAGTGAAGATCAACGGAAAGGACATCGACCTGCGTTGCGAAGGAGCCTACGTGGTGGCGCCGTGGAGCCACACCGAAAAGGGATCGTACAAGTGGATCGGAGAAGTCCGGCGGCCAAGCGAACTGCCGTTGCCGAAGATCGGGTGGTTGCGTGATCGGCGGTCAGAACGAAAGATCAAGCCGGTGGAGACTGTTGTTGCGGAGGTGTCGGAAAATGCGCGAGTCGCGATGGTTTATGTTTCCAAGGTGGAAGGAGCGATCTCGGGACAACGGGGGCACGACAAGTTCTTTCGTGTCGTGTGCAAGCTGCTCCATCCGCGTCCGCGCGGCTTCGGCCTGAGCGTGGCAGAAGCGATGCCGATCATCGCCAACTACAACGCAACGTGCGAACCACCTTTTACCGAGAAGGAGATTCAGCATAAAATCGAAGACTCGTTGAAAAAAATCTGACACCCCCAAGCCACGTTGCCTATCCGCAACGGGGGTTCTTGGGGGCAACGGAGAAAGTCAGGCGAAGCGATGGTACCACGGACAAATGTGTAATTCAAAAGCCCCGGTATCCAGAATGCTGGAATCGGGGCTGATGCAGGCCAGGCAGATGGAGAGAACCCTGCATTTACGATGCAGGAAACGTGAACGAAGCATACCGAAACACTCCTCGGGCCGGGAAGGGTGTTGAGGTTGACAACAAACCGGCCGATGGAGGGCTGATATGCCGATCAAGGTGACGATTGACAGCGTCGGCAGCGGGAAATGCTCGCTGACCGGCAAGGATGATGTCGAAGGGGTGAGCATCGCGTTTGAGGGCGAAACGCCGTGCTTTCTCTCGAAGAAAGCATTCTGGCAGATCCTTTCGATGAAGGCGGCCCAGCTTCCGAAAGCGAAAGTGGATGTGAAGCCCGCTCCGCCGGCGGCGCCCCCCGCCTTGCCACAGAACGGGGCACCCGTTGTCGCCAAGTAGGTCCGAGGGAAGGAAGGGCTTGAACGAGGCTCGACCGCGTCTGTGGCCCATGGAGGGGCCAGCTTACCAAAGAGAGTGTGCGGGGCCGGGGCGGCGGTAGCCAAGAAGGATGCCTGACGATCTCGGCCTTGGCAATGATTGTGGCTTGCGACCGCGTCAAATGAGGTATTGGCAACGACATGAGTCCCCGCGACATCTACGGCGAGAAGAGGAGGTAGGCAGTGACCGATATTCAGTTGGTATTGGAAAGGCTCGACAAAATCGAGAGTGTTGTAACGGCACTTGCAGACAAGAATCGCGTGCAGTCGCACTACACGGTTGAAGAGTTCGCCAAGATCGTTGGCCGCAGCCAGTTTACGACACGAGAATGGTGCCGACATGGGCGGATCAACGCCAAGAAGCGATCGTCTGGCCGTGGCTCGTTCACGAGCTGGGTGATCAGCCACGAAGAGTTGCTGCGCTATCAGCGAGATGGATTGCTGCAGCCTGCAACTTGATAGGTAAAACGTCTGGTGGTTTCCAGGTTTCTTCCTCTTGCTTGGCGGCGGTTCCTCCCACCTCGACATCTGGGACACGAGCAAAAAAACCTGTGTTTTTCGGCCTTTTTTCGCATCTGTTGGGACGACAATTCATGAGGTGAGACCGCCGCAGCCCATTTTTTGACAAAATCGCAAATCCGCACAACGCGACGTGGTTGGTTGATTAAGCTGCACCTATCAGAAAGCAGGTGCCGCCATGAGCCAGAACACGAAGCGAATCAAAAAGCTTATGAGCAAGTTGAACGAGCTGATAGCAACGGTGAATGAACTGAAGCGGAAGCTCGACGACAAGCCGCCGGCGATCTCCATCGAGAACTATGGCGTCGCTACAAACGTCGATGCTTCGCCGCAGTCTGCACCAGTCCAACCTGTAGTCGGGACAATCATCGATGCTTCGCCACAGGCGACACCCGCTCAATCGGTAGTGGCCGCTCCCGCTGCTTCCATCGACTCGTCCGAAGCGAAAGGCGCTTTCACTGGATTCTCCGCGCTCCTCGACAAGCACGGGACGTGGAAAGTGTTGTTGATCCTCCTCAGTCTCGGCACCCTGGTCGGCACGTTCGGTCTGGCGTTCTTTCTGATCAAGGGGCTGATTTCTTGATCCGTTATGCGGCTATGGAGCATCCCTCGTCGGTTTCGTACGATACTGGCAGACCCAGCTTCCATCCGTCGCCCCAAAGGAAACACAATGGCGAGAGCGAAAGACGGCACGAACAAGTCCGAAGCAATCCGCGAGTACCTGACGGCGAACCCTGACGCAGGCGCCAAGGCGGTCGTTGAGGCGCTCGGCAAGAAAGGCATCGAGGTCAAAGAAGGGCTTGTGTACGCGGTGAAAGGCTCAATGAAGGAAAAGGCGAAGCGCAAGAAGAAGATCGCCAAGGCAGCAATGGCGGCCGCGAAGCCAAGCAGCAACGGGCAGGCGAGCAAGTCAGACGCCGTGGCGTTGATCCATGACGTGCGGGCACTGGCAAAACGATCTGGCGGGTACGAGCAGCTGATGGAACTGGTGAAGGCGTTGGCGGAGTGAACATGGACACGATCATCGATGATCTTGTTCGGGCAGCGAAACGATGCGAGCGGGCTGCGAAGCCATTTGAGGACGGCCCGGTGCCCGATCTGCGTGATCGGATCTTGGAGGCTTGTAACTCTTTGGCGCATAGCTGGTCTGGGTCTTGGCTTGGCTATCACGCAAATGCTTACATTCACGGTTTGCAACCGAAGAAACCAGGGGAGTATTTTCACGCAGAATGGGGGCCGAGTCGAAGCGTCGGGACGTGGGCTGAATACACACGGGAAGCAATTAAGGACGAGATTTTCAAACGAGCAAAGGTCGGGGATCAGTCAATTCTCGATGACGCCTCGGATAGGGCGGAGGAAGCTTTCGCGGCCGCTCAACAAGCAGTCGTCCCCATTCTCGATGCGGTGCTGTCACAGAAGGAAGATCCGGTCATTCGGGATTTGCGAAACAAAATCGCCGAGATGCAGAGCCACTTCTCCAGGCAGGAGTTCGTGAACCTCTATGCCCCTAAGGGACAACACGCAACACGAGACTCGTTGGCATTGAGCCAAGGAGTTCAACCGCCACCGCATCTTATCGTTCAAGCCTGGGCAATGGAACGAGCTTCTTCAGGCACTCAAGCTGCGGAACTTGGGAAACTCATTCGGCAGATCGTCGCCTATCTCCAAGCCAAAATGAAAATGAAAGGAAACACCGTGGCAAAAACAGACGGCAAGGTCTTTATTGGGCATGGCGGATCGGCTGCCTGGAGAGATTTAAAGGATTTCCTGCAAGATCGGCTGAAACTTGAATGGGAAGAGTTCAATCGAACGCCGACGGCTGGGAAATCCACCAAAGAGCGCCTTGAGGAAATGCTGGACAGTGCTTGTTTCGCCTTTCTTGTTATGACAGCAGAGGACGAGCTTGTCGGTGGCGGAACGCAGGCACGAGCGAATGTCATTCACGAAGTCGGTCTTTTCCAGGGTCGGCTCGGTTTCGAGAAGGCAATTGTCCTTCTGGAAGAGGGTTGCGCTGAATTTGGCAACATCGTCGGTCTAACTCAAATTCGTTTTCCGAAAGGAAACATCAAGGCTAAGTCAGAGGAGATTCGTCAAGTCCTGGAGCGCGAGGGGATTATCAAAACCTAGCTTATTGGCCGAAGGCTAATTCTGGGATCGGGTTCGGAGATATGTGATGAACTTCTCAAGGTCGCAAAAATAGATCGTGAACGCGACCCACCCCAGGCAGATTCGCCAGTACATGGTCGTTGCCCTCGCCCAGAATCCGCCATACGAGCCGAAGCATAGCGTGAAACTCAGACCTTTCATATGATGCGGCGGAAGGAACCCGCAATGCCTGATCCTCTACACTGGGCGCACTCAACGAAGTAGATGTCCATCAGGAAGTGCGAGCGACGGAGGCACATCTCGCCTCGACCATCACAAGTCGGACAGGTCCGCGTGTCATCGAACCAGGCGCCCTGGAAGATGAAGCTGTTCTCGGTGACCGTGCCTTCGATGGAGAGAGTGGTCACGGGAGAAGTTCGTAAGCGGTCCTGATAGCTTCCTCCGCTCCTTCGGCGAGCCAAGCGAGAAGAATCATGTGAGCTACGGCCCAACCCCGCGAGGTAACTCCAGCATTCGGATGCCAGCAGTCTTTGTTCGCGCAAGTCCACCTGCCCGGATTACCGCAATTCTTGCAGGCCAGTTCACTGCCATATGCCGCTTTCAGTCCTTCTGGGTCGAGAAGGATCTCGATGATCCCGTACCTCCACTCGTCATCTTCGTAGCTGCCTTTGAGGGATCGACGGTCTCCAGGATGCTTTTCGAGTTGCAATTGATACCCGCAATGGCAGTGATCTTCGAGACGTTCTTTCCATTCGGAGTATCCGCCCTTGACCTGGGCATTGATGATCTCGGTCAGCATCTCCTGGGCCGTTAGTGGTTTGGCAGGCGTCATTTGGCAGAGGAGTCGTAACCGATCAGTTGAGCAACGCGCTGAAGCGTTTCCGTGTCTGCGAACTCGATCTTTTGGACGATTCGACGGCGGTGTTCGTTGTCCCAGATCTTGTCTTTCTTTCCCTCGTCCGTGAAGAAGTCATGGCGGCCGAACCCGTCTCTCTCGGCGTTCGAGATCAACGTCCTCTTGTTGACCTTGTACTGGTTCCATGACCGTTCCTGCACGGCTGCGCCCTTCTCTCGGGCAACGATCCAGGACATCCGGTTTTCTCCGATTATCCAGTATTCCACAAAGAACTCATGGAAGGCCGAGTGACCTCGGAATAGACGATTCTCATCTAGTTTCCAAAGCCTGCTACCGATGCCGATGGGTGACGTGGAGGCTGTCATTCTTCGGATGGAAACAAACCTGGGAAGCGGTTGGCAACGGTAACGGCACTCTCCAGATCGTCATTATGGGCGAACGCAGCGGCCATTGCGATCATGTCCTGGGGACGAACATGAATCGAGGTGTCGATGTCGTCTTCGGTGCTAACGATATAGGCCGCGGCACGGGCGAGGTCCGCGTGGCAGAGTGGGGCCGATGATTCAGCGGATGGATTCATTTCAGCTTGGAGATGGCGTCATGGTTCCAGATAGCCCGGATAAAATCCTTCTGGTACTTGTGGAGCTTCTTTCCATGAGCCTGTTCCAGGACATCGAAGAGCATCTTCTCAATCTTCTTCCAGCTCGGCTTCTTTCGTCTGTCGGGCTTACCAAGGATAGAGGGCGGGACTTGGTATCGCTCCTCCTGCTTCTGACGTTTGAGGGCCGGCGATGGGAGCTTCTTGGTGGTCATGGCTTCGAAGGGAATCGCATCTTCTGCATGTATCCCATCATGGCGATCAGGCCGGCGATCATTGGTAAGACGATGAGAGGCCAGTACGACCAGTGCTGAAGTGCCGAGGCGATCATCTGGGTTGCCATCGAGTAGGAAGCAAGGAGTGCAAGCCAGAGGGCAGTCTTCATGCTCGCTCTG
The DNA here is from genome assembly GCA_964484265.1 of uncultured Singulisphaera sp. Lineage (GTDB taxonomy): Bacteria > Planctomycetota > Planctomycetia > Gemmatales > Gemmataceae > SIAQ01. Next base: position 9,350 of record CAZAFH010000025.1, read on the forward strand.
CGATCCTGCTCTGCTTCCCGGATGTCGCGGGCCATTTCTCGGGCGGCGCATGATTCATTGGTGCTGCTCATGGCTTGGGTGGGAATAATCGGCGATTCTCAACGAACTGCTGGAAGTGCTCGAAGTTCTGCTCGATGTACTCGGACATGATCTGCTGGGCCTCTTGCTTTCCGACGGAGGCAATCCAGTCGCAGAAGTCCTGCCAGTATTGGGCGTTGGTGAAGGTCATTGGGCGAGAGGATCGAACGAGACGGCCTTTCCGATGATTTCCAAAATCGTTCGCCGCGTTGCGATATTCAGATCGGGGTCCGCAAGTTCTTTCTCTGCAATCTTCAGCGCCCCTTCCATTGCCCTGTACTTCTGAGCGATGGCAGGGAAATCGTGACTTTCCAGCAAGTCGCGGAAGTGAGCCCCCTCTCGAAGAGAGCAGAGATAGTCGAGGGCCTGTGATGTGCGGTTGGTGGTCATTCGGAAACGAAGGCAACAGAACGGGTGAGACACCATCGCTCGGTGTGGATCATTAGCGGATCTCGCACGTCGAGGCGGCAATCAATCAACGTGCATGGTTCGCGTTGAATCTTCCTGCGGTAATACTCGATCTTCATTTTGGCGTGTTCATGGCTCGCCTTTGAAAGCGGATCCCACGAGACCAAGAATGACCGGAAGTCATCCGTTTTCTCGATGATGGCGAAGCGACCCTGCAAGGGGTGGCCGAAAAGATCGGTCGTCTGGACCTTGGCCTTCCGCCAGCGGCTCTTGACCCCAAGCTGGGCGATCTCCTTCCGCCGGGCCGGAGACAGTGCTTTCGCCCTAGCCTTGCCTCCTCTGGAGGCGCCACGGGCAGAGAGAAGACGTGCGGCGTCGCTGACTTTCTTGGGCATGGGCCGAGAGTAGGATGCTTGCTCGGGCAAGTCAAAGGGTTCGCGACAGGTTGGCTTGACAGCTGGGCTTGAAGCAATGAACAACAGTCATCCTGCGGATCGCCGCTGTGCGGCACCAGGACGCTATCCGCAAGGAATATCCGTTCCAGCCGTTCCATCTCCCCCGGTCATCCGGCTCCGGCCCGGAGAAGCCTGATTTGCCGATCTTGATTCGATCGCGCACGCGGCGATAATGAGCAGAATGATGTTCTTGCGGGCATTCTGGGAAGAGCGAAATGGCGAAGAAAGGCGAGAAGAATAATTCGCTGAACCGGACATTGGTCGCCGCGAGGGCTGCCAAGCAGGACGAATTCTACACCCAGTACGTCGACATCCAGAAAGAGGTGGAGGCCTACTTGGAGTTCGACCCCGACACGTTCCGTGGCAAGGTCGTCTACTGCAATTGCGATGACCCATTCGAGAGCAACTTCTTCAAGTACTTCGCCGCCAATTTCAACAAGCTCGGCCTCAAAAAGCTCATCACCACCAGCTACGACGGCTCCCCCATTGCCGGGCAGGGCTTCCTGTTTCCGGAGTACGAAGAGGGGAATGGAAAGCGAAAAAAGCCCAAGGCTCTCGCCGTTGTCGTCGATCATGTGAAAGACGAAGATGGCGACGGCGCAGTGAACATCGAAGACGTGAAGCTCTTCCTCAAACGAAACAAGGCCGCACGGATCGCCCTGAAGGGAGACGACAAGTACGGTGGCGGGGACTTTCGCAGCCCCGAGTGCATCGCTCTTCTGAAAGAGGCGGACATCGTCGTCACCAATCCGCCATTCTCTCTGTTCCCCGAGTACGTTACCCTGCTCATGGAACACGGCAAGAAGTTCCTGATTATCGGCAACCAAAATCACATCACCTACAAGGAGATCTTCCCGCTCATCAAGGACATCAAGTTGTGGCTCGGTGTTGATAACGGCGGAACGAAGTGGTTCCAGATCCAGGATGACTACGAATTTAAGACCGAGTCTCGCAAGAAGGTAGTTAATGGAATCAAGTTCTTCAGCAGGGGGGACATCGTCTGGTTCACCAATCTTGACCACGGCCGCCGCCACCAAAAGCTGCCCCTGATGACGATGGCCGAGAATCTGAAATTCAGCAAGAAGCTTCGCGACAAGGGCGCTTACGACCGGTACGAAAACTACGACGCAATCGAGGTTCCTACCTACAAGGAAATCCCCAGCGACTACGACGGCATTATGGGCGTCCCCATCACCATCCTGTACAAGTACAACCCAGATCAGTTTGAGATTGTCGCAACTCTCGAATCCAGTGACCCAGACAACCCATACAGGACTCGGTGGTACTCCGCACAGGACCAGAAAGACGCCTACTTTCGCCGGTTCGGCAAGCCCGGAACCATCCCGCTCAACATGTCTGGCGTTATCAACGACGTCAAGGTCTTCAAGCGCATCCTCATCCGCCACCGCCGTAGAGGGGCGAAAAAAGGGACGAAAAAGTGAAAACTACGCTCAGAACCGATATCACCGTCGCCGGTATTTGCGACGGGTTTGTGTACAACCAATTGGAGGGCAAGGGGCTATTCGGGCTGAGCGGAAAGCTCACCATCCAGCCGGAGTATCAGCGCAATTACATCTATGCGGATAAAGGCGGCAGTAAGGAGCAAGCGGTCATCCATTCGCTGCTCAAGGGCTATCCGCTGGGGCTGATCTATTTCAATAAAGTCGCACAAGACAAGTTCGAGGTGCTGGACGGCCAGCAACGGATCACTAGCATCGGACGGTTCGTCACGAACAAGTTCGCGATCATGGATGACGGCAACCCCAAGAATTTCGATAGTCTCCCCGCCGACCAACAAGCCAAGATTCGGGACTCGAAGCTGCTTATCTACGAGTGTGAGGGCACAGAAACCGACATCAAGAAATGGTTTGAAACAATCAATATCGCAGGTGTGCCGCTCAACGAGCAGGAACTCTTGAACGCCATCTACTCGGGACCGTTCGTGACGCTTGCGAAGGCGGAGTTCAGCAACAGCCAGAACGCGAACATCCAGAAGTGGAGCGCATATGTCAAAGGCAGCGCAAACCGCCAGGAGTTCTTAGAGCGTGCGTTGGAGTGGGTGAGCAAGGGCGATGTTGACGGCTACATGAACGCTCATCGCCATGCCAGCAACATCAATGAGCTGAAGACATACTTCAACAGCGTGATCGATTGGGTTTCGGGGGTTTTCAAGGATGTCGAGAGCGAGATGCGGGGCCTGGAATGGGGGCGGCTCTACGAGGAATATCACTCCAATTCGTATGATCCGGTAAAAGTTTCCGCCGATGTAAAACGGCTTTACGGCGACCCGTACATCAAAAACCGCCGCGGCGTCTTCGAATACATCCTCGGCGGTCTTCAAGACTCGAAGCTCTTGGATGTGCGGGTGTTCGACGAAGCCACCAAGAAGTCCGTCTATGCCAAGCAGACCAAAGCTGCCGAGACCAGTGGTACATCAAATTGCCCTCTTTGTGCAGTTGGTCATGCTGCCAACAAGGGCAAGATATGGAAGTTCTCCGAAATGGACGCGGACCACGTTTCCGCATGGAGCAAGGGTGGCGTAAGTTCGGCCAAGAACTGCCAAATGCTCTGCACTACCCACAATCGGGCCAAAGGTAATCGATAATATCACGCTAGCATTGCTGACCTGGCTCTAGGCCAAGCTTGTCGCTTCACGTTGTCGAGCATTCCGTTCTCGCATGGGACGCCAGAATCATCGATGTAATACTGCTTGAAGAAATGAGCTACGCCAGCTTCGCGGCATTGCTCGTCGATGTCGCGAACCCAGTTGAGGTCCATGAGACGACGTAGGCCTTTCGCAGCTTGTTCGCAGCCCGTGATGACCCAGTCAATCCCGTGAAGGTATGGCCTCAAGTCCAGTTGCTCAAGCAGCGGCTCGGCGGAGATAAATCGAACAACGGCAGGAATCGTTAGCAAGGAATCAACGCGGACGAGAGAATCATTGCATCCTGCAGTGACGCCGAGCCAAACGTTCGGATACCCTTCACCCCAATCGGGAGGAAGGCAGTCAGCGATTCGCTCGGCTCGCTTCGTCAGAACCAACCAGTCGAGATGCTGGCAATCGGCGATGAGTTTCCACGCATCGCCTCGCCACTTGTCTGCGCCATCGTGGAAGAAATCCGACATGGAACATGTAAACACTCTGGCTCGGCGACGGGCTTTTTCAGCTGCACGATCCCAGCGAAGGGGATTATCCCAATTCTTCGTTCGCATCGGGCCCTGGAATGGCTCCTTGCCCGCCCGACGCATGATGCCGCCGATGTAACAGAAGTGACACTCCTGGCTGACCTTGTTGCAGCCCCACCAGAAATTGTGCGTGTGGTCTGTCCATCCGATGTTCGAGTTTTCCGCCATTTTTCAGTTCTCCTGAACCCTCGAATACAACAAGAGCACCGGCATACGCCAGGGCAATTGACGGACCCCTCTGTTTAGTATACAACTGAACACAAAGAACGCAAGCGTAGCATCCTCCGAAAATGAGGTGGTCCGTGGCAGACGTGCATCACGATTGGCACCTTGGCGAAGAGCCACCCATTATTAGAGCCCACAGCCTGGCCAAGCATCGCGTACTCGAAAAGTATCTTCTCCGATATATCGACGTGCTCACCGGAAACCCGCTGATGCCGCAATTCCGATTCACGCTTGTGGACGGATTCGCGGGAGGTGGTCTTTATCGTCATTGGGAAACGAACGAACAACACTTCGGTTCGCCGTTGTTGATGCTTCGTGCAATGCGGGACTCTGCGGCAGTTGCGCAGGCACGACGTATCAAAGACTTCCGCATGGACGTGGACTACTTCTTCATCGAGAAGTCGCCGACCGCATTCCCATTTTTGCAAGCGGCAATCCAGCAGTCTGAATTCTGCGATATGGTCCCAGACAAGATAAGGCTCATCAACGATGAGTTTATCAATCAGGTGGACCCCATCGTAAACCACATAAGCGCTCGTCGGATGGGGAATCGCGCGATTTTCCTGCTCGATCAATTCGGCTTCGCAGAGGTGCCATTCTCGGCAATTCGCACGATTCTTTCTCGGCTTGGCAATGCAGAGGTGATTCTGACCTTCGCCGCGGACACGCTGATTGATTACCTGGGTGAACAAGGCACAATGCAGGCAGTCCTGACGAAGGTGGGTCTTGAATTGAGCGATGCCGAGGTAACGTCGGCAAAGCAGCACGCCAATTGGCGGTTCGCCATTCAGGCGCTGCTGCATAAGCAGTTGGTGGAAAAATCGGGAGCAAGATTCTTCACGCCGTTTTTCATCCGATCAAAGGATGCACACCGCGATCTTTGGCTCATCCACCTCTCAAACCATTCGAGAGCGCGAGATGTGATGGCGGGCTTGCATTGGGCCGAAAACAAAAGCTTCGCCCATTACGGCGGTCCGGGACTGTCGATGCTGGGATATGATCAGGATTTCGACGAGCAGGTTGCCGGGCATCCATTTCTATTCGATGAGAATGCACGAGAGCGAACAGATGAGATGCTCTTGGATCAGCTTCCCGAACGGTTGTCTCAGCACAAGGATGGCATCCCGTTCGCAACGTTCTTTTCCACGCTGACGAATGAAACACCAGCGGACAGCCGTATTATCAAAGACAATCTCGCGATTCTTCACAAGGAAGGGCAAATCGAAATCCACGACGAAACGGGCCTGGTCACCCGACAGTGTGGTATTCAGAAGCCCACCGATGTCATCAGGTGGACGCCGCAACGAGTATTGTTTCTGGGAAAGTGATTGAGGCTACTTCTTTTTCCGGGGCTTCTCGGGCTTCGGCACGACGGCCGCTTTTTTCATGAATTCGTCGAACGACAGGTCCACATTCAAGGGCGACACGGGGGGCTTACCAGGGGAATGTTTAGGCTTCATGCGGTGAGGGTTTTGTAAGTAAGGCGGTTCACGACGCCACGGAACCAGTTCTCGAATCGTTCAATAGGATCGAGTTCGCGGGCATTGTACCTGTAGGCGTAGGCGTCGCAATACCGCTGAAGATGCTTGTCGCTGACGTGGATGTGGATGCCCTTCAGACGCCGCTGGAAGTTGCCGAATGCTCCTTCCACGGTGTTCGTGTGATTCTCGCCGATCACGTATCCATCGCGGTGATTGATGCGGGTGTGGTTGAAGTTCTCGCCAAGGCGGGAGTAACTGCGGAAGCCATCGGTGTCGAGCTTGGCTCCCTTCTCAATCGTCTCGTTCGCAAGGTTGTGGACGGTGTAGGCGTCTACACTCTCGACCTTCTGAAATCGTGCCGAACCTCCACGCTGGACGATGCCGACGATTGTTGCCCCGTGGCCGTTCTTGCGATTTGCCATCTCCGTATCGTCCATTTCGACGTGGCCGGACATCTTCTCGAAGGTGCCGTAGGCGGCGACGTACTGGATGCGATGCAAGACGAACCAGGCAGACTTCTGACTGATTCCGACCTTCTCGCCGAGTTCGATTGAAGAGATCCCGGCCCTGGCCGTGGTGACGTGCCAGACCGCGGAGAACCATGTCAGCAGCGAAAGCTTGCTGTCCTCGAAAATCGTGCCGTGCCGGACGGTGAAATTGCGGCGGCACCCGGAGCATTTGTAGCAGTTCCTCGTCGCGATTCGGTAGCAGCGGACGCAGCCACAACGGGGACAGACGGGCTCGCCGTTCCAGCGAACCTCCTCAAGAAATTCGGCGCATGCTTCTTCGGAGCGAAAACGACGATGAAAGCTGACGGCTGACTTGACCATGTGACGGGCTGGAAGGATGGCTTGATGATACTCCTGTTAATGGGTGCGTCAACGGAATCTTAAGAAGATCGACTTGCATGCTAAGGAGGACGTGTCCCAATGATCGAGTGAGTGTGGCATACTATCTGGGTCTGAGGCGGTCAGTATCGGGATTATCACCCTGACTCACCTCCGATCCTTGAAACCGTAGGGGAGATGAAGAACCTTGAGCCGGGAGCCGACTGGGGGGAGCCAGTCCGAGTTGAGGGCCAAGCCCACACCACCGAAAGGAGATTCGGGTCATCGGACTCCCAGCAATTCAAGAATACCCGAATTGATCTGACGAAACCTTGAGCCGGGCCAGCAGGATATCGGTGGCACCATCCGACCATCGCTGGACGGAACAACTTTCTTCAGAAGTGCCATCACACCAAACCCTTCGTTGAGGCGGCCCAGAACGGGCTGACCCGGCAATGGAAGTATAGCCCCCTCGATTCTTGGGATCGTAACGGGGCTATTTCAGCCAGTACGCCAGCAAGGCCCCGAATGCAGCGGTCGCAAGGCTCCACAATCCCGCACCGATAATAAATCCTCGGGACCGCAGCCAGGTCTTCCAGTCATCATCCATTTCCTCCTTGATCAGTTTCTTCAGGGACTTTTTCGCAGCGGTGTCCGACTCAAGCAACTCTCTGATGAGTTCTTTCAAGACGTTCTCGATGCCTTTTTGAGATCTTGCAGCAGCACAGAACTTCTCTGCAAAAAGATCGGGCCTTTCTATCGTATCTCCTACTTTCTTGATCGCCGACTCTGCGTCGAACTCGTCGGAATCATCAGGGCCTGATTTGGTCTTTTTCGGTGGAGTCACCATAGCGATCAAGCGGCATCACTGGAGGTATTGAGTAGATCATCGTTGGGCAGAATCCTCCTCCGGATACCATCACTATCGACGATATGGACCTGTAGCTTTTCCTTACCTGACAGCAGCACTGCAATCGCAAACTTGATCGCACTATCCGGGGAACGAAATCCCCACTTTTCTACGATCTCATTCAGCGCCTTCAAATCACCGTTTGTGAGGGTGATCGTCATTGCGGGACTATCGCCATCGGTTCGTTGTACCTGGATTGGCATGGAAGAGGGATGGTAGCAGAGGTGCCGCGAGTGTACACCATGTTTACGACAGATTCATCCGAGGCGCGTGACCTAATAGGTCAAGTCGGATTGCCTTGAAACACCCTTTTGTTGGTGTACGGTTCTTCCGCCTCAGTTATCCACCGCTCAAGACGTGCCCGTTTTCGTGCGTCCTTCAGAGAAAGCCCCGAGAGGGGCGCTGCTGTTTCCGTACAGCTTACTCTGAAGGTTCGTCCCGACGGGTAACTGAGGCTACGGAGCACAGCGTCCCTTTCGCGTAGCTCCAGCTTCTTTCCCCCCCATCTTTATGATCCCCGATATCGGGCTTATGGTCGGCTTCTATATCATCACCCGCATGATCTCGCTCATGCGGAACGACAAGGGCGTTGGTATGCGGATCGTGGCAGGGTTCACGATCCTGACCACGCTATTCTTCATGATGGATCTGGCATTCAGAACGCAGACGCCCATGCCGACGATCCCGAGCTTTTGAAATCTGGGAGGAGAGAGGTTCATCGCCACTCTCCTCTTTTTCGTGGGTGCGTCAGGGATGTAAACGGGAAGCATGATACGCTCGGTAGGTGCAAACCTTCTACCTCGGCACCCACGAAGCGAGCTGGCTCCGCAAGACCGACGCTCCGCTCTTCATCTCCCGCCGACGTCTTGCGAAATTGAACCGACTTCCGCGGGCACGCGGTCCGGTCGGGATCGATAGCGGCGGTTTCACGGAACTTTCGATGTATGGCGAGTGGACCGTCAGTGTGAAGCAATACGTCGAAGAGGTCCGCCGATTCGTCGATTGTATCGGCAACATCCAGTTCGCGGCCCAGCAGGACTGGATGACGGAAGAAGTCATCTTGAAGAAGACAGGCCTGACGGTCGAGGATCATCAGCGAAAGACGCTGGAGAACTATCTCGACCTGATAAACGCGGCGCCAGAGCTGCCGTGGGCTCCTGTGATTCAGGGCTGGACCTGGGGCGACTACATGCGACACGCGGAGGCGTACCAGAAGGCAGGGATTGACCTAAGCAAGCCTCCCGTGGTCGGCGTCGGCAGCATCTGCCGGCGGCAAGCAACGCTGCGGATCGGGACGATTCTCGCGTGCCTTCAGGACACGCGGGCGAAGCTCCACTGCTTCGGGATGAAGACGCGGGGCCTGCCGCTCAATCAGAAGCACATCGGGTCATCCGATTCTCTCGCCTGGTCCTTCCGGGCTCGACGATCGCCGCCACTGCCCGAATGCGATCACCCCTGCTGCAATTCGTGCTTGCGATTTGCGCTGCGGTGGCGGGCGAAGCTGCTGAAACTGTTGAGAATGCCGAATCACGTTGCCGAGCCTCCGGTCGAGCAAACACTGTTCTGATTGCCCTTGAAGATCATGAAGGCCCGGATGTCCGCCTTCATCACGCGGCCAATTTCGCGCAGAATAACCCAACGATCTGTCCGCCCCTCAAAATGGTCGATGATCCGCCTTCCGTCACGCAGGATGATTTGGACTCGTTTGCCTTTCCTACATGCGGTGTGCGGGGTTCTCATGAGTGGGAGCTGTGGTGAGATCGACGGCCGATGCGGAGACGCAAGAGGACAGAAAAGGAGTGATTAAGAGGGGAGCGACAAGCGTCGAGGGTATGGTTCAATAGCAGATGAAGTAACCCTCGACAACGGCATCCCCTGAGATGCAAATCGAGGCCATGTGCCGGGAGTCGAACCCAGAAACAATCAGAGGCCGATACGTCTATCGGCTTGAGTAGAGGCACCTACCTCCACCACACGGCATGAAACGATGGGCGACAATCGAGAGGGCCTCATATGCAAGAAGGAATCCCGCTCTACGGCACCATCGGTGAGTTTCAAGTTGTCGGGCGACAGGCGCGGACGGGAATATTGCTGACCACACAGCGTCGTCTTTGAGGGACGCTCAGGACTCGAACCTGAAATCGATAGCTCGAAGTATCCGTCTGCTACGGCACCGACAATGTTCAAAGATCAATGCCCTTGATCTCTTCAAGAGCGGACGAGCCCCGTTCGAGGGCAGACAAGATTTGGAAGACGCGATCGGACCAGCCGGCGATAAGGTACACGTCCTTCTCGCAAGTGGAAACGGGCGTGTTGCCGTACCCCGCGAGGTCGAAGAGGTAGAGTTTCGCGTTGGGGAATTTCTTCTTGTACTCGTGCCAGGCCTGACGGAATGCCGCACCGCCGCCGTTTCCAGAGTCGTCCCAGAGCTGGCAGTCGGTGAAGATCATCACCTTGTCCACGGGCTGGTTCTTCGACAGGAGGGCTTCCATCACGAGGTGGCCGTTCGTGCTGCCGCCGAGCTGGATTTGATGGACGGCTCCGGCATTGGCTAGGATGCCGCGCTTCGGCAGGTTCAGCATCGAGAAGTTAGTGGCGAATGCTCCGGTCATGACCGACTTGCAGCGGCTCTGCAGGAGCATGGCGAGCACGATTCCGACCTGGACGACCTCCACCTTGCTCTTGTCGGAAACCGTTCTGCCGCGCATGGAGCCGGAAACGTCGCTGGCGATGAACACAGTCTGGTCGTATCGGTCGAAGCCCTCGATGTTCTGGGCCGACGCTTCCATCGCGCCTTCAAGAGCATCCATCAGGATGGCAGCGTGAGGCGAATAGACGGACTTCAGCTCCTCATAGGCCGACAGGAACCGGAAGGGGAACTGCTTCGACTTCATCACCTCCGCGGGATCAGCCAGTCGCTTGCCGATCATCTCAATTAGTTCGGGCGTGACGTTGGCTTCAAGGATGTTGCGAAGGTTCCGAAGGAGGGCCATGTAGCCGACCTTCTCGCTCTCGATCAGTTCTTCCCAGACGGCCTTCTTCTCCTTGCCCGTCTTGCCGGCCTCGGACAGTTGGACCTCCCAAGTGTAGGGGACTTCGAGCGTGCCGGTGACGATCTTGTCGAAGATGGATTGCTGGGCTTCGTCCTTCGCCTTGGGGTGGACGATGAAGAGGGCGTCCCGCAGCTTGACTGCAGCATCGCGGTTGTATTTGCTGAAAGAATACTCTCCGAATTTGTTGAACGCGGCCGAGAGCCCCCGCTGAACCTGCTTCGACAGCTTGTTCAGCCTCTTGGTGCCGGTCCGCTCGTTCGCGAGTTGGTAGTAGGCGAGAAGTTCGGTGATTTCGTCGGCCCGCTGGATGACGCGGGAGACGGTCTTGCTCACCAAGGAGTCACCGGAATGAATTTTGGCCAACTCGACGGCGAGCACCAACGGGATTGACCGCAGGTACATTTGCTCGCGGGCGTAGACGGCGAGCTTCGCGACAAAGACAGGATCAACCTGCTTGATGAGCGACCGGATTCGGTCGAGTCGACCGTCCGTGCTTTCGTAGAACTTGTCCGACAGAGCCGACGTGACGACGGCAGCGTACAGATCGAGTTCGGGAGAGATGCTGTATGCCTGATCGCCCTCGTGATTGGATACGACGGTTGCCCGTCGTGTGGTGCTATTGAACCGCATGATGTGGTGGGGAAGTGCCCGCGATTCAACTCCCCCACCACGGTACGAGTCAACGAAGTCGGCTTGACAGGCCCATCATCCACATTGCAACCACGTCGATTGACTGCCCATCTAGAATGAAGCACCGTTCCCAGCGTTTCCCATGCAGCAGCGTGGCTTACCGGGAAGAACACTTCATTTTCGAGGACGCCAAATCCAGCGCTACCTCACCTCAGCATGGGGTGAGTCATGGAACCGTCACACGAAGAAATCGAAGCGTATCTGAAGCTGAAAAAAGAAGAGATTGTCCGCTTGGTCTTGTGCCTCCTCATCGAGGAGGCCCTGCGAGAGCAGATCCAGGCCCTCCCGGTGTCAGCCCACGCAAGCCAGCACTTCCGACCCAAGTAGTATTTCGCGGAGCCAGTCGAGAGCCCGGAAGAACTCCTCGTTGCTCGGCGTCACGTAGTGCCGATCGGCCATGCCTCGCGGCGAGTCCGCGAGGAAGTAGTTGGCGTAGAACTTGAACTGGGGATGCTGGCCCAGCAGCGAAGCGGATGTCTTCCGCAGGTGCTTCATCCCCAGTCGGATTTTCTTGAGGTTCATCTTTGCGGCGATTCGCGTCCAGGCCGACTGGATGATGTCATACCTCCTAGCCGTCCCTCCCTCCAGCCAGAAGCGAACCAGCGGGTTCCCCTCGTCACTCGTGAGGACCAGATCGGCGTTCGTCGAGCGGTACTTCTTCAGCAGCGACAGGGTTTCGGGCCAGAGCTTGTACGTGACCACTGGGCCGTTACGGTCGCGCGTCTTGCTCCTGGCCCGCGTGAGCGTGCCTTGCTTCCAGTTCATTTCCTCTTCCCGCAGCTCGGCGATGTCATTCTGGTACATGCCGCAGTTGAGCATGAGGTAGAGGTAGAGCTTCGTCTTCTCGGAGAAGCCGTCGCAGGTCGTGAGCAGAGTGCGGACTTCCTCGATCGTGAACGTCTCGATCTTCGTCGGGGCAGAGTGGTTGAACCGGAAGCGACGAGAACGGAGATTCCCCGGCAGGGGAATGAGCTTCTTCTCCGCCAGACGACTGATGAACTGCTTGGCGGTCATGAGAAGCGTGTGCGCGTAGGTGGCGGAGAACTTTTGAGCGCTGATCTGGGACGATAGGTGGTTGAAGAACCCTTCGAGGCGGTCCTCGTTGATTGCCTCGATGGAGGTTTCGGGACCGATCCACGCCACGAACTTGCCGATGTTCCGGCAGTAGCCGTCATATCGCCCTTCGCTCATCTGCCCCGACTGACAGACGCTCTGAAGGAGTTGCTTCCAGAGGGTCGCCTGGGCTTCGACGGTGCGATCTGCGGGCGTGGGCTTGACGGCACTCGTGACAACGCCGGCGGCCTGGTTCTTGAGAACCTGGTACTGGCCGGAGCCGACGAGCGAATCGACCAACTGCTCGCGGCTGCTTTCATCGAGCTGGCTCCAGTCCTGCACCATCGACCAGACCTTGAGAGCGTCCGCCTTGCGTTCCTCCTCGGTCTGCGGAGTTTTTGCGATCTCTTCCAGCTTCGCTTCCCACCACGCGTTGGCGGCCGAAGCGCTTGCTTCTTTCGTGGGCGCCACTCCCAACTGGCGACAGGAGACGATGAACATCTTGCCGAGGTGTTTCTTGAACCACCGCTTGGTGGAGGCCTGCCAGGTCATCAAATACCGCACCGCCATTGCTGTACTCTCGAAGGGGTTTTGTTTTTGCTAACCAAAATGCTGCGTCTCCATTGTAGCGCGGTCGGATCGGCGAGAAGCAATTCTGCTAACCATTTTGCTAACTTTTGGTCGGGAGAATGGTCGGGAGAGAGGAAGCGGTTAGCAGAGAGGATCGAGGCGGGATGAGACGGGCCGAAAGGAATAGAGAAGGCGGAAGTGCAATAAAAGAAGCCAGTTACACCGAAGTGCAACTGGCTTGAAAGCGGAGAGGGCGGGATTCGAACCCGCGGTGGAGTTTCCCCCACACAGCATTTCCAGTGCTGCACCTTCGGCCGCTCGGTCACCTCTCCGGCCTTGGTTTTCACCACGTCATCTTAATTCAGTTGTCATTTTGCCTACAATGTTGACAACCAATCTGACAACCGGCATCGTTTTTCGGTTGTCAGGCGTGATTATCGGGATGTCAACGGGCAAACGTCGCTGATTCCCCGGTTGTCACTGACAACCAAAAAAGGCTATCCGCGTCAACGGATAGCCGGTTGTCACAAGCGTTACCACTTATCAGGGAGACAACGCCGATGACGAAGGTCAATTCTACCAAATCTGCGCAAACTCGCAAGGCCACAAAGCCAAAGAAGCCGCATCCTGATTTTCCTTTGACGCCACATCCGTCCGGGCGATGGTGCAAGTAGGTGCTTGGCAAGTTGCACTACTTTGGCAAAGCCGTTCCTGACGACAACGGCGAATCCGCACAGGCCGCGCTCGAACAATGGCTGGAACAGAAAGACGACTTGCTTGCTGGGCGTGTTCCGCGCCCCATAGGCGACAACAGCGACGGCAAAACATTGCGTGAACTCGTCAATTATGGAAACTCCGACGTAGGCTATCTTCCGATGAAGTCCATCGACCTGAAAGGCGAATGGGTAGCCTGTCCGCGCCAAAAGACCGGTATCGCTCGCCGGTGTCCATTGTGGCCGGAAACGGTTGCTGCTATCCGCGAATGGCTCGCCATGCGTCCGGCGCCAGCGGATGAGGCAGACGCCAATCTCGTGTTCCTGACGTGTCGTGGGTATCGCTGGCTGCCAAATCTCACATCACGGCCGCTCACCAACGAAATGCGCGAGTTGCTTGTTCGGCTCAAGATCGGCGGCAAACGGAGTTTTTATTCCTTTCGCCATACGTTCGCGACGATCGGCGGAGACAACCAGGATCAAATCGCAGTCGATTACATAATGGGGCACGGCAAGAAGGACATGGCAACCGTCTACAGTGAGCGTGTGTTCGAGGAGCGCCTTCGAGCCGTTGCTGAGCATGTTCGACGATGACTTTTTGATGCCAAACCTACTATGTAATATCTGAAAAAAGTGTTGACGTTCTCGACTCCAAAAAAGTGCTCAAAATGACCAATATTTTGAGACTATAGCATCGTTACATGGAACTCTGGCGGCAAAATGGCGAAAAAACGTCGGGCAGAGCAACAACTCAGGAAGGCGTTCGCCTTGGGTTGTCAGCTTTGGAACCGACAGCCTCGCTGACGGCCTTTCCTCGGCAATTTGCCCGTTTTGTCATCAGGCGCCCATGTAACGTTGCTAAAGTCTCAATATTTTCCATTAATAGGTTATATAATCAGGCTAAGTCACCACGATGGAACATGATTGCGGCGCGCAACCGATGGAAAGGAGCCGTTGGAAACGGCGCTGCAAGACGCCGCAACGCTATTCACTTTTTGCTTAGGACATGAAGGTTAAAATGCTTTTGACGTCTCCGCGCGAAATCTGCGCACCCACATTATCCCCTCCCAAATCGCAGAACGTTACGATTGCAAAACCATCAAGGTTTTACGATGGATTCGTGAAGGCCAGCTCGAAGCCGTGAACACTGGCAACGGCAAGACGAAGCCACGCTGGCGCATCACCCCCGAGGCGCTCGAGGCTTTCCAGAGACGCCGCACGTCATCCGCACCGGCGAAACCAACTCCGCGGCGGCGGAAAAAAGACCCATCAGCAATCGAATTCTTTTCTTGATTTGCCGCGATAGATCGTCGATGCGCAGTTATTCGCGCGGAATCGCACAAACACGCGTTGATGACGGGCTGGCGACGTTTGTCGGCTTGCGGGCAACCAGGATCGACGGGAACACGTCGGCGTCGGGGAGGATTTGCTTGGCGTGGCCGAAATCGACGACTTGCTCCACCCAGGCGGATTCGCCGAAGAACTTGCGCAGACCTGCCGTAGCCTGCGCGCATCCATTTTTTGGTTACGACGAAGCCAAGCCGGCCACCGGGCTTGAGCAGCTTCATGGCGAGTTCGTAGAAGTAGACGTACAAATCAGCAACGCCATTGAAGGCCTTGTAATGATTTTCGAGGAAGGGTTTGTCCTAGCGGAACAGCGGCGGTTTCTGACGACCGAATTATAACCCGCGTTGGACGACGCCCAAGCAGACAAGGGCCACGACTTCTTCGTTGATGCCGCTCACTTCGTTTACGGGACTTTCCTCTGTTGCCTATAGTGCCTCGCCCGCATCCTCGTGCGTGCCGCTTCAGGGCGACTACGCTTGAACGTTCTGGGCGCCAGGGACGCGATCAGCCGACGACTGCTCGCCGTGACCAACACAACGGTGGTCAACAGCGAAATGATGTGCGAACTGCTTCGCAAGATTGCCGCCGAGAAACTCGTGGGGCCCATCACCATCGTCTTGGACAACGCCCGTTACCAACGCAACCAGATGGTCCATGATCTGGCCGCTCAATTGGGCATTCGACTCTATTTCCAGCCGTCGTATTCGCCCAACCTGAATCTCATCGAACGCCTGTGGGGCTTCGCGAAACGGCAGAGTGTGTACGAGAAATACCTCGCCAATTTTGCCTCGTTCCAAGCAGCGATTGGAGTAACTCTCGCCGCACTCTCCACGACCCACGCCAATAAGCTGAAAGCTGAAAACCTTGATGACGCTGAACTTTCAAGAATTCCACGACGCCCCATTACTGACCGCGTAGGGTATAACGGGATCGACGTAAGTTACGTCTTGCGCGCATCGCGGTGCAACATTCCTGCCAAATCGCAATCATGAATATTGCTTTTCTATCCCGCGGTTCCAATCGAGAACACACTAGCTTGCCAAGGTGTCATGTCGAGAAAAAGGCCGCGTGCCTGTAGGTCGTCGCCGTTCCATTCGTATGAAGCGTCTCGCAGTTGGTCTCGGAACCGCCATTTCTTGCCGCCGAGGTTAGCGAACGGCAGTCGCACATGGCACTGGCTTTGGTTACCGGCATAGTTCACTGCGACAACATAGCGCTCGTCAGCGCCGCCTTGCCAGGCGAAGGCGAGGAAGCAATCGTTGGTCCAGTTACCGTCCCAGCCCGGGGAGCAATCGAGTAGTTGCCACTGTCCGTCGCGAAAGGCCGCCTGGCGCAGAACGGCGAGCAGCCGGTGGTAGAATTCGGTCAGTTTCTGATCCACTAGTTCGCTGGGCCCGCGCGACAGGTGGGGCGAAATTCGCTTTTTGCGGCCTTCGAATTGGCCTTGATGGAAAAACCTCAATCCAGGCGATAGGAAGGTCGCCACCGCCGCAGCCTGGTGAACGTCCGGAGAGAATGTAGCCGCGGCGCGTGGCTCATCATGGTTCTCCAGGAATCGAGCCAGCTTGTCCTGGTAATCAAAGCCGGCGCGGAAATGATCGCGCACGGGGCGGGCGTGTAGTTCTCGAAGGCGATCATAGAGCCGCTTGTCGTAGGCGTAATCAAAGCCCTGTTGTTGCAGAGTCCATTCGAGGTCCCAATACACCTCGGCCATGAAGGTGAAGTCGGGAACGAGCTCACGCACCTTCTGCGTCGCCTTCGGCCAGAAAGGCGACGCCTTCAGTCCCCAGGTTCGTTCAAAAACTTCGGGCAACACTAGCATGGCCATATCGCAGCGGACGCCATCGCATTGTCCGGCGATCTTGAGGAGGTTCTCAATCATTGCCTGCTGTGTGGCGGGATTCGCATAGTTGAGTTGCAGCGTGTCGGGCCAGCCGGCAAAGTAAGGATCACGGCCGTGGGCAAAGATCATGGAATCAATTCCACGCTTAACGCGGACATAATTTTGCGGAGCGTGCGCCAGGTCGCCCTCGTTACCGCGAACGAAAAGCTCGGGCTGCGTTTCGACCCAGGGATGACCGAGCCCCATGTGGTTTGGGACGAAGTCGAGCATGAGTTTCATGCCGCGTTTTTTGAGGCGTTCGCGCATTCGTGCCAGTCCAGCGTCGCCGCAAAGCGCCGTATGTACCGTGTAACCGGTGATCGCGAAGCCAGAGCCAGGGATATCCTCGTCTTTGAGATCGGGCAGCGTTTCCTGGAAATCCCGGCGCCACTCGGCGTTGCTGAGCGAGATCCGCTGCGCCTCAAGACCGGTTTGCCAGACGCTCAAGAGCCAAACCCAGTCGAAGCCCTTTTTGGCGAGACCGTCCAACTCCTCATCCGGAATGTCATCGAGCGTAGCATGTCGTCCGAGCGAACGAGACAACTCGGTCAGCCATACGCGAGTGTTAATTTGGTAAAGCGAAGGGTAGCGAGGAGCGGTCATGGTAGACACCTAGGGTTAGGTAGGAGAGGCAAGCGGGGAGTTGCCGGGTATGTGTTTGTATTTCCAATATTGTTCAGGTCTGGCGCCTGAATAATCCGATTAATCATTAAGGCCGGCCTACCTGATCGGCCATGGTGAGGCTATTGTCTTGTGGTCCTGCTCATTCATGAAAACGCGATCTCAATTCATTATGTTTCTGAGCCTCGCGTTGTTTGGTCCCATCGGTTGCCAGCACTACGGCCCTCGCACGATCGTCGCTGATCGTATTCCGTATAACGAGGCGATCGCACACTCCTGGAAAGAGCAGACGCTGTTGAATATCGTGAAAATGCGTTACATGGACACACCGTTCTTCGTCGATGTACCACAAATCACGAGCGGTTACACCATCCAGGGTACGGCCGGTGCTACCGGGGGCATATTCCCGCCTGTGAGCCCGCTTGCCACGTTCGTGCAGCAACTCGGTTTGACTGTAAATGGGCAATATGCTTACCAAGACCGCCCCACTATTTCCTATCAACCGCAAACCGGCTCGCAGTTCATCCGCAACTTGACGCAACCGATCAATCCGGGGTCGGTTCTCTTCCTCCTGCAGTCGGGTTATCCGGCGGATATCGTCTTCGATCTCACTGTGGAATCGATCAACGGAGTCAAAAACCGTTCGGTGTCAGGCGGGCAATTAAGACCGGCCGATCCCGAGTTCAACATGATCGTCAAGACGCTTCGCAAAGCCCAGTCCTCCGGTCATGTCGGGATTCGCGTCGAACGCGACAAAGCCAAGGGCGACTCGGTTGTGTTCTTCTTTCACGACAAAGACATCGATCCCGAGTTGGCGAAGGAACAGGAAGAAGTACGTAGGGCTCTGCGAATTGATCCCAAGGAAGGCGAGTTCCGAGTCGTCTTTGGCGCCACGGCGTCAAGTCCGAAAGAAATTGCCATCCTGTCGCGGTCAGTCCTTCGCATCATGGGCGAATTATCCGTTAATGTCGAAGTGCCCGCAGAGCACTTTGCCAGCGGCATCGCCCCGCCACTCGGAGATATTGACGCTGGGGAAAACTCACAGTTCCGGGTTTTCAGTTCGTGCAAGAAGCCATGCGATGCGTTCACGGCGGTTTTCTACGAAGGACGCTGGTTCTGGATCGACAAAACCGACTTCCGTTCCAAGCGAACCGTCAGCTACCTTCTGGTGCTTCTTGCGCTATCCGATACTGGGGCGAAGGAGAACCTTCCAGTAATCACGATCCAGGCTAACTGAGTTCTGATACACCTCGTTTCACCTCTCGGCTCGGTCCGTCACCAGACCAAGATCCGCCATCGCCCTCAAAATGATCTCGACTCCAATGCATATTTGTATGAACACCATGGCAGCGCCCACGATGAAGAGCACCAGCATCAACCCCGGCGTCTTCATGACCATGTCGAAAAAGAACATCACGAGGAAATCGAGTACCATGACAATGGCCAGCGAGATTCCGATTGCCGTCCACGCGCCGGGACGATCTGGCGCGAGCATTACGAAAATCAAAATGGCTGCTACACCCGCAGGCGGCACTATGACGGGGACGGCCAAGGGAGATGCGGCAATCTGAATCAGTGTCGCCCCGGGTTTCGCCAACGCAGGTTGCGCCCTTCGAAAGATCGTGTTCAGAGCTGCAATGATCAGCACCATTCCCCCTGAAATGCGCAATGCATTAAGCGAGATGTGATATCTGTCGAGCAGCGTGCCACCGACAAGAGTCACAAACAGAACCAAGGCAGTGGCGATCACTGTAGCACGGACGGCAAGCGCCCGTTTGAGCGAGACATCCCCATCTTTCGTCAAGCTGACAAAAGCCTGGATGATCTTGATCGGCCCAAGCAGCATGAAAAAGATCGTGAAGATAAACGGAAAGTGATCCATGCGTTTCCCCTGATTGCCGTCGCTTGCTCCGCTGCGAATAAACGAAACCCTGAGACAGGTTGTCCTTGTCACTCCCTGCAGATCGGCATCGTTGCAAGGAAGATGATGTTGATCACGAAGAACGCCAGAGCGATGGACACGATCGCGATTCGGAGGTGGCGCAAATCGATCGTTCCCGCGATACCGCCGAAGAAAAGTACGGAGGCGAACAACACCGTGAGTAGCACATAGGTGTCGGATCTTTCGTTGGCTTGCTGGGCAGCGGCGAATTCCTGAGCCGATAGCTCCTCCAGGCGTTTTGCCTCGCCCAACTCCGGCTGTACGTATTCCGCCATGCTCATAGGGCTCTGCGGCGCCTTGGGGTTGTTGAACGGATCTGTTCGAAGCCACGCCTCAACAGCTTTCTTCATCTCGGGACGGAAGCGTTTGAATAGGAATTGCTCCTGACTCTGGTTGCCCTCGTGCTTGGCGTTCATCCAATTGATGCCCATCGCCGCATCGTGGGCTCGCAGCTGCAGGGCCTCGACGTGAAAGGTCGAACTCTCACGGCCGGCCTTGTTTGCCGCGTTCAGCCTGAATGTCTGCGCGCCGCTCCACCGGGTCCCTTGATATGCACACCAGGCCGTGGACATCGTTGCCAGCGAAAGAACAACGGCGTAGACGATCTCCGCCCAGCGTGCTTGCTGGTCTTTCTCGACCGCCGCAAGGATGCGCTGTAGGACGGCGGAGGTCTCCTGGGGAGACAGTTCTTGCGTCAAGGGTTTATCGCTGGCGCTCATACCTGCGCTCCGTCTAGTCTTCTTGTTCAATAAGGACTTCCAGGCTGCCGGCTTGCACGGCCTTTACCAGGGCTGCGTGGTCCTTGATGGTCTGGTCGGCGTAATCCATGGCAAACTCACCGATCGCCTGGTCGAATTGATCGGTTTTGCCGAGGTAGCCGCTGATCAATGCCGCATCTCCCGATTTGGCATGGGCGTGCGCCAGCGCTCGACCGCACATCTCGGCGTACAGCAACGCTTGCTTCGCCGATACGCCCTGTGTAATGCTGACGGACATTTTCATGTCTCGGAGTTGCCGAATAAAGAAATCGCGGCCTCTCCGGGTGCGCGTCCAACCCAGGAAGATATCGCTGGCAGACTGGATTAGACGTTGGCCGACGACAACCCGTTGTCCGTGGTTTTCATACTTGCTCTTGGCGGCATACGGTTCAAGCACGGAAGGGCAGGCTTGTTTAAACTGGAGCAGCAACGGATGATTCTCCGCGGAAAAGAACAAACCAGCAAAGCAGAAGGTACCCACACTGCCAATCCCCACCGCTTTGACAACAACGTCTGCGAGGCTGTAGCGGTCAAAGAGAACGCGGCGCTCGTCCGGCAAGGACAACCGGTACTGATCCAGTGCTTCCAGAACGATCGCCTGATGTTCTGGATCCTGCTCTTTGCTGACATGAAACATGATCGGTGGTTGATCGACGATGCGTCGCCGGCCCCCGACCTCCTCGCTGATCTTCGGATAGAGATAATCGCCGATGCGCTGTTTGGCCTTGGCAATGACCTCCTTCCGCGCCTCCTTGCTTTTAACATCTGGCGCGGCGTCGAGGAGTTTTTGGGCATCCAATCGGTAGTACCATACGTCCAGAGGACTCATCCTTGAAAATTCCCGCAGATGTTCCCGATACGCTCGAACACATTCCACGGCGGCGGCCCGTGCCTGTTTATCTTTAAGCTCAATGTCGCGTGCGGCCACCGCGAAACTGACCGCCAGGCGTTTGACATCCCACTCCCACGGCGCGGGAAGCGTTTCATCGAAATCGTTGAGATCGAAAATCAGGTTACGCTCGGGCGTTGCAAACAGGCCGAAGTTGAGCAGATGGCAATCTCCGCAGGCCTGTACTTGTAGCCCTGTCGTTGCAGTGACGGCCAGGTCCGCAGCCATGAGTCCCGCGGAGCCCCGCAAGAACGTGAACGGACTTTGCAGCATGCGCCCGTAACGGACCGGCACGAGTTGGGGCATCCGCTCCTGATTCGACTCCTTGAGGATTTCCATCGGATCGCGGCGATTCGCCGGAGGCTTCCAACCGGCGTGACTCTCACGTGGTACGCTTTCGCGCAGCGCTTTACCAGAGGCGATGCGATCTTCCCGTGAGCGCAACGACGGTACGGCTGCCCCGGACGTATCGCCTTCAGTCTTTTTTCCTTCGGGGGGGTTAATGATGGCAGACATACGTCATCTCCGTTTCAAGTTGTCGGGGCGGGTCCGTAGCGAGATTGTTCAAGTGACCGCCCCTTCCATGTGTTCCGTGCGCGGTTTTTGCACTTCGGTCACGGCAGCTGCCTTACCCAACTGCATCACCTGATCGGGTGTAGTCGTTGCGAACAAGTGCAACATGCGGGCAACGATTCCGGTCCAGCCCGTTTGGTGGCTCGCGCCCAAACCGGCGCCATTGTCGCCGTGGAAGTACTCATAGAACAGGATCAGATCGCGCCAATACGGATCCTCCTGGAACTTCTGCGTGCCGCCATAGACGGGGCGTCGGCCGTTCTTATCACGGAGGAAAATGTTGCTTAGCCGCCGCGATAGCTCCTCGGCAACCTGATAAAGAGTCATCATGCGGCCCGATCCGGTGGGACACTCGACTTTGAAGTCATCGCCGTAATAGCCGTAATATTGCAGCAGCGCGCGGATAATCAGACCGTTGACGGGCATCCAAATCGGCCCGCGCCAGTTGGAGTTGCCGCCAAACATACCGGAATCCGATTCGGCCGGCAGGTATGAAACGCGGTACTCCTGGCCACCCGCGTTGAATACGTACGGATGGCCGGCATGGTAGCGTGATAGCGAACGGATGCCGAATTCGCTGAGAAACTCTTTCTCATCGAGCATTTTGCTCAACACGCGGCGGAGTTTGTTCTCGTCGAGAATAGACGCGAGCCTGCGCCCGTTGACACCCATTTTGAGCGGATCGTGGATGGCCGCGCGAATTTCTGGACGACTTGCCAGGAAACGCTGACCACGCTCGCGGATTTCGGGGTACTTTTGCACAACCAATCCGTCGAAGGTCGTGGCTGCGCAAAATGGCAAGAGCCCAACCATGGATCGGAGCTTTAAACGCTGGGCCTGACCGTCAGGCAGACGCAGCACGTCGTAGAAGAAGCCGTCTTCCTCGTCCCACATGCCAACATTGTTGCCGACATGGACCATCGACGAGGCGATCCACAAGTAATGTTCCATGAACTTCAATGCCATCTCGGCATAGTCGGGATCGGTCTTCGCCACTTCCGCGGCAATTTCGAGCATGTTCTCGCAGAACAGGCACATCCACGCCGTGCCGTCGGCCTGCTCCAGATAACCACCAGTAGGCAAGGGCGCACTTCGATCAAAGACTCCGATGTTGTCGAGCCCGAGGAAGCCTCCCTCAAACACGTTCTTGCCGCTTCGGTCCTTACGGTTCACCCACCAGGTGAAGTTCAGTAGCAGCTTCTGGAAGATGTTTTTGAGCCAATCCCGGTCTCCTTCCCCCCTTTTTGCCATTTCGAGACGATATGTGAAAATGGTGGACCAGGCGTGCACGGGCGGATTGACATCGCCGAAGTTCCATTCGTAGGCCGGAATCTGGCCATTCGGATGCATGTAGCGTTCGCGCACCATCAGCTTTAGCTGGTCCTTGCCGAAATCGGGATCCACAAGCGTCAGCGCGATCACATGGAAAGCGAGATCCCAGGCCGCGTACCAGGGGTATTCCCACTTGTCCGGCATGGAGATGACATCGCCGTTGTACATGTGATGCCAGCTATCGTTGCGAGGTGGAAGTTTGCGATCGGGCTTGAATGGATCGGATCCTCGCTCTTCAAGCCACTTATCCACGTCGTAGTGGTAGAACTGCTTGCTCCAGAGCATTCCCGCAAGGGCCTGTCTCATGACGTTCGCTTGATCCGCGCTCAACGAGCGAGGAATGACCGTCTCATAGAATTGGTCCGCCTCCTTGTGGCGCATCTCGACGATGTCGTCGAAATCGACGAACGAATTGCCTTTAGCGCCCGGTTCCTTCATCGTTAGCCGAACGCGAACGGTCTGACACTCTCCGGGTTTGATGTTGAGCCGATAGTACGCCGCGACTTTGGTTCCTTTTTGCTCAGGATTGACAGCCTCTTTCTGGCCGTGAACGACATAGTTGTTGATGCCGTCCTTGACAAATGGGGTGCGATTGGCCGCACCGAAGACGCGTTGCGTGTTAGTTTCGTTCTCGGTGAAGAGTAGCGGCGCGTTTCCTTCACAGATCAAGAATCGCTCTCCCAGCACTTGGTGCATTGCCTTGACGACCCCGGGCTTGCCGGCGACCGCTTGTAGCGACGGCCGTTCGGTCCCGCTGCACCAAGACCAAGTGTTGCGGAACCACAGGGTCGGCAGGACGAATAATTCCGCGACTTCAGGACCGCGATTGTAGACGCTGATGTCGATGCAAATGTCCTCGGGCGATTCCTTCGCATATTCGACGAAAACGTCGAAGTAGCGATTTTCGTTGAAGATTCCTGTGTCGAGAAGTTCGTATTCGAAATCATTTCGGCCACGCTTTCGGTTGGTCTGAACGAGGTCGCCGTACGGGAATTCGCTTTGGGGATACTTGTAAAGGTACTTCATGTATGAATGCGTCGGCGTGCTGTCGAGATAGAAATAATACTCCTTCACGTCCTCGCCGTGATTACTTTCGCTGTTGGTGAGACCGAACAGACGTTCCTTGATAATCGGATCCTTGCCGTTCCAGAGTGCCAAGGCGAAGCAGAGTTGCTGCCGATCGTCAGATATGCCAGCCAACCCGTCTTCGCCCCAGCGATAGGCGCGGGAGCGTGCCTGATCGTGGCTGAAGTAATCCCAAGCGTTGCCGCCTTCGCTGTAGTCCTCGCGGACCGTCCCCCACTGGCGCTCACTCAGGTAGGGACCCCACTTCTTCCACGCCGTCTTTTGGGTGCGTGCCTGATCGAGACGAGTTTGTTCGGCGTTCATAGGACACCTTCCGTTGGTTAGACTGGCAGACCGAGCATGTGTTTATAATGTCCGGGGATAGCTTGCAGTATCGTTTCGTCGGTCGGAAAAAACGGCTGGCGTTGTATCCACGGTTCCTCTTCCGTCGCCGGTACAATCCAAAATCTCCCCTCCGGATCAAGCACAATCCATTGTTGGCTGCACCGATCTACATACAGGGCAAAAGTGAGTTTCCGTCCTTCCGTCACGGTCGATCCTCCCTGGATAGTTCGCTACTTTATTGGAGACGAGAAGTCAAAGAGCAAATAAAATGCCGATTGGAACAGATGCAGCAAATAAGCCGATTTTACAGTTATCTGTAGCGAAAAACGGTTTTTCCCAAGATTGACGAGCGTGTCATTGCCCTTGTCCGCACACCGCGAACAGAAATCGCACATTTTGGGAACGAACGACCGAAAAGTTAGGAAAGTCGCCGGGAAGGACATTCACGCCGATCCAACCAAGTGGAGCGAATACCAACTTTGCAATGCTACGATTTCATCGCTCGAAGTTTGGTTAACCGCTTCCTGCCTCGTCGCGGAGATCATCTTACACGTCAATAGCAACACAAAGAGGTTGCAGACACGCCAAAAGATGGCCATTTTACAAGTCCCTAAGTCGCCGACGGCGGAACGTGGCGAGCGGATCTTCATGAGCCAATTTGAATCGCCGGCGGGGAAAACGAATCGCGGCGGACGAACGCACCGCGGGGTTCGCTTTTCCGGCTGACTTGCGCGAACTCCTCGAGCAGACGGATTCCGTCGTGGCCACATTGGTTCGCAATGGGAATTGGCTTGGCGGCATCAAGCAACTACTCGACAGAGATGGATTGCCGCAACTCGCAGAGAGTGAGGCCGCGATTCCTGTCGCTACCGATGGCGGTGGAAATGCGTTCCTTCTTGTTTCAAGCGGAGCGATCTGGCGGTGTATTGAGGGACAGAAGAAACACCACGTCCCCTTGGCAAGATCAAACATGCTGCCGGCTATATCGATTGGCAGTCCTTGCATCCCGACGGCAAAAAGCTGGTGGTCTGCGGCCTTGCTGGGGTCAGCATCGCCGACATCGAAAAGCGCCACGTTCTCTGGCACTGGCAGTCGCCCGGCCCCATCGAATGGGCCGAATTCGCCGCCGACAGCCGGCGCCTGTTCCTGCTCAACGACAACCATACCACCGACATCCTGCGTCTCAACCAGTTCGGCGTGCCCGCAGCCAAGGTCGTCGCGCCGAATCCGCCAGCCAAGTAAGACGACGCAAAGATCGCGCGGCCGGCGAAAAAACAACTCTCGATCGGTTCGCCAAGTAGCAGCGAACACGAGCCGAATTACTCGGTCGATAAATGCAACGCTTCCGATTCGGTTGTCGGTGATCGTTGGGTCATGTCCTTTTTGCTTCTGCCTATGTTTGCAACGCTGAAAATCGGCGGCGGAACTTGGCAAGCGGAACGAAAGGCCCACGAAGGATGAAATCGGCGCACGACAAAGAAAAAAGCGAAGATTTTCGCGGCTGTCAATGACAACCTGAAGGGGCGTTTTTTTGGTCTTCTTCGGTGCATTTTGCGAGCGTTGGAAAAGTGCATTTCGCTAGGCTATTTTTTTTGGGTTTTCTGCGTTTTCGTGAAAAGAGAAATCGACATTTCCAGTGCTGCATCTTCGGCCGCTCGGTCACCTCTCCGGCCTTGGTTTTCACCAAGTGATCTTGAAATTGTGTCGTCGATACGACACCCGCTCCAGGAAAAATGGCCTCTTGTTGTCGCAACAGGCCGTGTCAAGGTGAACTCTGCTTTAGCGCAGCGATCTCCGTGACAAGGATGAACTCTACACGTTCCAGGCCTTCCAGCAAGGCCACAAAGCCAGAAAAAAGCGACGCGTCTGGTGGACCAAAGCTGCCTGACACAAACATTCAGTGTCGGAACCATTTCGAACGATTAGTGTTAAATCTTCAAAGGTGCGGCCAGAATACATTAGGATTTTCCTGGGTCGGGGGGTTGGCCGACCACGAGAATCAACATATCCAGACACACAAACGCGAAATCTGTACGCAATTATCAAGAGAAAATGTGGCATGCGCACACGAGACCTATTCTTTGGCATCGGTTCCTTTTGCATTATTGCGATGGCGTGGGTCTGCAGTGACGCGCCGGAATCCGACGCCCAGCAGCCGACGCCGAAACCGGCCGAAGTCGTTCGTCCGTTGACGACGGTATACGAAACCGACGTCAAGCCGCTCCTGCAGAAATATTGCTACCAGTGCCACGGCAACGGCAAATCCAAAGGCAGCGTTCGGCTCGACAAATTGTCCATCGACTTCGTCAAAGGGCCGGACGCCGACCTTGAGACCTGGCACGACGTCCTCGAAAATATGCACCGCGGCGAGATGCCGCCGAAGAACCAACCACGTCCCAGCGTCAAGGAACACGGCATCATTGTCGATTGGCTCAATCGCGCGTTCGTAGATGCTCGCGCCCAGCGAGAAAGCACCAGCGGCAAAGGCGCCATGCGTCGCCTGACCAGCTACGAATTCCAAAATACCCTCGAAGATCTGCTCGGCTTGAAGCTGAACTATTCCAAAGACCTGCTGGCGGAGGTGCCGTCACGCGATGGTTTTTTGAACAGCAGTTCGGTGTTGACGACTTCATCGCAGCACATGCGGGATTTCTGGTCGGCTGCCCGTTACGCGATGTCCAAGGCGATTGTGACCGGACCCGAACCCAAGGTGCATCGGCACTCGGCGACCTCATTCGCAAAATTCGGCGGCAAGGGCAAAGCCAAGGCGGGAAAGAAGGGTGCCAAAGCCGAAAGCGACGAATTCCGCAATGTCCTGCTCCCTGACACGGCTCTGATGATGCCGATCACTTCATTGCCGAAAGAAGGCCCGTTTCGCATCCGCCTCAAAGTTCAAGCCACGGGTCCGAGAACATCCCTGTTGGCCTGGTTCAAGATCAGTGCTAACAACCAAACGTCGCTCATCTTTGCGAAACCGGAGGTGGATCCCTCGCCGAACAGCCAGGTCGTCGAAATCTTTGGCAATATCGAAGAAATCCCCGTCCTCGCGGAACGGGCGGCGAAAGACGGCGGCATCGTCCCACAGCTTTGCATTTCCAACGTTGGCAACATCCACTTTTTCCGGGGCGGCAATGGCTCGATCTACCCGGCCGGCTACAATCCGGACAAGGCGAAGGAACTGTTGACAGGCAATCCGAAAAATCGCGACGGCATCCCGATCGTGCGCATCCAGTCCATCGAATTCGAGGCGCCGTACCGCGAAACCTGGCCGCCGGCCCACCATACGCGCATCTTCTTTGCCTCGCCCAATGTCAAAAACGAATCGGTTTATGCGCGTGAAGTCATTGCCGCGTTCATGGAGCGTGCTTACCGTCGGCCTCCGGCGAAGGACGAAATCGACAGGTTCTTTACACTTCACGAGAAGCTGCGTCCCAAATTCGGCTCACTCGAAGAAACGATGCGTGAGACGCTTGCGTTAGTGCTGGTCTCGCCGCGATTCATTCACCTCGTGGAACCGCGCGATCCGAAGCAGCCACGGACAGCAGTCACGGATTACGAATGGGCGTCGCGATTGTCGTATTTCTTGTGGAACAGCATGCCGGACACGGAATTGCTGGCACTCGCCAAGCAAGGGAAATTGAAAGACGCGGGCACGCGCCAGGCACAGGTCGAGCGCTTGCTCCGAGACGCACGATCGCAGCGATTCATTGAGACGATTACCGATCAATGGTGGCGGCTGTCGAGCTTGGACAAGGTTGCCGTCAATCCGGAGTTTCATCCCGATTTCGACAACGATTTGAAGGCCGACATGCGCCGTGAATCGCAGATGTTCTTTGCTGAGTTCGTCAAATCCGATCTCAGCATGCTGCGAATGATCGATGCCGACTTCACCTACCTTAACAATCGTCTGGCCGACCACTATGGCATTCTCCACGGACCGGGTAAGAAGCTCCAGATCGGTTCGGCGTTTCAGAGGGTCGCGCTGTCGCCGGAGCACAAACGCGGCGGCGGCATCCTGACGCACGGCAGCATGCTGGTGCTGAATTCCGACGGCGTGGAGTCGCACCCGATCAAACGAGCGGTCTGGCTTCGCAATGCCATCTTCGACGATCCGCCACCCGAACCCCCTGCGGATGTGCCCGAACTCAACACGGAAAATCGCGGCAAGGGCGGCGCCCTCACGCTCAAGCAGCGCATTGAACAGCACCGTACGAATCCGACTTGCTATCATTGCCATAGCCGAGTCGATCCGTGGGGAATACCGTTCGAACAATACGATGCCCTTGGCCGATACCGTTCCAAATACACACCGCTCGCGGTGACGGCCGCGCCCAAGGATGATACGAAAAAAGCGGCGAAAAAAGCCAAGAACAAGAAGAGCGGCCCGGCGATCAAAGTTACCACCCCTGTTGACGCAAAAGCCGAACTGCCGGACGGGCGAACCGTCAACGGCGTGGAGGATCTGAAGCAGTACATTCTTACCCATGGAAAGGAACGGTACGCCCGCGCGATCGTGCGCAAGACACTGGCATACGCGCTGGGCCGATCGGTGGAACGATCGGACCAACCCCTGGTGGAGCGATTGACGCACGAGTTCATGGCCGCCGATTTCCGGTATCGCGCCCTCATCGTCGCCATCGCCCAATCGGAAGCATTCACGATGAAGTAAGGCGAAACCGGTCGGGCAGTATTTATTTTGGCATCATTAATCTTTAGCGGAGTGTTCTCGATGACACAGAAATCCTGGCAAATGAATCGTCGTACGTTTCTTACTGGCGCAGGACTAACGCTTGGTTTGCCGTACCTGGAATGCATGGCGAGCGCTCAGCAAACTCCGGCAGCGCGGGCGCAGCTCCCGGCGCGGCTCGCATGCTTTTATTTTCCGTTCGGCGTCGCCGATTTCGGCGAGAATGACGCTCATGCCGACTTCGGCTGGTGGCCGCTAGGCGACGGCCGATCGTTTCGGTTTAACCGCACCAATCGAGTGCTGGAGCCGTTCCGCGAAGATGTGACGTTTTTCCAGGGATTCGAACATCCGCGCGTGAGGGTGGGCGGGCACCAGTCAGCGGATTTCTTCCTCACGGGTGCGGATACGCGATCGAACGACAACACGGTTTCCCTGGACCAAGCTGCTGCCGCTCATCTTGGCAGTACGACGCGGGTTTCGTCGCTGGTGTTGTCGAGCGAAGGCGGCGTCGGCAGTCCAGGCATGTCGCACACGCTTTCTTACAACGCCGCCGGCCGACCGATTCCTGGTCTCGCGAATCCGGTGGAGATATATGAACGGTTGTTCGGTTCGTCCTCGCCGACCGTGCGCCGGCAGTTAGAAGTCAACCGCAGCGCACTGGATTTGCTGTCGGAAAGCGCGTCGGACTTGCAGCGCAACCTGGGCCAACAGGACCGGCGCACGCTGGATGAATTTCTCCAGTCAGTGCGAACCCTCGAACAGGACGTGCAACGCTCTCAGAACTGGCTCAACGTCGCCAATTCGTCAGTCGCCGCTTCGGAATTCGCGTTGACGGCCCGACCGGACGGCGCCGATCCACGTGCCTACCTGCGGGTAATGTACGACTTGATCTTCCACGCCTTCCGGACCGATAACACGCGCGTTGCGACTTATCAGACGTGCAGCATGCGAAATCAGCTCTCGGTCGCGACCCGTTGGCCTCGGTCGCTGGGAATCAACAGCGACTGCCACGGCCTGGCGCATGGTGCGGCTCGCCTTTACCAGGAAAAGTGTCGTTGGGATAGTTTCATGCTCGAACAGTTCGCGCACCTGGTCCGGCGATTGAAAGACACCCGCGAAGGCGATGCCAGCCTCCTCGACCGGACGTTGCTCTTGTATGGTTCCAGCAACTCGCGCACGCACCGCAACGCGAACTATCCGCTGATCCTCGTCGGGGGGCGCCGCCTGGGGTTCCGGCATGGCCAATACTTGAAGAACCGCAGCTCGCGCCCGATGTCCGACATTCTGTTGACGATGTTGCAAGGCGTCGGCGTTCAAGCCCGAAACTTTGCCGACAGCACGGGGCCGATCGCGGATCTGCGTTCGTAACGCTGGTAATTGATTCTGTTGCCGCACGTGAATTGGCTGAGCCGTATCAGGTGCGGCAACAGAATCCTTTCAATCGCTTCATGTTTAGAAAGGATCGCCCGTCTTTGTGCGCCCGGTCGGGGCGTATCCCGTTCTTATGTTGCCTAATTCCCGCCGTATCGCCGTAAGAGAGCCCGTTTTTGCGGCATTCCTCGCATTTTCCAACCAAAGCATCCAGAAAATAAGCAAATTGGGTAAATTATTTCGCTTCGACAATCGTATCGAATGGAAAAATAGAAGAGAAGGGAAAAGAACCTTCTAGGGATCAACGTTTGCGCGACGGACCCGAACAGCCAGGTCGGCGGGTTAGTTTTTCGTAAGCCTAGATCAAACAATATGTTGCGGTGGATTTCGGCCTTAATTCTTTTTTAATAATGACACGGATACAATGCTAGTTAGAATGATAAGGAATTCCCCGCCACATTCGCCTTACCTCCGCTTTTTTGCACGTACCCAGTCCGAATTGAGGGCTGCAAAGAAAAAGGGCAAACGACGCCTAACATTTCCCCACTGGTGACGTTGAGTGTACGTCGGACGGAACAATTCCCCAGTGATTTAGCATTCAGGTAATTCGGAACTTTATCTGTGTCGTTTACGCCAAAGGGCGACGGGGCTGGCTTCGACGCGACAAGGGACACATACAAATGAGCTTTCATTCATTCTTCCGCAATCTTTCCAATCGTTTCTGGCGTCGGAAGACTTCGCCGATCGTGAAGCGTCGGCCAAGCTGGTATTCACCGGTCCTCGAATCGCTCGAAAAACGTGAATTATTAGCGACAACGCCAGTTATTCTCTCTGTCGGCGTCTTGCCCGTTTCGGGCTCGACCACGGCGTCGGCAACGCCGATCATCCAGGTGCAGTACAACGAATCGATGGTCGCGACCTCACCGACGGCGATCGGGTCGGCCACGAATCCAGATGCATACCTGCTGCTTGGTTCCACCGGCAACGTCGTGCCGATCACGGCCGTTACTTCGTTGAATCCTACGGCCTCGCTTCAGGGCGAGCCTCTCAACTCGATTTTCTCGATCACCTACGACACCGGGAACGCCGGCAACCAGCTGATCGTCGATAGCTACACGCTTTTCGTCAAGGGAAGCAAAGTCACCGCGGATGCGGCCAACAATTTCCTGCCAATGGCGAACCCTGGCCAGCTCATCGTCGCCAACGGCGGCAACGCCAAGAACGTCTCCATCGCGAATCTGTCAGGCAACGGCACAGTCGGCGCCGAGTCTCAGTATTCCCTGCCTTCGACCGGAGCGGCACCGACCATCGTTCAGCCGCAACCCTGGACGATTGCGACGGGCGATCTGAATAACGATGGCGTCAATGACCTCGCCGTCGTCGATGCGGGGACCAACCAGGTCTCTATTTTCGCAGGCCAAGGGGCTGCCAACGGCGGCGGCTACGAACTGAACCCGTCGATCGTGCTCAATCTGCCCGCCGGCGCGGCGAACATGGCGGAGTACATTACCTTCTCGGATTTTGACAAAAACGGGCATCTTGACATCGCCGTCGCCAGCGCCAATTCGTCGAACATCAGCGTGTTCATGAACACGGCATCTGCCGCGGGTTCGATGAGTTTCAGCAACGCCAATAGCTTTTTGACGGATTATAACTTTACAACAGCCACGGCAGTGGCCAACAATCCCGTGGGAATCGCCTCGTCCGATTTCGATGGCGATGGCAATCCCGATATCGCGGTGGCGCTGTCAAACGCGCTGTTCGACACCAACCAGGCGACGATCACGAATGCGACGTACGACATCCAAATCACGAGTGCTTCCTGGGTCGGCGGCGTCGCCACCTTCAACACGGCGGGGCCAACGGCCCTGGCGGCATTGCGAAACGTAACTGTCTCGGGATTCACCGGTAGTTGGGCTGGTTTTAACTTTACCAATCAGCCTGTCGATACGATCATTTCACCAACTCGATTTACGATACTGATGGGCAGCAACCCCAATCAGTCAGGCCCATTAACCGGCACGCCCATCGTAACGCCCCTCGGCGCGGGTCCGACGACCGTCGTACTCACCACGACCCTGAACCATGGTTTCTCGACGGGGCAGACTGTCACTGTCTCCGCACTCTCTGGCGGTTTTGCCAGTTACAACGGCAACGTGCTCCTGACCCGGGCGACGGGTACGAGCCTATATTACGATCTGGCCGCGATCCCCGCAGGAAACGGTCCGACGGGCGGCGGGTTCGTCAACGACAACGTTCTCGATTACAACGTCAATATCTTCCAGGGTAACGGCGACGGCACCTTCGCGCCGACGCCGGTTCAGATTCGCGTCGGCGACGTCGGCGACCCCGCAGCATCACCGAACCCCATAGATCCGCGCAACCTGCGGCCGTCGGCGCTGGCTCTCGGTTACATCAACAGTACGACCCAGCCTGACTTGATCTTGGGCGGCGATAATCAGTCGAACCCCGCGACGGGAAGATCTGGCCTCTCCGTTTTGCGAAATACCTCGACGTTCATATCCGGTGTTTCGACGTTCTCGTTCAGTCAGCAGACCATCTCCCGCTCGGCTGGCCCAACATCCAGTGCTACCGGAAGCGGCGCCGCTGTCAGCTCCATCGCCGTCGGCAAGATCGACGCCGGCACGACCAATGACATCGTTGCATTGACAACGACTGGAAACATCGAGGCCTACCTCAATCGAAACGGCAACTACCCACTGTTCACCACGATCACTGGCGTGGCGGCGGCGACGAGTAGCCAGATCGCCGTCGGCGATCTCAATGGCGATGGCCTCAGCGACATTGTCCTGACCAATGGCGCTGTTGCTGGCAAAGTGGCGGTCTACCTCAACGGCAACTTTACTTCGTTCATCAGTGCGATCCAGCCCGCGACTTCAACGACGCCGACGATCGTCACCAGTGCCGGGAACGGTCTGACTGCCGGCCAGCAGATCACGATCACGGGCGCGTCCGGCGCCTCCAACACTAACGGAACCTGGACTGTGGCGCCTTTGAACGGCGCAGTCTTCACCTCCGCCAGCGGCGGCGTGGCGGCTGCCGGCGGCATCGTCGGCGACGGCATTACCGATATTTCCGTGACGACCGCCAGCGCGCACAACTTGACCACCGGGACGATGGTCACCATCGCCAACTCCACCGCTTACCCGGCCGCTAATGGCTCGTTCCGCATTACCGTGACGGGAGCGAACACTTTCACCCTGGACAATAGTTCTTCTTTGGCAGCAGGCAGCGATACGACGGGCAACGCCACCTGGAGCGTGGCCGGCATCTTCGGCGATGGCGTGAAAGACATCTCCGTGACCACGGCCGCGGCGCATAACCTGACGACTGGGACGCAGGTGACGATTGCCGGTTCGACTCTCTTCCCGCTGGCAAACGGAACTTACACCATCACCGTCAGAGGCACCAATACGTTCACGCTGGACGGCACCGCCGGCATCACCGGTAGCGGCACTTCCGGCCTGGCCACCTGGACGTCGCTCGACATGCTGAGCCTGAGCAGCACGGGATCGCTGTCGGCAAACGCAACGGGGTCTGCGGACGTGACGATCACCGTGCCAAGCACCGCAGGCCTTTTCGCGGGCGATACGATTCGCTTCACCAATATCACCTCGGGCGCTGGAAGTTTGGTGACCGCTCTTAATAATAACTCATTCACGATCACCAACGTGACGGCGACGACCTTCGACCTCGTAGGCACCAGCGGTTTCGCCGCCGGCGCCACTTCGGGTGGAAACTGGACTTTCCTTTCTCACGGCACGACCGCAGCTTCGTGGGGAGCCGGGAATAACTATATCTTGTTTACCGTTCCGTCCGGCAGCACTGCTGGATTATCCGGATCCGTAACCATTCCCGCCGGCACTTTCTCTGGAGCTTTGGCGTCCACGCTCAATGGCCAGACGTTTACTGTCAGCAGCGTGACCGCCACTTCCTTCAGGTTGAATACCACCACGAATGGCGGCGCCACCATTAACGACAACACTGGAGGCGGATGGCGCCAGGTAACGAACATCGTATCCGCAGGCAACACGAAATTGGCGCTCGCTGGCAGCGCCACCGCGACGCACGCCACTGGTCAACTGGTGACGATCACGACCGGCAGCACCGCTGGTCTCGTGTCCGGCCAATCGGTCACGATGTCCGGGTTCTCCACCACGGCCGGCACACTCGGCGCGGCACTCAACGGCAATAACTACACGATCACCGTAACCAGCGCCACGACCTTCACTCTGGCCCTAACCACTGGCCTGCCGACCCTTGGCAGCCCCGCGTCGGGCGGCACGTGGACCGTCAATCCGACTTTCTTTGCCGCCAGCCCTGCCAACTACTCCGTGGACAGCATGCCTTTCGGCGTCGTCCTGACCGATTCGGACAAGGACGGCCACCTCGACATCATCACGGCAAACAACGCCGGCAATAACGTCTCGACATTGCTCGGCAACGGCAACGGCACGTTCCAGTTGCCCGTGAACACCAACATTTCCAACGCCCCCGGCGGCGTCAAGATGGCCGACCTCAACGGCGACGGCATCCTGGATATGGTCATTCTCAATAACAACGGCAACACCAGCTCCAAGATCACCATTCTGCAAGGGCAACAAGGCGGAACCTACGCGGCCCCCATCGATTTCAACGTCAGCATTCGAAATCTCGTCGGGTTGGACATTGGCATCGTCAAGAACAAGGCAAGCGGGCTGCCGGATATCGTTTATGTCAGCCAGAATGACAACGCGTTTGGCATTCTCGTCAACGGCGGCACCGTCGGCGCGGCGATCACCTCGGCCACGTTCAGTTCCCCCGTGCCCACGGTCAGCACCAGCAACAACTCCTCGCCCACGGGAATCGCCCTGGCCGACTTCGACGGCGACGGAAATCTCGACGTCGTCGTTTCGCGACAAGGCAGCGGTGGCTTCGGCGGCAGCAACAAGGGTTCACGTGTATTCTTGGGTAATGGCGACGGCACATTCCCCAGCGCCAAACAGACCAGCTACGAAAACAGCGGCGGCTGGGGCGGCAGCCGAATCTCCATGTCCAACGTCGTTACCGGCGATTTCAACAACGACGGCAAAAAGGATTTCATCACTCTCGAAAGCACGAATTCCACCAACAAGATCTACATCCACTACGGCGACGGCCTGGGCGGTTTCGCGAGCACCATCACGACCACCGTCGGTATCACCAACGCTAAATACCTTATCGCTACTGATTTCAACAACGACGGATTCCTCGACCTCGCGATCTCCAGCTCCGACACCTCGCTGACGTCCGGGGGCGTCAGCATTCTGCTGAATCAGTTTGGCAGCGGTTTCGGCGGCGCCATCCAGACACAGGTCAGCCCGGGAACTTCGCTCGGCTCGATCATCGCGACCGACATCAACCAAGACGGTTTCAAGGATGTGATTGTCGCCGCGCTGAGCGTCGGTGCGAACGGCAGCATCAACAGCATCACGACCGGCGGCGGGTCCGATGTCCGCATCAGCACGCCCAGCACGAATGGCCTGTCCAACGGCATGCTCGTGACGATCACAGGCTTGACCGGTACGGCGGCAGTAGCTCTGAACGGCAACACCTACCAGGTCAACAGCGTCACCGGTTCGAGTTTCAAATTGACCGGCACAACGGCAATCGCCGGCACGGGCACGGGTGGAACTTGGGGTGAACCACACGTCAACGACAACGTTTTCGTTCTCATCGGCAACGGCGACGGCACGCTGAAAACGCCGACTCCGTACCAGATGGGCAGCCTGGTAACCACCGATCTGCCTCCCAGCTACCTCGCCGCCACGCCCAGCCCGTTGATCCCAGTTACGACGTTCTCCACCAATGGAAATTTGGTGCAAGGCGAACTCGTTGCCAATGGCACGTTCGAGGCTCGCGATTTGAATGGCTACCCCGGAACGCTGCAGGGCTGGCAGACGTACAATCTTGCCGCGTCCAACAGCGGCAGCTTCGGCGCATGGACATCGCAGACGGGCACGACGAGCCCGTTCAGCGGCACGGCCGTGCCTTCGCCGTCAGGAAGTTACCGGGCGATTCTGGATGAAAACAATCAGACGCCTTATACGTCGAATACCAATCCGAACACTGCCGACACGTATCACGGCAGCCATGCCTTGTACCAGGATATCTACATCCCGGCCGGAGCATTAAGCGTTACGCTGTCGATGAGTCTGTATGCCGATAACTCCGATGCTGCTGCAAACCTGAATAACGGCACGGGCGGCTGGAGCAATCCGACGCAGACGTCGCCGCCGTATTCGCTAGATTACCGTACAGCCCAGGCCAACCAGCAGGTGCGCGTGGATATTCTCGATCCCAGCGTTCAGCTCGGATCGGTTATCGATCCCATTCTGGGTCCCACGACCGACGTGCCATTCGGCAAGGCGACGGCAAGCGTATCGGGTAATGTCGTTACCATCTCCACGCCCAACGCCAACGCATCGACACTTGCTAACGGTTCCGGTCAATCAGTCGTCATCACGGGTATGACTGGTGCCTATAGCGCGTTGAACGGAAACACCTATTTCATCGCCAACGTCAACCCAGGCGCCACGGATACGACCTTCACCTTGACCGGGACGCCATC
Source organism: uncultured Singulisphaera sp. (assembly GCA_964484265.1). GTDB lineage: Bacteria > Planctomycetota > Planctomycetia > Gemmatales > Gemmataceae > SIAQ01. The sequence goes on from CAZAFH010000025.1 coordinate 46,421, forward strand.
GCTGCCCAACGGCAATTCCACCGGGACGTGGACACTGATCAACACGGCCGGCGACGGCGTCTTGCGGACGGAGTTCATCACCGGACTAAGTACGGCAAAGACCTTTGCGATCACGATCACCGACGCCGACCTGACGGCCTACGCCGGCCAAACGATACGGCTTCGCATTGCCGCTACCAACAATCAGGGCCGCCTGATTATTGGCGTCGATAACGTTTCTCTCAAAGCAAAATTTGCGGACTCGGTCCTTCCGACGTTGACGAAGGTGACGGTCCAAAGCCCAGCGTTTTACTCGCTTTCGGGAAATGCTTCCGCGAGCGTCCTCAGCGCCAATGCGCCGGTGACCATCACCACGACAAACACGTCCGGGTTGACGAACGGCAGCGTGGTGCAGATCAACGGACTCAGCGGTGCTCTGGCGAGCCTGCTTAATGGCAATACCTACTCCATTAGCAACGTGACGGGGACTACCTTCACGCTGGATCAATCCAACGGCCCTGCCGCGGGATTGACCGCGGCGGGCGGAACCTGGAGCTATTTGCCACACACGAACGACTCGACGATACTTGGCACGGTAGGCGATACCAGCGGTCTGGGTGGAATTGCGTATGTCGCCATTGATCCGACTGGCACGTCGTTCACCAGTTCCAGCGTCGTCAAAATCTCCACGTCGCAGCTCGATTCCACGGGGAACTTCTCGGTCAAACTGCCCTCGGTCAAATCGGGTTACAACTTGATCGGCGTGGCAGTCGTAGATAAGGCCGGCAACACGAGGATTCAACGGTTTGAATTCTTCATGCAGACCAACAGCGTTACCGAGTGGCAGGCACTTGGGCCACAAGGGATCGACGTCTCCGGACAGGGTGTCGATTACACGTTGGTTTCCGGACGCATTACGTCGGTTGTCCCGGACCAGAGCGATCCCTCGGGCAGCAGCTATTTCGTCGGTACGCCCAACGGCGGCATCTGGAAAACCACCAACAACGGCGCCAGCTGGCTGCCGACCACGAATCTCGTCACCGATGGCGTCAGCTCCACGCCGGTTCCTGTCACCGTCGGCGGCATGGCACAAGCCAAACTGAGCGGCTACATCACGTCGATCAACGGCAGCGGCACGAGCGACGTCGTCGTCACCACTACGGCTCATGACGGCCTCGCCACCGGCGACCGGGTCACGCTTCAAGGCGTGACGGGCATCATCGGCCAGGGCAATGGCGTGTTCGGGGCTGCCATCAATGGCACTTTCACGATCACCATGGTCAATGCCACCACGTTCACCCTCAATAACACGGCATCCGCGACCTATCTAGGAACGGACAACACCGGAAAAGGCCAATGGTCGGATAATGACAAATTCGTTCTTTACGCCGGCATGGGCGTCGGGGATCGCGAACTGGATTCCAAAGCAGGCGCCGGCGTGCTGCGCTCCATCGACGGCGGAAACACCTGGACGTTGATCGGCAACAGTGGCAGCGTAATGCAGAACGTCCGCACCGTGAAAGTCGTTATCGACAAGAACGACACCAACGTGGCGTACGTCGGCGATGCTGGCGATCAAGTCCTTGGCCGCCTCTCCGGCGCCGTCTACAAAACGACCGACGGCGGTCTTACCTGGACGAACGTGCTCACGCCCGCGGCGTTGGGACTGGCTCCCGGCACGCAGCTCGCGTCCGTCACGGATCTGGTTATCGACCCGTTCGACAGCTCGACGCTTCTCGTCGGCCTGGGCAATATCGGCCTCGTCGCCACCAGCGCGACCGCAGGCGTCTATAAAAGCGCGTTGAACGGCGGCGCCACCTGGTCTCTCGTTCCTGGCGGCGACAGCGGGCCAGGCACGGCCATTCCGACCGGCGTCAACGTCGGCCGAGTCGCCATCGGCTGGGCCACCGGGCAAGCTGCGAACGAGAAGATCATTTACGTATCCTTCTCGGCTCCTCCAGGCAACAACAACGCACCAAGCGTCGATTTCGGCCAATTCACCGGGTTGTACAAGACCTCCAACTTTTTGCTCGACTTCACCAAGGTCATGTTGCGTGAAGACACGAATCCACCCGGCCCCGGAAACTGGCCGTCTTTCACGGATATTGGCATTTTCGGCCGAAACGGCGCCAACACGAATCAGTTGATCGTCGATCCAAACAATCCGAATGTCGTTTACGTCGGCGGTTCGAGACTTTGGAGAAATCCAGCGGATCCGCCGCAGCGCCAGTTCCTGTATGTCGACACCGGGAACATGGCGAACAATGGCGACGACAAGGACAAGGCCCAAAAGGGAGCGAATCGAGTCTATTACGACGTCGTGAACTCCCTGTATCCGTATACCGGCGAAGGCGTCTACTGGTATGATCTCGACAGCGCGCAAAGCGGCAATCGGGGCAAACTGGATCTTCTCCCTGACTCCATCACGGCACTGGCGTTCGACTCCCAGGGTCGGTTGATCGTCGGCACCATCGGCGGCATTTGGCGCGGCACGAACCTCGGCATGAGCTACGATTTCACGAGCGGCGGTTCTGGCATTATGACCTACGGCGGCGGCGGCGGTGGCGGAGCGAATAATTTCTCGACGCCCGGATACAGCTTCGTTTCACTCAACGGCAACCTTCAAATTGCCGACATGACTAGCGTCGCGCTCGATCCCAACAACGCGGGTGTATTCTTTGGCACCCAGTACGATACCGGTGTCTCGGGTTCAGTAACGCCGCTCGCATGGACCTCACAGGGATTGACTGGACCGACCGTCGGCGGCAACAACCTCAACATCCCCACCGCGTGGAATGTTAGTGCCTCCAATCCTCCGCCCGGTTCTCCCGCAGGCACTCCCGTCACGTTGTTCCGCCTCTGGCAATATGCGGACAACCAGGCTCTAATTCCGGAAATCTCCGTTGATGGCGGCACGACCTGGACGGCGACGGCGAGCGCAGGCATCAGCAGCGCGCTCACCGGCGGCATCTTCCCGGCTTTCGCCGTCAATCCCACGCCGATTCTCAATGTCGGTTTGTGGCAGACCCAGCTCCTGTTCGGCACTAACACCGTCTACATAAGCAATACCTCAGGCGCCGTCTGGAACCAGGTCGGGCCGCCGATGCTCACCACCGGGACCATCTCGGCCATGGCCTTCGCGCCTTCCACCTCCGGCACCTTTTATGTCGGAACGGATATCGGCGAATTGTTCGTCACGACCAATTCTGGCGGTACGTTCACGCCCACCCAGGCCAATGGTCTGCCCGCCGGCAAACCGATCAACGGCATCACCGTCGATCCGAATAACTCCAACATCGCTTTCGCGATGCTCGGTTCTGCATTTGGCGGGACCCACCTGTACAAAACCGTCAACGGCGGCGCCTCGTGGACTGCCGTCGCAGGACCGTGGGGCAACGTCCAGACCTACCAGATGGTGATCGACCGCCTGCCGAACCTCGGCGCCTCGGGCGGCAAGTTCTACCTGGCGACGGAAATCGGCGTCTACTACTCCGCCGATGACGGCGCGACCTGGCAGGTGCTCGGCTCTGGCATGCCGCGAGTGCCGGTTGTTGGGTTGTCGTACAGTTCGACCTTGCAAACGCTAGCCGCCGCCACGCTCGGCCGGGGCGTGCTCACGATCAATACGGCGGCGATTTCGGTCATCGCCAATCAAACGATCGATCAGGACGTTAACACGACGACGTCGCCCGTCATTCCGTTCACCGTCAACGACATCGGTCTGGCGCCGGGATCGTACACGCTGACCGCGACCTCCAACAATCAGGCGCTCATCCCGAGTTCGGGTCTCCTTCTCACCGGAACTGGCGCGAATCGGACAATCCAGATCATCCCGGCCCTGCATGCCAATTCAATCCTCTATGGGTCGGCGACGATCACGCTGTCGATACTTTATCAGGGCAGGACGTTCCAGCAGACGTTCACCGTCACGGTCAACGCCATAAACTACGCTCCGACGATCAACAACTCGACGCTTACGACGGGTGTCATCGCGAACCAGACTACCGCGCAAGACACGCAATTCGTGGTCAATTTCAACGTAAACGACGTTGAAGACGGGCCGAATAGCCTGGTAGTAACGGCAACCTCCAACAACCAGATTCTGGTGCCGGATGTCAATATCACGCCCGGACCGAACGGCGCTTCGAACCGAATTTTGACGATCAAACCCGCCAGTGGATCGGGCAACGTCTCCGCGACCAACGGCGCCGGCGGCGGCACGACAGTCACAATCTCCACCGCCAACACCTCTGGCCTGGTGAACGGCCAAACCGTTCGCTTCGACGGTCTCACCGGTGGAACCGGGACACTCGCTAACGCGCTGAACTACTCGACGAACGGTAACCAGACGTTCCTTATCTCGAACGTCGGCGTCAATTCGTTCACGGTCACGACCGCGAACATTGCTGCCGATACCGCAACCAATGCCGGCACGGGCTGGACGATCGTCAACAACTTCGGCACGGCGGCGATCACCGTCACCGTGAAAGATAGCAAAGGCGTCAGCACCACGACCACGTTTAACGTGCTCGTCACCACGAATGCGGTTCTGCCAGCGTCGGATACCTTCACGCGTTCCGATAGCCCATTCCTTGGACCCCAATGGTCGACCACCCTGGGCTCCTACTCGACATCGAGCGGCGCTGGCCTCGCCGGCGGCAGCTTGAACATCGCGACGCTCAACGGCGTCTCGGCCAAGGACGCATTCATCCAGGCCGACGTGAAGCTGGCCACATCGACTGCGTCCCAAATCTACGGCCTCGTCGCGCGATACGGCGGCGTCGGCGATACCAACATGTACCTCGGAGCGATATATGCTCCCAACGGCACAGCAGGATCCATGAATGCGGTGATCTTCCGCAATGTTAATGGAGTCTGGACACAACTGACATCCAAGAGCCTTGGCGCCGCGACGACGACCGCTCAGACTCTTCGTTTCGAAGTCTTCAACGATTCGCTCAAGCTATTTGTCGGCGGAACGCTGAAGGCCTGGGCCAATGATTCGGCAATCTCTGGCACAGGGACGGCCAAGATGGGTTTCCGCGCGACAACTGGCGCAATCTTCGACAATCTCTCCGCCGATAACCTGGCGTCCTTGACGCCGACACTGCCACCGGCGGGTTCGTCGCCGTTTTCCGATGCGTTCCCCGCGGCATCCGTGTCGCAACTCAGCCGCAACTGGACCGATCACGTCGGAAACATCAGTGTCTTGAGCGGTTCGGCGACAAGCAATGACAGTCTCAACGTCTCGACGCTCAATGGCGTCTCGGAAAAAGACGTCGTGGTCAGTGCTAATGTGAACCTGTCCGTGGGGCAATACGCTGGTCTCGTGGCACGCTACTCCGGCCTCGGCGACAACAACATGTACTGGGCCGGTTTGACCAGGAATTCCGACGGCACCGGAACGGCGATCATTTATCGCAATCTCGGTGGAACTTGGACGCTGCTCGCCACGCGAAATGTCGGCACGCTTCCGCTCAACCCGTTGACCTTGAAATTTGAAGTCATCAACGACAGCCTGAAACTCTTCATCAGCAACGGCAGCTGGATCAACTCTATATCGGCAAATGACTCGACCCTGACCACGGGCTCGGTCGGCTTGCGTTCCACACAGGGAGTGGTCTGGTCAGCATTCACCGCCGGATTGCATGCCACCCTGGTCAATGCGACGCTGCCTCTGGCCTTCAACGACGACTTCTCGACAGCCTACAACACGAACCAGATGAATCTGAACTGGCGCGAAAATCTCGGCAGCTTCATCGTCGACACGACCGCGAAGACCCTGACGACCAATTCCAGCCTGGCCGTCGCAACCGTCAACATCGATCCCTCTCAGGTGAATACCGTCAAGGATGTCGTCGTCACGGATAGCGTGAACACGCTCACCACGGGCCAATTCGCGGGCTTGGTCGCCCGTTACTCCGGTCCCGGCGACACGAACATGTATTGGGGAGCTTTGACGAAAAACGCCGACGGCACGGGCACTGCGGTGATCTATCGCAATATTGGCGGCGTCTGGACGCTTCTTTCCTCGAATTCCGTCAGCCCGGCAACGCTCGCTCTCGCGGGTCCCGTCCAGAACCTTCGCTTTGAAGTTATCAACGATAGTTTGAAATTCTTCGTCAACGGCGTTTGGACTGTTTCCGCCAACGACTCCATGCTGGCCTTCGGCTCCGTCGGTCTGCGTTCGACCCAGGGCGTCGTCTGGAAGGACACCGCCTCGGTGAATATGGGCGACGTTCACGCTCCGCTGAGCACGCCATCGATCGCTTCAGCGTTCACGGATGCGTTCACTTCGACGGACGCCGTCATCACGACCCAGCTCAGCTCGAACTGGCGCGAGAATTTCGGCAACTTCGCAATCAACATTGGCGCCCAGACGTTGACGACCAACACCTCGCTCGCGGTCGCCACGCTCAACACGGCTCCAGCCAGCGATGTCTATGTCACCGCCAGCACGACGCTCTCGGTTGGCCAATATGCTGGTCTCGTGGCGCGGTATTCCGGTCTGGGCGACACCAATATGTACTGGGCAGGCCTGACCAAAAATGCCGACGGCACAGGCACGGCTTACATCTTCCGCAACCTGAACGGAACCTGGACACAGCTGAATTCCGCCACCGTTAACGCGGGTACGATGGCGTCGCAGCAGAACTTGCGCTTTGAAGCAATCGGCAGCTACCTGACGCTGTTCGTGAACAGCTCCGCTGCGGTAACGACCAATGATTCCACGCCGCAACTTGCCCAAGGTCTCGTCGGACTACGTTCCACCCAGGGCGTGGTCTGGAAAGGCTCCGCATCCAGCCCGACGAGCTTCACCGCGAGCGTGACGACGAGTCCGGTTACGGTCACCACGGCGCCTGCGTCGTTCTCGGATAATTTCTCAAGTGCGCCGAACTACGTCACGAACTGGCGACAAAACCTCGGCTCGTTCAGCGGCGCTGGAACGGGCAGCCTGACCGGGGTTTCTTCTCTCAACATCGCCACGCTCTATGGCGTGTCGGCCACCGATGTCGTGGTTTCCGATAGCGTGACATTGACAAACGGCCAATACGGCGGCTTGGTCGCACGGTATTCCGGTCCAGCCGACATGAACATGTATTGGGCCGGAATTGGCAACGTCAACGGAACCTATACCGCTTATCTCTTCCGTAACGTCGGCGGCGCCTGGACGCAGCTGGCAACCAAGGTTCTCAGTCCGGCGCCCAGCTCGCCGATCGCGATGCGATTCGAAGTCATCGGCGACAGCTTGAAGTTCTTCATCAACAACAACCTCGCCGTGGCTGCGAACGATTCGCTGCTGACAAAGGGTTCCGTCGGCGTGCGTTCAACTCAGGGCGCCGTTTTCACCGGCACACCAAACTTCACGGTGAATCTCCGCCAGCCATTGACTTCCGCGGCTTCCCTGCCCAACCTACCGAGTTCGTTCAGTGATGATTTCGCGACGTCGAATTACGACGGCACGACAAACGCGGCCACCGCAGGCGGAAGTGAACTCGGACTGGCGTGGAAGGAAAACCTCGGCGCCTTTACGATCAGCGGTGGTAATCTGACAAGTGTGAATGCTCTCAATATCGCCACGCTCAATGGCGTGTCGGAAGCCAATGCCGTCGTGAGCGACACCGTGACGCTTGCGTCTGGCCAATTCGGCGGGCTCGTCGCGCGATACGGATTGACCGGCGGCGACACGAACATGTACTGGGCCGCCCTCGGTAATTCGGCAGGAAGTTATACTGCCTACATCTTCCGGAACGTCGGCGGTACGTGGACATTGCTGACGAGCAAGTCACTCAGTACGCTTTCAGGACCTCAGGCTCTGCGATTCGAAGTCATCAACGATAGCCTGAAATTCTTCGTCAACGGAACCTTGGCCTTAGCCACAAACGACGCTGCACTAGCGACCGGGTCCGTCGGCCTGCGTTCCACCCAGGGCGCGGTCTGGACGGGAACGCCTAGTTTCTCGGCGAAGAAGCACGATCCGCTCACGGCGACGGCAATTCCGACGAGTGACTTGACGACGCAGTTTGCCGACGATTTCTCGGCAGCTTCCAGCGCCAATCAACTGAACTATAACGCCTGGCTCGAGAAACTAGGCGCCTTCTCGGTCAACACGACGGCCAAGACCGTGACCACGGAAACTAGCCTGGCCGTCGCCACGCTCAACGGTGTGTCGCAAGCCGACGTCGTGGTCACTGATACCTTGACTCTGGCCTCCGGCCAATACGGTGGACTCGTGGCCCGCTACTCCGGCCCGGGCGACACCAACATGTACTGGGCGGCCCTCGGCAACGTTGGCAATAGCTACACCGCTTACCTCTTCCGGAACGTGAGCGGAACGTGGACGATGCTGACCAGCAAAGCGCTCGGCGTCCTCAGCGGCCCGCAGGCACTGCGATTCGAGGTTATCAACGATAGCCTGAAACTATTCGTCAATGGTGTCTTTGCGGTGTCCGCGAACGACTCGGCATTGGCCACGGGTTCCGTCGGCATTCGTTCGACGCAAGGCGCGATCTGGAACAATGGAACTTCCGTCAGCTTCACGGCAGACAAGCATCAGCCGTTGTCCACTACGGCCATTCCGCTGTCGCCGGCCTTCACCGACGATTTCAGCTCGCCTTACAGCCTCAACCAGCTTTCCCTGAACTGGCGTGAGAATCTCGGCAGCTTCACCATCGGCGCCGGCAATCTGACGAGCAACACCGCGTTGAATGTCGCCACCGTCCAGGTCGTCACACAGCCGGATGTCGTGGTGTCGGCCAGCGCCACCGTGCCAAGCGGGCAGTTCGCCGGTTTGGTCGCCCGTTATGCCGGTTCGGGCGACAAGAACATGTACTGGGCGGCCATCGCCAACTCCGGCGGCGCTTACACGGCGTTCATCTATCGCAACGTCAACGGAACCTGGACGCTCTTGGCACAACAAGCCATCGGCAACCTCGGCTCCGGCGCCCAGGCCCTGCGATTCGAAGTCGTCGGCACGAGCCTTAAGCTGTTCGTCAACAACGTCTGGCGCCTCTCGGCGACCGATTCCTTGCTCCCGACGGGCGGCTCCGTGGGCTTACGTTCCACGCAAGGCGTAGTCTGGATGGGAACCCCTGGATTCGTCGCCGGCCTGCGAGCAGCACCGACCACGCCGACGTTATCGCCGACCTTCACCGACGGTTTCTCGACATTGAACTACGACTATGCGACCAACACCGAAACCGCGACCGGCGGCGCCTTGGGTCTGGCATGGACGGAGAACGTCGGCGCCTACTCAGTTGTCGCTGGCGAAGCGATTGGCGTCGGATCGCTTAATCTTGCCACGATCAACGCGACTCAGACCGATGCCGTGCTGACGGCGAATATAACGTTGACCTCGGGTCAATACTTCGGTCTGGTGGCTCGCTACTCCGGCACCGGCGACAACAACATGTACTGGGCCGCAATTAGCAACATCAACGGCAACTACACCGCATACATCTACAAGAACGTCAGCGGAACCTGGACGCTTCTGGCAAGCCTGGGCATTTCCAGTTTCTTCGGCCAAATGCAGTTCGACGTCATCGGCTCGACGCTTACCCTGAAGCTGGATGGCTCGCCCTACCTGCAAGTCACAGATACCTCGCTGACGTCCGGCAGGTCAGGCATCCGCAGCACCGCAGGCGCCCGGGTGACGACCTTCTCGGCCACCTAATGTAACAGAGATCCAACTCGCAAAGGCCCCGCACTCGCGGGGCCTTTTCTTTTTCCGTACACCTTTCTGATTCCCCGCCATTTTGCATACGATAACACCAAGCCACCCAACCCACCCCGAGGCAGATCCATGCTCCCGCGCATCCTATTCTTGCTAACGATCCTCGCTCTCTGCTCCCACGCCACGCACGCCGGCGACAAAAAGACTCAAACCAAGCACGTCAATCGCCTCGCCAAGGAGACCAGCCCCTACCTCCTCATGCACGCTCACAACCCGACCAATTGGTATGCCTGGGGGCCCGAAGCGTTCGAAAAAGCCCGCAAGGAAGGCAAGCTCATCTTCCTGTCGATCGGCTACAGTTCGTGCTACTGGTGCCACGTGATGGAGCGCGAATCGTTTAATAATGAAGCCGTCGCCAAGGTTCTCAACGATCATTTCGTCTGCATCAAGGTCGATCGCGAGGAACGCCCCGATATCGATCAGATCTACATGACCGCTCTCAACGTCCAGGGCCAGCGTGGCGGATGGCCGCTGTCGATGTTCCTCACGGCAGACGGCAGGCCGCTCGTGGGCGGAACCTATTGGCCTCGCGAAGACAAGAAAATCGATGGCGAGGTAGCCCCTGGGTTCATCACCATACTCAAAACCGTTCAGGCAGCCATGAAGGACGATCCCAAGGCGATCGAAAAGCAAGCCGACAAGATGGCCGTGCTGACGACGCGTGCACTTGAAAGTGCCGTGCCAGGATTGGCGATCGTGCCGCTGGATCGCGACCTCGTCAAGGCGATTGCTACTGACGTCAAAGAAGGCTTCGACCCCGAGCATGGCGGTTTCGGCAATGCCGAGCGCAAATTCCGCGGCGCCCGCTTTCCGATGCCGCCGAGGCATGATTTTCTGCTGCATCATGGCCGGCGTTCAGGCGATCAGAAGGCCGTGGACATGGTCACTCTCACGCTCGACAAGATCGCGATCGGCGGGATCTACGATCAGGTCGGCGGCGGATTCCATCGCTACTCCATCGAGCGGACCTGGACGGTCCCCCACTTCGAAAAAATGCTCTATGACAACGCCCAACTCGTTGAGCTCTACGCCAAAGCCTACCGCGCAACCCGGAAGCCGCTCTATCGCCAAATTGTCGTGGAGACTTTGGCATATATCGAGCGCGAAATGACGTCTCCCGCCGGCGCTTTCTATTCGTCGCAAGACGCTGAGACGCACCACGAGGAGGGCCGATTCTACGTCTGGACGCCCAAAGAACTGGAGGAAGCGCTGCCCGACAAGGCGGAACTGGAATTCATTAAGAAAATTTACGTAGCCGACAATCAGTTGAATTTCGAGGAGAAATATCACATCCTCCGCTGGGCGAAAGATCCAAGCGAGGTGGCGAAGGACTTGAAAATCACCGAAGCGGCTTTGCACGCGAAGCTCGATCCGCTGCGGAAGAAGCTCTACGCCGTTCGCGAGAAACGAGACAAGCCGCTGCTGAACAAGATCGCCCTGACGGCCTGGAGCGGCCTGATGATCGGCGGTTACGCCGAAGCCGCCCGTGCGTTGAACGAACCGAAGTACGCCCAAATCGCGACGAAGGCAGCGGAGTTCGTGCTAAAAAACCAGGTGACCAAGGAAGGCCGGCTGCTACGCACTTATGGCGCCGCGCCGGGCAAGGAACCGAAAGCCGCCGTGAATGGTTATCTCGAAGACTACGCGTGCCTTGTGCATGGGTTGTTGAACCTTCACGAAGCGACGAAGGACAAGCGTTGGCTGACCGAGGCTCGAAAACTCACCGACACCATGATCGAGCATCACGGCGACAAGAAGGTCGGCGGCTACTATTACACCGCGCACGATCACGAAAAACTCTTCGCGCGTGGCAAGGACCAATACGACGGCGTCCAACCCTCGGGCAATAGCCTCGCCGTGCGAAACCTCGTTCGCCTTTGGCAGCAAACGGACGACGCACGCTACGAACGCGAAGCCGAACGGAATCTCAAATACTTCGCAGGTTCGATGAAAGGCTTCGGCAGCAGCTTCGTGACGATGACAGTCGCACTGGAGATGTTCTTGGATAAGCGAAAATAAATCTTCGCGAAAGACGAAGATTTCTCAATACGCATCACGAAAACTCCAAAAAACGAAACGCACGAAAAAAGGCCAGAGAAGTGAATGAGGGAGGGCTATAGGAATAGCATGCAAATCACCTTCGACGCCGGTACACTCGTGCTTACGGGCGACGCCGCACGGATCGAATCGCTTCCCGGGGTCCAGGTCGATTCACGCATTCATGGCTTTCGCGCGGAGGCTCGGCATTATCGCGCCATCGTCGAAGAATTGCGCCGCCGTAAGCTCGACTTCGTTGACAACGCCCGCAACTATCAGCCGATCACGCTCGTGCTTGCCAATTCACGCGAGCCATTTCCGCATCAGAAAGAAGCGATGAGCGCCTGGTGGAACGCCGGCGGGCGAGGCGTCGTCGTGCTGCCAACGGGCACGGGCAAGACGCTCGTCGCGCTGCTCGCTATCGCTCACGTCGGTCGGCCGGCGCTCGTCGTCACGCCGACGATCCCGCTCATGAATCAGTGGTACGGCGAACTGAGCCGCGCGTTTCCCACGCCCACAGGTGAGCACAGCGAACCTGTGGGATCGGGCCCTATCGGCCTGCTCGGCGGCGGCTATTACGAATTGCAACCGATCACCGTCACCACCTACGATTCCGCCTACATCCACCTGGAACGCTGGGGAAACAAATTCGGCTTGCTCGTGTTTGACGAATGCCACCACCTTCCAAGCGCTAGCTATCAGTTCGCGGCAGTCGGCGCCATCGCACCCTATCGTCTCGGCTTGACAGCGACGCCCGAACGTGCCGATGGGCGTGAGATGCTCTACGCGGAGCTAGTTGGCCCGATCATTTATCGCCGGGAAATTCAACAACTCGCGGGCGAATTCCTGGCTGACTATCGCGTCATCCGCATCGAGGTGGAGTTGTCGCCCGAAGAACGTGAACGATACACTCTAGCTCGGCAAACCTATCGGCAATTCGTCACCGATCACGGCATCTCGATGGGGTCGCCCAGCGGTTGGCAGCGCTTTCTGCAAATGACCTACCGCGAACCGGATGGCCGAGCGGCGTTCCTGGCCTATCGCGAACAAAAACGCATCTCCCTGGCGGCGCCGGCCAAGATCTACCTGCTCGACGATCTGTTGCACCGCCACGCGCTCGACCGGGTCATCATCTTTACCTATGACAACGCCAGCGTGTACGAAATCTCTCGGCGATTCCTTGTCCCGGCAATCACGCACCAGACGAAAGCGCGCGAACGGCAGCAGATACTCGAACGCCTTCACGCGGGTGAGTACAACGTCGTCGTCACCAGCCAGGTGCTCAACGAAGGCGTCGACGTGCCGGCCGCCAGCGTGGGCGTGATCCTTTCGGGAACTGGCAGCGTGCGCGAGCATGTGCAGCGATTGGGCCGGCTGCTGCGCAAATATGGTGACAAGCAGGCGATCCTCTACGAAGTGGTGACGCGCGACACGGGCGAAGAGTACACGAGCGAGCGCCGCCGCCAGCACGGCGCGTATCGCTAAGGAGCGGTCAAAAAAAACTTCCCGAAATGATCGAATCCGCCTGCTCCCCTCTCCCCCGCCCTGTTGACGGAGCGACCTTGTCAGAATGAGTATGGGCGGGGGAGAGGGGCCGGGGGTGAGGGGTCCAGCATGCGTCGCAAGAACAGACCAGTTCGTAACGGATTTCGCCTGCGTCGAGCGAAAGGTGGTCCTCGAACTTGACGACGAGTCACCTCTTGATCGCGCGCCGCAGGACCAGCAGCGTACGCAGTGGCTGGAGTCCGAAGGTTGGCTGGTAATTCGCTCTTGGAACAACGAGATCTACGATGAGATTGAGACGATGAAGATAGCAATCTACCAGGCCTACATGAAGCGACCGGAATGCGAGTAGGGAGACTATGACTCGCCTCAATGCCCCTCACCCCCCGGCCCCTCTCCCCCGCCCATACTCGTCCGGCAAGGTTGCCCTTTCAGCAGGGACGGGGGAGAGGGGAGCAGGCGTGCTCGACCATTTCGGGAGGTTATTTTTGAAAAGACGCTAAAACAACTCCAGCACGGGTTTTCCCTGAACGATATAGTGCGGTCGGCCGATGGGGTCGGTGACGCGCGTGTCGGAACCGAAGCCCATTGCGTGGTACATGGTGGCGACGAAGTCGGACGTGTGCACGGGGTTGTAAGCAGGCACGCCGCCCTGGGCATCGCTGCGGCCAATGACCTGCCCGCCTCGGACGCCGCCGCCGGCGAGCACCGTCGAATAGACTCGGCCCCAGTGATCGCGGCCGGCTCCACCGTTAATGCGCGGCGTGCGGCCGAACTCGCCGGTCCAGGCCACCAGGGTCTCGTCGAGCATCCCGCGCTGCGTCAGGTCTTCGAGCAATGCCGAGAAGGCACGGTCCACCGGCGGCAGCAGGAAATCGCGCATCTTCGTGAAATTGCGGCTGTGCGTGTCGAAGTTTTGTTCGGATTGCTTGAACATCCACGGCACGGTGACGAAGGCCACGCCGGCCTCGATCAGGCGGCGGGCGACGAGGCAGCTGCGCCCGAAGCGGTTGTCGCCATAGCGATCAAGCATCTGACGCGGTTCGTCGTCGAGCGAAAACGCACGCCAGGCCTGGCCCGAACGAAGCACATCGAAAGCGAGTTGCTGGAAGCGTTCGTAGTCACGCTCGACCGCTGAAGCGTTTGGCCGTTGGCTTTGCACGGTGTCGAGGAGGCTCGATCGGCCTGATTGCCGTTGAGCATCGACTCCCGGCGGAGCCGTGAAGCCGGGCATGGGGTCGCCGGGGCGCCAGGTTTCGTCGAACAGAAAGAGCGGGTCGAAGCGCGGCCCCAAGAAGCCGGCGTGCTGACCACCCCACATCGCGTTGTTCTGATCCCCGACCGGTCGCGGCAGCTGCACGGCGGCGGGGATGCCATTGCGGTCGCCGCGAAGTTGCCTGACCACGGAGCCAACACACGGCGGATCCTGGCGATCGACTTGCGGTTCGCCGGACCGGCGCGGAGCATGGCGCAAGCCGGTCAAGTTGTAGTGCACACCAACCCCATGCGTGTCGGACCCGTGGAACACCGAGCGAAGGATCGAATAACGATGGGCATGCTGGGCCATCATCGGCAAGAGTTCGCAGATTTGCGTTCCGGGCACGCTCGTGGCAATGGGTTGATATTCGCCGCGAATGCCATCGGGTGCGTTTGGTTTGGGATCGAAGGTTTCGTGTTGGGAAGGCCCGCCGGTCATATAGAGGAGAATGCAGGCCTTTGCAGTGCCCACGCGCCCCGGCGCCGCATTGGCCTTGGAGCGCAGATACATCGCCTCGGCCAATCCAAGCCCCATCGGCGCAGCCAAACCAGCCCGCAAAAAAGTGCGACGATCCATGGTGTGATTTTCCGAAAAAGAACTTCGGGGGGTAGGAATAATCTTCCTGAAGTTTATCGTTTTATTGCGGCGTGTGCAAGAGCCAATGAGCGGAATCGCTCACCTGTCGCTTGGCTTTTTGCAGCCGCCAACCAATAATGAGAGCATACGTTGATTTCACATCATCGTTGGCTCGCCGTTTTATGGACTCGGTTGGCAACCTCTCCGTTGCGATTGGGCTGTTCCCAGACGTGATTTACGATTGTCCTCTGGTCACACTGATGAATGTTAGCGCCGAGGGTAAGTGGTTCGCAAACCGCGATTTGGTAATGTCGATTTTCTCAAGAGGTGGCTTCGCATGTGGCACCGTATTTCAATGTCTCTCGCGTTCGTGACCCTGGCCCTGGCAGGCTGCCAGCGCGGCGCCGTAGCTCCGCCTCCGCCGCCGCCCGCCGTGGTGACTTCGGTTCATCCGATACTTTATCCGGTGCAGGCCTATGTCGAGTTGAACGGGCATCTGGATGCCGTGGAAACGGTCCAGATCACGGCTCGCGTGAAAGGCTTTCTCGAAGAGCCGCTCTTCACCGAGGGCGAGGAAATCGGCAAGGACAAGGTCCTGTTCCGCATCGATCGTCGGCCTTACGAATCGATGGTGAAGCGTGCCGATGCCGATCGCCTCAAGGCCGTTGCCGAGGCGCGCAAGGCACGCTCCGAGGCGGACCGGGCGGCGAAGCTAGCAGCAAACAAGGCGCTCAGCGCGGAGGAACTGGAGCAGAAACTCGCCGCTCGCGAGGCCGCCGAGGCCGTCGTCAAACAATACGAGGCTTCGCTGGAGAGTGCCAAGATCGAGCTTGGCTACACCGAGATCAAGGCGCCGATTTCCGGGCAGATCAGCCGAGCGTTGGTGACGAAGGGCAACCTGGTGGGCCAAAACGAGAACACCGTGCTCACGACCATCGTCAGTGTCGATCCGCTTTTCGTCTACTTTGACGCGCCCGAGCGAGACCTCGTCGAATGGCAGCAATCGCTCAAAACCCAGGCGATGCCGTCGGTGACCAGTCGAGAGTATCCCGTCGAGATCGGTGTGACGGGCGAAGAAGGTTATCCGCATCTGGGCAAAATCGATTTCCGCGAAAACAAAGTGGACTCCGGCACGGGCACGATCCGTCTTCGCGGCCGAATCCCGAACCCGCCCATGCCGCCAGGCAATGCTCGGCTGCTATACCCAGGCTTGTATGCCCGCGTTCGCGTACCCGCCGGGCCGCCACGCAAACTGCCCGTCATCCCCGAAGATGCGCTGATGACCGGCCAGGAAGGGCGCTATGTCTTCGTGCTCGACAAGGAGAACGTAGTCAAGAAGCGATCGGTCACCATCGGCGTTTCGGTCTGGAAAGGTCCATCGACCAAGGAAAACGCTCCAGGCTGGCATTTGACCGGCACGGCCGCCGACAAGGCGATCGTGCCCGTGACGTCGGTCATCGCCATCGAGAAAGGTCTAAGCCCGGAGGACCGCATTATCGTGAACGGCCTGACAAGGGCCAGATCCGGCGCCAAAGTCGCACCGGAGGAACGCGAATTCAAGGCGCCGCCGGCGAAGTGAGGATTGAAGATTCGTTCAGCGCCGCGCGGGCGCTAAACAAGATGCAGATCGCTCCCACCAAGGACCCGTCGAAAATGTTTTCGAGTTTTTTCATTGATCGGCCTATTTTCGCCAATGTCATCGCCATCGTGACGATCCTGTTCGGGATCGTTGCGGTGTATCGATTGCCCGTGGAGCAATATCCGCCGATCACGCCGCCGACGGTTGTGGTGAACGCCACCTACCCCGGCGCGAACGCGAAGGTCGTTGCGGACACCGTCGCCGCTCCGATTGAGCAACAGATCAACGGCGTCGAAAAAATGATGTACATGTCCTCCACCAGTTCGTCCGATGGCTCGTACAGCCTGACGATCACGTTCAACATCGGTACGAATCTGGATACTGCGCAGGTTCTCGTGCAGAATCGGCTATCGATCGCGGAGCCAAGTTTGCCCGAGGAGGTGCGGCGACAGGGCGTGACGGTGAAGAAGCAATCATCGAACATTCTGCAGGTAATCTCGCTCAACTCGCCGACGAAGGCACAGGACGGTTTGTTTCTCTCGAACTATGCAACCTTGCGCGTTCGCGATGAACTGAGCCGCGTGGACGGCGTCGGTGATGTCGTCGTCAGCGGTGTCGGATCGTATGCCATGCGGGTCTGGCTCGATCCCGATAAAATGGCGGCCAGGCAATTGACGACGCAAGACGTCATCGCCGCCCTGGCTCGCCAAAACGTGCAGGTCGCCGCCGGGCAGATCGGGCAATCGCCCAGTCCACCCGGCCAGCGCTTTCAGTTCACCGTGACGACCCTTGGACGGCTCAGCGACCCTGCACAGTTCGAGGGCATCGTCGTCAAGGCGGGCTCCAAAGGGCAACTCGTTTACCTGCGCGATGTCGCCCGTGTTGAACTCGGCGCGCAGTCTTACGATTCCTATGCCACGCGCAACGGCATGGAGTCAGCCAACATACTCGTTTATCAGCTTCCAGGCTCGAATGCGCTCGACGTGACCCGCAAAGTCCGCGAAGCGATGGAGCGCCTCAAACCGTCTCTGCCCGAGGGCGTCATCTATAGTATTCCGCTTGATACGACAAAGTTCGTATCGGCTTCGATCAACGAAGTGTACCGCACTTTGCTCGAAGCCGGAGGTTTGGTGCTGATCGTCATCCTGGTGTTTTTGCAGAACTGGCGTGCCTTGCTCGTGCCGGCGACCACCGTGCCAGTCACGATCATCGGCGCTTTCGCGTTCATGTGGCTGCTCGGTTTCAGCATCAATCTGCTCACGCTCTTCGGCTTGATCCTGGCGATCGGCATCGTCGTCGATGATGCGATCGTGATCGTGGAGAACGCGACGCATCATATCGAGCAAGGCATGTCGCCGCGCGATGCGACGATCAAAGCGATGGACGAGGTGACGGGGCCGGTCATCGCGATCACGCTCGTATTGCTCGCCGTATTCGTGCCGACGGCGTTTCTGGGTGGAATCACGGGGCAGATGTATCGCCAGTTCGCGCTTACCATAGCCGCTACGGCGTTGATCAGTGCCGTCAATGCGCTGACGCTCAAACCCGCTCAGTGCGCGAATTGGCTCAAGCCGCATTCGAGCGAAAAGAACCTCTTTACCCGCGTGTTCGATTTTTTCTACAAGCCGATGGAGTCCGCCTACGCCTGGTGCGTGAGCCAATTGTTGCGGGCCTGGTGGTTGGTGCTGCTCGTCTTCATCGCCGTCGCGATCGGGACGGCCTGGTGGTACCAGGAGACGCCCACCGGTTTCCTGCCAACCGAGGATCAGGGCTACATGATCATCGCCGTTCAGCTTCCCGATTCCGCATCGCTCGACCGGACCCGCGAAGTGACCGAACGGATGAACGAAGTATTCTCGAAAACGCCCGGCGTCGAACATTGGTTCGTGCTCGGCGGCCTGTCGCTTCTGGAAGGCACACGCGCCTCGAACGGCGCGACGGCTTTTCTCACGTTCACCGACTGGTCGGAGCGCACCGATCCCGAGTTGATGCTGAACGGCCTGGTCGAAAAGGTCCGGCGCGATCTGAGTGAAATCCAGGAACCTTTCGTGCTCGTGCTCGTACCGCCCTCGATTCAGGGGTTAGGGTTGTCCGGCGGGTTTCAGATGCAGATCCAAGACCGCGAAGGCGTGGGACTCGACACGCTTCAGGAGCGCACCCAAGCGATCGTCGACGAAGCCCGCAAGCTTCCCGAAGTCGGCATGGCGGCGACGCTGTTCCGCGCCGGCGTGCCCCAGGTTTACCTCAACATTGATCGCGTGAAGGCCGAACGAATGGGCGTGCCAATCAGCGATGTCTTCGCTGCATTGCAGGTGAACCTCGGTTCGGTATATGTCAACGACTTCAACAAATTCGACCGCACCTACCAAGTTCGCGTCCAGGCTGATGCCATATTCCGCGGCGAGGCGAACCTCATCCGCCGACTGGAAGTCCGCAACCGCAACGGCGGCCGCGTGCCGTTGTCCACGCTGTTGACGACCGAGCCCAAGTTGGGGCCGCAATCGATCACGCGGTACAACCTTTACCAAACCGCCATGGTCAATGGCGCTGCCGCGCCAGGCGTCAGTTCCGGCCAGGCGCTCACCGCCATGGAGAACGTCGCGGCGAATACGTTGCCGCAATCGATGGGCTTCGAATGGACGGGCATGGCATTCCAGGAAAAGCGCATCAGCGGCGAGGCGGTCCTGGTCTATGCCCTCGCCGTGCTGCTGGTGTATCTGGTCTTGGCGGCGCAATACGAAAGCTGGATGCTGCCTCTCGCGGTCATTCTCGTCGTGCCTCTGGGGTTGCTCGGCGTCGTGGCGGCGGTGAACATGCGTGCGATGGACAACAACGTCTACACGCAGATCGGCGTCGTGTTGATCATTGCGCTGGCGAGCAAGAACGCCATCCTCATCGTCGAGTTCGCGCGCGAACTTCGTCTGGCGGGTCGCGGCATCGTCGAAGCGGCCGTCGAGGCGTCGCGCTTGCGTTTCCGCCCGATTCTGATGACGTCGATCGCGTTCATCCTCGGCGTCGTGCCGTTAGTGTTCGCACAAGGCGCCGCGGCCGCAAGCCGTCGAGCGCTGGGCACAGCGGTGTTCGGCGGGATGTTGACGTCTACCATTTTGGCCGTGTTTTTCGTGCCGGTGTTTTACATCGTCATCCAGTGGCTGAGCGAACTCCGCAGCGGCCCACCGAAGCCGATCGCGCCGCCTGCTAAAACGCCGAACCACTAAAATGGGATGCTCGTTGCCGTTAATAGCGGTTAGCGCTAATATGTACATAAGAGGCAATTAGCCTTGGAGAGCCAATCATGAATATGAACGTCGTGGATATTCGCAACAATTTGGCCGACGCCATCAATCGCGTCGCTTACGCTGGCGAACGTATCATTCTGGAACGGCGTGGCAAAGGCGTGGTGGCGCTGGTTTCGCTAGAGGACCTGGCGCTATTGGAGGAAATGGAAAACCGCTCCGACATTCGGGCCGCGAAGAAGGCGCTTAAGGAAAAGGGCGGCGTTCCGCTCGAGGAGGTCAAGAAACGACTGGAGATGGAATAACATGGCCGCCTATCGCGTGGTGTTCAAGCCTTCAGCAGACAAATCCGTTCGCAAGCTGCCTGAAAGCGTGCAAATCCGAATCGTGACTGCGATAGCAGAGCTTGCCGAGAATCCTCGCCCGCACGGATGCGTGAAACTGCAAGGCGAAGACGAACTCTGGAGGATTCGCGTCGGCGACTACCGAGTCGTATATTCCATCAAAGACGACAAATTGTTCGTATTGGTTGTTCGTGTCGCGCATCGCAAGGATGCTTATTGACCCCTACGCTGGGCTGATGAAATACAAAGCCTGGATTCATCTCAAATTTGTTGCGCGATTGCTCCCCTCTCCCCCACGAATGT
>CAZAFH010000026.1:0-66920 GCA_964484265.1 uncultured Singulisphaera sp.
TATTTTCCTGGCATTGCCATCGTCAAGCGGCCCTCACCCCTTCCCTCTCCCGGAGCGAGAGGGAGCACTTCGCGCAACGATTTCGTACGTCGGATACTGTCGAATCAGTGCGAATTTTGAATAGTATTCATCAGCCCAGGTCAGGGGTGAGAGGTATGGGACTTGTCGCTTTGTGTCGCCTCTCCCCCTCACCCCCATCCTCTCCCCCTGAATACAGGGGGAGAGGGGAGTAAATGCCGGCCATTGCTGCTGTTATGGATCGATCGCTGTTTGAGTTAGCGCTGTAGTATTAGCTGCAAAACCTCGTAATCGCATCCACGAACTCGGATTCCTTCTCAAACATCGGCAGGTGGCCGCAGTTCGGGATCAGCTTTAGCTCGGAGCCGGGTATTAGCTTGTGATACGCTTCGCCGTAGGCCGGCGGCACGAGTCGATCGTTATCGCCCCACAGTAGCAGGGTCGGGCAGGCGATGCGCCTGAGTCGGCCGGCGAGCTTTGGGTCGTATGGCCGCTGCCAGATCATGCGCGCCAAAACGGTCATCGCCTGGTAGGCGTTGAGCATCGTCGATTCGTCGATATTGTCCTTGATGACGACCGTTGCCATGGCGCTTTTCGGATCGTGAAACAGCAACTCGCGCAGCTTCTCGCGGTTTTGCGCGACGCGGAACAGATCGCCCAGCGGTGAATCATCCACCCACAAGCCTGGCGCGTCGGCAATCCAGAGCCGCTTTACGCGTTCCGGCCAGCGCACCGCGATCTCCGCCGCGATCCATCCGCCGAGACTCACGCCGCCCAGGCAGACCTGCTCAAGCCCGAGCGCGTCGAACATGTCAAGGTAGTGGAACGCCATGTCCTCGATGTCGGAAATAAGATCGAAGCCGCCCGAACGCCCGAACCCTGGATGGATCGGCGAATAGACGCGAAATTTCTTGGCGAACGCCTGGTGAAACGGCAGCCACATCAGCGACTCGCCAAGAGCGCTGTGCAGATAAACGAACGGTTCGCCCTCGCCGCCGTGCAGCAGGATCGACGCCTTGCCGGCGACGTCGATGGTTTCGGGTTGCCCGCCAGACTTGGAAAGCAGCACGCGGGCGCCATAGTGGAGTTTCTTGATGAGATTGAGCATCAGTGTCTATTGTCGCAGCGTTCGTACCGGGTTCAAGAGCGCAACGCGAAGCAAAATCGGCGGGAAAGTCCGCAAGGCTCGGGAAGCATACAAATGTACAAAAGGCTTGCACATTAATGAGAAAAGCTGACGCAATACAATTATTGAATTTGTGAGCTATATTTGCGCCAGTGGCTGCGGACGCCTCACGCGCTGATTATGAGGCACGGAAATTATTCGAGATGTGAGCATGCCGGAACCGCGTATCGTACTAACGGGAATGGGAACGAAAATCTCCGGGTTGACGTGGGAATCTCCGAAGCATTTGCGCATCGGTCGCCAGACCAACGTGGATGTCGTGCTGCGTGACAACTCGGTGGAACGAATCCATGCAGAGGTGCGCCATCAAGGCACGCGCTGGGTATTGCGCGACCTTGCCCATAATCCGATGTATCCGACGTTTGTCAACAACGAGAACCTCGCAGGCAAAGATCGCGTCATCCAGCTGATGGACGTCATTCAGGTCGGAAAGCTGCAGCTGCGAGTCTCCGATCTCGTGGTTATCGACGAGCCTCCCTTGGTTCCGCCACCGCCTGCCAAGCCGGCGCCCGAACCGGACAATATTCTCGACAAGAAACAAAAAATCCTCACCAGCGGCGCTCATATGACGGTCCGCGGCAAGGTGCAGCAGACCTGGGATAAGGCTCTCGAGATCGTGACCCACGATTCCGCCCGCCACCCCGAACGCGAACACGCCGTCCTGGCCCTGGTGCGGGCGAATCACCATCTTTCGCACATCTCCCACCTAGACGATCTACTGACATCGATCCTCTCGGACACCATCAAGGCGCTTAACGCCCAGCGCGGCAGCATCATTCTCAGCGACCCGATCACCGGCGAATTGAAACTCAAAGCCACGCTGGCGCCGCGCCTGAAACCGGACCCGCGGATGAGGGCGTTCAGCCAAACCCTGGTGAAACGCTGCTTTTCGCTTGGCGAATCGCTACTCTGCGATGACGTCAATTCCGACGAGAGCCTGATTCTCGCCCGCAGCATTCGGCATGGGGCGATGGCCTCGATCATCTGCGCCCAGCTGCGCACGCCGCGAAAGACCATCGGCGTGCTGCATCTCGATCGCGGTTTCATGGATGATCCGTTTACCGAGAACGACCTTTACTACACCGACGCCATCGCTGCGAGCGTGGCCGTCGGAATTGAGTCGGCTCAGCTGGTGCAGGAGCAGCGCGATCAATTCATCGAGACAGTGACGACGCTTGCCCGAACTGTCGATATGCGCGACCAGTACACCGGCGATCACACTCGCCGCGTGACCGATTATTCGTTGATGCTCGCCGACGAATTGAGTCTGTCGTCCAATGAAAAGTATCAGATACAAATTGGCACGCCGCTGCACGACATCGGCAAGATCGGCATCGACGACGCGATTCTGCGTAAGCCGGGCAAACTCACGGTCGGCGAATTCGAGCACATGAAAACGCATACCATCAAAGGCGCGACGATGCTCGATTCGATGCGGCACCTATTGCCGATGATCCCGATTGTGCGCCACCATCACGAACGCTGGGACGGTTCGGGATATCCCGACGGGCTGTCGCACGACAAGATTCCGTTGATCGCCCGCATTGTTTCCATCGCCGACGCCTTCGACGCCATGACCTCGGACCGCCCGTACCGCGACGCCATGCCGACGGACCAGGCGTTTGCGGAACTCGTCAACAAGGCAGGCACGCACTTCGATCCCAATGCGGTCTACACCTTCCTTCGCGTGCGCGACAAAATCGAGAAGCGGATGCGGCAAGCCCAATAGAACTTTGCAACCAAATAGAGCGGTTTGCTGCTGCATTGGCACATATCGTGGAGCGTGCTTTAGCCTGTTGTCCGCTTGTTAGCGGGCTGAAGCCCGAACGAAGACCTAAGCAATCCAATTGTTGACCGCTCAAAAAAAATTGACTTGCGACGAGTGTCAATTCCGACCGCATTTCACGCGCGCGCCGGCGCATTTAGCCCGGCGTTTGGCGCATCCGACTCCCACGTCTGCCCGTTTCGAGGCGCGTAGACGAGGAGTACGGCGAGACAGGAGGTCTGGACCAACAACAATAGGCAGTCGAAAGCAAAGCGCATTTCGCGTGGCGGGCCAGTAAGCATACCCGTGTAGGAATATTGCGGCAGCCAAAGCGAAAGCCACAAGACAGCGTATCCGATGGCAGCACCGAACGAAAATCGAGTCGCCAGAACCTCCGCCAAACCAAACAAGACGAAAAGTAGGATTACATCGTCATAGTGATGATGAAACACCCAAAGTCGGCCGACGAGCGCGGCGATCGCGAACAAGGTCAAAAGGGAACTGTGACGCCAGGGCCACATCAGACCGGCGCCGATCGCCAAGCAGAGCGGTGGCGCGATCTGCAGAGCCACGCGCGGAGGTGCGCCCAGGCGTGTGAGGACGGCAATGGGATCGACGGTGCCGGTATAGTCCGTGATGCCCCACTCCACGCCGGAGGCTTGCATTTGCTGGACCATCGTGAGCGGATCGGTGCCGACGAGCCCCCACACGATCGCACTGGCGAAAGCCGTGTACGCCGCGGCCACTGCCAGTGTCTGCCAGCGTCTCTTGATCAAGAACGGCAGCAGAAAGGGCAGCGATAGCGTGGGCTTGAGGAGTGCGGCACCGAGGAATAGCCCCGCCCACACCGGACGGTCGCGCTGATCGCACCAGTGTGCCGCAGCCAACAATCCGACGACGACCATGCCCAACTGCGCCAGCGCCAGCGTGGCGCAGACGCTGTTCAGTGCAAATGGGGCCGCTGCGAACATCAGCGCGAATTCCGGCCGCGGTGCCACCTGCCGAAAGCTCCACCATGCCACGCAGAGCAGACACATCAGCTGCAGCGCTGCAAAGCAAACGCGCACGCGCGACCAGTCGCTTGACCACATGAAGGCGATGCCCGTGAAATACGTCCACGGTGGATAGCTTGGATTGGGCAGCCCAAGGTCCGCATCGCCCGGCGTTGGCCGGCAGCCCGGCGGCAGCGGGAGCCCATACTGCTCGGACCGGCTGTGCGCGTACACGTCATACGGATTTTTATTCCGCAAGACATACTGCTGTTCTCGCCAACGCGATTGCAGTTCCACACCGCCGCCGCTTTGCAGCAGCGAATACATCGCGAGAACAACACTTGATCCCGCGAGCGCGAGAAGTACTATGGTCAACGTTAGCCGCAGTCGAACGTTGAATGGGATCATGCGCGTGAAAGCCGTGTGCGTGGACGAGAGCCAATTTGCCTGGACATTCTATCGACGGCCTGCGGCTTCAGCAATCGTGTGGAGTGCATTCAGTGGCTCTTGCGTACGATCGACCGGCCGTTTGCCTACGCCAGAAATTGTGAGCCGGCTATCTCGATCATCACCGATCGGTCGAACTGCCGAATCTCGCTGGCGATTTCGGCAATGGACAATCGAATTCCGTCGTGGATGACAGACAGGTGGAAAAACGCTTCGATAGCGGGTTAGTCTAACTACCTGGATGGCGCCCAATTGGTTCGTTGCCCGGATCGGGCCTTGTTGAGACAGGAGCAGTTGGTCGCAGTCTATTGCCTAGAGTGCTCGCGTGCGATGTTTCAAGCGCAAAGCCGAAAACGGAAATACGATTTCGGCAAGTTTGGCCTGCTTACGAAAAAAGGCGGAGGCCAATTTTGGCACCCGCCTTTTGATTTAATGCGGACTTCATTCAACTTCTATCAAGCATCCGGAAGCGTGGCCGCTTCGCCGCCCGATGGGGACATGAACGCTCCCAGGGTGTTGGCGGTTGCCGTTCCCGACGTGAGTGGATTTCCCGTCGGAATGTTGTACGGGAACATACGAACCGTGCCATCGCCCATGCCCATCAACGCGCCCTGGGCATACGGGCTCCCCCATTGAGTCGTGTTTGTGGTCACAGTACTATCCCTGCCAAAGACGGTACAATTCTGTCGGCACGTGTTCGCGGTGCCACCTGTGAAGATGTTTCCGGAACCGGTCACCGCTCCCGAATTTGAATATTGCGTCGTCGGAATATTTCCATGCCCAACGAACACCGTATTCGACGTTCCATCCGTTATACCCACCATGGTGCGTTTGTTGTCTTGGACAGCGATGCCACCGTTGGTGGTTGGAGAGTTGAGATAGATGTTGATAAAGAAGTCCGTCCATGCGCCAACGTTTCCTGATTGGAAGGCCGGCCGGCCGCGCCCGGGGCACATGTAAGCGGAGATTCCCGATTGCTTGACGGTGGTAGGAATTGCGCCGCCAACTGCGACACCGTTTGGACTGAACATCGGCGTCTGATCGATGTAGGGCAGGATCTGGAACGCCCAACTTCCGGTGGTGTATTTACCCGCCTGGGCAGTCGTAGAGTAAGCCACGCCGCCAACCGCCGTGTTTGACCCGTTGAACGGGATGCGTTTGTTGGCATCGTG
The DNA here is from genome assembly GCA_964484265.1 of uncultured Singulisphaera sp. Taxonomy (GTDB): domain Bacteria; phylum Planctomycetota; class Planctomycetia; order Gemmatales; family Gemmataceae; genus SIAQ01. The sequence goes on from CAZAFH010000026.1 coordinate 5,581, forward strand.
GAATCCATGAAACGCCAGGGCAATGTTCTTCACGTTGTTAGTGGATTGCGTCCGAGCCGCTGCTTCGCGAACCTTCTGAACGGCCGGCACGAGCAGCGCGATCAGAATCGCGATGATCGCGATTACGACCAGCAACTCGATCAGCGTAAAACCTTTTTGACTTCTCTGAGCTTTGGCGATGCGCATTGGACTTCTCCTGATAAAAAAGAATGGAAACAGAACGATCAATTAGATTATGAGGAAAAGATTAGGTTTCGATTACGAAATATAAACCATTTCGATTCCCCAGTAAATCTCCCAGAGAGACCATGAATTTGGCCAAATTTTCTTGCTATTTCTCCTGTATTGCAGCAAAAAGCTGGCAACACAATCATTTGTTAGATTATAATGAGCGAGATTTATTAAGCTAATGAAAGAATAATGGTGGATGCGGGAATTGTCAATTCAAAAATAACATTACGGTAATCATTCGTCGCTCTGCTGCTCGCTGATGATGCATAGAGCGCAGCCTGTGCGCCTTGCCGAATGAATGTGCTGCGATTCGGAAAAAAAATAAAAAAAAGCGAATGCCAACGAATTGGCATTCGCCTCGCGCGGTTTGCGCGTCGATTTTCAAATATCAGCTCCAAACGGTATTTTTCATCTCACCGTCACTTTAGGCATCAGGAAGAGTCGCCGCCTCGGCTCCAGATGGCGTCATGAACGCTGCGAGAGAGTTAGCGGTTCCGATACCCGCCGAGCTAAGCGAACCTGGATTCAGGTTGTACGGGAACATGCGAACGGTGCCGTCCCCCATGCCCATCAAGGCTCCCTGCGCATACGGACTCCCCCACCTCGTCGTGTTGTTTGCCGTGCTGTCCCTTTGAAATGGGCTTGTGGCCTGCCGGCAGGTCCCAGTCCCGCCGCCGATGAAGATGTTGGTGGAGCCTGTTACCGATCCTGAGGATGAATATTGCGTTGTAATAATATAACCGTGCCCGACGAATATCGTGTTCGAGGTCCCATCCGTCACGCCCACCATCGTTCTCCGGGTGTCGGCAGTATTTTGAGACCCGTTGGTGGGAGCATTCAGGCGCGGATTGATAAAGAAGTCGGTCCAGGCGCCTTGATTTCCCGTTTGATAGGTGGGACGACCTCGCCCAGGGCACATGAATGCCGAAACCCCCGTTGACTTTACCGCATTCGTGATTGTGGCTCCCACTGCCTGACCGTTCGGACTGAACATTGGCGTCTGATCAATAAAGGGCAGGATTTGGAAGGCCCAGCTTCCGCTGGTGTATTTGCCTGCCTGGGCGGTCGTCGAGTAAGTGACCCCGCCGACCGCAGTGCTTGATCCGTTGAACGGCAGGCGTTTGTTGGCATCGTGGAAGCCGTGGAACGCGAGCGCGATGTTTTTGACGTTGTTCGTCGATTGAGTGCGAGCTGCAGCTTCACGCACTTTCTGCACCGCAGGAACGAGCAGTGCGATCAGAATCGCGATAATCGCGATCACGACCAGGAGCTCGATCAACGTGAAGCCTTTTTGGCGTTGGAGCAACTTCGGTAAACGCATTGGACATCTCCTTGAAAAAAAGAAAGAAAGACAATCAAAGCAGATCCGATGAAAACATGAAGCAATTATTAGGAATTATTATTTCTTTTTCGTAATATTAATTCGCCCCTATTTCATCTCGGCGTTGCAATTACTTCGGAATTTACCTTTTGAGGAATCGCTTCGCTTTGACGGGAGGAGCCTGAAATTCACCAATAATACGCTCGTATTTCTGGATTCACACCACCGGTGAATTCGATCTCCAGTCTCAAAGAACCAAGCACGCTACGTCGCTAGGAAATGAAAAAACAATTAACGATTTTTATTAATATTCCGTAATATTATCGACCAAATGGCGACGTGTCAATCACAAACGTTAAAAAATGTTAAGAAATTTTTGGGGAGGCCTAAGACCTGTACTTCGCCACGATAGCTGCGGCGCTTCGCAATCCGTCCACGGCCGCGCTGATGATCCCGCCCGCGTAGCCAGCGCCTTCTCCCACCGGATAGAGACCAGCGACGCCCGGCGATTCGCGCGTCGAATCGTCTCGTGCGATGCGGATCGGCGAACTGCCACGGGCTTCCGGACCGACCAGCACCGCGTCGCGCAGGAATCGGCCCTGCCATCGGCGATCCAGAATCGGCAACCCGTGCATCAACGCTTCACGCACGATCGGCGGAACGAGCGACGCAATCTCCGCAAGCACCAAACCGCGCGGATAGCTGCACGCCGGTTTCGCTTTCGTCGGCCTGACCGCGAGGAAATCATTGGCGCCTTGAATCGGGCAGGCATATTCTCCGCGTCCGAGTTCGTAGGCAAGCTTCTCGAAATGAGCTTGCAACCTCACGCCCGCCAACACGTCGGTTCCCAGGAACTGCTCGACGGGAATCGTCACCACGAGGCCGCTGTTCGCAAACGGCGAGTCGCGCTTCGATAGGCTCATGCCGTTCGTGCAAAAATAGCCCGTCTCCGAAACGCTCGGAATGATATGCCCTCCGGCGCACATGCAAAACGTGAATAGATCGTGCGGTCCGCGGGCGACGAGATTGTAATCGGCGCTGCCGAGTTTCTCCTCCAACGGCGATGAGCCATACTTTACCCGGTTGACGCTCTCCTGCGGTTGTTCGATGCGCACGCCGAACTGAAACGGCTTCGGCACGATCGGCACCCCGCGATTGACGAGCATCGTCATCGTGTCACGCGCACTGTGGCCGATCGCGAGCATGACGACATCCGCAGGCAGATGGCCCGACGATGTCGCCACGCCGCGCAGCACGCCGTCGGCGATGTCGAGATCCTCCACCCGGCAATTGAAACGCACCTCGCCGCCACGCGCTTCGATCGCCCTGCGTATCGCCTTGACGACCGCCGGCAGCCGATTGCTGCCCAGATGCGGACGGTAATCGTACAGGATTGACGGCTTGCCTTTGCACTCTGCGAACAACTGCAAAACACGCTGCACGTCTGGCCCGGAACTTCGGCATGTCAATTTGCCATCGCTAAACGTCCCCGCCCCGCCTTCGCCGAACAGGTAGTTGCTCTCCGGTTCAAACGTGCCGCCCGAGTCGAAGCGATGCACATCCTGAATACGTTCGCGCACCGCTCGGCCACGTTCGAGGACGATCGGACGATAGCCGGCCTCCGCGAGAAAATACCCCGCGACCAATCCCGCCGGCCCTGACCCGATGACGACCGGCCGATGACGCATCGGCGTGCTGCCGCGTGGCGGCATGGCGAACGGCTCGGCATGATGATGATCGATCTGCAAGTCGCGATGTTTTCGCTGTGCCTTGGCGAGCACGCGGTCCTCATCGGCCTGCAGTGCGACCTCGGCCGAGTAGACGAAATGAAACTCGTGCTTGACGCGAGCATCGAGACTTTTACGCAGGATGCGCCAGCTCGCCAATTCCGTCGGCTTCACGCCTAGCACGCGCGCCAGATGCGTCGGCAGAGCCGATTCCGGCTCGTCGATGCTCAACCGCAAATTAGCGACGCGAAGGGTCATTGTTTTGTTGCCGAAATTTATGTGTTAACAATTCAAGCCCCACCATGAGCGCAGCGATTGGTGCGGGTTCCGCTCCTAAACCCCAGGAATCGCTGCGCTCATCCTGGGGCTTGCAAATCAAGAATTATACCGCCCCCAGCCCTAATCCCGTCAGCGTTTCCGTGGCGAGCGTGCCGTCGTTGACGATGAAGATGCCGGGATGGGTCTTGGCCCAGGGTGCGTTGGCGGCGGGGCAGTACTGGCGAGCGTTGGATTCGATCGCTGCGACGCCGGGCACGTGCGCTGCCAGGCCTGCGGAATGGATGAGCGATGCGCCGGGGCACGTGAGATCCTGCACGCAGAGGAACATGCCGAACTTCCGCGCCGCCGCTGCCATCATCAGCGATTGCGATTGGCCCTTGCAGGCCTTCAGTGCGACGCCGGTGTAGCCCATCTCGCGCGCGATCATGATGCTTTCCAGATCGATCAGCGACTCATCAATAACGACGGGCCGAATCTTGGCGGCCTCATGCATGACGTTGTGCCGATTCGCCTTCAGGTCGCGTGCCGTTGGCTGTTCGATGTACTGGATGCGCTCGAACCCATCGGGCCGGGTGGACTGTACGCGCTTCAGAAAATCGAGCAGATACTGCACATTCGGGCATTTCTCGTTGAAGTCGAGCGAGTAGTACCACAGCTTCACGCCGTGCTCGGCTTGCGTTCGCTCGGCCACGCGATCGACGCCGGCGACACGTTCGACGTCCCAGTCGAGGTTGTCGCCGTTGAGTTTGATCTTGAGATGCGTCAGACCGTCGGCCTTGATCCATTCGCCGAGCGTTTCGGGCAAACCATCGTTGACTCGCTTGACGATGTCCTTGTCTTCCAGCGGATCGAGTGCGCCAACGAGATGATACAACGGCAACTTCGCCCTCGGCTCGCGGTCAATATAGCGGTCGAGCGTCTCGCCGCGAAAGCCATCGCCGAGGAAGTAGCCCAGATCGTGATTCATGAAATCGGGGCCATAGGTGGCATAGCAATTCAGCCCGTGCACCTTGCCAAACGCGTCATGCAACGCCGCATCGAATGGACTAGCGCACACGAGCGTACACAGCGTCGGGATCGGCTCGACAAGTTTGAGATGCGCGGAAACTTCTCCCGCGGCACGCAGATACGCATGCTCCAGCGACCAGGTGATGTCAATCGGATGGCCGACCTCCTTGCACGATCGCGTGATGTCAGCGACCTTGGCGACTTCGGCTTTCATCGCGCCGAGCGTTTGATCGTAGGTCAGCACCTTGGACGGAAACGACCAGACGTTGCCCATCGGCATCGACCCGAACCCGCGCGCCGACTTGCCGCTGCGGGTTCGCACGGCGATTTCGACGTTCAGCATTGTGACGCGATCGAGAGCCGTGCCGCCGAACTTGATCGGCGTGCGGTAGTGGTGATCCTCGTAGGAGAAGGTAACATCGTCGATGTGGATATCGGTGGGTTTCAAAGGATTCACTCCCGTTTGGTATCCGTCGTTTTGCCGCTCGCCTTTGGCGAGCGCGGGCGCGGCCTCACGCGATCTCAATATCAGATCGCCGGTCTCTCCATGAATACAATACGCAAATCGCAAAGAGATTCACTTGTTTGGCCGAGGCGCATTCCATGTCCCGTACCAGTCCGTATTCCCGCTATCTGTTGCCCGTGGTCGCCCAGGGGCTTGAACCGATCGTCGTCGCGTCGGCGTCCGGGCGCACCGTCGTCGATGTCGATGGCACGGAGTACCTCGATTGTTTCTCCGGCATCTCCGTGGTGAACGCCGGGCACAATCACCCGCGCATCCTGGCGGCGGCCCGCGAGCAGATGGACAAACTTGTCCACGCGGCTTCGTGTGTTTACCACGTGCCGGTCGTAGGGCAGCTTGCCGAGCAGCTCGCGAAGATCGTGCCCACCACGACGACAGGGCGGCCAGCCGAGACGCCTGCCACGAAGACGTTCTTCTGCAACTCGGGCGCGGAGGCGAACGAAGGCGCCATGCGGCTCGCCAAACAGCATACAGGTCGCCGCGAGATTGTCGCGCTCGCCTACGGCTTTCATGGCCGCACCATCGGCACGCTGTCGATCACGGGTAACGTTGCGCGGAAGAAGAACAACGGGCCGTACCTTTCCGGCGTCGCCTTTGGGCCGGCGCCGTACTGCTATCGCTGCCCGTTGAATTTGAAATATCCGTCGTGCGATCTCGCCTGCGCCACGGCACTCAACGACACGATTCGCGTGCAGACTTCGAGCGACGTGGCGGCATTCGTCGTCGAACCGATCCTCGGCGAAGGCGGCATCATTACCCCGCCGGCAGACTACCTCACGCTCGCAGGCAGCATCATGCACGAACACGGGGCACTGCTCATCATCGACGAAGTGCAGACCGGTTTTGGCCGCACGGGAAAGATGTTCGGCGTCGAGCATTCGCCGAACGTGACCGTGGACATCATGACGATGGCGAAGGGCATCGCCGCCGGGTTTCCGCTCGGGGCTTTCTCGGCGAGCGAGAAAATCGCCGAGGCGATGAAGCCGGGCGATCATCTCTCGACCTTCGGCGGCAACCCGATCGCCTGTGCCGCCGCGCTTGCGAACATCGCCGTGCTTCAGGATGAAGGTCTGATCGACAACACCAATCAGCGAGGCCAAGAATTGATGACGCGCTGCCAGGCGATGGTGGAAAAACACAAGCTCGTCGGCGAAGTGCGTGGTCGCGGTTTGATGATAGGCCTGGAGCTGGTCAAGGATCGCACATCGAAGGAACCCGCCGCAGCCGAAGCGAAAATGGTGCGAGCGAAGATGCGTGAGCGCGGCATACTCATCGGCGTCGGCGGCGTGTTCGGCAACGTCGTCCGCCTGCAGCCGCCGCTTTCCATCACTACGGATGAATGCGACCGCCTGGCGACGACGCTCGATGGCGTGCTGGCCTCGCTCATCGTTTAGCGTTCGCATGGCGCCGCGCGATCGCTAAACGGCAAGCCGATTACCGCAGCAAATCCTGGATGCCGCTGGAATGGCCCTTCGTCAGCGTGCGCAGCAGGTTGATGATCGTCCACGGCAGGATAATAAACGGCCAAAGGATATTCGCCGTCACGATATTTAACGCGCAGTAGCCAGCGATCTTGCCTCGCATGCAGCCCGGGCAGGCGATCTCGTCCTTGCTCCAGCTGACCCACGCCACCCAGAGGAACAAGAAGATCGGCATGTTGTAGTATTTCAGGCTATCGGTCTGGGTGTGACAATGCGGGCACGGGATGACGTCGCCGACGGGACTCGATGACGAGCTGACGTCGAGCTTCTTTTCACAGGCCGGGCAGTATCCGGTGACCGCTTCGTCAGGCAAGAGCGCGATATCGCAAGATAAGCAGCGTAGGGCCATGGCGTTTACTCATTCGTCATTTACTATTTACTGTTCACTATTTATCGTTGAATTTATTGTCGTCGTTCTCATCAAGGCGCTCACGTTTCAGTGTCCATAGCCAGTATCCGCCGGCGAGCCCCGCGAGCATCACGCATCCCAGCATGCTGATGCCGATCAGGATAAGGACCCCGGAATTTGCAGGCGCATCTCCGCGATTATCGTGCTCGCCGCGCTGGACGCTGGCATCGCCGGTACGCAGGTCGAAGGTCCAGGTTCGGCCGTCGTGAACTTCGAGGGCGATCGTTTCGGCGTCTTCGTTGAATGATGCCAGGCCATGCCAGATGCAGCTGGGGCAGGCTTCCTGGATGGCGCTTTTGTGAGCGAGTTCGGTGATTTTGTAGGAACGGATCTGCTTTCCCTTGTGATAGAAGTGCACGCCGTCGCCGTTGCACTCGGAGGGGAAGACGATGTTCGCCAGGTATTCGCCATCGCGTGAGAGGAAGACTTGGCCTTCGAAGGGCGATTGCAGAGTCCAGATTGGTTTGCGCGTATTGTCGTTGGGGTAAAGACCGCTCTGCGGATAGAGATCGTTTAGCTCGTTGGCCGCATTTGGCCCGTTGGCTTTGGAGTAAAGCATAACCAGCAAGTACTTGCCGTTGCCCAGTACCTTTTTATGCGAACGAAGCGGCGCCATGTCGGCCCGGGCGATGACGGGCAGCAGCAGCACAATGAGAGCGGCAAGCGAGCGTTTCATGGGTCGCTCCGAAGACGCTATTTGTCGGTCCGAATATCGGCTGCGCGCCAGATGCGGATTGTGCCGTCCGTTCCTGACGATGCGACGAAGGAATGATCGGGCGCGACGACGATATTGCGGACCGAGCCGCGATGGCCGACGAGTGTGAAGATTTCGCCGACGAAGTCGTAGATCTTGATAGCGCCGTCGTCGCCGCCGGACGCGAACAGGCCGCCCGCCTTGGCGTTGATCGAAAGAGCGACGGCGCGGACAGGCTGGGCGTGCGAGCGCAGGAAGCTGACCGAGCGAGCCCGCAGGTTCGCGTTGCGTTCTTCATGTTCGACGACGGCGACGCGCACCATCTGATCGCTGCCCGCCGAGAGCAAGCCGAGCGTGGACTCGGGGTGATCGTCCTTCGCCAGCATGAACGAGAAGATCGCCAGGGCCTCGATGCTTCCCAGATGCAAGTCGGCGACGGTGCGAATTTCCTTGCGATCCACTTCGCAAAGACAGACGAGCCCATCCTTGCCCGACGATACGAACGTGCGGTTGTCGCCCATGAACTCGACGCTGCGGACGGCATCCTTATGCCCGCGGTAGGTGTCCTTTTCTTTGCCTGTCTCCGCATCCCAGAGGATGACGGTCGAGTCGTCGCTGCCGGAGAGGAACAGATTGGCCTTGTCGGCATTCGGATGGAAAGCGACAGCGGTGACACCTTTCGAATGTCCGGTGAGCGTGTGCTTCTCGGTGGCCTGCCAGCCTTTCTTGTCGTCTTGATCGAGTTGCCAAATTTTGATCGTGCCTTTACCCTTTTCGTCGCGCGTGCCCGCAGCGAGGAGGTGCTTTGATTTGTGCGCGGAAAACGCCAGCGAGGTGACGGGAGCGCCGGCGCTGGGCAGCGAAGCGATCGGCTTGGCGGTTTTGGCGTCCCACAGTCTGACGCTGCCGTCTTTGCCGGCCGACGCGATCAGCAGGCGTTGGCGATCGAGAGCGAGGGCTTCGACGCCGTCGGCGTGGGCGTTGACGACGTCCACACCCGCGGGATAATCAAGGTTCCAGAGCTTGGCCGACTGGTCGATGCTGCCCGTGACGAGCGTCCTGCCATCGCCGGCAAGCGCAATTGCCTGGACGCCGCCGAGGTGGCCGATGTAGTGCTGCTTTTGCGTGCCGGTCGCGATATCCCAAACGCGGATGACGTGATCCTTGCCGCCGGTGATTGCGGTCCTTCCATCGCCGGAAAGCGCGACGGAAAGCAGCCCCGCGCCATGCGTGATCGGAGCACTCGCTTCCTTGCCGTCGGCGGCATTCCAGAATCGCACGATGCCGACGTCGCGAGCCAATTTCACTTCCACCCCGGCCGTCGCGATGGTTTTGCCATCGGCACTGATGCTGAGCGCATGAGCGGTCTGATGGTTCGACGCGATTGCGTTTCGCTTGGCGCCGCTCTGCCCATCCCACACGACGACCTGGCCCTTGGCGTCGATGCTGGCGAGCGTTTTGGCCTCGGCATCAAACGCCAGCGCGAGCACCGAAGCGCCGTGGTCCTTGAGCGTCAGTTTCGCTTTTCCGCCAGCCATGTCCCAGAGGATGACGTTTCCGTCCTTGCTCCCCGAGGCGAGCGAACCGTCCTTGCCAAACGCAAGGGTATTGACGGAATCGTTATGGGCTTCGAGTTTTTTTGTTGCCTTGTCGAGGACGACGAAATCGGTCTTGAGAACCGCGAGATCGTAGAGGGCGATCTGCTTGTCCGCGCCGGCGACGGCGAGGGTTTGGCCGTCGGGCGACAGGGCGATAGCGAGCATCGGTTTTTGCAGGCCCGTGATGCTAGCGAGTTTTTCGCGCGTCTCGAGATTCCATATCTGGGCTGTGCCGTCGTTGCTTGTGGTGGCGGCGCGCTTGGCGTCGGGCGTGATTGCGACAGCGGTCACCGGGCCGCGATGCCCGGCAAGCAGCAGCGCTTCGCCGTTGACGCGCTTCCAGAGGTACTTCCACTCGAAGCCGCGCATGTCGCGAACGCCGTCGGCCTTTGCCTCGGAAAACGATCGCGTCGCCGGCTGCGACATCAGAATTTGCCTGGCGCGGAGCGCATTCTCGGACTGGATCGCCTGCTCGGCCTGGGCGAGAAGGCCCAGATAAAGGGGCCGGCGCGACAGAATAACCTGGTCCTCCAGGATTTTGATTTTTTCGTTGGCATTATCCGCGAAGGCCTTCATTTGCTTCTGCACTTCGGGATCTTCGCTGCGCTGCCGGGTGAAATAATAGGTCAGCGACGCGGACAGGAAGCAGAGCGGGATCATGATCCAGATCACCAGTTCCATCACCTTGGTTCGCGCCAGGGCGCCGGCCGACTTCTCCTCCGCGGCCTTGCGTCCGAGCTGGGCCAGGCTGTCCTGTGCCAGGCTGACGACAAGCTCTTGCTTGCCCTGGATCCAATAATTCTGAATCTCGAACAACCCCAACTCGTCGGCGGCGCGATTGACGATATCGGCGGCCGGCCTCCCTGGCGCCTTCCAATAGTGAGCAAGGTCGCTCGCGGGCATCAGATCGCGGTCGAGCGTGCCATCGCTGTTGCTCGTGCACAGGCTGAGCAGCAGATCGCGAATCGCCGAGCTTTCCGCGGAGTTCAAGCCGAGCCGTTTGATCTTGGCGTCGAAGCATTTGCCGAGCGCTTCGCGAACGCCGCCGAACGCTTTCATGTCGGTCACGCGAAGGGTGCTGCTTTTTCGCCCGACGATTTCGTTTTGGTACAGCAACGCTCCGACGGCCTGCAAGATCGGCAGCGGGCTGAGAAAGTTCTCCCGGGCGTAAGCCGCCACATCAGCCGCGATTTGTTGCGTCGCGCCGGCTTCGTAGGAGAATCGATATTTCTGGAACGGCGCCATGTTCGCGAACGGGATATCTTCGCGGTTCGTCGGGTAGAGCAGCGCATCGCCCATCTCCGCGTCGGTGAGCGGGCGAAGGTACAGCGGCTGCCAATCCGCCGGCGCGTGCCCGTCTCCGAAAAGATCGAACAGCCGACCCAGCGATTGCGTCCTTACCGTAAAGACGATCTTGCAGCGCGGCGCCGCGGCGCCGATGCGCTCCAACATGGCGATCGCCTTCTGCCGGCGCACCTCCTGGTGCGGCTTGCGCACCTGCGTTAACAGATCTTCACCCTGATCGACGGCGATCACCAGCTCATAAGGCAAAACCCGCGTGACGGCATCGAGCGTCTTTCCGAGCAGGTCGGTATTGTCGCGCAGCGCGATCCACAAGTCCGCCATCACCAGCTCGCCCGAGCCTGCTTCGTCCGCCGGGTCCGCATCGGGATTGGCCGGCGCGGAGTCGTCGGACGGCTTGATCGCCGTGCTGCTCGCGCCCGTGACGGACTCTCGCAGGATGCCGGGCAGATCCACCGTGACCGTCTGCCCCGCCGGAGTCTGGAACGTCAACGGCCGAGCGCAGAACGACGCCAACGCGTCGGCAAATTGCCCGGCGAGATCGTTCGTGCAGCGCAGCACCAGCCAGGGAAAAGCGCTCTCCGCCGCGGCATCGTCGTTGCCTTGCGAGCGGTCGCGCAACACGCGGAAGCCGACGCTTTCCATCTCCAGCGTCGGCAACAACCCCGCTTGCAAATAAGATGTTTTACCTGCCGACGGCGCGCCATGCAGAAACACGCCGACGGTGTCGGCTCGATCGCACACCAGCGCGCCGCGGATGGCGTCGGCTTCGCGCCCGAAGAATAACGCGCGGTCTCCGACGTCATAGGCCGCGAACGGGCGATAGGGTTCCGAGGGCAGGGGAGCCGTGTCGCTCGCCGGCGGCGTGTAGGCCGACGACCCTTCGCCGACGACACGTAGTTGCGGCGGGCAGAAAGCCGTAAGCGCCAATCCGGCGCCGCCAAACTCCGCGCGTACGGAGCGTAGGATCTCGCCGAGCGATTTGGCGCCTTCCACGAACCGCTTGACCAGCGCCTGCCCGGCCTCGAAGGCCTTGTCCGCCGGCAGCAGCGTTTCGCTGGCGACCAGACCGTTGAATTGGATGCTCGCCTCGGCAACTGCCTTGTGCCAGGCCTTCTGCTGGTCGATCGCGCCGATGCCGAGCAAGACCACGAGCGGGTCAGGATTTCCCTGCGGCGCATCTTCGAGCGTTTCGCCGAGCTGACTGGTCGTGAGTGTCTCGTTGCCGACCTGAAACTGGCCGTCGTTAAAACGGGCAAAGACGACGACGATGTCGGGAGCATTGCGCGAGAAATTGCCAAGCGCGTCCGGAACGGATTCAAAAACGAGGTTGGCCTTCTCGAGTTCGGAAATCGCCGAGCGCGAGGCCGATCCGACGCCTTTCGAGGATTCCGGATCGAGGATCCATTTTTGCGTGGGATAGGTCTGAACCGGGTTCTGCCGAAGCGGATTGACGCGCCGCCCCGCCGCCAGGCTGAAGCGCGTGCCCCAAAATCGCTGGGCAGTGTCGGTCGTTGCGGGAATCTCCTCGACGAGCACGTTCCACGGGATTCGGCCCGGTTCGTCGGTGAGGAATTCGATCGCCTCGATCGCGTCGCCTTTCATCAAGCCCGACAGCCAGCTGCGTGCCTCGATCGCCGAGCCTGCGTTTGGTCCGGAATCGACGCGGAAGAGCGACTTGTAGAGCTGATAGCCAAGCTGCGCCAGTTCCGCTGGCCCGGCCGTCGCCAGCCTGGGATGGATCTGGTCCGCGATGCGCAACAGGCTGGCGCGTTCGTCGCCTTCCATATGATAAGGCGGGAAACTCGCGGCCCCGTCGGACCAGATGAAAGTGATACGGTCTTTCCGATGCAGAACCTGACAAACAATTCGCGCCACCGCCGCCTCCCGAGATTCATTCAAAAAACGCCTGTAGGGATCGCAACGGTTCTTCGTGGTGTACGGAGTCGTGGGAACGTCATCGCGAACAAGGCGTTGAGATGATTTATGTACTAAACTTAGATAGGAAAGCGCGTGTTGGTTTTGTTTCCATGGTGGATAAACCCAAGCCCCACCATGAGCGCAACGATTGGTGGGGGTCGACCCGAGACTTATCCCCACCAATCGTTGCGCTCATGGTGGGGCTTGACGATTTTGAATTTTGGGGAAAGAAGTGATCGATCTCAATCCGCATCTCGAGGCGCTGGCCCACTCGATGAGTCCGGCCGGCGGGTGGGGCTATGCTCCAGGTCACGGCTCGCAGCTTGAACCGAGCTGCCTCGGCCTGCTCGCGCTGTCGCTCGACTCCGAGCGCTACGCCGACGCCATCGCGAAGACGCGCAGCTTCATCGCCGCCACTGCGAATCCGGATGGCAGCTACCGCCAGCACGATGGACGGACCGAGGCGATTTGGCCAACGTCGCTGGTGCTGTTTGTCAAGAGCATTCTCTCCCCTCTCCCAGAGGGAGAGGGGAACCTAAATCGAACCGCCGACTTTCTCCTCGCTACACGTGGGCAAGTCCCCGACGATCCCGATACCCGCGACATGCACGACATGAACGTCAAGCTCGTCGGCTGGCCCTGGGCCGAGGCGAACTTCTCGTGGGTCGAGCCGACTTCCTGGGCATGCCTCGCGCTGCGCAATCTCGGTTTCGGCAACCATCCGCGCGTGGCCGAGGGATTGAAGCTACTGCTCGATCGCGCTTTCGATACCGGCGGCGTGAACTATGGCAATCGCCGAATTCTCGGCAAGATGACCGACCCGATTCCCGGCCCCACCGCGCTCATGCTCCTCGCGCTGCAAGGCGAAAGTCATCCGCGCCTGGCCGCGGCGGTGCGCTATCTCATCGAGCAGATCCGCACCGAGGATCTCGATCACCTGTGCTGGGCCAAGCTTGCGCTTGATCTCTACCGCGATCAGCCCAACGTCGAAGCGACGCTGGCGAAACTCGACGACCAGATCCTCGCCGCCGTCGAGAAACGGCAACAGCTCGGCTGGCTCAGGCAAAGCTGCTATCGCCAAGCATTGACTGTGCTCGCGCTCGGCGTCGAGAAGCGTAATCTATTTCGCTTGCAATCCTCGGCGAGCGGGGAGCGTAAGCTCCCTGATTCTCCGGCCTCATCGAATCAGGAGGCTTACGCCCCCCGCTCGCCGTCGATCGTCGAACGCGTCAGCAGCTGGTTTCGCCGCTTCCTATTGCGAGCCACCAGTAACGTCAAGCCGCTGCCCGCAAACTCGGCCGTGCATATCGCCCGCGCCGCCAGCTACGACGACGATTTGACGGCGATTCTGCAAAAGCAATACGATTCGTTTCGCGGCACGGTTCCGCTCGCCGGCAAGCGCGTCGTCTTGAAGCCGAACCTCGTCGAATGGCATCGCGACAAGGTCATCAACACGCATCCGAAATTCGTCGGCGCCGTCATCGAGCTATGCAAGCGCGAAGGCGCCGCCGAGGTGATCGTCGCGGAAGGGCCGGGCCATTGGCGCAACGTCGAGTATCTCGTCACCGAGAGCGGCCTGGGCGATGTGCTCAAGCAGCACGACGTGCGCTTCGTGGACATCAATCACGATGAGCCGGTGAAGCTGCCGAACATGGGTCAGCTTACGAACCTCGATTATCTCTACATGTCGAGCACGCTCGCCAATGCCGACGTCGTCATTTCGCTGCCCAAGCTAAAAACGCACCACTGGGCCGGGGCGACGCTTTCGCTCAAGAATCTCTTCGGCACGCTGCCCGGAATTTACTACGGTTGGCCGAAAAATGAGCTGCACTGGCGCGGCATTCACAATAGCATCGTCGATATTGCGTTGACGCGCACGCCGGAGTTGGCGATCGTCGATGGCATCATCGGCATGGAAGGCGACGGTCCACTCAACGGCACAGCCAAGCCGTTCGGCGCGCTCATCATGGGCCACGACCTCGTCGCCGTCGATGCCACATGCTGCCGACTGATGATGCTCGACCCGGACAAGGTCGGCTATCTGGTGCTCGGCGCCATGAAGAAACTGGGCCGCCTGAAGGAAGCCGAGATCGCGCAACTCGGCGAGACGATTGCGTCGCTGGCGCAACCGTTCGCGACGGTGCCGCACCTGGATGAGCTACGGATGAAGAAGTCGGCGTAACGGAATTGGCGAGCCTAGCCGCCTAAGCGGCAGGTTGAATACCCGATTGCTGATTCAACCTGCCGCCTACGCGGCTAGACTCGCCAATTCAATTATGGCCATGTGCCGGCGGTTGGGGCGGGCCGTTCTCGCAGGGTGCGTTGATGGCGATGAGCGATGCGTCGGTACGGATGTTTCCCTACTCGATGTCCGGCGAAATCTTTGCCTCGCTTCTGACACCGACGGGCGGTGAACGCGTGGAGTTGCCGGAGGAGTGAAATTGGATCAAGATGCCTTATAAATTTCCCTGTTTTCCGCTTGCGGCTTAGCGTTCCGCATGGCACTACGCGGAGCGCTAAGCCGCAAGCGGAAATGCAAATCACGCCACCATCTCAATTAGCTTCACCAGGAACACGTTGGCAATCAGCACGAGCACGATCGAGGCGACGACGCCGCGGGTCGCCGCCTGACCGACGCCGTCTGCCCCTTCTCGGGCGTGCATGCCGAACCAGCAGCCGGCGATGGCGATCAGGTAGCCGAACACGATCGTCTTTAGCGTCGAGAGCACGACCTTGAGCACGATGCGATCCAGGCCGCGCAGCACGGCGGACTGGTAGAGAGCGAACGTCATCGTGCCACCCATAGCCTCGGCCAGCCAGCTCGACCCGATGGCGACATAGGCGGTAATCACCGTGAGCAATGGCAGCGCGATCATCGCCGCCAGCACGCGCGGGCCGACGAGGTGCAGCATCGGCGAGAGGCCGAGCACTTGCATCGCGTCGATCTGTTCCGTCAATTTCATCGAACCCAGTTCGGCGCCGAGGCTCGCGCCCGATCGGCCCGCGACGATCAACCCTGCTCCCAGCGGCGCGAATTCGAGCACCACCGCCAGGGCGACATATTCCGGAACCTTTTCGCGCACGGCCGGATCGACGACGGCGCGCAGATGAATCCACACGACAAACCCCAGCGCCATGCCCGCAATGACGCCAAGCGGGATCGCGCCGAGCAGAACCTGGTACAGTTGCCTGGCGAGCTCGCCAGGGCGGCGCACGGCGAAACAAAAGGCCGGGATCGCGTTGAGAGCGAACCAGGTGAATCGGCCTATCCGTTCGAGAGTGGTGAGCAATGTCATTTGACAGCGGTCTCGTATTTTTATTCCGCTTGCGGCTTAGCGCTCAGCATGTCGTGACGCGAGCGCTAAGCTGCAAGCGGTGATAGGAACGCGTCCATGTTCATATTACCCGATACCCCGCCTGGGAAAATCGCACTGCTTGGAGTATAATTCCAAAAGACTTCAATAAATCGACACGTCGGCGAGGTAGGTTTACGGATATGAGTACGCTTCAAGACCGCATCGCACAATTCCGCAAAATGGCGACCGATTCCCCCGATGACGACCTCGGGCACTTTCGGCTCGGGCAGCTGCTGATGGAGGACGGCCAATGCGAAGAAGCCGTCAAGTCGTTTCGGCGCGCGCTGGAGATCAGCCCGACATTCTCCAAGGTGTATCAGCTCCTGGGATCGTGCCTGATTAAATTGAATCGCCGGGATGACGCCGTCACGGTGCTTCGCGACGGTTTCAAAGTCGCCGACGAGCGTGGCGACAATGTACCTCGTGAGGAAATGACGAAGCTGCTGGTGCAGCTCGGCGAGACGGCGCCGGTGTCGCAGCGAGCGAATCGGCCGCGCGGCGGCACGGGCGGCGGGTTCGAATGCCAGCGGCCTGGCTGTTTCGCCGGCGGCAACGCCCGACGGCTTGCCAAAGCGCCGATCAATGACGAGCTTGGCAAACTGATCCAGGAAAAAATCTGCGCCGATTGCTGGGACTATTGGCTCCGCAATCTCAGCGTCAAAGTCATCAACGAAATGCGGCTCGATCTGAGCACCGAAAAAGATTGTGCCAACTACGACCACATCATGCGCGAAACCCTGGGAATCTAATGGTTGTCTCCATGCATGACCAATTCCTGGTAGCGTTTGGCAAGAACGGCATCGTCGGCGCGTTTACGCTCGGCGAGCCGATGCCGCTCAGGCGAGGCCAACGCGTCGTCATCGAAACCGACCGCGGCATCGAACTCGGCGCCATCGTTCGACCCGCGACGTTGACGCAAGCCCGCATCTTCGGCGCCGCCGCTGCCGGCCAAATCCTGCGAATCGCCACGGAGCACGACGAACGCCTGGCTTGCACCCATGCCGACCACGCCAACGCCATTTTTGCAACCGCGCGGCGCGAAGCCCAGGCGACTGGCCTGAAACTGGAGATTCTCGACATCGACCTGCTCTTGGATGGCCGATCGGCAATCGTGCAGTTTGTCGGCGAAGAAGCCGGAACGGAACGCCTGGCGGAAACGCTGGGATTGGAATTCGACATCCGCGTGCGATTCGAGAATCTCGCCATCCCCGCCAAACCAGATCCGGAATCTGCCCGGTGCGACAAGCCCGATTGCGGCAAGGAAGCTGGCGGGTGCTCCACCTGTTCCACAGGCGGCGGATGTTCCAGCTGCGGGTCGGCCAAGACCGACATCAGCCCGTACTTCGCGCATCTTCGCAAAAACATGGAAGCCGAACGCCGCATCCCGCTTGCATGAGAGCGATGAAAATCCATTTTGACCACTGATAACACGGATGGGCACGGATAAATGCAGAGCGAATGAGGAAGATTTCAGCATACGAATTACGAAAGATCGAAACTTCGAAAGGCATAAAAAAATTCAGATGGAGATGCGTGGTAGAGATTCTGGCTGCTTCGTATTTCTTTCGCGTTTTCGTCTTTTCGTGCTTCGTCTTTGATTCAGGCTACTGCCCCCACTCTTTTTTTCGCGCTTTGTTCAATTCTTCGAGTTCCTTTTTCAGTGCATCGGGGTCGGGCTTTTTCTCTTCGGGTTTACTGCAACCAACTGCGAAGAAGCACCCGAAAACGAAGGCGGCGCCGCACAAAATCCAGCGATGATAGGACATGAGTAGTTCCGTTGGAGTCAATTGAGGCTCGATACGTCAGCGGTTTCATTTCCCGCCCGTGTGCCCATGGCGTTCCAAATCGTAGGGCTGACCGTCTCGGCAACGAAATGCACAGCGCCGTCGGCGAAAAGCACGTTGGCGCCGCCCGGGTGGAAGCTGCTCGAAGGCGTGACGAGCTTCCACCAGTCGCCGTTGGCATACCAGCATGGCGAATTGGGCGGCAGGAGATGGTTGTATCCCGTGCGCCAGACGGAACCTTCGCGCCACGGATAGCCGCGATAACGCCAATTCACCCAGGAGGCGGATCCGATCGTCGCGGTCTGCCAGTTCAGGCCCTGCAAATAAGTCTGGGCGGCAGCGATGGAGGTCGTCGGCACGGTGTTGCCTTCGAAACAGTCGGTGCGCCTATCGCGGGGCGGTCCGGCACTATTCGGGCCCCGGCAGACCTCGGCGATCGCGGCAGTGTTGCTCGTGCCGTCGGAAATCTGCACGGCTTTCACGAAATCCGCAGCCGGTGCGCCGCCACAGGCGAACTTGGGTCCGAAGACGCCATCCCATTGCGCCGTCACGCCGACCCAGCTGCCATAATTCATGTGGTAATTAGTCCAACCAAACTGGGTCGTCAAGTTATCGGTCTGATAATCCGAAGGGCAGAGCAAGAGCGCCAGACGTGCCGCGCCAGACGTGTCATTCATCGATCCGTCGGTCGAAGCGCCAGAGGCCTTTGTTTCGTCGTAATTGTCCGACACGTTCCCCTGCTCGACGTGCGGCAGCAGATAGAAAAGTGCCGAAGGACCATACGTGCCCGAAAATCGGCTCGCGGCTGGGAAATATTTGTTCGCACCGTGAAAGTTGTGCATCGCGATGCCAAGCTGCTTGAGGTTGTTCGTGCATTGCGTTCGCGCCGCTGCCTCGCGAACCTTCTGCACCGCTGGCACGAGCAAGGCAATCAGAATTGCAATAATTGCTATCACGACGAGCAGTTCAATGAGCGTAAACCCACGACGACGCATCGAATTCTCCACCGTTGGGCGAAGAGGAAAATGGATCAGATAAATGAGAGGATAAATATATCATAACACGGGCTTGAAATAATGCCAATGCAGGTGGCGGACTTTTTGTCGCTGAATCGCTGCTTAACGATATTTTTTCAATCATTCGTTCTTTGCACCTTTCCTGTAAAATGCGCGTCAGGATTCTTGATCCCATTTCTGGAGGTTCCTCATGAAAAAACTTCTTGCCTCGGCTATGACCCTCGCCTCCTTGTTCGTCGTCACGTTCGCGATTTCTTCGCAACCGCCGGACGAAAAAAACAAACCCTTTGGCAAAAAAGATCAGGAGGACGGCGCGGATCGCAAAAAGAAGAAAGACGACGGCCCCGAGGGCAAGAAAGGCCCGCCGCCATACGAGCTAGGCAAGATCATTCCGCCCCACCTCCGCAACAACCTGGATCTCTCGGACGCCCAGCAGGATGCCATCACCAAGCTCGAAGCGGAAGTCCGCCAAAAGCTCCTCAAGATTCTCACCCCTGAACAAGTTCGACGTATCGGCGAAATGAAGAAAAAGAAAAACGACGACGGCCCACCGCCCAAGAAAGATCGCCGCCCCAAGGATGATGACGAGAAGAAAAAGAACTGACGTATTCGTTCCTCTTACCCACGCTCCGCGTCACGGCCTGGCACGCCCGCTACCGTTTGACGCATTGTCCGAGCCGCGCACGCAGCGCAGCGGAGTAAGCGGTGTAGCTTGTCGGCGCTTACTCCGCTGCGCTGCGTGCGCGGCTCGGAAACGTCAATTTCATCCGCGTGGAGTATACCTGGCATGGTCAAGACCATTACGCCGCGAGGTTGCGTGTTGTCACGCCCAGTTTTCGCGCCTCATGCACGGCCTCGCGGATACGCGCGAACGGCTCCAGCAGATCGATGTTGGCCAGCTTCTCGATCCGTTCGCGAATCAGCTCGATGTCTTGCGGGAATTCCGCATGGCAGAACAGTTTCGGCTGCACCATCAATCCCGGCATACTACCATCCGCGACGGCCGCTCCGTACCACAGCGCGACGGGGCAGTCGATTCGCAAGCGAAGATCCAGGCACATACGATTTTCCACCACGACAAGATGCACGGGCGTCGTCGATTTCTCGAAGAGTGTCTTGCCGATGACTTCGCCGGCGATGTAGGATTCGAGCGTCTCGCCATAAAGTATCTGCTGGACTTTGTTCGGTTGCACGGAAGTGGAAATACGGAATTCGAGCGGACGCCCCCAGGGATTGGTGACCAGGTATCCGCCAAGGAAGCCGCAATTTTCCTGAAAGACGGAAAGAAAGCCGAGGTTACTGCAGGGTGTTGCCGATCGAGCCGTAACCATGCGTCGCGCCTCCGTGGTGAAAAAAAATGGGGTCGCAGAGCGATGCGTTCGCTCGCGTGAACTCAATCAGCTTCGACCGGGGAGGCTGGGCAACTTCACGACGATTTGGCTTGAAGGCAGGCAGACAGGGTAATTCTCCCTACCAGCAATCGTCAGCATTCCGATTGGCAATGCACTCCGCACGGTCGCCCTGGATTCGCCAAATTACCGAAACGGAAATGCTGATCGGAAATCGAAGCCAATCGACTATTCTTTCGCCGGTACGAGATGCCGTTTGAGAAACTGCGCGACGCGCTCCTCGTAACCTGGAAAACGAAACAGGTCTTCGTGTTTGGCGCCCTCGACCATCCACAACTCCTTCGGTTCGCGCGCGGCTTCAAATAGCCGCTCGGTGTCGGCCAGCCAGGTGCGGTCATCTTGATCGCCGCTGATCATGAGCAACGGACAGCGCAGCTCGGCGATGTGATCGATCGGTTTCAGCTCGTTGATCGATAGATCCAGGCGATGCTCCGCAAAAGGCACGAGCAGCGAGCCGGTCAACCAACCAGGCAGGCCCGTGTAACGCCGCGACCGGCGATCGACGGCATTGGTCATGTCGTCGTACGTGCTCTCGCAAATGACGCAACGCACATCGCCAAGGTCCTTGGCTGCGTAAAGGATCGTCGCTCCGCCCTGCGAGACGCCCAGGCAGGCGATTCGCGCATGACCGCGCTGACGAAGCAGATCGATGGCGGCGAGGAGATCGGCGCGTTCGCGGTAACCGAAGGTGATGGAGTCGCCTGTCGATTCGCCGCAGGCGCGAGCGTCATAGAGCAAGACGGCGTAACCGAGCGAACGAAACCACTTCGCCCGGCGGACCATCTGCAAGCGCGTGCCCCGGTAGCCGTGCAACAGCACGATGGCAGGCGCCGATTTGTCCGCGGGCACAAGCCAGCCCGATAGCCGCTCGCCGTCGCGTGTCGTGAAAACCGCGTCTTCGATCGGATACGGAAAATCCGCCGGCGGAGCGCCGACAACCTGCGGCTTCGCCGACGTCACGTGCCTGGCCGCCAGCCAGGAGATGGCGACGAATACCGCCGCCAGAATGCAAGCGGCGAGTGTCGCGCGGATTAGCCATTTTCGCATCGATTGCTCGGTCTTTTGCGCGGATAGAAGCGACGCGGCTAGGCTCATCGCCAAAACGCCAGCAGTGCTCCCTGAAAGAGCAGGAACACCAGGTAAAAACCCGCATCGATCGCGAAGACGGCACTGCGTTTCTGCACGGCGATGTGATTGGTAAACGCCGCCGACGCGACAATCACCCATACGACACCGCCGAGGATCAGGCCGTCCGTCCACTGGTTGATACTCAGGTTCACGATGAGAAATGCCATCCCGACGGCCGCGACGAGGTACGACGCAATCATGCCGCCGAAAAACACTGCCGGTTTCATCTTCGCCTTCATCTCGTTGACTTCCGTTTCGCTCCAGCCGTGCATCTGGACCCAGAGCTTTCCGAACAACGCCTGGTACCAAAACCCGCCGAGGAAGAACGAACCCAGCCCGGCGACGAGCACGGCAAGCCAGTTGACCATCGCAAATTTTTCGAGCACGAAGGATCTCCGGTTCAAAAAAACCCGTTTAGCAAAGGATGCGGTCCGCGCTCGCCAAGAGCGAGCGGCTAAACAGAGGACTTGGCAACGAATAGGATAACCCTCACAATCTTACTCGACAGGAGCCTCTCATGCGAACTATTCTTTGCGCCTGGCTAAGTCTCGGGCTCGCAGCTGCCGCGCTCGCTCAAACCCCGCCGCCACGTGGCTACACGATCCCGCTGCTCGATTTGGCCAGCCAAACGAAGCGCCAGGTCATCGTCGATCGCGAGAAGGGCCAATACCTCGGGCATCCCACAACCTTTCTCTTCGAGGACGGCAAGACAATCCTCATCGTCTACCCCAAGGGCCACGGCAAAGGCGCCATCGTCATGAAACGCTCGACCGACGGCGGCCTGACCTGGAGCGACCGCCTGCCGACTCCCAAGAACTGGGAAACCTCCAAAGAAACGCCAACACTCTATCGCACCATCGATCCGAAAGGGCACAAGCACCTCGTCATCTTCTCCGGCATCTACCCGATTCGCATGGCCCACTCGGCCGACGACGGCAAGACCTGGAGCGAACTGAAAAAAATTGGCGATTACGGCGGCATCGTCGCCATGGCCAGCGTCGCTCGCCTCAAGAACGGCGACTATATGGCCCTCTTCCATACCGGCCTGTACGGTCTCGACGGAAAAACAAATAACCCGCGAAAGTACGCTATCTACAAGGCGATCTCCAAAGACGGCGGTCTGACCTGGGGCGGACCGATCTTCGTCGCCGACAAGACCAACGCCTGGCTATGCGAACCAGGCCTGATCCGCTCGCCCGACTGCAAACAGATCGCGGTATTGCTCAGGGAAAGCTCACGCAAGCATAATTCCCACGTCATCTTCTCGAACGACGAAGGCGAAACCTGGACCAAGCCCGCCGAACTGCCCGCTGCCCTTACCGGCGACCGCCACACGGGCCGATACACCAAGGACGGCCGATTGTTCATCAGCTTCCGCGATATGGCGCTCGATAGCAAAACCAAAGGCGACTGGGTGGCGTGGGTCGGCCGATATGACGACATCGTCAAAGGCCGCGAGGGCCAATACCGCGTGAGGCTCATGAAGAACCACAAGGGCTACGACTGCGCCTACCCCGGCGTGGAAGTGCTGCCCGATGATACCATCGTGACGACGACGTACGGCCACTGGACGCCGGGCGAGATGCCGTACATCGTCAGCGTGCGGTTGCGGTTGGAAGAATTGGATGCGATGGCGAAGCGATAAGAGTTTGTGATACTGTGATTGGGAAAATATCGCAGGCCTTAGCAGCAATCGTCGGGCGAATTGCTCCCTCTCCCACCGGGAGAGGGTTGGGGTGAGGGCCGCTTGACCATGGCAACGCGAGGTAGAACACCGCGTTGCAAACAACCTGCGGCCCTCACCCCCGACCCCTCTCCCGGTGGGAGAGGGGAGGAAATCCATCAGCCCAAACACTTCACCTCGGACGCGTGAAACTCACGCTGGCGGGAGTAATTCAGAAAACGCTCAGCACGCCGAAATCCACTTGCCCCTGCACCGGACTCAGGTCACCCTCGGCTCGTTGCACGATCACCTGGATGGCAAGCTCATCGCGGTCATAGATGATGAATTGCTCCGGCTGATGGCCGCGCGGATAGATCACATCCACTTTCGTTCGTGCATCGCCGGTCGCCGCCGTCACTTTCATCGTAATTGCCCGCGGTCCGGTTTGACCGTCCGGGTGCATCGGCTTCAGTTTGAGCCGCACGCTGATGATTTGCAAGCCGCGCGTGTTGGTCGGCGTCGCGTCGGCAATCGCTTCGACGTAGTACAACGCGTGACTCGCCGTCGGATCCTTCGGCAACGCAGGTGCGCCGACATCGGTCACGGAGAGCATCGCAAGCAGGCAAAGGTGGTGCATGGCGGTTGGCCTCACTTCGAGCAGGAACGAACTCTCAATCACTTGTTTAGCGTGAAACTCACGCGAGCAGGCCCGAGTCAGTAGGCGGTATGCCACCCTTGTACTCGAAGCGTGCCCTCCAGCGAACTTTCGTCTCCCTTGGCGCGTCGCACGAATGCCGTAATTACGACATCGCCTTCATATTTGGTCCAATGCACGCCGAACTCCTTTACGTCGATTGGCCTTGGATACCGAATATCAACTTGTGTCTTCGGGTCTTTCGATTTTATAAGCAAACTCATTTGCATGCTTTTGAATAACTCGTCGGGTTGCGGCGTTGCGACGACGCAATAGTTGGGCTTGATCTTCATGCGAATTGTCACAACCTCAACACCGTCTGCGCCGAGCTTAATGGGTTCCACTTTGAACTCGACGGCTTTCGCCCAACCGGGATGGTGCGCCTTGATTACCGGTTCCTGCCCGATCAACGCCATCGCCATGAGGCACACGAATGACATGATAATCCTCTATTTTTTCACCAGTGTGAATCGCATCTTAGCAAAACCAAGGCAAGGCACGATGCTATCGACACCAAAAATTCGGAGTTCACATTCAAGCGGACTTGTGTCGCCCTTCGCTCGTCGAACGAATGCGGTGAAAGCGACATCACCGCGATATTCTGTCCAGTCTAATCCGCCGGAGCGAACCTCTGTTCCTTTCGGGTAGGTGACCTCAAAAGTTGTTTTGGGATCTTGTGATTTGATGGTGAGTCTAGCTTCTGCCTCTTGCAAGAATTCACACGATTGTGGTGTCGCGGCAATCCAGACGCTGGGCTTGATTTTCATCCGAATCGTGACGATTTCAACGCCGTCTTCACGGATTCTGATTGGATCGATCTTAAATTTTACGGCATTCCGCCACGCACTCGAATTGATCGCCTTAATCTCCGGTTCATGCGAAATCGCCAGCATCACGGCAAGGCAGAGTATCGACATTCTTCGCCTCCTGGAAGTTACGGCAATAATTCATCGACGCTAAACGTGGTCACGATCACGCCATCCAGCGTCAACGTCACCGGATCGCCGGGTTTGCAGATCGTCGTCTTCGTATAGCTGGGTGACGCTGTCGGGCCGGACGGTTGCTCGTAAACCTCAATCTGCCGGTCGATCAGATTGACGATCCAGTACACTGGAATATTCGCGCGAGCATAGATGCGGCCCTTGTCCGCGCGATCGCCCAGAAGCGTCGATTCGGCCACTTCGATGACCCCGCCGATTTCGCGCGGCGCAGGATGATGCGCGGCAAATGTGCGTTCATTGCCATGAGCAATGGCGATGTCGGGTTCCGGTTCGCTGTCGGACAACGTGATCGCTGATTTAATGCGACAGCCCCAGCCGACTACCAATTCCGTGCGAAGCGACTCGTGCAGAATCTGTGTCGCGCATTCGTGGGCTGGACTGCACGCCTGCCTGTTCACCAAATACCCTTCGATGAGTTCGATGTTGTCGTCCTCCGTGAGAACGCCGATCTCGGTCAGGCGGTGGTACTCCGGCACGCTGAATCGGCGAAACCCCGCCATCGTTCCGAGCAAAGGCAGTTGCGGAAAGGGTGCGACCATTATTTTCTCCCATAATTTGCCCACCTTGTTATACTCGCTCAACTCGCGTGCATGCAAGGGTGAATCGCAGCCGCAAAAATTCGATTCCGAAACGAACCCTTCTGGGCCATATAATGACTCTTGATTACGCCATTTGAAACGCAGATGGGACATGCAACCTATGGCACGTGACTATTACGATGTGCTCGGCGTGGCACGCACCGCCACGGCGGACGAGATCAAGAAGGCGCACCGTCGGCTGGTGAAGGAAACGCACCCCGATCGCAATCCGGGCGATAAGGCCGCGGAGGCTCGCTTCAAGGAAGTGCAAGAGGCCTTCGACGTGCTTGACGATCCGAAAAAACGCGCGAACTACGACAAGTACGGCACGGCCGAGGGGCCACCGCAGGGGTTTCCGCCAGGCGCGTTTCAGCAAGGCACGTCCGTGGATCCCGCGCAATTCGAGGATATCTTCGCTCAGTTCGGAGGCATGGGCGGCATCGGCGATCTTTTCAGCGGCGCCAGTCGGGGCGGCCGACGCAATGGCCGAGGGCGACGCGCGCCGACTCCGGAACCGAGCGTGCATGACCTGCGCGTGCCGTTCGAAACCGCCGCCCTGGGCGGGACAATGTCGCTGTCGATCAACGACCGTGCCGTCGATGTCAAAATTCCGCCGGGCGTCGAGGAAGGCCAGACTTTGCGATTGCAAGGCCAGGGCCCGGGCGGATCCGATCTGCACCTGAAGATGCGCATCGAGCCGCATGCGTTCTTCAAGCGAGAGGGAAACGATGTCGTCGTCGTCGCGCCGGTGACGATCGCGGAAGCCGTGCTCGGCGCGAAGATCGACGTGCCGACGTTGACCGGGTCCAAGCTAACGGTGAAGGTGCCGGCGGGCGCGTCCAGCGGAGCGCGATTGCGTCTGCGGGGCAAGGGCATCAAGGGCGGCGACGAGTATGTCGAGCTGAAGATCGTCACGCCGCCGAATATCGACGACAAGAGCCGAAAGCTGATCGAGGAATTTGCGCAAGCGAACCCGCACCATCCCCGCGTGGGTTCGCCGTGGGAATAGCCGATGTTCACTTTTCGCAAACAGGACCGCCTGCTTTCGCCGTTTGAGTTCAAGCGCGTGTATGAGCGGAAATGCTCCGTCAGCAATCAGACGCTGATCGTGTATGGCCTGGCAAACGACCTCGACCGCCCCCGAATTGGCCTGTCGGTTTCGCGAAAGTTTGGCAACGCCGTCGCGCGGAATCGGTTCAAAAGGCTATGCCGCGAGGCGTTTCGACTGTTGAAGGCCGAGCTGCCGAGCGGATTCGATTTTGTCGTGTTGCCGAGATCGTCGCGAGAGATGACGCTCGAGGTCGTGCAAGAATCGCTGCGCGATTTGACGCACGCCGTCACGAGGCGATTGCGCAAGTGACGCCAGGTTCGGTGGACCTTCCGCTTGCGGCCAAGCACCTTTACGAGAATATCTTCCCGAAATGGCCGAGCCCACTTGCTCCCCTCTCCCCCTCGGGTATTTGGCCAACACCCCCAAAAAATGCGAAAAAAGGCCGAAAAAGTGCGAAAGCGCTTGGCCAACAGCAAATGGCCAAGCGCCCCTCGGCCAAGCGGGCCGAAGGATTGTCGAGGTGCATCGCGCGCAGCGTGATCTCTACAGTAGGCTTTCCCAGTCCCCCCATCCTCGCATATCGGCTCGGCAAACTGTGCCGCATCGCGCGATTGCAGCACTTAATTATGCAATGCGGCTTGCCCGTTTATCCTGCACGGCACAAACGACTGGTGCGGAAGGAAGAAATGCGACGAAACGAATAAACACGCTGGAAACTCCGCGAACCCGCGGTATAAGGCCGACCCTCGGTTAGCCAATGGCCGACAGCGGATGAGATCGAAGGGCAAGGTGCAAGGATGCACGCACGAATCGTCTGTTTGATCGCATTGTTCTTGCTGGCGAGCGCGAATTTGGCGTTCGCCCAGGGGATCAAGCTCGGCAAAGCCACGCCGATCACGCCGGCTGCGGAGGCGATCCCGGCATTCACTCCGGTTCGGGCCGCGGAGCCACGCGTCATCCGCGCCCAGATTCCTGACCCGCCGCCCCCGCCCTTTCCCGGCGGCGGTGGAGGCGGCCCCGCGCCGATCGTCGGCCCAACGCCGAACTCCATCGATATCTACAATCGCGGCATGGTCACCAATAACAACGATCTCGGCAGTTTTTGGCAGCGCCTGGGCAACAAGACCAAACGCTGCTGGGACGACGTCTTCGGCAGCGCCACCGGAATGTTTCAGCCAGGACCCGACCGATCAATGTTCCAAAGCGACACCATGTTCAAGAATTTTTCGTCGCCCGTCACGAACCCGTTCTACTTCGAGGATCCACGCGCACTCACCGAAATCCGCCCAATCTTCATTTGGCAACACACGCCGACGACAAACACCGTCTGGAACGGCGGCGACAACTTCGCCCTGGCGGCGCGCGGCAGCGTCGCGCTGACGCCGAATATCTCCGTTGTCGTCAATCGCGTTGGCTGGAGCTTTATCAGCCCGAAGACCGGCACCCCCGAAATCAGCAGCGCTAACGGGTTCTCCGAACTGCACCTCGGCCCGAAATTCACGTTCATCCGTAACGACGTAAGCAACACCGTCGCTGCTTTCGGGTTGACGTTTGAAATTCCCACCGGCCCCTCGCGCGTCTTGCAAGACACCGGCAGCCTGTCGATCTCGCCCTACTTTAGCATCGCGCAGAGTTTCCTGCGGTCGGACTATGGCACGTTCAATTTCATGAACACGACGGGATATGTCTTCCGCACCGATGGGCAGCGCTCCGAGTCGGTCTTCGCCAGCTTCCACATCGACTACGACCTGCGCAACTCGCACCGCATCTATCCGCTGGCGGAACTTAACTTCCGCTACTACACGCGCAATGGCACCGCCCGCGCACTGGACTTCGAAGGCAGCGACCTGGGCAACTTCGGCTCCTCCTCCGTCGCCAACCTCGGTGAACTGACGCTCGCCATCGGCTCGCGCTTCGTCATCACCAACAACGTCCAACTCGGCATCGCGGCCGAGTTCAACGTGCTGCCCAATTCCAGCGGCCGACACCTGGATCAATTCCGCCTGACGACGGATTTGATCTTCCGCTACTAATCAAACCGCAACTGCTCTGCCCGTCCGCACCGATTCGCATTCGCGATGGCACAGCACCAGGGCATCGCGCGCCAGCTGCCCGCTGAGCAGATCGGGTTCGCGGCCCGTCTTGACGCCATCCACCGCTGCTTGCAACTCCGCGGTGAAGGCCGTCGTCGCTTCGTCGCCGCCGGTGAGTTTGGGCTGCTCGGTGGTTCCGTCGGCCTTGAGCACCGTCAGCGGACAGGTGCCCGATTCGTAGACGAGCGTCGCTTTTTCGAGGTAGATCTCGTAGCCGTGAACGAACGGTCGCGCCTTCATCGTCAACGCGCCGCTCGAGCAAGTGATCGCCGGACCGCCCGGGCCGTAGAGGTACGAGGTCGTGAGATAATCGACGCTCTCGCCGGCTGTCACTCCGGTGGAGAATACTTGCTTCGGCACGCCGGCGACCAGGCCGATGAAATGCGTGTCGTGAATGTGCAGATCGACGGCCGGCCCGCCGGTTTTGGACGCATCGCCGATATCCGCCGACCAATCGGGCTTCGAGATGACGCGTTTGAAGTGTCCGCCGAGCAGCTTGCCAAAAGCGCCGCCGCGAATCGCCTTTGCAGCGAAAGCGAATTCGGGAAAGAACGGCAAGACATGTGCGACCATGAGCAGCCGATTCGCCGTCTTCGCCGCTGCCAACATCGTGTCGGCGTCTTTGGTGTCGAGCGCAATCGCTTTCTCGACGAGCACATGCTTGCCAGCTTGCAATGCCTGGATAGCGGTGCTGGAATGAAGGTGCGTCGGATTGCAGACGTCGATGAGATCGATGTCCCTGTCTGCCAGCATCGCATCGAGCGAGCGATAAGTCTTGATGCCCGAGAGATCCATCATCTCGCCGCGCGGCCCAAAATTGCCCTGAATGGACCGCCAATCGCCAGCAAGTTTGGCTTCATCCCGACTACAAATCGCCACGACGCGCGCCCCCTGAACCTTGCGAGCAGCAAGGAAGTGGATCATGCCCATGAACCCTAAACCTACGATGCCAATTCGCACCATTTTTGCATGTCCTTCTATTTCAATGAATTATGGCTCGACGTGATTTTCACGGTTTGCCTGATTTTCACCCGTTTTGCCGAATTCTTGGGGCAAGATCCGGCCTTGCACGTTCTGGTATTTTATTCGGGAGGGGTAGACCTGACAGGACATCCCCGAAGTGTCCGGTGGGAAAGAAGTCTGGCCGCATATTCACAAATGGTCAGTAGAGAAATCTTATTCACCAATGACCTGCTGCAACGCGAACGTCAGCATCGCCTGGGCTTCACCATCGTTTATCCTGTGGTCTGCACCCGCACAGATTTACTCGAACCCTCTGCTTGCGAAACAGAGCGAAACGCTGTCGTCCCGAATGATAGATATTTCTGAAAAGGTGCAGTCGATGGCCTCCGAAGAGGTCTGTTACTGGTTCAGCGAGACCACCGACCATCGCGTTGGTCGCCGTTCGCAGAAGGCAATGCGAATTCTGCAGAAGGCAATGCGAATTCTCTTGGCAAAGAATAAACCGACGATATCACTCAATTGCAAGGAACGCCGAGAGGGCAGATTCCAACCGGGTCCGAGATTCACCACCGCTAGTGCACGCATCAAGCTCAAGCGGCTCTTTCCTTCATTCGAGAAATGACAGAGCCCAGGAAAAAAAGAATCATTTTCATTATTTTGCTTGCATTTTTCGTTGGGTAGCCATTAAACTATTATTAACCTCTCATTTTTCCCTCCTTTGGTTTTGGTGTTCCATGAAGCTGCCAAGACGTCCTGGTTTCACATTGATTGAGTTGCTCGTTGTTCTCGCCATCATCGCGATATTGATTGCTTTGTTGGTTCCTGCCGTACAAAAAGTCCGCGAATCGGCGGCACGCACGCGCTGTCAGAATAATCTCAAACAGGTCGGGCTGGCCCTTCATGGCTACCACAGCACGAACAAATGCCTGCCGCCTGCCTACGCCGCGCCAAATCTGGATCCCGGTTGGGGTTGGGCGGCGCTCTTGCTGCCGCACGTCGATCAGCAGCCGATCTATGTCGGCGCTGGCGTCGAAACCACGAAGTTCGGCGGCGGTGCATCCTGGGCACTCTTCAACACCTGGACTCAAACGGTTCTGCCCGTGTTTCGCTGCCCCAGCGACATCGGCCCCGAGCTGAATCCGACGCGCGGCGATTTCGCGACGGCAAACTATCGCGCTGTGTCCGGGCCGACAACGTATCCGTTCTTTGCCGTCAACCAGGACATGGGCGGCGTCATGTACCAAAACAGCAAAATCACCCTCGCACAAATCACCGATGGTTCGTCGAACACGATCGGCGTCGGCGAGTGTATTCTCGATGTCGCCACGTCAAAGCGTGCCGCCATCTGGGCGGGAATGCGCGGCCTGGATCCTTCCACCAGCAGCATCTGGATCAGCGACGTCATGTGGTGGGTGGACGACCAGACCGCGACGATCAACGGCACGGCTCCGCAGGCGTTCAGCAGCCAGCACAAGGGCGGTGCGTTCTTCCTCTTCTGCGACGCCACCACGCGATTTGCGAACCAATCCGTCGATCCGACCATCGTCAAATGGCTGGCGGGCAGGGCCGATGCTGTGCAGGTTCCGACGGACGCACTGGACAACTGATACAATTTCCGCATGAGCAACTCGGTCGATTCCCCGCTCGGTGCGCCGCCTCGCAAAGCGCATTTCCGCCGCGGTGTGCGCAACGTGGTGCGGGCCTACCGCACGATCTTCGCCCTCGTCATTCTGGTGGTGGGCGGCTGGGCGGCACTAGACCTATTCCGTTGGCGCGAGCTTGATCACTCCGCGCGTTGGCTTACGATTCTTCTGCTCTTCGCCGTCGTGATCGCCATCGTCGTGTTGCGGTTTGTCGAGCGTCCTCTTCATCGAGAGCTTCGCCTCGCCCGGCGAGGGATTGTCGTCGTTGGACAGGTCGTTGCCATCAAGCCCGCCAAACGTCGGCGCGGATTCGCTCGGCTCACCTTTCGTTACCACTTTCAAGGACAGGCCGATCCGATCCAGGCGACATGCCGACTTTCAAGACGTATCCAAATCGAAAGTTTAGCTGTGGGAAGTGAGATCGAGGTGCTCGTCGATCCGGCGAAGCCGCGCCTTGCCAAGCCGCGAATCGCGATGGGATTCGTCGAGTTCGGGCCGCCGTCGGCAGCGGTAGGGTGATTGAGAGAAGAAAGGGAAAAACGAGGACGACGGGGCTCAGAGATCGACTAAAAAAAAGCCGAACTGCGTTGATCTCCGCTCTCCGTAACCGGCAAGATTGACGTTCCGGGGGAGGTGCAAGATGGGAAATGAATTTGATTCTGAACTTGTCATCGGCTTAATCAGTGCCGTTGGCACCGAGAATCGGCGCGTGATCGACCTCTTGACAGAACGACTGGGGCTTGCAGGCTACCGCGTCCATGAGATTAAGTTGTCTCGCGATGTCATTCCACTACTTTGCACGATTCCCGACCACGAGAAAAGCGAATACAAACGTGTAAGCGATCTCATGGATGCCGGCAACAAAGCTCGTGCCGACAGCGGGGATAATTCGATTCTCGCGTTGGGGGCCGCGTCGGAAATATTCGCCAGGCGAACCAAGGGGCCGGACAAGTCACCCAGGGAATCACCCAAGACCGCCTACATCATCGACTCGCTGAAGCGGCCGGAAGAAGTTGCCAAGCTGCGCCTTATTTATCCGTTCGGATTCGTGCTTGTCGGAATCCACGCCGACGAGGAGCGCCGTCGAAGTCATCTCGCAGCGGATCGGGGGATGACGCACGAAAACGCTAGTGATCTCATCCGCCGAGACGGCGAGGAGAGCAAGGTCAAGAACGGCCAACGGGTCAACAAGACCTTTCATATGGCCGATTTCTTTGTGCGCATTTCGCATAGCCTGGATCAACTTCGATGCGACGTGAAGCGGATGGTGTCGCTGTGGTTCGGCAATCCCTTCATTACGCCGACGTTCGATGAACATGCCATGTTCATGGCCTTTGGGGCCGCGTTACGTTCGGCGGATATGTCTCGACAGGTTGGGGCGGTGGTTACGCGGAATTCCCAGATTCTTTCAACGGGGGCAAACGATTGCCCAAAAGCTGGCGGCGGGCTTTACTGGCCAGTTCGCGACGAAGAAACGCACTGTATCGAAGATCATCCCGGCGGTCGCGATTTCACGCGGGAGGACGGCGATTCTAATCGCGCCGAACAGATCCGGATCATTCAGCGTATCACTGAGGAAGGGATCAAGGACGGCATCGACAAAGAGAAGCTGAAAAGGCTCTTGGAAAACAGCCCCTTGCGAGACCTGACGGAGTACGGCCGCGTGGTACATGCAGAGATGGAGGCCCTGCTGAGTTGTGCACGGAATGGCCAATCTACGGTCGGTTCTACGTTATATTGCACGACCTTTCCGTGTCACAATTGTGCCAAACATATTGTCGCGGCGGGAGTCGAGCGTGTCGTCTATGTTGAGCCATATCCCAAGAGCAAGGCATTGGAGTTTCACGAAGACTCAATTGCGCCGTCTGGAGAAAATACACCGGATGGGGGTGGATTGGTAAAATTTGACGCCTTCGTTGGCATCGGACCCAGGCGATTTTTCGACCTCTTCTCCATGCAACTTGGTTCGAGTTATGAATTGATTCGTAAAGACGAAAACGGGAAGAAAACTGATTGGCGTATCGAAAAATCTCGGCTTCGGATACAGATGAGACCGACAACCTACCTGGATGATGAAGCCAAAGCTTGTACACTTTTCGGTAAGGTTAAAAACGAGATTGGCCCAAAGGAAGGGAACTCATGAGCCAGCAAGAATTCAGAGAACAATTCGCAATCGCCACTGCCCTGGTCGCTTCGTGGCCTGCTTGGAAACAGAACATCCTCGAAAATAGCTCCAAGCCGACTGTATCGGTGCCTCGCATTCCCGTGGATAACCAGCGTGTTTGTGCGGAATCTGAGAATAGACAGAAACCAGAGAAGTAACCGTCGCCATCATGCCAAAAATAATTTGTTTCGGCTTCAGGTGTTAAGAAAACGAGGACGACGGGGCTCGAACCCGCAACCTCCGGCGTGACAGGCCGGTGCTCTAACCAATTGAGCTACGTCCCCTTCTGTTGTTCCGTCAACTCGCGCCAATTACTAGATAGAAATCATAGCAACTCGACGACGCGCAGCAAGCTGAGATGCGAAAATCTTGCCGGTTTTTCGCCCGAGCGGGCGATAAATTCGGCACGACATTGCCCTCCATCTATGGCGAGCCGCCACCGGCCGATTCCTTGGCCTTCAAAGTATGGAGAGGCGGGAGGTTCCGAAGGTTCGGCCAAAGCAGGGCGGCGATGGCGACGACGAGCAGCGTGCCGACGCCTCCGCCAACGACTGCCGGCACGAGTCCGAACCACGCCGCAGTGATGCCCGACTCGAAAGCGCCCAGCTGATTGGTGGACGAGATGAAGATCGAATTGACTGCGCCGACGCGGCCGCGCATGTCGTCGGGGGTCAGGATCTGCATCAACGTGCCGCGAACGACGACACTGATATTGTCGAACGCGCCAGTCAAAAACAGCATCGCGAGCGAAAGGTAAAAGTTCGTTGATAATCCAAAGCCGATAGTCGCGAGACCGAAGCCGACGACGGACCAGAGGAGCGCCCGTCCTGGCCTGGCGAGCGGCGGACGATGCGCGAGGAACAACGCCATCACGAACGCGCCGATCGCCGGCGCCGCCCGCAACATGCCGTAGCCCAGACCATCCACGTCAAGCCGATCGGGTGTGCAGAAGGCGGGCAGCATCGCCGTGCAGCCGCCGAGAAGAACGGCGAACAGGTCGAGCGTGATTGCCGCCAGGAGCAGATCGGTCCGCCACACGAACGCAATGCCGGCCAGCAGTGATTTGAGCGTGCGCGGCTGCACGGACCGCGCCGCCTCACGCGGCTGAATCCAGGCCACGAGCGTCATGCAGACGCACAGACCTGCCACCGTACAGTAATAGGCTTCCTCCGGAAAACCCACCAAAAGCCCGCCGATCGCCGGTCCCGCAACGGCTGCTATCTGCCAACCGCTCGACGTCCATGTCACGGCGTTTGGCAGCGCTTCCACTGGAAGCACCAGTGCGAGCAGCGAAGCCCGCGTCGGCATCCCGACTGCACGGCTGGCGCCGGCCAACGCCAGAAAAACGAATATTAGGTCCACCGAAGCCTGAAAATGCGATACGAGCGCGAGACCCAGAGATGCCATCGCCATCAACCAATGTGCGAGCATCAGTAAGTGTTTGCGGTTGAAACGGTCCGCTGCCTGTCCCGCCGGCAGCGCGAGCAGCAACAGTGGAAGAAATTGCGCGAGTCCGCCGTAGGCCATCATCGCGGTGGAACCGGTGCGCTGGTAGATCTCCCATTCGACGACGGTGAACTGAATCTCGGCGCTCAGTGCCGCCAGCACATTGCTGGAAAGCAAGAGGGAAAAGTCGCGGTGTTTGAGGGCAAGGTACGGATCGTGTGCGTCCTGCATCGGTCACGCTTCCCGATAATCACGGATAAACGGAGTCAATGTAAAGGGATATGTTAGCCGACGAACCGGCGCATGACGATGGCAGCGTTCTGCCCGCCGAAACCGAAACTGGTCGATACCGCCGTTTTTACAGGCATTTCGCGAGCGGTATTGGGCACGTAATCGAGGTCGCAAGCCGGGTCGCGCTGGCTTTGATTGATGGTCGGCGGAATCGCGCCGGTGTGCAACGTCAATGCCAAAGCCGCAGCCTCGACAGCGCCGGCGGCGCCGATGAGGTGGCCCACCATCGACTTGATCGACGAGAGAGGCAGCACCTTCGCGTCGGCGCCGAACACCTGCTTGACGGCCATCGTCTCCATCTGGTCGTTGAGCCGGGTGCTGGTTCCGTGTGCGTTGATGTAATTGACGTCGGCGGGATCGACCTTCGCTTCGCGCAAGGATTCCTTGATGGCGCGAGCCGCCCCGCGCGCTTCGGGATCGGGCTTCGTCGCTGCATAGGCGTCGAAACTGCTGCCCAGTCCGGTGACCTCGGCATAGATCGTGGCGCCGCGTTTCTTGGCGTGTTCCAGTTCCTCGAGCACGAGAACTGCCGCCCCTTCGCCAAGCACGAAGCCGTCGCGCTGTCCGTCGAACGGGCGCGACACCTCTGTCGCTGGTCGTTCCGATCGGCTCAGCGCGCCCAGCGCGGTGTACGCAAGGATCAACAACGGATCGATTCGGCTATCGGCGCCGCCTGCGAGCACGACATCGGCGTCATCGCGCGCGATCAGACGCATCGCTTCGCCAACGGCCTGGGTCCCAGCCGCGCATGCCGTGGTGATGGTGCTGTTCGGTCCCTGAGCGTTGAATGCGAGGGAGATGTGAGCCGCCACCATGTTCGGCAGATACTTCAGGATCCAGAGCGGGAAGAGGGCGTCGGCGCCTTTTTTCCCTAGCCTGGCCGTTTCGAGGTTGCCGTCCTCGTCACAGGATTCGACGAGCGCGGGCGTCAATTCAGGTAGATCGACGGGGACCAGTCCTGTGCCCATGACGACGCCGATTCGGCCTGGGTCGAGTTTGCCAAAATCGAGGCCGGAATCCTGGATGCCTAAACCAGCTGCTCCGACGGCGAAACGCATGGCGCGAGACATGATCTTCATGCTTTTGCGCTGCGACGGGGGCAAATGCGGTGTGACGTCGAAGTTTTGCACCTCGGCGGCGATTTTGACGGGATGGCCGGTGGCGTCGAAGGTCTGGATCGGTCCGACGCCGCTTTTACCGTTCAGGCACGCTGACCAGAACGCGTCCTTGCCCACGCCGTTCGGAGCGACGACTCCGATGCCAGTGATGACGACTCTACGCATACCCGCCTGCCTTCTCGACTTCCGACTGCGACGAAGAGTCGCAACTTACGGAAATGTCAGACTTTTCGATGCCCGTTCCGCGTGACGAGCCTGTTTGCCTCGCCCGCTTTTTCTTCGCAATCGATTCATGTTGCCTATCTACCTCAAATTTACCTTTATTTGAAATCGGATTCAATAGGCAATATGCGAAAAATAGGTACATTCACTAGGTCATCTGGTCGGAACAGCGCGGTTCTGCCGTGTGAAGCGATCCTGCGAATGAGGCAAGGCTGGATGGCGGGTCGAAGCGCGAGAGTTGATGGAGGAATCGAAGGAGTTTGGCGAGAAACGGAAACTACCCACTTGACGGCAGACTTTTGTATGATTACCTTTCAAACGTTAGCTCGTACTATCCTCATCAACCATCGTGGAGCACACGCGTGGGCATACTTTTCTCCAATGATCCCGCGCCCGTCTGGACCAATCCGTGGTGGATCGCGTTGGGAGTGTTCATCGTCGTTCTTGCGTTGGCGAGTGTGTTCCGCTTTTTCTTTCTCGTTCGCCTGCCGCTCTGGATTCTTACCCACACCATCTATCGATTGCGCGTCGCAGGCAGCGAGAACATTCCAGCGACCGGACCGGCATTGCTCGTCTCGAATCACGTGAGCTACCTCGACGCGTTGATGATCATGGCCGCGTCGCCTCGGCGGGTGCGCTTTCTGATCTGGGCGCCCTTCATGGGCATCCCGTTTCTACGCGTGATTCTCCGTGCGATGCACGTCATTCCGATCCAGGGCAGTGCGGGACCGCGGGCGATCATCCAGGCATTGCGGACGGCCAGCGAAGCGCTTGCCCAGGGCGAGTTGGTGTGCATCTTTGCCGAGGGCGGGATCACGCGCACCGGATTCCTCCTGCCCTTTCAGCGCGGCTTCGAGCAGATCGTCAAGAAAAGCCCGGCCCCGATTATCCCGATCTGCGTCGATCATGTTTGGGGCAGCATTTTCAGCTTTCAGGGCGGCAAGTTTTTCTGGAAGATTCCGCAACGCGTGCCGTATGTCATTCACGCGAACTTCGGCAAGGCGCTGCCCGCCGACGCCAATGCCTTCACGGTTCGCCAGGCGATTCAACGTCTATCCGCCGAATCCGCGGTCCGGCGTTCGGCCTACCGCAAGCCGGTGCATCGCGAATTCGTCCGCCAGGCGGTTTCGCATCCGTTCCGCTCGTGCATCATCGACCCCAGCGCCGCCAAGCCCGAATTGACCTATGGCGAAACGCTGATCGGCGTCAAGCTCCTCCTTAAACGATTGAAGCCTCTGCTCGGCGATGACGCCATGGTCGGTGTCTGGTTGCCGCCCAGTGCCGGCGGGGCGATCGCCAACATCATCCTCGCCTGCCTTGGCAAGACTTCGGTGAATCTCAACTACACCTCCGCGCCGAATATCGTGCAGTCGTCGATTCGCCAGTGCAACATCAAAAAGGTTCTCTCATCGAAGCTGTTCACCCACAAGGTGCCGCTCGATCCGGGGCCTGGTGTCGAGTTCATCTATCTCGAAGACTTCCGCAAGGACATGGGCAACGTCGAGCGGACACTGGCGTACCTCGGCATTCTGCTCCTTCCTGGCTGGTTCCACGAATACGTGCTGATGGGTCTGGGCGGGCACAAGATCGATGATATGTGCACGATCATCTTCTCGAGCGGCTCGACAGGCGATCCGAAAGGCATCATGCTGACGCACGCTAACATCGCTGCCAATGCCGAATCCGTCATTCAGGCGATCGATCCGCAGCCCAAGGATCGGCTGCTTGGCATCTTGCCGTTCTTTCACAGTTTCGGCTATACGGTCACGCTTTGGCTGCCGCTGCAAGTCGGGGCGTCGATGGTGTACTACCCGAATCCGCTGCAGCCGCGCGAGATCGGCGAGTTGTGCAAGAAGAACCAGTGCACGATCTTCTTGGCCACGCCGACGTTTCTTCGCCAGTACCTGCGCCGGTGCGAGCCGGACGATTTCAAATCCTTGCGGCTGCTGGTATGTGGCGCGGAGAAGATGCCGCCGTCGCTCGCGCAGGAATTCAAGCAAAAGTTTGGCGTGGAGCCGCTCGAAGGTTATGGCTGCACCGAGCTATCGCCGGTGGCGTGCGTCAACGCGCCCGACTTCGCCCAGAACAATATCCGCCAGCAGGGCAAAAAGTCCGGAACGATCGGCCTGCCGATTCCCGGCGTCGCCGCCCGCATCGTGCAGCGCGACACGCTCGTCGATCTGCCTCAAGGCAAGGAAGGCCTCCTGCTGATCCACGGCGCCAATGTCATGAAAGGCTACCTCGGCAAGGATGACATGACCAAACAAAAAGTCGTCGATGGCGGGTGGTATATCACCGGCGATCTGGCCTTCATCGACGAGGAAGGATTCATCACCATCACCGGCCGCGAGGAGCGCTTCGCCAAAGTCGGCGGCGAAATGGTGCCGCTCGAAAAGATCGAGGACGAACTCCACCTGGCCATGGGGACCAACGAAAAAGTTTTCGCCGTCACCGCGATCGCCGACGCGAAGAAAGGCGAACGCATCATCGTCCTTCACGTCGCGCTGGGCGACAAGTCGGTGCAGGAAGTTTGGAAAGCCCTGGGCGAACGCGGCTTGCCCAACATCTACATCCCCAGCCAGCGCGATTTCTACCTGGTCGCGGAACTCCCGATGCTGGGCAGCGGCAAGCTCGATCTCAAGAAATGCAAGCTGACGGCCCAGGAGTTGGCCGGCGGAGCGGGCGAATAAACCGAACCTTGGCTCACCACCACGACTCCGCGCCGCCTGGCCAGGGGGCGCTTGGCCAACAGCAAATGGCCAAGCGCTTTGCCACTTTTTCGGCCTTTTTTTGCACTTTTGGGGGGTGTTGGCCAACAAGCCGGGGGGGAGAGGGGTATAGGGACTGGTTTCACGTTTAGCGCTCGCGCCAGCCGCTCAATCGAAAAAAATCTCGCAACCGACTTTGACGACGGCAACCCAGATTTTATCCGTAGTGCTCCGCGACGAAGCGATCGCACAAGCAGATACGCTTGCACGCGGAGCACTACGGATAAAATCCTTAACGATTGGGTCGTGAACCAACAGGTGCAATTGCTTTTATAACATAGCGATCCGGCGGGACCGCGGTCATCGTTAGTGACCGAAATCCGGCGGAACGGCTCAGCAAATGTGAGGAGGATGGTCAAACGCTCATCGAGCGTGGTTAATCATTGCGCACCGCAGAAATTTCACGCGGGATCGCGACACCGCGAAATCAGCGCAATCCTATGAAAAACCAAGCGTGCGACGTTTTTGACCCGTTCGTCACGTGTGGCACGGTGTTTGCCTATGGGGCGAGCACGCCTGGAGGAGCGCACTATATGTCGGGCGTGTATTCAAGAAACCGTTGACCGAACGAAAGGACCTGCTTGTGAACTTGCATCATCCGCCTCTGAAACGTCGCCCTGGTTTGACCCTAATGGAATTGGTCGTCGTCCTCGCGGTCTTGGCTGCGTTGGCGGCAATCGCGATTCCCATGTTTCCCAACCTATTGCGGCGTGCACACAAGGCCAGCGATGCAACGCAAACGCAGGAAATGGCCAAATTGATCCAGATGTATCAGGGCCTCTACACCAGCTATCCCAACGAGTTTGACTTGTTGACCGCTAGCACGGGCACAACTGCGCCCGATTTCCTGCCTGCGGACGGGGGCAATGCCTTCGGTGCCGCTGCCCAAATTGGCAATCTGACCGCCAACGAAGTTGCCGCGCTCGGACGCGTCGGAATTACGTCCGGTCACCATTTCCTTGCGACAAAAGTCGGGGCGCCGGCGGATTTTCATCCCACAATGAATCCCTACGCAGCATTGATCACCGCGCCCACGACTTTGAGCACCACGAGCCCAGTATTCATCATTGACGCCACCACGACTGGCGCATTCCCCGTCGAACTCAAGAATATCCTTGCCCGCGATCCCACGGCGCGTTTCGTAGTGTTTGGCGTCGGAGCACGTTCGTCGATGCTCGGCACCGTCTTGCAGAACGCGCCGACCTCGGTGCCCCAGAACAAGAACTTCACTCCTGACACTCTTTACTCGCGGGTTGGCGCCGTGTTCATGGTAGCTGGCATTGAAGTGAGCCGCACGGAGCGGGCTCGCTTCGTCGCCGCTGTGGCGCTGGAAGATGATGAACTCGAATCCACCGAACGCGATATCGTCGGCTATTATGGCGTTGCTCGCGAGCCATAATGTCGGATGTGGTCACAATCTCTTGGGTATTGCTGCGCTCCCTGGAATCCATGTTGCCACGGTAATACGGCGTCAGGGAGCGTTTTCACCGAGGCTGCAACAGGGGGAATTCGATGGAATGGAAAAGTTTTACATAATATTACCTCGCGCCCTTGCCAAAGGTAATACAAAGTATAATATTCTGTGGAGTGGTTATACCAAGTTATGCGTCCTTGCACGCTGGCCACGTTGCCGTGACGTAAACCTGGATTCCGCAAACAAAACCTATCTACAGGAGTGAGTACATGAACGCGAATCGTGTCGAAATCTGGCGTCGGCAAGGCCTGACACTCATTGAGTTAGTCGTCGTCCTCGTTATTCTGATCGCACTGGCAGGCATTCTTATCCCGATGCTGCCGAACATGCTGAACCGGGCGCACACGTCGACCGGTGCGACCAACATCAGCGAGATCAACAAGTGGGTTCAGACCTACGAGCAACTTTATCAAAGCTATCCGCAGAATCTGGACAACCTCGTCAGCGGAGCGGCGGTGATCGATTATCTCCCCAGCGAAGGCGGCAATCCGGCTGTAGGCGGGCAAATCACGCCGCTGACGCTCGATGCCGGCACCACGGCAGCCCTGGTCAATGCGGGACTGACAAGCGCTGCGCTGCTGCATCCGACCAAGGCAGCTGTCACAGCTGCTGGCGGAAGCACGACCTACACCCCGTATACGGCAAATCCACCGGTCTCAACCGATTTGACCACGGGAACAGCCGTTGTCTCGCAAGTTCTCGCGACGGCCGTGGAGGGGAAGCTAATCACCGTGCCGACGGCGGAATTGGGCGGCGTGTATGTCGTTCTGGGATTGGGCAAAGCAAGCACGATGCAGGGCCGAGTAATGTCAGACGCTCCAACGCATTTCGGTGAGAATGCAAACACAAACGCGGCCAATGTGTACGGACGATTCGGCCTGGTTTTCCGTGTTGCCAAAGGAAGCGCGGGTGGGCCTGTTCCATTGGAGAGAGCGACATTTATCGGCGTCGTTTCGCTCCATCCGGATGGTATCGCCGGCGGTGATGACCACCTGCAAGAGTATTATGAAGCGGCCAAACAATAACGCGAAAACCCGGATGATCGGAGCGGCCACGGATGGCTTCCAAAACACCATGAAGACGCTCCCTGGCGCCTGCTCCTCGGTCGGCGGTTCGTGCCGTCGGCCACAGGTCGTCAGGGAGCTACTATCCCGAACGCCAGCGAAAAATTCCGTGTGAAGAAAAATAAATTCGTATTACCGCACTGGGGTTCCCCTTGTACAATTGGCCTTTGCACGGATTAACAGAGAGGCTTTCTCCTGTTCGAACTTGTTTTCTCCGTGCGGACATCAAGCCACTTTGAGGAGAACTCCATGCTGAAACAAAATCGTTTGCGTCCGCCGCGACCCGGCCTGACGCTGATGGAACTGGTCGTCGTGCTGGCGATTGTGGTCGCCTTGACGGGCATAGTCGTGGCGATCATTCCCAGCATGATCCATCGCGCCAATGTGGCGTCATGCACCGCGAATATCTCGGAAATGGACAAGATCGTTCAAGCCTACGAAGGACTGTATTCGGAGATTCCGAACAAGTTCGACAATCTGATGGTCGGCAACAACCTGGCGACCTTCGTGCTTGCCGGACAGCCCACGCCGTCATTTGTCGCAGGGACGTTGACTGGCCCGGAAGCCGCCTCGCTCAGCAACTGGGGTTGCGTGCAGGTCACCAACATCGTGGAGAATCCAGGCACCGGCGGCGATTGGCGGCCGACCTTTTGGCCCTACAGCGACAGTCAGCAAACGCCGCCGACGTATACCACTGTCGCAGGTGGGATGCCGGTAGCAGTCCTTACCAAGGTCGGCGCGGATTACGTGGGCTTGCCGACCGGCGCCAATGGCGTTGCCGCGACCGATGGTTCAACGGGGAACTACAAATACGTCATTTTCGGGATGAACAAGCAATGCACCCTGTTCCGGAACATGGCGAATGAGCCTCCCTA
Organism: uncultured Singulisphaera sp.; assembly: GCA_964484265.1. Classification (GTDB taxonomy): domain Bacteria; phylum Planctomycetota; class Planctomycetia; order Gemmatales; family Gemmataceae; genus SIAQ01. Next base: position 47,875 of record CAZAFH010000026.1, read on the forward strand.
TCATTTCGCCGATGTCAAAACGGAAGACCCGGCAACGTTTTACATGCCGTTTGCCGCTATTTACATGGTTGCGCGCGACTACGACGGTACGCAGAAGACGATGACCAAAGCTCGCTACGTCGGCACGGTCGCGTTCCACGATTTCGGCCTGGCGACCAGCGGTTCGCACACCAAGGAATGGTGGGATCAGCTCAAGGATTAGCGTCCTTACAAATAACGGATCGGTTTCTGTGATGCAGAAACTCCCTGATGCCTGCTCCTCGGATGTCGGCTCGTGTCGGCGGCCACAGGTCATCAGGGAGCTTGATTCGACGATGCGACTTGGGCCTTGCGTCTCAATCGCGGCTCGTAATTCTGGCGTTGTTCATCTTATGCATCATGCGTTCCAGTTTCCCTGTTGCTTGCCAGGATGGTTGACGAACCCGCAAAGCGGCATAGAATTGCCGTTCCCAGCCCTGTTTAGCTTTTTCCTCGTGATTGACCATGTTTACGCGCCGACGAATAACCATGCTTGGAGCCAAGCTGCGACGAATTATCGTCGTCGCGCTCGCGCTCGCTGGCTACGTCGCCGGAACGCTCGGCTTTCCGATCCCGCAAGCTCCGGTGCGAGCCGAAGCCGTGAGCGAAACCCAACTGGCTCCTGCCGCGAAGCCGACCCGTTGCTGTTGCTGCACGCCCGGAACTTGTTCGGTGAACTGCTGCTGCAAACCTCAACCCTCCGAACCTGTTCCGCCACAACCCGTGAAACCGAATCCCAAGAAACCCGAAGGCGAGAAAAGCTCGAACGGCGTAACGTGGGTGCTCGGCATCTCGGCGCGACAATGCCGTGGGGAGAGCACATCTTGGACAAACGTTCCGATATCGCTTCCGCCAACGGCCTGGTTCTTTTGGGAACATCGCTGGGTGTTTATTCATTGGCTGACGTCCAGCGATGTTTCTGCTTCCGTCCATTCAACTCCGCCTCCCAGCCCACCGCCTCGATCTTGCTGAACGGTTTTCGTTTTCCTGCTTCCCTCATGCGCCGATGGCCGTCGTGGACTGCTGCGCCGTGGGAATCCAACCAATCAGACAGCGTCAGTTGCGTCGAGACATGCTCGCCGTGGCGAGCGTGTCGGATTCGCTTCCGTCGCGCCGGTCGCTATTCCGCGCAGCCAAAACGGCTGGCGCTGGGAGAGTGTCTGCAAACAACTACTGATACACAAAAAAGGAACCCTGAAACCATGAAAGCAAAAATCAATAATCGTCCTGGCTTGACCCTGATGGAGTTGGTTGTCGTGTTGGTTATCCTCGTGGCCCTCGCCGCCTTGGTCATTCCGCTCATCAGTGGTGTCACCGACCAGGCAAACACCTCGACGAATGCAGCCATCATCCAGGGAATCAATGAAGCCGAAGCCCGTTTTGAGGCCCAGTTCAACAAGATTCCGTCGGCCTGGGACGGAATCTTGACGAGCGCTGGAGTCCCCTACACGAAGCTACACCCGAAAATCGCTTCCGGCGCACTCGACACGGCCGGCGCTGCCGGCACCACGCTTGTGCCGCAAGCGCTAACGCCAATGCAAGCGCAGAGCTTGATTGACGCGGGACTCACCGGTGTCCATTTCCAGGATGAAGCATGGACCGGTGCGCCGAGCGACAGCGGGCGAGATTTTGCTCCGATCGCATCCGGCACGAAGCTTATGTTCATGTCCCTTGGCAGCATTGCGCTTTTTGACGGCGCGGCTTTCGACGCCGCCGGTGGGCATAACGTGCTTTTCTCCGATCGCGCTTTCTCGGTCCAGCCGTTCACGAGCCAATGGAACAATAACTTCATCGTGGTTGGTTTTGGCAACGAGGCCTCGCTGAAACGAAATGCTGTACGAGACACGCCGTTGTTCCAGTCGGCCAACCCTGCGAAATACTACGCGCGTGGTTTCTGCGTGTTCATGGTCCCAGGCCCTGGTGTGACCACCACTACGGACAGCAACTATTTCAAGGCGCGTTACACGGGCTGTTTCGCGCCTGACGGAACCTGTCTGATGGACAACCTGAACAATTTCTCCAAGGAACAAGTTCCTAACTGATTTCTCCAATGCAACTACCCCCTGGTGTTCGCTCCTCGGTTGTTGGTACGTGCCGGCAGCCAACGGACATCAGGGGGTTAAAGTCCCAAAAATCTGAGGCCTCGTTTATGTATCGCACGTTATTCGCGATATTCGCCCTTGTCACTGCTGCTGACCTGACGCTGGCCCACGACACCTGGGTCCAAACGAACACCAATCTCGTGCGGATCGGCGATGCCGTCCATATCGACCTAATGCTTGGCAATCACGGCAATGACCATCGCGACTTCAAGATTGCCGGCAAAGTCGATCTGACGAACAACACGCTCCATGTGATCGCGCCGGACGGGAAGCGTTTTGACATCAAGGATCGGCTTGTGGACCTGGGGTATGCACCGAAGGAAGGCTACTGGAGCACGCGCTTCACGTGCGGCCAGCCGGGGCTTTACAGCGTCGCCTACCTCTCGGATAAAGTCGTGCCTTACGGCGGCACGGCTCGGTCGATTCAGAGCGCGAAGGTCTATTTCGTGGCAAGCAAAAGCCTCGACAATGTGCCGCGAGATAATCCGGGGTTCGCCAAAGCGCTGGGGCATCCCCTGGAATTGGTTCCGGAAACGAATCCCGTCACTCCGATGGGGCCGGGCACGCCGATAAAGGTGCAACTTCTCTACAAGGGAAAACCGTTTCCAGACGCACTTGTCTCGTTCATCCCTCGCGGCGAGACGCTCACGGAAGGATTCGACAAGCGGTATGAACGCAAGACCGATCCGGAAGGTCGCGCCAGTTTCACGCCGACGGATGGCAATTATTACCTGATCGTTGCCCACTGGCAAGATTTGAAGGAAACTGGCGAGAATTACAAGTCAACGAAATACTCGGCGACGCTAACGGTATTGGTGCCGAAAGTGTGTCCCTGTTGTGGCGAATGAGCCCTGATCCACATGGGTAACTCCCCTGACGCCTGCTCCTCGGTGGTCGGCTCGGGCCGGCTGCCACAGGTCGTCAGGGAGCTTTGAAATATCCCCGTGATCGGTGATTATATGCGGCAATACCAAATAAGACGCCCCGGCTTGACGCTCATGGAGTTGACCGTTGTGCTCGTGATTCTGGTGGCCTTGGCGGCGATCGTCGTGCCATTGGTTTCAAACGCGACCCAAGACGCCAGCGAGATGGCGACCAAGACGACCATGAAAGCACTTCGCGATGCGGTTCAGGCCTACTATCAGGACATGAAAGGCGTCGCAGTCGTCAAGAAGACTACCGACGTAACGGGCCCGAAGGGTGTCGCTGCCAACAGTACGGGCATGCCGAATTCATTAGCTGATTTGCAAAACCCTCCCCTGGACGCCCTCGGACATGCGATCGCGTTCGACCCGGTCACACGCCGCGGTTGGCGCGGGCCGTATCTCATGCAGGCGACCGGCAAATTTGATCTTGCCAACCTTGATGCATCCTTCGTTGGTTACGGCAACCAGGACGATCCGGCATTTCTTGACGGCTGGAAGAATCCGATTGTGCTGCAATGGCCGAACACCACGGATGGCTTGGATGTGCAAACGAAATACGTGCGGCTCGTGTCGGCGGGCGCGCCAGCGAAAACAGTAAACGGAAAATCAATAAGCGTGATCAACACGCTGGCCACGGTATTGATGCCCACTATACCGACGATTTCCAACACGTCGGCGGCAGATCAGCGCGGTAATGACCTCGTCCTGTTCATTCTCTCTCAGGATCAATACCCATGAACGCTCGTTTCAGAAAGAGTAAGTGTAGCCGGCGGCATGGATTGACATTGGTGGAACTTCTCGTCGTGCTCGTCATCCTGGCGATCATGACGGTCATTGCGGTGCAGTCACTTGATTATCTGGCGGATCAGGCTCGCTTTGAGGCGACACAGCGAACGCTCGGTAATGTGCAGTCCGCAGTGCTCGGGACGCCAAATCAAACGCAACCGGACGGGACGCCAATGCTGTCGGGGTTTGTCGCCGACCTGGGTCGACCGCCGATCGCGGATACGAACTTACAGATTTCGGAACTGTGGGCTCAAGGGACACTTCCCAGCTATCAAGCAGTCGTCGTCCCGGCAGCCAGCGATCCAATCAATTCGGACGTGGTGATCCTGGCCGGATGGCGCGGACCATACCTCCGGCTGCCACCCACAAGTCAGCAGGGCTTTTCGCTTTACGATGGATACGGCAACGCATTCAGTCTTTTGAAATTCGGGCCTGCAAAAGTCGACACGGTAGGGGATGTCGTGCTCTCAATGCAGTACAGCGGAATCGTTTCGGATGCTTATACCGATGTCCTGGCCAACAAGCAGGTTTCCACGAGTTTGACCAACAATCCAACGAACCTTTCGACCGTCATCACCGGTACTGTGATCGATACCGACACCACGACGGCAGGTGCGGCGAATGTCAAGGTGAGGCTTTTCTATGTTGACTTCTCGAACCCCGCCTTGTTCAACGCGGCGACCAACACCTGGACACTAGCAAGCAAGGTCCCCGTGGAAGACACCGGTACCGGCATTCCCCCGCCATATACCTTCACGTTCAAGGACCTCTCGGCGCCAACGCTGCTGAACGCGAAAGTCAACGGCAGTCCGATGCCCGCCACGGGGAACATGGTGCTGCGTGCCTATCAGGATGGCTTGAACAAAAGCCCAATCCTTCGCCTACGAATCCCAGCAGGAGGGATGATACAAGACATTCGATTCGATCTCAAGTAGCGCAAGAAAGCTACTCAAGGATGCCATCCTGTGGAACCATCAGCCGGAGTGCTGAAACATGAGATGCTCGCATGGCCACTCGTGCCGCCACTACGATCCTGCTACTCACGCGCCGGGTGATTGTGCGCGCGGACTTCTCTTGGTCCAACGCGTTGCTGGGTATTTGGAGTCAGGCTCGGCCCAATGTTCAAGATTGGCCGATGTTAGTTGAGATCGCGCTCGGATTGGGAGCAAAGGCAGGCAACAAGGTATTCATTCTCTCCAGTGATTTCTGGACCCAGACGCTTACCCTCCCCAACGTATCGACCACGGCCATGTCACCAGGCGAGTTGGCCGCCGCACTAAATTTCGAGGCGGAGTCGCTCTCGGGGCAGAGTGCGTTTGAGTCAATGGTTGCGGTCCAGGTATTGCCGTCTGATCAGGGGTACTGGATCGTACAGGCACGGACGACTGACTTCGAGCAAGCCAGCGAGATCGTCGCCAGGGCGGGCGCTCGCCTGGGCGGGATTGGCCATCCGGGTGGGTTGCCACACGCCTTGAATTCTGCAGGGAACTCGTCGCAACAATGGGCTCGGATGGAACTCTGGCCTGACGCGGTTATTATGCTGCGTGGCGATTCGTCCGGTTCGGCAGCCGTTCAAGTGCTCAACTCCGATCCGCAACTCGGACGATGGAAAGCGGAATGGAGCGCGTGGTGCCAAGGTTTGGCGAGCACGGAACAAGAAACGCTTGCCGGCCCTGCTATGTCATCGCCCACGCCGACTTTATCTCAGTTCTTCGCCCTGGATGAAGAAAAGAAGCTGGCTAGCTGGTTGTCGGCCTGGGCTGAGTTCTTGAACGGCAAGGCGGTGGGCGTTCCTCTTTTTCGCCCCGTACGCAAGCCACTTTCGGTCGGCGTGTACTGGACGATAGCGATCGGGCTTGCTTTCCTGATGATCGTCGCATGCGGTGCCCTTCACTACTGGCTGGATGGGACCGTGCAAGCCACGAATTCGGAGTTGAAGCACCTTCAGGACCACACGAAAGACATGACGGAAGTCAAAAAGCAGGTAGATGAGCTGAAGTCCAAGCAAATGGACCTTCAGACGCAAATAGAGAAACTCGAAAAATCGTTGAGGGTTCTGGGGACGCATCGCCAGCGTCTCGCCAAGCTCCTGACGACTCTTCGGGAGATTCATCCTCCGGATTTGTACGTTGAGAAAATTGAGGTCGAAGCTGGAGAACCGCGGCTTCGGGGGCATTGCTTGCAACCCGAATTGGCCGACCAGTTTGCCAACAGGCTTGCCCAGGCACTTCTTGACCAAGGCTGGGAAGTGCAGTCCCCCAAGAAAGAAGCGCTGAAGTTAGCAGCGAACGGCGGGCCTTGGTCGTTCGACATCCATTTCAAAAGCGCGAAGGACATGACATTGGACACCCGTGTGGAAACGAAGAAAGGAAAAGGCCGGTAAGATGACTCACCGCTGCCGCAGGCCATGAAACTGAATGAACGCGACAAGATCCTGGCCATCCTCCTGCCCGCCATCATCGTGGTGGCGGTGTATGGAGTGTTTTTTCTGCGTGGTAAGCTCGCAGATCGGACTCGCGCGGCGAAATCGCTTGCCGATGCGAGGATGACGGCGCCGAGTCATGCTCAGCTCGCCGGCCAACGAATGGAACTATCGAAGCTGAGAAAGGAAACGGACCAACTTGATGGAAAGCTAAAACTCCTGCAAAAAAAATGGAGCCATGAGACAGCCTTTTGCGTTCCGGGCTCCCAGCGCCACGATCGCGTGGAGAAGCTCACGAATCTACTAAATAAGCACCACCTGAGTTCCTTGGAGGATACCGAAGTCGAATCGGGCGGCAGGGATTCCAAGGTGAACGCGTCGCTGGAAAGTGTCGTTCAAAAGATGGCCCAATTATCGAGCGCCCAAAAGCCTCAATTGCGCCGGATTCGATTTCATGGCCGGTTTTTGGACGTTCATCGAGCGCTGGACGAATTGGCGACCGGGCAGGTGCTGGCCATTCCCGTGGGCCTGACCATGAAGACAACCAGCGACCCCGACCGACGCGAATGGACCTTACTCGTTTGGCTTTGAGAGAATTCCATGACCACGGCCAACTCCCCTCCGGAGCAAAATGGTGCAATGCTCGCCGTTCGTCAAGAATGGGAGGATCTGCTCGCGGAGTGCGTGCGCCGGGACGCCTCCGATTTGCACCTGGCGCCGGGGCTATCTCCGTATTTTCGCGTGCATGGCGTCCTTGCGCCAGCCGAGGGCCGTGATCCGATTGTCTCGCAACAGCTAGAGAATCTCGCCAAGGAGTTGATGACGCCTTTCGATTCGTCACCATTGCAAACCACGGGCTCTGTTGATGGGGCCCTCAGCGCGCCAGATGGAACCCGTTTTCGATTCAACGTGTTTCGTCGCCAAGGACAATTGGCCATCGCTCTGCGCCGACTTGAAGATCGCTTTCGGACGCTGGCCGACCTGGGCATGCCCGAGAGTTTGTATCAACTTTGCGATTTACCTGATGGGTTGGTAGTCGTCTGCGGTCCCACTGGTGCGGGCAAAAGCACGACATTGGCGACCATGGTGGATCGCATCAATCAGACACGGCGATGCCATATCGTAACGATTGAAGATCCGATTGAGTACCTCCACCCATCGGCTATGTGCCTCGTCAATCAACGGCAAGTCGGCAGCGACGCTGGTAGCTTCAACGACGCCTTGGTCGCGTCGTTGCGACAGGATCCGGACGTAATCTTGGTCGGCGAAATTCGCGATCTGGCGACAATCCGAACGGCCATCACGGCTGCCGAAACGGGCCATCTGGTGCTGACAACGGTTCACGCAGGCGATTGCGTCGGCGCGATTGAACGCTTGGTCTCGGTCTTTCCCGCCGATGAGCAAACCGGTATTCGCCGGCAACTTTCGTTGGTATTGCGCACGATCGTCGCGCAGCATCTGTTGATCGCCGACGGGTCAGCGGGGCAACAAAGCAAGGCCGTGAACAAACGCAGCCGCGTTGCCGTCAGCGAAGTGCTGATGGTCAATGCCGCGGTAGGCAATTTGATCGCCACCGCCAAGAGCAGCCAGATCTACTCGGCGATGGAAACGGGATCGGCGCAAGGAATGCAAACTCTGGAGCAAGATCTGGCCCGGCTCTTGGTCGGCAATCTGATTTCGGAAACTACTGCCTTCACCGTGGCCCGGAATCCCGCGATAGTGCGCGACCGAGTCAACCTGCTTCGCAAACCAGGGGCTCGTCCCGTGGGAGGTGCGCGATGAAGGACACCCAACGCTCCTCCAAGGATTCCGGCAGTTTCTCCTCACGCATGCGTGGAGAGAGAAGGGGGACGCTTCGCTCCATCCCTGCTGCCGCCTATCCAACCTCCTTCACGTACGACTCACGCCAATGGTCTGCACGCTTGAAAGAGGTATCACGCGGCGGAGCGAGTTTTGTGTTGGCAGAGCATGCCGCAAATTTGCGCCTCGACAAGGGAACGATTCTTACGTTGGTCATTCAATCCCCGTGGGAAGAGATCACGCGGAAGGGCCGGATCGCCTGGGCCGACAATGTGGCCGAATCTTTGAGCTTCGGTGTTGAATATGTCGAGTTGCCCAAGGATGCGGACTGCATCGGGCTGTTGAACATGGACAAAGTCAAGATTGACCCGGCCTGGGCGTTGCGGATTTCGGCAAGTCTCGCGTTGCGTCGGCAAGTGCTGCCGTTCGCATTCGCGGATGGGCACGTACATGTGGCCTGCGCGAATATGCAGGATGCTGCCGCCTTGCAGGCGGTCGAGAAGATGGTCGCTTCTCCGGTGCGGGCTGAACCGGCGGAATCCGAATCTCTCAAACGCGCGCTCGATCGCGTCTATTCCGACCTTCAAAGCAAAGGAACCAACGGCGTCGCGGGCAAGCCTCGCTCCATCGATGTTCGTTCGCCGGCTGAATTGCAACCGGACGATTGCATTGCTCTGTGTGACGAACTGCTCCATGCGGCAATCTTGCGTCAGGCATCCGACATCCATATCGATCCGGACCAGGACGGCTTGCAAGTCCGGTTTCGCGTTGACGGCAATCTGGAACGCTATCATCGCCTGCCGACCACGATGCAAAGTGGCGTCGTCAGCCGATTCAAGGTCTTGAGCGGAATGGACATCGCCGAAAAGCGGGCTCCACAGGACGGCGGATTGAAGCATCGCTATGGCCGCACGGGACAGACCATCGACATCCGCGTTGCGACAATGCCGACAAAATACGGCGAGCGAATGACGCTTCGCCTGCTCGCTCTGCAAACCGAATCGCTCACGTTGGAACGGCTCGGTATGCGTGAGCCAGACCTGTTGACCTTCAGTCGCTATCTCGAACATCCTCACGGAATGATTCTCCTGACAGGACCGACCGGCAGCGGCAAGACAACGACCCTTTATGCCGCCATTCGTCGGTTGATGGACCGAGAGGAATTGAACATCCTGACGGTCGAGGATCCGATCGAATACGAGATCAAAGGCGTCGCGCAAGTTGAGGTGGATAGTGCAGACAAGGTTACCTTCGTCAAGGCTCTTCGCAGCGTGCTGCGTCACGATCCCGATGTCGTGATGATCGGCGAAATTCGCGACGGTGAGACGGCGGATGTAGCCATCAAGGCGTCATTGACCGGGCATTTGGTCTTCAGCACGTTGCACACGAACTCGGCCATCAGTGTCATCACGCGCCTGGCGGACATGGGCGTGGATCGTTTTCTGATCGCGGCCACGTTACGGTTGGTCGTTGCGCAAAGGTTGGTTCGCCAACTTTGCCCGCGTTGTCGCAAGCCGCGTGAGTTAACCGCCAAGGAAGCCGCAGCGCTGAACGATCCGAACCTTGCGGGTCAAACCGTCTACGATCCAGGCGGATGTATCTACTGCGCGGGCAAGGGATTTCTGGGTCGCATCGGTTTGTTCGAATTGCTGCCGCTCGATGAAGAATGGTCGCGAAACATCGCGCGAGGTGCTGAGGAAGCAGAGTTAATCCAGCAAATGCGGAAACAGAAAATCACGACATTGCTTGAAGACGGCGTTCTGAAGCTGCTGTCCGGGACAACATCGGTTCGCGAAGTGGTTGGGGCGGTCAGCGCCTGGTGATTTCAAACGAGGCATTCATGCCGGTATTCACATTCGAGGCTCGAAACGGCGCCGGACAACGCCAGGAGGGGACGCAAGATGCTCCTTCGGCGGCGGACCTGGTTAATTCCCTGCGCCAGCGCGGCTGGCTGGTTCTGTCTGTTCAACCCGCCTCCGACTCGATCCAGGCGATAAGCTGGGGGGACATGCTTAATCCTTTAGCATGGCTACCACCTCGATCCCTGGACGTGGAATGGAGCCTGCAACAAATGTCCGTGATGCTGCGTAGCGGGTTGACGCTTTTGGCGACTCTTAAGACGATCGCGGAATACGCCCAGCGGCCGGCAATGCGCAAGGTCTGGAACAACGTCGCCGATCGGATTCAGCAAGGCTCTACGCTTGCCGACGCGATGGCGGACCACCGCTGCTTCAGCTTCATGGTCTTGCAAATGATTCGCGTAGGCGAATTGACAGGAACGCTGGACCAAGTGGTTTACCGGGCTGCCGAAACGATGGAACGCCGTCGGTTGTTGCGAACCCAGGTATTTACCGCGCTCACCTATCCTGCCATCGTGCTGGTCGCTGCCATAGGCGTCTCCATTTTCATGATCGTCGGCGTCATCCCAAAGCTGCGAGTTTTCCTGGAAGCTCTGGGCCGCAAGTTGCCCCCGATGACCCAGAACCTTCTGGACCTGTCAGCATTTTTCCGGTCTTACGGCATCCACATTTTGATCGGTATCTTCACCTTGACGATATTCTTGATCGCGTTATACCTCTGGCCTCCAGGAAGGCTGAAAATTGACCGGTTTTTGCTGTGGGTGCCGATCCTTGGCTCCATGCTACGCCTCGGCGCCACGGTGCAATTCGCACACGGCTTAAGCGTGATGCTGCAAAGCGGCATCACCTTGGTCGAAGGATTGCAGACGGTTGAGAAGATGCACGGCAACCGCTTCCTGGCCGGCTTGGTGGCGGAGGCCCGCGAAGCGATATTGCGGGGCAGTAGTCTGGCGGCTCCGTTGGCAGTGCCGAGGGCGTTCATGCCGATGCTGTCTCGAATGGTCGCGGTGGGCGAATCTGCCGGAACCTTACAAGAAGTACTCATGGAGGTGGCTCGTTTCCACGAATCCCAACTGCAAAGCACGATCCGCCGATTCAGCACGCTGATTGAACCGGCCATCGTCGTCGTCGTGGGTGGCATCGTGGGGTATGTTTATATCGCTTTTTTCGTCGCCATGTTTTCCGTGGCGGGAGGAGCACGATGAACCCTCGATTCCAAACCCTGATGTTCGCTTCTTTGCTGCTGGTAACCCTATGCGGTGTCGTCTGGTCTCAAGCAGGACCTACCCAGGAACCGGCAAAGAATGTCAAGGAACCAAGAAAGGAAGTCGAAAAGCCGCAGCCCAAGGAGGAGCCAAAAGATCCGACGAGCCCCAGCCCAAAGCTCAAAGAACTTCTCCACGGAGAGAAGGCCGGAAAGGGCGCCGTCGGACCGGGACCGAAGATGCCGATCGTCGCATTGCGTGGCCGCGTGATCTCGAAAAATCAGCCGGCAATTGCACTCCTGGAGGTTGAAGGGCGCTTCTATTCGATCAGCAAAGGCAGTTCGCTGCCAGGTGGCGGCAACACGATACTGCGAATCCTCGAAATCACCAGCGGGGAGGTTCGCATCGAAGTGCTGCCACTGAAGGAGATCATCGTTCTCAAATAGTTGTTTGATCAAAGATTCGTCGCGTTTTGGTGAGGAGCCCAGAACGAGGCGAATCAATGTTCAACGGGAAGGATTCCCATGCACAGGCAATTCCTGTTCTTCTTGCTCCTTGCGGTTGCCGTTGGGGGCGCATGCTTTACCGACAGCTCATTTTCTCAACCACCGTCAAATCGAATCGTTGACCGTGGTGTCCACACTCCCGGTTCATCGCTTGGGCAGCCCGTGGTTCCAGCGCTCGGTTCTCTCGCAGACGTGGAGATCATCCAGCCCGCTGCGCAGGTGAATGCCGATCCAATTCCGCTGTTGCCAGTGCCTCGACCGATGGTCCAGAAAAATGAATTTCCGCCCGAACCCAGGAAGCTGCCGGCACAGGGTGATCTAGCGCAGGCGCCTTTGGAATTGGTCGAATTCCGTGACTTGACCATGATCGAAGCGATGCGGCTGCTTTCACAGCAAAGCGGCATCAAGATAGTGCCCTCCGCCGAAGCGGGGAAGCAGAAAGTCAGCGTTTTCTTGCCCAATGCGACTGCACAGCAAGCGATCGAGGAAGTCAGCCGCGCGAATGGCCTCGTCTGGCGCCGCGATGCAGAAAGCGGCATCTATCGCATCTTCACGACCAAGGAAAATCAACGTGACCTGACTGAATTCCGCGAAGAACAGATACGAACCTTCACGCTGCTTTATCCCAACGCCATGAATGTCGCCAAGGCTATCCAGGATCTTTTCGGTTCGCGCGTACTTGTCAATTTGGGGGCTACTGCGGATTTCCTGCAATACATCGATCTGCAGCAGCGGCTAGCCCGCTTCCGCATCTTCGGTCAGATTGGTATGGGCGTTGGCACCGGAGGCGGCAGCACAATCGTCGGTGGCGGATTGGGCGGCTTCGGCGGCGGACTAGGCGGCTTCGGCGGGGGGGGTGGCGGGCTGGGCGGTTTCGGCGGCGGGCTAGGCGGCCGCGGCGGTGGGGTCGGCGGGCTCGGCGGCGGACGCGGCGGATATGGCGGGGGGTTTGGAGGGATGGGCGGCGGACTAGGTGGCTTCGGCGGGGGTTTTGGCGGGCTGGGCGGCTTCGGCGGCGGGCTAAATCAACAGCAATTACAGCTTCAGACGCTCGGCCAGCAAGCCGCCAAACCTGATCAACGCCTCAACAATCTTTCCTCCGAGGAACGCCAGCAACTCGAAAACATGCTCTCGCAGAAAGACGTCGATCGCGTTGGAATTTATCAGCTCTTTGATAAACAGGCCGCCACGATCTTCGTGACGGTAGTCAAGGCGAACAACCAGATCGTCGTCCGCACTAGCGATCCCAACGTGATGGCCCAGATCGAAGACCTGATTTGCAAACTCGACATCCCGACGCCGTCCGTGCTGCTTGAAGTAAAGATTCTGTCGATCGATCTGCGGGACGAATTCGCGTCGAGCTTCGATTTCCAGTTCACCGATGGCGCCTTGTTGGCGGGCAGCTTCACGACGGGAAATATCTTGCCGCCCCAGAACGATGCAAACCTTAGCCGATTTGTCTCGATTGCGCCGGGTTTGACTGGTGCTGCAACGCCGCCGCGCAATTTCTTGTTCCAAGTGGTCAGCGCTAATTTTCGTGCTCGTCTTCAATTACTCGAAGACAAGGGGCGTGTAACCCAACTCGCCACACCGCTGCTCATGACTGCAAATAACGAAGTTAGCGAGATCTTCACCGGCTCGCAGGTTCCCATCACTGTCGGCTTTAATTCGGGACAGACACTCGCCACCGGCACCAATACTGCCTCGATCACGCCGACGCCAAATACAATTTTGCAGCAGATCGGTACGACGCTGCTAATCACGCCCAATATCAACGCAGACCGAACGGTCACGCTGCGTATCATGCAGCAGAATTCCTCAGTCACCAAGGCAGGTGCAACGATTCCATTTGTCAGTTCCGACGGTTCAACGGTCAATCAGGTCCCCGTAGACACCGTGCAGCAGCAAACATTGACAGGCACCTTTATCGCCAAGGACGGTTTGACAATTGCAGTCGGGGGTCTGATTCAGGAAGCCGTCACCGACACCCGGCAAGAAGTCCCCGTGCTCGGGCGGATTCCCGGTTTGGGAACTTTCTTCCGAAGCCAGGATACCAAACGCACGCGAAGCGAAATTGTCATCCTCATCCGCCCGTATGTTCTCACCACGGCAATCGAGTCTACCAATGTGACGCGGGCGTTTCTACAGAACAGCAGCATCCATCCAAACGTGCAAGCGGGAAACCTCTCGCAACTCGGCGCCTTCCTGCCGCGCGAGGCGATCGTGCCAAATCCGCCGGTAACGCCGGGGCAAAGCCTATTCCGCGTGCATATGATTCAGCCGAAACGCTATTAATCGGGAGTGCGTCATGCGAATTGCCATTTCCGTGCTGCTCCTGGCGAGCGCGGGTTGCATCCAAATGCAAACCACGACGAAGGCCGAGACGAAGGTAAAGTGCGGCGGCGATTGCCTCGATTTGAAGGGACTTAACTCGGCAGACGCGAACGCCGCGCTGCTGCGTCATGCCGGGGAGTTGCTTGTTTCGAACCGACACGCATCGCTCGACACGCTGGTCACGGACCACGGCGAGGCACTCCTGCGGTATCTTCGCAATCGTGATCCAAAGCATGCGCCGACCGAAATCGAAATAGAGATCGCCAGGGCGCTGGATGTGTTGCTTCAGCATCCTGAAAAGCACGGGCTCGTAAACTGGCTGCAAGGAGCGTCGAATATCGCTCAGGCCGAGCAAATCCTGCAGCGAGCGGACAGTTTGACGCGGGCGAACAAGTGGCGCGACGCCGCGAACCTCTTGCTCGCCAAGCGCGGCGCCCTCACGAGTTATCCATACCAGATCGTCCTGGCCGACCTGATACTGGCTGAAGCCCAGCGCCGCCTCGGACAGAAAAAAGAGTCGGGAAATGCCTGGCAAAATGCCGCAGTCGGGGCGACACATTTGGCGACGAAAATGCCGATACCGACCATTCTCGATCGCTTGTGCTCCGAGCGCCCTGTGACGGCTGCCTGGCCGGCGCAGGCGGGCAAGACGCTTGCGACACTCGTTCCTCCTGTTCTCCACTCCACGCTCAGCCAGGCGGAATTTCCTGTTGAATCCGCGGTATGGTTCGTGATCGGCAATGGCCGCTTGCAGCGATCCGAGGTTGCCGACGCCTTGACCGCGTTTCGGCGCGCGGAATGCCCCCAAGGCTTCGCGGAATGGAATGACTTTCTGAAGTTGCACCAAGCAAAGGCGTTGCTTGCCTTGGAGCAGACGCCCGCAGCGATCAGTCTTTTGACGGGCTTTCTCAACCAGCCAGGTTCGCCGTGGCGCTCCTCCGGACTGGCTCTACTGGGCGCCGGGAAACTTCAGGACGGCAATACATTGCAAGCGCTCGCCTTCCTGCGCGAATCCATTCCGTCTTCGCAAGCTGACTTCCTCTGGCGTGCCGATGCTGAAGCCAACCTCGGTATCGCATTCCTGATGACAGGAAATGAGGCCAAGGGGATCGAGGCGTTGCATCAGGCTCAGGAGCGATTCGGGCAAACGGGTAGAATCGGTGGCCTGCTCCTCTGCCTGGAAAATGAAGCCAACTATTGGCAGAAAAACGGCCGAGCAGACGAGCATCGGCGCGTGAATGAACGTATCCGCCAAATCGAAAGGCAATAAAGTTCTCCAGTACGCGACGCCACCCCATCGAACGGGGCTGCATTTTTCCGTGCACTCGACGCATCGATTTATTGAACAAATCACGCAGCACAACCGATACAGGTGATAATTCCCCAATCCTTTTGAAAAACGGACACGATGCAATGAACCGAATTGCACTACGATTTGTTCCCTTTGGTCTTGTTCTTGCAGTTGTAGCGGTAATACCAACCGCCGGAAGGGCACAGCCAGTCGGCCCATATCCCAAGAAACCTGCGGCGGTTGAAAAGGGCGCCAAGGGAGATTTCCAAGTTTCCATCGTCACGCTTGGTACTCCCAAGGACGTGGTTGATTCCTACCTAGGAACACCACGTTCCGGATGGACCATCAATAGCCTGTGCCGTTCGATGTACACCTACCGCGACGGTACGAAAATCATCTTCGTAGACGGTCGAGCGATTTCCGCATGCCCAAATGGCTTGGCCCAAGGCGGCCCAGACCAGGGTTTCATCGTCGAACGCGAAGGCCGAAAGGTTTTCTTCGAGCCGATCGTTCTGAAAGGCGTCCCGCTCGATGGACCGCACGGAGAATTGAAACACCAGGTTGAAGCCAGCTTCCCGTTTTCACAACCTGGTTACATTCCACCGCCGGCCGATCCGCTGCCCTGGATCGGGCAGTCACACTTCAATTTCTGGCGTACCCGATCGAATTGCCGGCCGATCGACGTGGAACGGTAGCAGGCTCGACGTCCCTGCAAGTTTCGCCAAAGCAGGTCTCAAACCTGGCGGCAGAGGAACGGAGAGCAGAGCGAATGGCATCGTTTTGCGTTGGGTGAGCGTTAGACGTAGGCCATCGGGAACATGCCGCCGCGCAGAAGGCCGGCGATCTTGGCGGCATCGATGCGATCGTTCTTCGCCTTGCCGCCGTGGATGGCTTTCATGTAGAGGGCGTGGCCGAGCGTGAAGGGGATCTCGTCGTCTTCGCAAAGATCGGCGAGCCAATACCAGGAGAACATGCACTCGCAGCCGACGACCAGGCCCGCGCGAAAAGGTGCGATGGCGTTGCGAAAAGCGTCGGGGCCGGCGGGCAGATCGGCTTCGAAGACGGTGTTGCCATCGTGGTTGAGAATGTGGGTGAACATGCTTCTTGCGTGGAGATCAACACCGGCGTAGAATGCGTGGGAATGGTTGTAGAAGCGCATGGAAAACTCCTTGAAAAGGATGAGCCGAGCGATCCCGCTTCGTGGTTGTCGGCACGTCGATGCCGACTGAAAGATCCACGTTGGACCGCGCTTCGGCGATGAGTCCGTTTTACTTGGGACGCCGGCTCTTCCTTTTTGCGGGGCATAAGAAGTATCCAGCGGATGAAGCTGACCGGGCCGCCATTCTGGTTTCGCGCGGCGTAAAGGTCTTGCAGGCGGCTCGGCAGCTTATCCTTTTCATTCGGCCTCACGAGAAACCCCACGGACCCTGATGGACCGCCTCACCATTGTGATGCAACGGCCGGATCGACGACCTCTCGGCACGTTCCGCGAGGTACGCAAGGTCTTGCGCACTCTCTTCCGCAATATCCGTTTTGCGTGGAGCTCCGATGGATTGGAGATGCTGCAACTTCTGATCGATAAGGGTTTTGAGGTGCCTGATGTGATTCGCCGAGAGCACGAAAAGACGAAAAGCACGCTGGAGGGCGGCTTTACACGAGTGGGCCAATTGTGGGAGATTTCGCTGGGCTTGGAAGAGCCCGTTTTCAGAATCTACGTCAACGTCGTCTCAGTCGACGGGAGCGTCCCTGAAGAACGAGATCAGCTCATCAAAGCCCTCGAATCCGCGTTCGGTGCGGTATCCGCGCCGACGGATTCGTGGCCGGGCCGTCCCTAGACCTTGCACTGGGTGTTGGGGCCGAACCAGACGCTTCACCCGCCGGCGGCCGCATTACTGCTTTTCGAGACATTACGTCTCACCAGCGGCCGCCGCGGGTGAGCTCATTCGTTGAACTAAACCGATGCGCGGCGGCCAGGCCGGGGTCCAACATTTCTTGCGAAGCGGCCTGTTTTGGGTCGCTTTTTTTTTCCCCTTTTGCGCTTTACACCGCATCCTAAAAGTGACGCCAAATGTCCCGGCAGCGTCGTATTTTGGAGATGTCGTGATGACGCCGTTACGTCAGCGGTATAGCGAAGACTTGCGGTTGCGGAACAAATCGCCGGAGGCCCAGCGATGAGCACGCACGTCGTTGGCGAGCGTCCGCTGCTGGAGGTGGCGGACGTGATACGTAGCCACGGCGAGGCGTTTATCGGTAAATACGGGAAACATCTTAGTGATGTTCAGAAGAAGACGTTGCGTGTGCTGGCCCTGTGTCGCACGGCGGCGCTGGGCGGGCATGTGCAGACGTGCATGGATTGCGGCGACGAGCGGATCGCGTACAACTCGTGTCGGAATCGGCATTGTCCGAAGTGTCAGTCGCTGAGCCGAGCGCGCTGGCTGGAACGCGAGGACAGGAGTCAGGAATCAGGAATCCTGAATCCTGATCCCTGATCTCCCGAAGCCGCCGTTCGGTGGTCCGGAGCAGGTGTTGAAGTACCTGTCGCGGTACACGCATCGGGTGGCGATCAGCAACTCTCGGATCGTGAAGTTGGAAGACGGCCATGTGACGTTTCGTTACAAGGACTACGCAGATTCACGTAAAGAGAAATGTCTTACTCTGTCGGCGGAGGAGTTCTTACGCCGGTTCGTGCAACATGTGTTGCCAAGGGGCTTCACGAAGATTCGGCACTACGGCCTGCTGGCGAGTCGGCAGCGGAAGAGTCGCTTGACGTTGTCACGCGAATTGTTGGATGCGCTGCTAGTGCTGGCGCTGCTGACGCCGCGCAAGGTGGAGCCTGCGGAGCGACCGCACTGCGCGCGGTGCGGCGGCGAGTTATTCCGGCGGCGCGTGCTGGCGAAGCGAAAGGCGGAGGATTGCTCGTCGGAGCAAGGCACGAACACGAGTTAGCGGATGAGAGGATGTCGCGCGAAACCAGGAGCCATGCGCCCGAGCGTCCGGGGTGCGCGCGGAGGTCGATTTTTGCTCAAAATCGGTAAGGTTGGCAGCGACAAAGAGGAGGAGGCCGCACGATGAGAACGTCCGGAAACTGCTTGACGGGAGCGATTGCAGGTGGATAATGAGGGGAATTCGCGGATTCCAGCTCCATAGGAGATTGGGTCCGCGGTTCAGTCCAACATGATTTTATCCGTAGTGCTCCGCAACAAAGCGATCGCACGAGCAGTCACGCTTGCACGCGGAGCACTACGGATAAAATCCTTAACGTTCTGCGGCAGGACACAACGATGGCCCAACCGCGACCGCTCGATGGACATTACGAAGCGGTGGACCTCGTTTCCGTTTGGATCGGGTCGTTTCCCAACGAAGCAGCTTTCGATGAGTACCTGAAGGAAGACTACGAAGCCACGGACGAAGACGACTTTCCGAAATGCCATTTTTGGGAAGACCTGGGAATTCGCTGGCATGACCACGATTTTCAGGAAGCTGTGTTTCGGGGCGATGTGGTTCCAGTCGAGGAACTTACCGCCAATATTTCGTGGATTGGCTCTTACAAGGCCGACCTCTTGAAGCGTTGTACCGATCTTGGGATCAAAGAAGCGAATGCGGCGATTGTGATTTGCGAGTATGACTATCCCCCAGCGGCCGGATTCGATTCGCCGAACCTGACCTTTGTGGGGTCATTCCGATACTCAACTGGTGGATATCCGTTTCGCCGGAATCCGCCGTGAGCAACATGGCGAGTGCCGCCGAACCCATATCATGGCCCCACTGTCAAGAGCGCGTACGCTGATTGTTCCCCT